>CAZJHX010000041.1:8110-69562 GCA_964545715.1 uncultured Myxococcales bacterium
ACGCCATCTTGGCGTGACTGGAGTCCCCCCGTGGCACCTTCGCATCTTGCGACTCCGAGACGGGCTGCTCCGACGACTCCAAGTGCGACGACGGCAACGCCTGCACCCAGGACGACTGCGACGCGCTGCTCGCCTGCTCCTACACGCAGATCCTGTGTGACGACGGCAACTCCTGCACGGTCAACGCCTGCCTGCCGGCCGTCGGCTGCCTGTTCAACGACAAAAACTGCAACGACGGCGACTTCTGCACGAAGGACGGCTGCGACACGGCGACCGGCATCTGCACGCACGGCATCATCGAGTGCGACGACGGCAACGCCTGCACGCTGGACAGCTGTGATCCCAAGAAGGGCTGCGTCGCCGAGCCGCTGGACATCGCCAAAGAGTGTGACGACGAGATCCCGTGCACCAAAGAGCTGTGCGACCCGGTCGGCGGCTGCCAGAACGTGAAGCTGGCCACCTGCGAGTGCCCGGGCGGCACCAACGCCGAGTGCGACGACGGTGACGCCTGCACCCTCAGCGTATGCGACCCCGCTACCAACGTCTGTGCGCAGGGCGACGTGGTCTGCAACGACAACGACCCGTGCACCATCGACTTCTGCGACAGCGCCCTGGGCTGCCTGCTGGAGCCTGTCGTGTGCGACGACAACCAGAAGTGCACCGCCGACTCCTGCAACGCCGTCACGGGCATCTGCGAGTTTGAGGCGCTGAACTGCGACGACCTCAACGCCTGCACCACCGACCTGTGCGAGCCGTCGATCGGCTGCGTCAACACCGGCGGCGACTGTGATGACAAAGACGTCTGCACGACGGACAGCTGTGACAAGGTGGCCGGCTGCTCCAACGAGCCCGCCATCGATTGCGGCGACGGCAAGCTGTGCACGGTCGACTCCTGCCACGGCGTGCCCAACGCCGCGGGCGATCTGATCGCGACATGCGCCAACACCCCGGTCGACTGCGACGACAGCAACGCGTGCACAAACGACACCTGCAAGGCTGAGGACGGCCAGTGCCAGAACGAGGGTATCGTCTGCGACGACAACAGCCAGTGCACCCTGGACAGCTGCGCTCCGGCGACCGGCTGTGTCTTTGCCAACAAGTGCGACGACAGCAACCCGTGCACGGTGGACGCATGCGAGGAGGCCAGCCTGGGCTGCAGTCACACGCCCACGGACTGCACGGACTTCGTGGACGGCAACGACCCGAACCTCTGCACCGATGACACCTGCGACCCGGCCAGCGGCTGCGTGAACACGGACAAGGACTGCAGCGACGGCAACGCCTGCACCGTGGATTCCTGCTCAATCGTGGCCGACGGCCAGGGTGTGAAGGGCGCGCAATGCGAGACGGCGCCCGTGGACTGCAACGACAACTCGGTCTGCACTGTCGACCTGTGCGACCCGGCGACGGGCTGCACCAACAACAAGATCAACTGCGCGGACGGCGTCTACTGCAGTCAGGACCAGTGCCACTTCCTGACCGGCTGCTTCAACACGCCGATTCAGAACTGCCCGCCCAACGGCCCGGTCGGCTGCAAGACGGCCGCGGACTGCGACGACAAGAGCGCGTGCACCACGGACGCGTGCATCGGCGGGGGCTGCAAAAACATCGTCATCTCCTGCACCGACGGCAACCCGTGCACGCTGGACCAGTGCAACCCGATCGCCGGCTGCCAGTTCCCCGACAAGGACTGCGCGGACGACGACATCTGCACCGAGGACACCTGCGCCGGCAACGGTAACTGCGTCCACGTACAGAAGACGTGCAACGACGGCGACCCGTGCACAAACGACACCTGCAACCAGATCACGGACTGCACGTTCGTTTACGGCTGCGAGGACAACAACGAGTGCACGTTCGACATCTGCAACCCGAGCGAGGGCTGCCAGAACTTCAGCCAGGACTGCTCAGACGGCAACGCGTGCACCACCGACACCTGCGACCCGGCGACCGGCGCGTGCACCTACTCGGCCATCGACTGCAACGACGACAACCCGTGCACTGTCGAAGAGGACGAGTCCGGGACCTCCCTGTGCGACGAGGAGGACGGCTGCGTGTACCTGAAGAGGGACTGCGACGACAGCAGCAAGTGCACCACCGACCTGTGTGACCCGCAGACGGTCGACGGCTGCGGCTACACGGCCACGTGCGCCGACCCGAACGCGGGCACCACGGACGGGGGCGAGGAGATCACCCGGGGCGCCCACGGCACCGTCACCTGCGACGACTCCAACCCGTGCACGATCGACTCCTGCAACCCAGAGACGGGCTGCGTGTTCGTGACCAAGACCTGCGACGACGGCAACGCGTGCTCCGAGGACAGCTGTGACCCGGTCACCGGGTTCTGCGTGCAGAAGCCGCTGGACTGCGACGACACGTCGGCATGCTCCGTCGACGTCTGTGACCCGAAGGTGGGCTGCATCAACTCGCCGGTCAGCTGCGATGACTCCGACGCGTGCACCACGGATGGCTGCGTCGCAGACTCGGGCTGCTTCCACGCGCCGATCAACTGCAACGACGGTAACGACTGCACCATCGACGGCTGCAACCCGGGCGTCGGCTGCACGAACACCCCGAAGATTTGCACCGACTCCAGCCCGTGCACCGAGGACACCTGCACGCCGGCGACCGGCTGCTTGAACTTGCCCAAGGACTGCACCGACTACGACTCCACGGGCGCCGAGAAGGTCTGCACCATCGACAGCTGCCACGAGTCACTGGGCTGCATCCACACGCTGATCCCCAACACGGTCTGCTCATGCGAGCAGGACAGCGAGTGCGACGACAGCGACTCCTGCACAAACGACGTCTGCGTCAACTCGCCGACCGGCAAGGTCTGCAAGTACAACCCGAAGGCCTGCGAGGACGGCGATCCCTGCACCCTGGGCTTCTGCGCCAACGGCGACTGCCAGCAAGTGGCGAACCCGTGCGACGACACCAACGCCTGCACCGCGGACAGCTGTGACCCGGCGGCGGGTGGCTGCCAGCATGCGGTTATCGCGGAGTGCGTTTACAACTGCAAAGTCGACTCGGACTGCTCGCTGGCCATCGAGGGCCAGGCCTGCTCGGTCGCCAACTGTGACCTGGGCCAGCCTCACCCGACGGTGCCGGGCGAGTTCTCGTGCGTCACCGGGCCGAAGTTCGATCCCGCTGCCGGCATCAACCTGTGCGAGGACGGCAGCCCGTGCACCATCGACAGCTGTGACCCCGCGAAGGGCGGCTGCGTGCAAGAGGTCAAGAGCTGCGACGACGACGACGAGTGCACCATCGACAGCTGCTCCAACCTGGACGGCACGTGCACGAACCTGGGCGTCATCTGCAACGACGACGATCCGTGCACCACCGACACGTGCGTGACCGGCGAGGGCTGCGTTGGCAACCCGATTGACTGCAGCGACGGCGACGTCTGCACCGTAGACATCTGCAACCCGGGTACCGGCGCGTGTGAGAGCACCGGCCTGGCTTGCAGCGACGGCCTGCCCTGCACAGCGGACGCCTGCAACCCGGAGACCGGCGAGTGCGAGTTCGCGGCCAAGAGCTGCGATGACGGCAACAACTGCACACTGAACTACTGCAACCCGCAGACCGGTGAGTGCGTGGATACGATCAAGACGTGCGACGACATCAACCCGTGCACCATCGACAGCTGCGACCAGGGCACCGGCGACTGCGTCTTCGACGGGCTGCAGTGCAGCGACGGCAACAAGTGCACGCAGGACACGTGCAACGCCGAGGGCAAGTGCGAGAACACTCCAATCAACTGCGACGATGGTGACGAGTGCACGATCGAGTTCTGTGACGCGACCACCGGCGGCTGCAAGGCCGTCGTGAAGGACTGCGACGACCAGAACGTGTGTACGACGGATGCGTGCAACTCGACCTCGGGCGACTGCGAGTACACCGCCAAGACGTGCAGCGACAACAACCAGTGCACGGCCGATTCGTGCAACCCGCTGACGGGCGCCTGCACCAACGTGAAGAAGGCGTGCGACGACGGCAACGACTGCACAGACGATTACTGCAACCCGCTGCTGGCCAGCAACGAGGGCTGCGTGAATGTCGCGATTGCGCCGCAGCAGTGCGGTGAGGCCTGCCAGAACAACGGTGAGTGCGACGACAACAACGGCTGTACCGCGGACCTGTGCCTCTTCGGCAAGTGCGTGATCGCGCCGATGGACTGCGATGACGGCATCTGCTGCACCATCGACGGGTGCGACCCGAACACGCTGGAGTGCCGCTACGACAAGATCCCCGGCTGCGCTGAGAAGTGCTTCGGCGACGACTCTCTGTGCGACGACCAGGATCCGTGTACGACCGACAGCTGCCACCCGGACTCGGACGTCTGCATCTGGGACCCGGACCCGGACTGCGTGACGTGCAACAGCGACCTGGACTGCCTGCCGCAGTTCCACCCGGCCGCCATCCAGACCGGCGTGCTGAACTTCTGCGCGGTCGGCAACTGCGACAAGCCCGCGCCGGGCGACCAGGGCAAATGCGTGTGGTCACCCAAGGTCTGCCACGACGCCAACATCTGCACCTTCGACCAGTGCATCCCGACGGATGGCTGCCAGTTCCGTACGGCGGGTGACCTGGACGGCGACGGTCAGATCGACTGCGACACGGGTTGCGATGAGGACACCGACTGCGACGATGACAACCTCTGCACGGTGGACGCCTGCGAGCTCGAGACCAACAACTGCTTCTTCCTGCCGGTCGATTGCAACGACAGCGACGCGTGCACGCAGGACTACTGCCACCCGTCGGACGGCGGCTGCAACAACGTGGCGGACGCGGAGTGCGCCGGCCTGGGTCAGGACTGCAAGGTCGAGGCGGACTGCGATATCGGCGACAAGTGTGTCTTCGCGGCCTGCGCGCCGCTGGATACGGGCGCCGTCTGCCAGTACGAGCCGCGCAACTGCAACGACTACAACTCGTGCACGACCGACAGCTGCGACCCGGCGACCGGCTGCTTCTACGAGAAGGCTGACGACAGCTGTGACCCGCCGAAGTGCGCTGCCACCTCGGACTGCAACGACGACAACGCGTGCACCAGTGATGCGTGTGTCTTCGGCAAGTGCATCTACGAGCCGGTGGACGACTGTCCCAAGGTGTACTGCAGCCTGGACAGTGAGTGCATCGACGACCTCAACTGTACGCGCGATGAGTGCCTGCCGATCGGTGAGTGCCAGCACAACCAGGTGATCTGCCAGTCCGACAAGGGCTGCCAGTTCTTCAACGGCGAGTGCATCGAGGGTTATGGCTGCGAGTTCAACACGAACTTCGACTGCTCGGCGCCGTGCGTGAGCGACGCGGACTGCGACTCGGCCGACCTGTGCTACGCCAGCAAGTGTGGCGCGGGCGGCGTCTGCGAGATCCAGCTGATCGACGCGATCCCGCCGGACGATGAGGACGCCGTGTACCCGACCTATTGCACGGACTTCGACGACTGCACGTATGACGTCTGCAACCCGCTGACGGGTAAGTGCACCTACATTCCGGATCCCGCGTGCGTCGGTACCTGCAAGACCAACGACGACTGCCCGGACCTGGGGATCGCGTCGTGCGCGCCGCCGAAGTGCGCCGCGGGGGCCTGCACGCAGAACGTCATACCCTGCCAGGACTTCAACCCGTGCACAGCGGACAGCTGCAACGGCGCGACCGAGACGTGCCAGTACATTCCGATCGAGGGCTGCGTAGGCTGTGCGGCTGACGAGGAGTGCGACGACGGCGACGCCTGCACGGACGACACCTGTGACGGCGGCAACTGTGAGTTCGACTCCAAACAGAACTGCCTGCCGTGCGCCAACAACGGTGACTGCGTGCCGCCCGAGCCGTGTCAGTACGGCGTGTGCGACCAGGGCTCCAAGAAGTGTAAGTACCTGGAGATTCCGGACTGTGTTGGTTGTGACCCGGCGCTGCCGTCCAACCTCATCAAGGAGGCCTGTGACGACGGCATCGACTGCACGATCGACACCTGCAACGAGGCGTACCAGTTCTGCGAGTACAAGATCGACGTCACGCTGTCGGGCTGCGGAGCGACCGGACCCTGCACGACCAACAACCTGTGCGGTGACCTGGATCCGTGCACGCTCGACTTCTGTGACTTCGACGCGGTCGACGAAGAGGGCAACACGGTCCCGGCGTGCAGCAACCAGCCGGCGACCGAGACCAACATCGCCGAGTGTCCGTTGGCCTGCATCGGCGACATGGACTGCTTCGACGACGACGCGTGCACGGTTGATCGTTGCGACCCGGCCAGCTTGACCTGCTTCTGGGAGAAGGTGGATTGCGTCGACGGCCTGGCCTGCACGACGGATCACACCTGCAACGCCAGCGACGGCTGTGACTTCGCGCCGATCGTCAACTGCAGCGAGGCCTGTACGGTGGACGCGGACTGCGACACCAAGGCCCCGTGCCTGGTCGGTGTCTGCGACGCCGGCGTCTGCACCATCCAGCAGAAGGCCTGCAACGACGGGCTGCCGGATACGCAGGACTTCTGCGACGCGTACACGGGTGAGTGCGGCGTGGTGGCCAAGCCGGGTTGGACTGGCTGCAGCAACGATCAGGACTGTGAGAACGGCAACGAGTGCCTGGAGCACTTGTGTGCCGCCAACGGCAGCTGCATTTACGTGGCCAAGGTCTGCGACGACAACGCCAACTGCACGGTCGATGCGTGTGACGAGATCACCGGCTGCAAGTTCAGCGCGATCGCAGGCTGCAACAAGGGCTGCGAGCTGCTGGACGGCGAGAGCCAGGCGGACGCGGACGCCAAGTGTGATGACAGCGACTCCTGCACGGTCGACACCTGCAACACAGACAACGGTTTCTGTACCAACGTCTATGACTTGAACTGCGGCAAGACGTCCTGCACCAAGGACATCGACTGCACGGACTCCAACGCCTGCACCTGGGAGCGTTGTGTCGACGGCTTCTGCCAGACCAACCCGGTGCTGTGCCAGGACGGCAAGTCCTGCACGATTCAGAGCGCGGAGACCGGCGATGTCGAGGAAGAGGGCGGCGTCGGCGCGCCGGACTGCGACCAGAGCACGGGCTGCAACCTGCTGCCCGACGTGGAGTGCGCTGCGGTGTGCGCCACCGACAAGGACTGCGACACGGGCTATCCGTGCGTGCCGGGCAAGTGCACGGCAGGGAACGTCTGTGAGATCACGCCGGTCGTGTGCCCGGGTGACGGCAACAACCTCACGCTGGAGTACTGCGACGACAGTGACGGCACCTGCAAGAGCCTGCCGGTGACCGAGCCGGTTGTGTCGCCGTGCACCGACGAGGTCCACTGCGACGACGGCGACGCCTGCAACGACAACGACTGCACCGGCGGCGTGTGCGTGTACGCGACCGTTCAGTGCAACGACAGCGACCCGTGCACCATCGACAGCTGCGACCCGGCCAGCGGCTGTGTCTTTACGGCGATCCCCGACTGCCAGGGCTGCTCAAAGGACTCGGACTGCGAGACCTTCTCGCTGTGTCACACCGACAAGTGCAACACCGCGACGGCGCAGTGCCAGCACATCGCCGTGCCGGGCTGTAAGGCCTGCGAGCAGCTGACCGTGGCGGTTGACTGTGAGGACGGCGACACGTCGGGCAAGAACGGTGAGGACTGTACCCTGGATCTCTGCGACAAGGACGGCAAGTGCTTCTACCTGCCGGTCAAGAGCCCCGAGTGCAACTACGTCGAGTGCCAGAACGACGTCCAATGCTCTGACAACGCGTTCTGCACGACGAACCGCTGCAACAACGGCTTGTGCGAGCACACCAAGATCGAGTGCATCGACGACAACCCGTGCACTCAGAACGGCTCGGCCTTCTGCACTGAGGAGATTCCGTTCTGCAACCCGCACCTCGACCTGACGTGCGGCGGCATCACGTGCGCCACCGACGACGACTGCCCGGTCAACGACGCCAACGCGTGTTACACCGGCAGCTGCACGCCGCTCGGTCAGTGCACCATCGCCCTGACCAAGTGCGACGACGGCGATCCCAAGACGATCGACTTCTGCGATCCCACCAGCGGTGAGTGCGTCTTCAAGAACTTCCCGGCCGGCAACTACGCGGGCTGCGTCGACACGCCCGAGGGCGATCCGGTCTGCGACGACGGCGACCTCTGCACGTCCGAGGACTGCGAGGAAGGCCAGTGCGTGTACATCATCAACAAGTGCAACGACTTCGATGTGTGCACGATCGACACCTGCGACCCGGTCGACGGCTGCATCTTCACCCAGCAGGACCCGTGCCCGGGCTGCGATGTGGACGCGGACTGCGACGACGGCAACTACTGCACGGACGACTTCTGCGGCACGAACGGCGCCACGCCGATCAACTGCATCAACATCCCGAAGGCGCCCGGCTCCGACCCGATCTGCGACTAAGCGCGCGGGACTTCGCTAACCACCAGGCGCCCGTGTCGGCGCCACCCGTTCGGCGTAGCCACGTCTTAGGCGCCGCACGCGGTCTCTCCAGCACGTCCTGACCCGTAGGCGGCGGACGGTTCTTCCACGCCTCGAACACCGGCGCGCTGGAGAACGGGTCCACCCACCCCTCCGCGTACGTGTGGCCGCCCTGCGCCGCATGCCGCCGCGCATTGTTCAGCACGTAGGCAAGAGCCCGGCGGACCTCCATCGGTGTGGTCAACGCCCGCGTGATAGCGGCTGCCGAAGACTTTGCCCTTGCGCCGCCAGACCCGGTTCAGCCCCCTGGCCACCCGGATGGTGACTGCATGGCCCTGGACAAATCCCGCGCCTGGCCGGCCTCCACAATGAGGTGCAGGTGATCGCTCATCACGCTCCAATCCGTGATGCCTTCGCCGCCGCCCAACAGTGAGCTTGCATCCGGCCCCTTTTCGAGCCCCACCCCAGGTCTTGAAGTCGAGCCGAAGTTGGCCTCTATTACGTCTCTTGCTTTGCGGGCAAGAAGGGCAGTCTGGCAACGAAACGGTAGTGGAGAACCGGCGCGCGCCTGTTCGGAGCGGGCTTGTGTTGGCGCCCTCCGCTCGACGCCCAATGGGCGCAGCGCGTACCCTCAAGCGCGAATCAGGTGCGAGTCACACCAGAAGGTTCAGTCGGCCTCGGAGGAAGTCCCGCGCAACAACCATGGTGTGAACCTCGTCGGGGCCGTCGGCCAGGCGGCCCGCGCGTGCGCTGCGATACCACCGCGAGAACGGCATGTCCTCGCTGTAGCCCAGGGCGCCGTGCATCTGGATGGCGTCGTCCAGCACATCGCACAGCATGTTGGCGCAGTGGTTTTTGGCCATGGAGGAGTAGGGGCGGGCCTCTTTGGCCTGGCCGGCCTCGATCATCGAGGCGCAGTGAAAGGTCATCAGGTTGCCGGCGTGGATGCGGCTGGCGGCGTCCGCGATCTTCTTTTGGATCAGCTGGTGCTCTACCAGGGTCTTGCCGAAGGCGCGGCGGGTTGTGATGTAGTCGCGGCACAGGTCCAGTGTGCGGTCCGCCAGGCCCAGCCAGCGCATGCAGTGGGT
Organism: uncultured Myxococcales bacterium; assembly: GCA_964545715.1. Classification (GTDB taxonomy): domain Bacteria; phylum Myxococcota_A; class UBA9042; genus CAZJHX01. The sequence continues at coordinate 17,601 of CAZJHX010000041.1, forward strand.
CAGGCGCGCGGGCACCAGGCGGCGCTGGGCGATGCTGAAGCCCTGGCCCTCGCCCAGCAGCAGGGCGTCTGCCGTCACGCGTACGTTGTGAAACTTGAACTCGGCCTCGCGGTGGGCCAGCAGGTCCTCGGCCATGACGCGCACGTTGCGGACCAGCTCGACGCCCTCGGCGTGGCGGTCCACGATGAACATGCTGGCGCCGGTTCTGCGGTCGTCGCTGGTGCGCGCCATCACGATCAAGAAAGACGCCGCGTCGCCTCCGGTGGTGAACCACTTGTGCCCATTGATGACCCAGTCGTCCCCGTCACGCTCGCCGCGCGTGAGCAGGTTGCTGGGATCGGCGCCGGCACCCGGTGCGGGCTCCGTCATGGCAAAGCCGCTGGTGATCTCGCCGTCGCACAGCGGCTTGAGCCAGCGCTGCTTCACCGCGTCGCTGGCCGTCGTCAGCAGCACGTCCATGTTGCCCTGGTCCGGCGCGTCGCAGTTGAAGACGCGCGCGCCGACCGGCGACCGGCCCATCTCCCGAAACAGCACGCACATGCCCATGATCCCCAGGCCCAGCCCGCCGAACTCCGTCGGCAGATGCGGCGTCCACAGCCCCTGCGCCCTGGCCAGCCCCTGCAGCGTGCGCAGCGTGTCGTACCGCCCGTGCTGGTCCTCGAGGATGATCGCCTCCTCGTGAGGCAGGACGTGGGTGTCCACAAAGGCGCGCACGCGTCCGCGCAGCGCCGACAGATCGTCGGAGAGCTGGAAGTTCATGAGGCCTCCTCAAATCAGGAGATGTCGGGCGTCGTCACAAAGCGCGGGTTGATGACCGACAGCTTCTCGCGCAGGGTCTCGTTCACGTGGCTCCAGACGGCCGCCTGCTGGCGCTCGTCAAAGTCGCCGGCTTTGATCTTCGCGACCAGGGCATGATTCAGCGCGCGGATGGCGGCATGACGATCCGTGGTCTCCGCCTCTTGGGTCGCGCTCAGGTCGACCTCGGGCAGCAGCGCGCTGAGCCGCCGCATCTGCGCGGCGTTGTGGTTGTGCTCGGTGCGGATCTCGCGGGCCACGATGCTGGCCAGGTTGGCCGTGATCAGGCAGCGAAAGCTCAGCGCTTTGTCGGCGATCTGCGGCCGCACCTCCTCGGTCAGAAACTCAGCAACCGCGTCCATCAGCGTCGCTTTGTCGGGTCGATCCTGCATCTTCGTCACACTCCCTTCTCTATGAGTCGCAGCGCCTCGTACTCCATCTCGGCGCTACGGCGCGCGATGGCGATGAGCTCGATATCCTTTTGGGCGCCGCTGAGGTAGCGCTCGCCCTGGTACACGCAGCCGGCAGCCCAGCGCACGTTGCCGAAGACCTCCCAGTAAAGGACGTCGGCGGGGCGCACGGTGCGGCCGCTGTGTTGTTCGTAGGCCTCGTAGAAGTCCTTCCGCTGAGCAAAGCCGCCGACGGGCTTGTTGAGCTGCCCGAAGCGCCAGTCGCGTACGCAGAGCCAGGCGATGTCCTCTTCGGGCGCGCCCCAGTGCGCAAACTCCCAGTCCAGCACGGCGTTCAGGCCGTCGGCGTCGACCAGGAAGTTGCCGGTGCGAAAGTCGCCGTGAACCAGCACGGTCTCGTCGACCTGCGGCGGGTTGTCTCGCAGCCAGCTGTACGCCAGCTCCAGCGCGGGGTGCGGCTCGACCATCTCCTCGAACATGACGCGGATACCGCGCAGCGCCGAGGCGACCGGATCGCCGTCAAAATGTGTGCACAGCGCGCCGATCGGCAGGTCGGGATGCGTCTGTGGCGTCACGGTGTGGATGCGGGCCAGCTGCTCGGCCAGCTGATCGGGCAGGCGGTCGCGGGTCTGAGTCAGCTCGGGGTTGCGCACGATGTGGCGGCCGATGGCCACGCCCGGCGCAAAGTCCATGAAGTAGCCGTTGCCGTGCTCACTGTCCCACAGCCAGCTTGCGGCGGGGGTCGCCACACCGGCGCTGACCGCGGCCCCGATGACAGGAAACTCGGTTGCGCGGCTGATGCTGCCCTTGATCGAGGAGACCGCGTCCTGCCGCAGCACCACGCGCCGGGGCTCGCCGCCTACAGTGAGCTCGATGCGCAGGTTGTCCTGGCATGCGCCGCCGATCAGCGCCTTGATGCGCCCAACCTGCACCGGCAGACCGGTCTGCCGCGCCACATGCGTGGCGATGCGGGCCTGCAGTCCCTCGAACTCATCGGTCATGAGGGTCGCAGAGAACCCGAAAAACCGCGGTAAGTCGAGGGGAATTTAACGGTAGGGTCACCACCATGAGCGTACGAATCGAGAAGAGCGGATACGTCACCACGGTCATCATCGACCGTCCCGAGCGTCGCAACGCCGTCGACCGGGATACGGCGCTGGCGTTGGCGGACGCCTTCAGAGCGTTTGAGGCGGATGACGAGGCGCGCGTGGCTGTTTTGTTCGGCGAGCACGGCAACTTCTGTGCGGGTGCGGATCTCAAGGCCATCGCCGAGGGCAGGGGCAACCGGATCGGCGCCGACGGAGATGGACCGATGGGGCCGACGCGTATGGTGCTGAGCAAGCCGGTGATCGCCGCTGTGGCCGGGTACGCGGTGGCCGGTGGGCTGGAGCTGGCGCTGTGGTGCGACCTGCGCGTGGCCGAGGAGGACGCGATCTTCGGCGTCTTCTGCCGCCGCTTCGGCGTGCCGCTTATCGATGGCGGGACGATACGCCTACCGCGCCTGATCGGCCGCAGTCGTGCGATGGATCTGATTCTCACGGGGCGGCCCGTCAGCGCGGACGAGGCGCTGAAGCTGGGCCTGGCCAACCGGGTGGTGCCCAGCGGTACCGCGCGCGCCGAGGCGGAGGCGCTGGCGGCGCAGATAGCGGCCTTTCCTCAGGGCTGCATGCGCGCGGATCGGGCCAGCGCCTACGCTCAGGAGGGCGTGGACCTGGCGGCCGCGTTGGCCAATGAGTTTGCCGGTGGCGTGCGAGTATTGCAGTCTGAGAGCCTGGCGGGGGCGACGCGTTTTGCCGCCGGCGAGGGTCGTCACGGAGGGTTCGAATGATACGAGGGCTGATGATAGCTGCGCTGCTGCTGACCGCATGCAGTGATGAGGATGGTCCGACGTCGTTGGTATCGGATGTCGACGCGGACGGGGTGCCGGACTTTCGGGACAACTGCGTGCAGGTCGCCAACGCGGATCAGGCGAACGTGGACGGCGATACCCTGGGCGACGCCTGTGACAACTGCACGGACTCCAAGAACGACGATCAGGCCGACACCGACAAGGACGGCGTGGGCAACGCGTGTGACAACGACAACGACAACGACGGCCATGCGGACGACGACGACAACTGTAAGTTCGACGCCAACGAGGACCAGAAGGACGGGGACAAGGACGGGGCGGGCGACGCGTGCGACAACTGCGACAAACTGGAGAATCCCGATCAGAAGGACGAGGATCAGGACGGGGTGGGCGACCTGTGCGACATCTGTCCCGAAGATTCCAACACCCTCCAGAACAACAGTGACCAGGACACGTTCGGCGACGCGTGTGACAAGTGCCCCGACGTCACCGATGAGGACCAGAAGGACAAGGACAAGGACGGCCGCGGCGACAAATGCGACAACTGCATAGAAACGCCGAACGCGCCGCAGCTCGATTTTGATCAGGACGGACTCGGCAATCGCTGCGATCCGGACGCCGATGGCGACTCGGTCGACGATGAAGAAGACAACTGCCTTCTCAACGCCAACCCCGAGCAGAAGGATGGTGACGACGATGGCATCGGCGATGCCTGCGACAAATGCCCTGACAAAGAGGACGACGGCGCTGACCAGGACGAAGACGGACTACCCGACGCCTGCGACAACTGCCCCAAAGATGCCAACAAGGGACAGGAAGACGACGACGATGACAACGTCGGAGACGCCTGCGATACCGATCAGGACAACGACGGCGTCGATGAGCCGGGGGACAACTGCCCGACGACGCCCAACGCCGATCAGAAGGATAGCGACGATGACGGTCTAGGCGACGCGTGCGATCCGTGTCCCGGCGGCGGCATCACAACGGGGCCGGACAAGGATGGCGACGGTGTCTCCGATGACTGCGACAACTGCGAAGCCACGGCGAACCCGGACCAGGAGGACAACGACAAGGACGGCGTCGGCAACGCATGCGACAAGTGCAAAGACCACGTGGATCCGGAGCAGAAAGACACCGACGGCGACGGCTTCGGCGATGCATGCGACACGTGCCCGGACATTGAGGATCCCGAGCAGCCCAACAGCGACGGGGACAAGTACGGCGATCTCTGCGACGTGTGCCCGCTAATAGCCAACAACGGCCAGGAGGACCAGGACAAGGACGGCCTCGGCGACGTCTGCGACAACTGCCCCACGATCGCCAACCCCGACCAGTTGGACTTGAACAACGACGGGATCGGAGATGCGTGCAACTAGTCGTGACGCGGTGCTATCGTGCGCGCCGTGAACTGGCATCGACTGGCTGACAATGCCCTGGCGGGCAATCCTCCATCGCCCGATGAGGCGATGGCTGTCCTTTGCAGCTCGGACGACGAGCTGCTCCAGGTGCTGGACGCCGCCTTCAAGGTGCGGCGCCATCATCACGGGCGCGACGTGCGCGTGCATGTGCTGCAAAACGCCAAGAGCGGCGTGTGTCCCGAGGACTGCGGCTTTTGCAGTCAATCGCTCAAAGCGGACTCCGGCGTCGAGCGCTATCGTATGCAGACGGTCGACGAGTTGGTGGCCGGTGCGCGCCGGGCGCGGTCGATGGGCGCGGTGACGTACTGCATGGTTACGGCTACGCGTGGCCCCTCCAGCGCTGAGCTGGACACGGTTTGCGAGGCGGTGCGGCGTATCAAAAGCGAGATGGGGCTGTCGATCTGCACCTCGTTGGGGCTGCTGACACCCGAGCAGGCCACCACATTGGCGGGTGCGGGCGTCGATCGCTTCAACCACAACCTGGAGACGTCGCGGCGGCACTTTGACAAGGTCGTCAGCACACACGACTACGACGATCGGATCGCGACCGTCCGGGCGGCGACGGCGGCAGGCATGCAGGCGTGCTGCGGCGGCATCATCGGCATGGGCGAGGGGCTGCAGGACCGCGTCGACATGGCGTTTGAGCTGCGCGAGCTGCGTGTGGCGTCCATCCCGATCAACTTTCTGGATCCCAGGCCCGGGACGCCGTTGTCCGATCAGACCAAGACGCCGCCGGCGGACTGCCTGCGGGCGCTGGCGATGTTCCGCCTGGTCAACCCGGAGGCGGATATCCGAGTGGCGGGCGGGCGTGAGGCGGTGCTGCAGACCATGCAGTCGCTGGCGCTGTACCCAGCCAACTCGATCTTTGCGTCGGGCTACCTCACCACGGACGGACAGGGATGCGACAAGGACGTCGCGATGATCGAGGCAGCCGGGTTCCGGGTCGCTGAGATCGTCGCCGCATGACTGAGGATCTCAAGCAGCTGACGGCGTGGGATCGCGCCCACGTCTGGCACCCGTTTACGCCCCACTCGGTCTATGGCGACGAAGACCCGCTCATGATCGTGGCCGCTGAGCGCCACACGCTGATCAACGCGGACGGGCGACGCCTTCTGGACGGCGTCAGCTCGCTTTGGTGCAACCTGATCGGGCACCGCCGGCCCGAGATCGACGCGGCGGTCAAAGCGCAGCTGGACAAGGTGGCGCACTCCACCTTTCTGGGCAACGCCAGCGCGCCGGCGGTTCGCCTGGCGCGACGACTTGTGGAGCTGGCGCCCGAGCCGCTGAGCCGGGTCTTCTTCTCCGACAACGGGTCGACCGCGGTCGAGGCGGCGCTGAAGATGGCGTTTCAGTACCACCAGCAAAACGGGGCCGAAGAGCGGGGCGTCTTTCTGACGCTTGGCAACGCGTATCACGGGGACACGATCGGCAGCGTGTCGGTGGGCGGCATCGCGCTGTTTCATCAGGTCTACGGCAAGCTGCTGTTCGACACGATCACCGCGCCCACGCCCGACGACCTGATCGCGCTTGCCGCCGAGCACGGCGATCGGCTGGCCGCGATCGTGATCGAGCCCGGCTTGCAAGGCGCCGCGGGCATGCTCACCCAGCCCGCGGGGTTCTTGCGGCGGGTGCGCGAGGCCGCTGATCGGGCCGGCACGTTCCTCATTTTCGACGAAGTGGCCGTCGGCATGGGCCGCACCGGGGCGATGTTCTGCTGCCAGACCGAGGGTGTGGCGCCGGATTTCCTATGCCTGGCCAAGGGGCTGACCGGCGGCTACGTGCCGTTGGCGGCGACGCTGACGACCGAGCGTGTGTTTGAGGGCTTTCTGGGGCCGCCAGAGGCGGGGCGCACGTTCTTTCACGGCCACACGTACACCGGCAATCAGCTGGGTGCGGCGGCTGCGCTGGCGACGCTGGACGTTCTGGAGCGCGAGCAGATCGTGGAGCAGGTGCCCGGCAAGGCCCGGTTGCTGGCCTCCAAGCTCGCGCGCCTGCGTGCGCGCCCAGGTGTCGTCGACATCCGACAGCTGGGCCTGATGGCCGGCGTGGAGCTGGCCCCGGGGCCGGCGCGCACCGGCGTCAAGGTCTGCCTGGCCGCCCGCAAGCACGGGGTGTTTCTGCGGCCGCTGGGGGACGTGATCGTGCTGGTGCCGCCGCTGACGATCACCGAGTCCGAGCTGGAGACGCTGGTGCACGCCATCGACTGCGGCATCCGGGAGGTGCTGGGGTGACGCGCTTCTTTGTGATCACCGGCACCGACACGGGCGTGGGCAAGACCCATGTCACCTGCGGCTTGGCGCGCGCACTGGTCGCCGCCGGGCGGTCCGTGTGCGCCATCAAGCCGATCGAGAGTGGCGTTGGCGACTACCTCGTGCCGACCTCGGTCGAGGACGGCGTGCTGTTGGCTGCTGCGACGGGTCAGCAGGCGCCGCGGGCCGCGTTGTTGCGCCTCAAAGCCCCGCTGGCGCCTCCCGTGGCTGCCGATCGAGAGCAGGTCACCATCGAGCTCAAAGCGCTGCTGGCGTCGGCGCGGGACTACGCCGCGGACTGCGAGCTTGCGCTGGTCGAGGGGGCCGGGGGACTGCTGGCGCCGCTGACCTGGGACGCCAACGCCCTGGACGTGGCGCGGGCGCTGGAGGCTCAGACGCTGGTGGTCGCCGCGGATAAGCTGGGGACCATCAACCACACCCTGCTTACGCTGAAAACGCTGGACGACGCCGGTGTCGCCGTGGCGGGCGTGGTGCTGAGCGAGCCGGCGAAGGCCGACGAGTCGACCGGCTTCAATGCGCGTGTCATCGAGCGCGTCTGGGGCCGCGATCGGGTCGCGATGATCCCGCATTATCCAGTCCCCGAAGAGCACTTGGACGTCGTGCTGGGGTGGCTGGCGTGAGCCGCTGGGTCGATCGCGCGCTGAGCGACCTGGAGCGCAAGAACCGCCTGCGCGGGCTCCTGCCGTTGTCCCCTCGATCCGCGGTCCACGTGGAGGCGGCCGGGCGCCCGGTAACCCTGTTTTCCTCCAACGACTATCTCGGCCTGTCCATGCACCCCACGGTGCGTGAGGCGGCGGCGACCGCGGCTGCGCAATGGGGGATGGGCCCACGCGGCTCGGCCTTGATCTGTGGCTACACCGACGCGCACGCGGCTTTGGAGGCGGACCTGGCGGCGCTGAAAGGCACGGAGGCGGCGCTGGTCTTTCCGACCGGCTACGCGGCCAATATCGGTGTTTTGAGCGCGCTGGGCTCGCCGCAGACGGAGATCTTCAGCGATGCGTTGAATCACGCTTCGATCATCGACGGCTGCCGCCTGGCGCGCTGTCCGGTGCAGGTCTATCGCCACGCGGACATGGACCACCTCGAGGCGCTGCTGGCGGCGAGCACCGCGTCGCGAAAGGTCATCGCGACGGACGCGCTGTTCAGCATGGACGGAGACGCCGCGCCGCTGCGGGCCCTGGCTGAGCTGAAGGTGCGCTACGACGCGACGCTGGTGGTGGATGAGGCCCACGCCACGCTGCTTTATGGTGCGACCGGCGCCGGGCTGATCGAGGCGACGGGAACGGGCGACAGCGTCGACTTTCAGGTCGGCACGCTGAGCAAGGCGGTCGGAGCCCAGGGCGGCTTCATCGCGTGCTCGCGGCAGCGCAGGACGTGGCTTTTGAACACCGCGCGCAGCTACGTGTTCAGCACCGCGCTACCGATCCCGGTTATCGAGGCCGCGCGCGCTGCGCTGGACGTGGCTGCGGACGGCGTGGTTCGCGGTCGGTTGTGGGACCGGGTCGGCGAGCTGTCCGATGGGTTGGGGCGTACGCTGACCAGCCCGATCGCGCCGATCATCTTAGGAGAGGAGGCGGCGGCGCTGGCGGCCGGTCGGGCGCTGCTGGAGGCGGGTATTCACGCGACACCCATTCGTCCGCCGACGGTGCCGCCCGGGACGTGTCGGCTGCGGGTGACGGTGTCCGCCGCGCATCAGACAGAGGACGTGGCGGCGCTGGTCGCCGCGCTGAAGGGGCTGCCATGATCATCGTATTGAAGCCGGATGCGCTGCCGCGGGAGATCGAGGCGGTCTCGGCCAAAGTGAAGGCGCTGGGGTGCGAGACGCTGCCGATCGAGGGCGCGGAGCGGTCCGTATTGGCTGTGCTGGGCGTGGCCGGCTTTGATCCGCGGGAGCTTCAGGCGATGCCGGGCGTGGTCCAGGTGTTGCGTGTGGGGCGGCCGTACAAGCTGGCCAGTCGCGAGGTGCGGCCGGACCGGACGGTCGTGCAGGTGGGGGACGTGTCGATCGGCGGCGAGCAGGTCGTGATCATGGCCGGCCCGTGCTCGGTCGAGAACCGCGACATGCTGCTGACCACCGCGCGGGAGTGCGCCGCGGCCGGCGTGACGGTGCTTCGCGGCGGCGCCTTCAAGCCGCGGACCTCCCCGTACGCGTTTCAGGGGCTCGGCGAAGAGGGGCTGAAGCTGCTGGCCCAGGCTCGTGAGCTGACCGGGTTGCAGGTGATCACCGAGGTGGTGTCCCCGGCCCAGGTCGAGTTGGTGGCCGGCTACTCGGACATCCTCCAGATCGGCGCCCGCAACATGCAGAACTATGCGCTGTTGAAGGAGTGCGCTCTCATCGACAAGCCCGTGATGCTGAAGCGGGGCATCGCGGCGACTATCGACGAGTGGCTGCAGGCCGCCGAGTACATCCTGGCGGGCGGCACGAACCAGAACGTGATGCTGTGCGAGCGCGGTATTCGCACGTTTGGTCGGGCGACGCGCAACACGCTGGACCTCAACGCCATCCCGGTGCTTCGGGAGCGCACGCACCTGCCGATTATCGTGGATCCAAGCCACGGGACCGGGGTGCGAGCCTATGTGGCGCCGATGGCGCGTGCGGCGATCGCGGCGGGCGCGGACGGCATCATCGTCGAGGTGCATCCCGACCCCAAAGTGGCGCTGTCGGACGGCGCTCAGAGCCTGCTCTTTGACCAGCTGCGCGCGCTCATCCGCGACCTGCAGACCATCGCGCCCGTCGTGGGGCGGCGCCTGGATCTGCGGACCACGCGGCCGATCGAAGTGACCAGCGATCCGGATGCGGCGGAGGCGCGCTGCGCGTTTCAAGGGGAGAACGGGGCGTTCAGCCAGGCCGCTGCCCGGCAGGTCTTCGGCGCGGGCGTGACGACCCTGCCGTGCCAGAGCTTTCGCAGCACGTTTGAGGCCGTCGTCTCGGGTCGCGCGCCGTACGGCATCGTGCCGGTGGAGAACACGCTGGGCGGGGCGATTCACGAAAACTTCGACCACCTGCGCGAGTACGACGTCAGCGTGGTCGGGGAGCACAAGCTGCGGGTGGTGCACAACTTGATCGCCAATCGCGGGGCCCGGCTGGAGGATTTGACCAAGATCTACGCCCATCCGCAGGCGGCCGCGCAGTGTGACGAGCTGCTGCGGGCCCACCCGGAGTGGACGGTCTATCAGGTGTACGACACCGCGGGGGCCGCGATGATGATTCAGCAGGAGGGCGGCGTGGACGGCGCGGCGATCGCCGGCAAGCGGGTGGCCGCGCAGCTGGGCATGACCGTACTGCGCGAGGAGATCGAGAGCCATCCGGAGAACTACACGCGCTTTCTGGTGATCGCCGCCGGGACGGTCGCGCCGTCGGAGTCCGCGGATAAATCATCGCTGGTCTACGACACCGCGGACAAACCGGGGGCCCTGTTGGACACTTTGAAGGTGTTTGCGGATCATGGGGTGAACCTGTGCAAGCTGGAAAGTCGCCCCATCCCGGGCCGCCCGTGGGAGTATCGCTTTCATGTGGACGTCATGGGTCGGGCGACAGACGAGCTTATCGCTGATCTGCAGGAGCACGTGACCGAATTGAAAGTCCTGGGAGTCTACCCGAGTGCGTAGCGGGGTGAGTCATGGATTCGTAGTGTTTCCGCGGGCGCTTTCGCCCGCTGGCTGCGTCGAGTCGCTGCCGCACAGGTCGCCGACTCGCGCTCGACGGGCCTATGGGCCCGCCTTCGCGCGCTCTCCTTGCCAGCGGACGAAATCGCCGCGCGGAAACACTACGAATCCATGACTCACCCCACTAGCACTCGGCGTAGCGGCGAGACCGGCGGTCCCTGGCTGGGGCGTTTTCAGGACCCGCGCGCCATCCGGTGCCGCGGCCTGCTGGACGTCTATACCTGCCGGGAGGTGGAGGATCTGGAGCCCCGCCTGGTCCTGATCGGCAACTCGGAGGCCGACTCAGACATGGTGTGTCAGGCGCTGGACGCCATCGCCCAGGCCCACGAGTTGGTGGTGGATCCGCTCATCCCGCGGGTCGACGAGCGCGGGCGCATCGGCACCATCGAGTACCTGTCGCTGCACTGCGACGCGGAGATCGACCTGGAGCGCGGCTTTCAGCTGTTGGCGTCGACGGGCGAGAAGGCGCAGCAGGGCGTGGGCATGTGCATGATGAACATGGTGCACACCGCGCTGATCAAGGCGCACGCCGTCACCAATCCGAGCACAGGCCAGTCTTATGCGCTCGGGTCGCTGGCGTGGTCCAGCTTTCTTCTGAGCGCAGACGGCACACCTTGGCTGCTGGGCCTGGGACACAACTTCCCGGTTCGAGGACGGCCGCGCTCGATCACGGTCAGCCCGGGGCTATGCGAGGCGCCGGAGGTGACGGCGGGTATTGAGCCGACCTCGCCGTCCGACGTGTACGCCTGCTACATGATGCTGCGCAGCTTTGCGCCCTGGGGCGAGCTGCTGCCCGCGCTGGCCGCTGGGTTGGCCGGCACACTGGACGGCCAGTACGCAGAGCTGACCAAGGTGATGGCGCACACCAACGCCAAGGCGACGGCGCTGTCGCCCGCGATGCGGTTTCAGACGCTGGCAGAGCTGTCGGAGGCCTATGTCGAGTCGCGTGGCCTCTACATGGAGACGCTCAAGCCGGACGTAATGCGGGCGTTCTTTGTGAACATGGTCGGGCGCATCGGCGAGATCCCGGACCGGCGCGCGGTCGACCAGGACTTCAAGACCGGCAGCCACCAGAACGGCGGGCGCTACCGGCTGGACATCCCGATCGATTCGGGCGCGACGAGCCTGGTGTGGCTGGCACACGATCGCCAGCTGGATCAGATGGTGGCGATGAAGGTTCTGCGAGCCGAGTGCACGGAAGAGGTGCGACGGCGCTTCTATCGGGAGATCCGCATCCTGCGCGCGGTCCGTCACAAGCACCTGGTCCGCGGCTATGACTTCTTCGAGGAGTCCGGCCGCCTGGTCGGGGTCATGGAGTACGTCGACGGCGACCGCTTCGACCACGCCTGCGACGTGATGACTGTCGACGAGATCATCGCGCGCAGCGCGGAGGTGCTGGAGGCGCTGGCGGCGCTGCACGGCATGGGCGTCATCCACCGCGATGTGAAGCCGCAGAACATCATCGTCAGCCCGGGCAAGGGTGCGGTGCTCGTCGACTTCGGCATCGCGGCGGAGGCGGACAGCAACCTGACGCGCACGCGCCCGATGGGCACGCGTGGATACGTGGCGCCCGAGGTGCTGGCCGGGATGCCGGTGATGCCGGTGGCCGACGTGTTTGCGCTGTCGACGGTGCTCGCGCAGGCGCTCGTCGGTCACGAGGTGCCCGAGCACGTCGCGCGCGCCTTGGAGCTGGGCCTGGCGGCACAACCGAACCGCCGGCCGGGCGCCGCCGAGATGGCCGCCATGCTGCGCCAGGATCATGTGCGCGAGCCCGCGTCGCGCCCGCATGGGGTGCTGACCGTCAAAGATGGCGGGCGGGTGTTCATGCTGCCGTCCGGGGAGCGGCTGGATCTGTCCCGACGGCGCGCGCCCCGCCTTATCTTGCTGGCGCTGTTGGACGGGCATGCGCACCACCCGGGGCGCCCCTACAGCTGGGAGGACCTGTTGGAGGTCGGCTGGCCCGGTGAGCACATGGGCGCCGAGTCCGGCAAGGGCCGCGTGTACGTGGCGATCTACACGCTGCGAAAGATGGGCCTGGACGAGTATCTGGTCCGCGTCGACGACGGATATCTGCTCGATCCCAAGGTGACGGTGAGCCGGTAGCGCGCTACATTTGCGCCCATGCTCGTAAGAACTGTTTTGTGCTTCTTCGCCGTCGGGCTTCTGCTGCCTGATTCCGCTCACGCCGAGACCGGCCTCGACATTATGACCCGCGCCGACAAGGCCAACGCCGGGTTCAAGGACGAGAGCAGCGACTCTGAGCTCATCCTGATCAACGCACACGGCGATCGGGTCGTGCGCAAGACCGCCATGCGCATCCTGGAGCAGAGCGGTGACGGCGATCGCTCGATCATCACGTTTCTGTGGCCCGCCGACGTGAAGGGCACCAAGATGCTGACCTGGGCGCACAAGACCAAAAACGACGACCAGTGGCTGTATCTGCCGGCCTTCAACAAGGTCAAGCGGATCAGCTCTCGCAGCCGGTCGGGCTCGTTTATGGGCAGCGAGTTTGCGTACGAGGACCTGGGGTCGCAGGAGATCGAGAAGTTCACCTACAAGCTCGTCAAAGAGGAGAAGGTCGCCGGCCGGGACTGCTGGGTCATCGAGCGCGTGCCGACCTACAAAAGCGGCTACTCGCGCCAGTTGGTGTGGATGGACAAGGGCTACATGAACGCCGTGAAGATCGAGTACTACGACCGCAAAGCCGAGCTGCTGAAGACGTCGGAGATCAGCGGATACGCCAAGCACGGCAAGTTCTGGCGGTTTGCGCAGATCGAGATCAAGAACCACCAGACGCAGAAGCGGTCGATTCTGAAGATCAGCAACCGCAAGGTGGGCATGGGCGTCGACGCCAGCGACTTTGAGAAGCGCGCGCTGAGCGACTGACGTGACGCTCACAAGATTCGTCTGTCTGGCGCTGGTTGTGGCGCCTGTGCCCGCGGCTCATGCGCAGTGGTCCAGCCGGGGCTTCGTCGCGGTCGAGGGGCGCTCGTTTCAGCCCGATGAGATCGACGACACCGCCGACGGTGGGTTGGGGCTGAGCGGCCGGCTGGAGCTCACGCACCGCCACAAGCCGTGGAAAGAGAAGCTGCGCGTCTTCGGGCGCTTCGACATGCTCGACTTCGACCGCAACCTGGTCATCCTGGAAGAGGGCTGGCTGGGCGTGCGGACCAAGTGGATTCGGGCCGGCGTGGGCGCCCAGCTGTTGAACTGGACCGCGACTGAGGCCTTTCATCCGGCGGACGTGATCAACAGCCGCAATTTGGACTCCAACCTGGAGAACCTGGAGAAGCTGGGCGAGCCGGTGGTCCAGTTTGGGGTGCGCTTCTTCGACGGGGAGATCATCGCGTACTACATGCCGCTGCGCCTGGCGCCGATCTTTCCGGGGGCTAAGTCGCGGCTGAGCTTTGCGCCGCGCGCGTCTGCGTTGGGGCCGTTGACCATCGATCTGGACGCGCTGTGGGTCGACCGGGACGGCGCGATCAGCACGGACATGGTGTCGCATCAGTGGGCCGTGTCGATCTCGCAGACCTTCGGCGAGCTGGATATCGCGCTTCAGGCCGTGCAGCACAACGATCGCAGCCAGCCGACGTTTCGTCTGGACACGCAGTCGCTCTCGCTGCGGCCCATGTACAGCATGGTCACTCACCTGGGGATGACCGCGGTGTATACACCGGATGCACTCGAGGGCTTCGTCTTCAAGTTGGAGGCCGCCCATCGGATGTTTGACGAGGCCGATCCGTCGCCGCGCTACGCCGCGCCGCCCGGGGAGCTCTCCGCACCGGCCGACCACACGCAGGTGGCCTTTGGGCTGGAGTACGGCTGGGAGTGGGAGGACAAGGGCTGGGACTCCACGCTGCTGTTGGAGGGGCAGGCGGTCATCCTGAACGACTCCGACGAGGTCGTGCGCCGCCGCATGCACATCTTCCAGCGCGACGTGCTGCTGGGCTATCGGCATGTCTTCAACGACATCGACTCGCGGGAGTTTCTGGTCGGCTGGATCGTCGACCTGGAGCGCTGGCCCGAGATGATGCTGAACATGAGCTACCGTCAGAGAGTGACCGACACCTGGAGCGTCGAGGGGGCGGTCCGCTTCGTGCACGCGCCGGGGGACGACGATCCCGAGGCGGGCATCTTCCCGACGGGCCTGGAGGCGCTGCACGAGAGCAACTCCATCTCACTGACCGTCAAGCGGAACTTCTAGGGGCCGGGAGGCACATTGGGCAAGCGCTTCGTAGACTTCATCATCGCGCATCCATGGCGCGCGCTGCTCGGCGGCCTGGTCGTGCTCATGGCGATTATGCCGGGCGGCCAGCACATCACCGCGGACTTCAGCTATCGGGTGTGGTTCAACGACGACGACCCGCTCATCGTCGAGTTTGATGCCTTTGAGCGACGCTTCGGCAACGACGAGGTGGCGCTGGTGATCGTGCACAGCCCGTCCGGCATGTTTGACGAAGAGAGCGCCACGCTGCTGCGCGGGCTGACCGAGAAGATGTGGGGTGTGCACGACATCATCCGGGTGACGTCGCTGGCCAACTACAACTGGGTGCGCAGCGAGGTGGACGCTGAGTGTGCCGAAGAGTGCGAAGACACGCCCGAAGTCTGCAAAGAAGAGTGCGAAGAGCTGATGATCAGCGAGCTGATCCCCGATCCCGAGGAGGAGCCCTGGACCGACGGGCTGCTCGCTGCGCGCGGAAAGATCGCGGTCGAGCACGAGCTTCTGCCCAACTATCTGGTCAGCAAGGACGGCAAGACCGCCATGGTCTACGCCAGCCTGCGCCCGGCGCTGATCGAGCACGTGGACTATGAGGTCGTCACAAACGGCATCGCCGCAGTGATCGCGAAGTACGAGGGCCAGGGCGACCACGTCTTCTATCAAAGCGGCACGCCGATCATGAACTCGTCGTTCAAGAACGCCGCCATGACCGACATGGGGCGCCTTATCCCAATCGCGCTGGGGCTGACGATCTTCTTTTTGTTGGTCATCTTCCGCCGGCTGTCGGGGGTGGTGCTGCCGCTGATCGTGATCGGGCTGTCGGTGATGGCAACAATGACCACGTCCGGATGGCTTGGCATCTCCATCAGCAACACGACGTCTCTGCTGCCGCAGATCCTGCTGGCGATCGCCGTGGCGGACAGCGTGCACGTCCTGCATACATACTTTTATTCGCTGGGCCTGGGGACCGAGCGGCGCGAGGCGGCACGGCACACGCTGAAGAAGAACCTGAAGCCCACGCTGCTTACCAGCGTGACCACCGCACTGGGGTTCATGTCATTTTCCACGGCTGCCGTCGTGCCGATTGGGCACCTGGGCGTCCTCGCCGCGATAGGCACCCTGTACGCGTGGCTGATCACGTACTTTATCCTGGGCCCGCTGCTGGTGCTGCTGCCGATCAAACCCAGGGCCGGGGCGAACCCCGCCGACGCAAAACACACCTGGTCGCCGGCCCTCACCAACTTTATGGTTCGGCAGCGCAAGCCCATCATGGGCGTGTACCTGGTGGCGTCGGTCGTCGCGCTGTACCTGGCGGCCCAGAGCGACGCCAACTCCGACCCGTTCGAGTACTTCCCCGACGACTTCCCGCTGAACGAGGCGGCCACTTTTCTGGAGGACAACGTCGGGGGGGCGCTGCCTGTCGAGATCGTGCTGGACTGTGGTGAGGTCGACGGCTTCAAGGACCCCGCCTGGCTCGGTAAGGTCGATACGTTCCAAGCCTGGCTGGTCGATAAGCCGCACATCACCAGCGCGGTCTCCATCGTCGACATCCTCAAGGCGATGAATCGCTCCATAAACTACGACGAGCAGGCGTTCTACAAGATCCCCAAGACGCGCAAGCAGGTGGCCCAATTGAAGCTGCTGTACGAGCAGGGGCTGCCGCAGGGCATGAACGTCAACGATCGGGTGCCGATTCAAAACGACGCGGTGCGCATTACGACGCAGTGGACCATGCACGACTCCAAGTCTGTTCTAGACGAGATGGAGGCGATCGTCGCGGAGGCGGAGAAGCGCGGGTTGAAGGCGCATATCACGGGCAAAGGGCAGCTGTGGCAGCGCATGAACCCGTACGTGGTGGAGACGTTTGTCGTCTCGTTGAGCGCCGCGGTTGTCGCGATGACGCTGCTGCTGATGATCGTGCTGCGCAGCTGGAAGCTTGGGCTGCTGGCGATGATCCCAAACGGGGCGCCGCTGATCATGGGCGGCGCCATGCTTCACGCGATCGGCAAGCCGCTGGATGTCGGGACGGTCGTCGTTTTCAGCGTCTGCCTGGGCATCGCCGTGGATGACACCATCCACTTCCTGGCCAACTATCATCGCCTGACCGGCGAAGGAAAGAGCCCGCGCGAGGCGATTCGAGAGGTGTTTGCGCACACCATGCCGGCGTTGGTGGTCACGACCGGCATTCTGGTCTGCGCGTTTGGCGTCTTTATGTTCGCCACGTTCGTGCCCAACCGCTACTTCGGGCTGCTGGTGGCCTTTGTGCTCACCGTGGCGCTGGCGACAGACGCGACGCTGCTGCCGGCATTGCTGGCGGACGATGAGCCCAAGGGGTCAACGACCGCGCCCAGCCAATAAGAGTCGATTCGAGAACGCCCTCGGAGATCGGGTCCCCGTCAGGAAGCTATCAACCCTCGTTAGCGGGCGCGGTCGTCGGCCAGGGAACTGCGATGGCGCCGGGGCCGGCTGACGGCACGCCCTCGGCGCTCTGAAGGGCCGGATCCGCGGCATACGCCGGCATGCCCATCTCGGTGATGTCCAAGCCCAACATCTCTTCTTCGTCGGTGACCCGCAGGCCGATGGTCGCGCGGATGATCTGCCAGATCAGCGTGGAGGACACGCACACAAACGCGCCGACGGCCGCCACCCCAAGCAGCTGCGCCAGGAGCAGTCCGGCGCCGCCACCGAACAGCAGGCCGTCGCCCACGTCCGCGCTGTATCGGGCCTGCGCGAACAGACCCACCGCAAGGGTGCCCCAGATGCCGCAGACCAGGTGCACGCTGGCGGCGCCGACCGGATCGTCCACCCCGATGCGATCGAAGAGCAGCACGCTGTACACGACGACCGCGCCGGCGATGCCGCCGATCAGGACAGCGGACAGGGGTGACACAAACGCGCAGCCGGCGGTGATGCCGACCAGGCCGGCCAGGGCGCCATTGATCATAAACGTGAGGTCGAAGTTGTTGCTGCGCCGATAGTTGACCAGCACCGCGGTGGCGATGCCCGCCAGCGACGCCAGCATGGTGGTCGTGACGATGTGCGAGATGGCGGTGGGATCGGCGGCCATGGTGCTGCCGGCGTTGAAGCCGAACCACCCGAGCCACAAGATGAACCCGCCTGCGGTCGCCAGCGCCATGTTGTGTCCGGGGATGGGACGTGGGCGGCCGTCGCTGCCGTATTTTCCGCGGCGCGCGCCCAGCATGATGGCGCCGGTCAGCGCGGCCCAGCCGCCGACAGAGTGCACGGCGGTGGACCCGGCAAAGTCCCAAAAACCGAGCTCAGCCAGCCAGCCGCCGCCCCAGACCCAGTGTCCGACGACCGGGTAGACGACCGCGACCAGCAGGACGGAGAACACGACAAATGCGGCGAAGCGGATGCGCTCGGCGACCGCCCCGGAGACGATGGACGCCGCCGCCATGGCAAAGCAGACCTGAAAGAAGAACTTGGCCTCCAGCGGGACGCCGGTCCAGCTCAGCGACGAGAAGACGCCGGCGTAGGCGTCCCCGGTTGCCGGGCTGGCGTCCGCGCCTGTAAGCATGAAGCCGCTCAGGCCGACAAAGACGTTGCCGTCGCCGAACATCAGCCCGAAGCCGACAAAGAAGAAGGCCAGCCCGGCGCAGGCGGCCACCACGAAGTTCTTGCCCAGGATGTTGACCGCGTTCTTGGCGCGACACATCCCGGTCTCCAGCAGGCCGAAGCCGGCGTTCATAAAGAACACCAGGATGCCGCATAGGATGACCCAGACGGTGTCGATCATCACTTGAGTACTGGGGTCGATAGCAGCGATCACGGGGCATGCTCCAGGCCGTTGAATGCGGCAACCCCGCGTATCAAGCCCTGTGCCAACGCTAAACGACTCACTGCGCTCGAACGACCGTTCGGCAATACCAACGTTTTTGTCGGTAAGGCTCTTATAAACGACAAAAGCGTTAGTTGTAGCCCCAGTCTTTCATCATCTGCCGGACGCTGGAGTCCATGTCCTCGCTGGACGTGGCGGCGCCGGCGCCCAGCTGGTTCGATTCCCGCCAGAAGAACACGCCGGCCTGTACCCCCGTCGAGATCGTCGGGCCCTCTGCGGGCGCCGCGGCCAGGGCAAAGTCGGCGTCGGAGGAGAGGGTGACCGGGTCGCTCAGCAGCTTCAGCCCGTAGGCGCCGACGTAGAAGCGGTCGGCGTCGATCGGCCGGTCGTCCAGGTCCAGCGAGAAGGTCAGGGGGGCGTTGGGCGGCCGCGTGTGAAAGCGGAAGCCGGTAAGCGCAGTCGGGTCGGTCCCGGCGTCGATGGAGACCGTAAGCGTGCCCGGAGACGTGATGGTCGAGCGGTCCGCAAGGCCCGTGTCCAGCGCCTCCACCGCCACGAAGCGCCCCGTGGTCTTGATGACCCCCCTGAAGCGGCCCTCAGAGTCGCCGCGATGTAGTCGAACGGTGTTCCATGCGGGTCGGCGCGCTGCCAGCTCGTCCTGCATCCCGCGCAGGGTGTCGCGCATCACCTGGAGCATGGCGGTGCCCGGGATGTTGGCCAGATTCATAAGCTCATCGGGGTCGGTGCGCAGGTCGTACAGCTCTTCAAAGCTCTTGCTTCGGTCGTACTGCGTGTCGCTCTTGAAGTTCATCTCCAGCTTGGGGTCGTGCACGATGTACTTGTGGTCGCGCCAGACCAGGGCCGTGGACAGGCGCGCCTCGGCGACCATCGGCGCAGGCTTGGGCGCCGGCCCACCCAGAATCGTGCCCGAGAAGTCGCGGCCCAGGTGGTCCGGGTGCGGCGCCACCCCCAACATGCCCAGAATCGTCGGCGGCAGGTCGACCAGGGAGATCGGCGCGTCGATCGTCGTGCCCTCAGGTACCCGATTGGGCTGCCGAAAGACCAGCGGCACGTGCACCTCTTCGTCGAAGAGCGTGTTGCCATGGGCGTAGACGCAGGCGTAGTCGAACGTCTTGTTCCAGCACTGGTGCCTGAAGTCCATCATCTCGCCGTGGTCCGCAAACAGCATCACCAGCGTGCGCCGGCTCAAGTCCAGCTCATCCAGCGTCTGAATTACGCGGGCCAGGTGCTCGTCCACGTATTTGATCTCCCCCAGATAGCCCCACTTGAAGTTCTCGATGCCCTCCAGCTTGGGCTTGAACTTGAGCCAGCTGCTGTCGGGCGGCCAATACGGCTTGTGCGGCGCGTTGTAGTTGAGCACCACATACCAGCGCTGCGATTTGTGGCGCTTGATCCACTCGATGGCGCTGTCCGTCATCCACGGCGTGTCGAAGTCGCTGTTTCGGTGGTCCGTCACCGAGTCCCAGCCTGCGTCCAGGCTGATCTCCTGATTGCCGAACAAGAACGCGTTGTTGCCCACCGACCAGGTCCGATAGCCCATCTTGCGCAGCAGTCGGGGCAGCAGCGGTGGATCGCCCGCATAGAACGCCAGCTTCTCTTCCGGCGTCAGGTCCCACGCAGGGCTGTGAAAGCGCCCGTACCGTGGGTATTGGCCGGACAAGAACGTAAACGTGCTCAGCCGCGTCGCGTTGCCCGCTGAGCGCGCCTGCGTGAACGTGGTGCCCTGCTCCACCAGCGACTCCATGGTGTCAAACAGGTGTGGCAGGCGCCGGGCGTGGCGCAGCGGGCTGATCGTGTCGGCGCGCTGGGAGTCCACGATCACCATCAGCACGTTGTCAGCCACGTCCAGGCCGGTGGCGGCGCGCGCGGCGGCCGGGTCGGTCGTGGTGATCACCGCTTCGGCCAGCAGCGCGGTGTCGGTGTGCGTGTCCGTGACCCCGCTGGATATGCTCAGCGTCAGTTGGGTGCGCTGGTTTGCAAAGGCCGCCAGATCGACGGTCACCGGCTTCCACCGCTTCAGCGTCTTGAGCAGGCCGGGGATGTCCTCCGACCGCCAGATCTCCTTCTTGCCCGCGCGCAGCACCGCCGTGATCGGCCCCAGCGCCCGCTCGCCGCCGTTTGTCGCGGCCGCATAGTCGAACCGCAGGCGGGCGGCCGCCGGAATCGTCACGTCCCAGGTGGCCTCGCACGGCGACGGCAGGGCGATCGCCGCGCGCATGTTCCACTGATTCAGGCTGCCGGTGGTCCAGGCCAGACGCTGCTGCAGACCGGCGTGCGCACCCGCAGCCCACGGGTTTGCGTAGCTGCGAATCGTCGGCTTGATCACCTCAAACCCGGCTTTGAGGTGCTTGGACTCCAGCTTGGCGTTGGCCAGCTCGTCGCTCAGATGCAGCACGATCGCCTCTTGCGCCCCGATTCGCTCGTGCCGGCTCTCGTCACGCTGGCGCACCACGAGAGCGGCCGAGCCGGCGTCCGGCGTCGGCGCCACGGGCTGAATACGGGCCTGCGTTTCCCGCTTGGGCGGTGGGTTGATCGCCTCGTCGTCGGCGAAACAGCCGCCGAATACCAGCAATCCGATCAGGGCAAAGCGCACCATCGCTCTGGACGATATCAGTCGCGTCGGGACTTGTGTCCGCACGTGTGCGTTACCATCGCCACGTGCTCGATGACCTTCAAGCGCAGTGCGCGGCCCACGGCTTCGACCTGGTCCAGCCGTTTCGGCTGAGCTGGTACAACGACGCCATCGAGCCGGCGTACAAGCTGCCTGACTTCGGCCGCCCGGACGCCCTGGCGGTGCTGATCGCCAACTCGCGCGCGCTGTGGCCCCATTTCATGGCCGCTGAGCACGCTGCGGCCCACCCGCTGGACAGCTGGATCGTCGACCGCATCAGCGCCGTCGCATCCGGTGTTCCCGCACGCACCGCCCTCTGGTTTCCACACGAGCCGCCCCCGCGCCTGCTGCCGTTTCAGCGACTAGCGCAGCTGGCCGGCTTGGCCTGGCTGAGCCCGAGCTGGCTGCTGGCGCATCCGATCTTCGGACCCTGGATCTCGCTGCGCGCCGTCATGGTCATCGACGCGCCCGGTCCGGCTGGGACCGCCCCTCAGGTGCCCGATCCGTGCGGGCGCTGCGACCATGGCTGCCTGCCGCCGTTCAACGCCGCCATGGAGGGCCAAAACGATTGGCGGCAGTGGCTCGCCGTCCGCGACGCGTGTCCCCTGGGCAGAGAGCACCGCTTCAGCGAGCATCAGCTGCGCTACCACTACACCAAGGACCTGGCCGGGCTGTGCTATCAGCCCTACTGGTGCGAAGAGAATATCTGGCGTCTGGCCAGGACCGGCCGATTTCAGGGCGGGCACGCGGTCTTCATCTCCAGCCCGACCCGGCAGGTGGCGCTGTGGTCCCAACGCGCAAGCGACCGCGACGACGGGCTGACGGTCTGGGATTACCACGTGGTCCTGGCGCATCAAGGGCATGTCTGGGACGCCGACTGCCGCGCGGGTATGCCGCTGAGGCTCGATGACTGGCTTGCCGCGACCTTTCCGTACGGCGATCAGGTCCCCGAGCCGGTACGCCCGATGTTCAGGCTCGTCCCGCTGGAGAGGTATCAAACGACATTTGCGTCGGATCGCTCTCACATGCTCAAAGAGGACGGCTCCTGGGCCAAGCCGCCACCGCCGTGGCCGCCGATCGGGGCGGGCATGAACCTGATGCGATTCGTCGCGATGGAGGACCCGGCCCTGGGCCCCGTCACGGATCTGTCAGCGCTTCGCCATCACCTGAGCGGCGATCCACGTCATTAGCCGGCGCGGCACAAACCGCAGCGTGAACATGCCGATGGCGTTCATCCACCCGTGAATGACGGAGCGGCGCCCGGCGAGCATCGACTTGAGCCCGAAGCGCGCGCAGTCTTCAGGCGTCAGCAGTATCTTTTTCTGCCAGTCGGGGATGTCGTGTCCGGCGACGGCCATGAACTCCGTCGACGTGCCGCCCGGCGACAGGCAGGTCAACGTGACGCCGGACCCGCCCTCCTCGTAGGCCACCGCCTCCGTGAAGTTGCGCACGTAGGCTTTGCCCGCGGCGTAGCTGGCGTAATGCGGCGCCGGCAGCCAGGCCCCGATCGAGGCCACGTTCATGATGTAGCCGGCCTTGCGCGCCTTCATCGCGCGCAGAAAGCGCCAGGTCATCTCGGTCAGCGACGTGATGTTCAGCGTGATCTGCTGATGCGTCTTCTCCCACGGGATGTCCGCGAACGGATCCTGGGTGCCGAACCCCGCGTTGTTGATCAGGATGTCCACCGGCCGGCCGCTGCCCTCGGTCGTCTCGAACAGCTGGCCGGGTGTGGCCGGGTCGGACAGGTCGCTGGCGACGACCTCCACCGTGACCCCGTGCTGCTTCGACAACTCGTCCGCAAGCGCCGTGAGCCGCTCTTCGCGCCGCGCCGTGATGACCAGATTTGCGCCCGCCGCCGCCAGCTGGCGCGCAAAGTGGGTGCCGATGCCGCTGGAGGCGCCGGTGACCAGTGCCGTCTTGCCTTTGATGTTCATGGTGCGGGCCACGCTACGCCAAAAAGCCCGCGAATTCTATTGCGATGCAGGCGCACGGGTTGTGGTGGCATAATCACTGTCCGTGGCGCACGCCGTTTCGAAATACCTGGCCCAATGGGCTGAGCCTCAAGCCGCTCTCAGCCAGTCGCTGGCCCAACGCTACGCCTTTGGTCTGGCGATTCCAGCCCTGGCCGAAGGACCCGGCCTCGTCGACACCCTGCAGACGATCGCGCTCGACCGGGGTGCCCCCCTGGTGGTGGTCGTCGTCAATAGCAGCGAGAATGCGACGCCGGCGCAGACAGGCATGAATCGCGAGACGATCTGCGCCATCGCCGGTCAGTGGCCTGTGGTTCGGATGCTGAGCGAATTTGCGACAATGCATGCGTTCGGCGACGGGCACCTGATCACCCTGGATGTGATCCTCTCTCGCAAGCGGGCGGGCGTTGGGTTGGCGCGCAAGATCGGCCACGACGTCCTGCTCTCCGCCTGGAGCCGTGAGCGGATCGCGTCCGACTGGCTGTATTCGACCGACGCCGATGTTCGGATCCCGCCGGATTTTTTTGATCCACCGAGCCCGTCCGAGACAGCCGCTCCAAAGGCGGCCGCCATGCTCCAGCCGTTCACCCACGTGCCGGTGGAGCCGGCGCTGTCGGACGCGACAATGCGTTACGAAGCGCGCCTGCGTCATCACGTGCTGGGCCTGCGTTATGCGGGCAGCGCATATGCGTTTCACAATATCGGCAGCACCATCGCCTGCAACGCACAGTCCTACGCCCAGGTGAGAGGCTTCCCCGTCCGCGCCGCGGCCGAGGACTTCTATCTGCTGTCCAAGCTGTCCAAAGTCGGCTCGGTGATCCAGCGGCGTGGTCGTCCGCTCGAGATCGCCGGCCGGCGGTCATGGCGTGTCCCATTCGGCACAGGGGCAGCGATCACGAGGGCCGCTGCCCCCGACGACGCTCGGCCACCGCTTTGTTATCACCCCGCCCTGTTCCAGCTGCTGCGCTTGGCGCTCAAAGTCATGCACGCGGCGGTCGAACACGGCAGCCCACTGAACAGCGTCATCCAAGACACGGCGAGCGGCTTGGACTCGAACCGCCTCGCGTTGTGGCGCCACGGGCTGGAGCAGAGAGCAGTCGCCCGGCTGGTGGATACCGTCAACGCGTCGGGGCTGCCCGCCGATCGCCGACACCGGCGCCTCAAAGACGGATTTGACGCGTTGCAGACCCTCAAGCTGATGCACGCCTGGCGGGCCGGCGGCCTGCCCGATGTGTCCGTTGAACGCGCACTGCAAGAGTCGGTCTTCTGTCCGGAGCCACCGACGGAGCTGGAGGCGGTCTGCGCCTACCTGGCCCGTCTGGAAATCTCTACTGCGATGCCACCGCACGTCCCTGCTTGCACGCCTTGAGCGCGCGCAGGATCGGTTTGGCCAGCAGGTGATACATCGCGTCGCGCGTCATGTGGATGCGGTCCGGCTCGTACACGTTGATTTTGGCGCGCTTGCCGGGCACGCGCAGCGTCTTGACCGGGCGGCCGCGCTTGCCCACGACCTGGGCGCGGATGTCCACGTGAAACGCGTGACCCTTAAACGCCGCCAGCCGCTCTTTGACGATGGTGTTGACCAGCAGGCTCATCTTTCGGGCGCGCGGCTGATTGAACACGCCGGGACCGACCCAGATAATCACGCGCTTTTTCCTGGGCCCGGCCGCCGTCTCCAGCAGCTTGTCCACGCGCGCGGTGTACTCGGCCTTCCACGCCGGGGTGCCGATCTTGATCCAGCGCTTGCCCTTTCGGATGCGCTGAAAGTCGTTCGTGCCCAGCGACACGATGAAGACATCGGGGTCCCACTGCTTTGCGATATCGGGCAGCTTGCCCAGCCAGTCGTGAAAGTCAGGTCGCGCCAGGCCGGACGATGCCTTGGCCCACTTGCGAAACTTGAATCCGGCCTTTGGCAGGTCCCGCTTCAAGTAGCTGCCCAGATAGCTGCCCAGCGTGGACGATCCGATCGCGTATACGAACGGCGTGGACGCCTTTAGTTTTGGACACTTGCGCTTGCCGGCGGACGCGGTGGCGGGGAGGATCAGGGCGGTGGCGATGATGCCGACGAGCCCTGCTGTGGATAGAAATCTCAAAACCATCTGATTATGCAGACAAATGCGGGTCCCGCAATCTTCCAGCCTCCTGCCGGACGGGGGTTTACCAGGTCAGGACGAGCTTGCCAAACGTGGCGTTGTTGCCCATTCGCTCGTGAGCGTGCGCCACATCTTTCATGGGCAGCACGGCGTCCACCACCGGGCGGAGCGTGCCGTCCGCAAACTTCGGCAGCACCTGGTCGGTGAAGCGCTGCACCAGCGCGGCCTTCTCCTCCAGGGGGCGGCTGCG
Source organism: uncultured Myxococcales bacterium (assembly GCA_964545715.1). GTDB lineage: Bacteria > Myxococcota_A > UBA9042 > CAZJHX01. The sequence continues at coordinate 42,975 of CAZJHX010000041.1, forward strand.
CAGGACGCTGCCCGTGATCGTGGCCCGCTTCGCCAGCAGCAGGCCCAGCGGCAGTGTGCCGTTGACGCCGCCGAGCAGCCCGATGGTGACCATGCGGCCCCGGGGCTTCAGCGCCTTGATGTTCTCCTTGAGGTAGGCCGCCCCGATCGTGTCCAGGATGACGTCCGCGCGCACGCGCTTGGCAAAGGAGCCGTCTGTGACGTGGATCGAGTGCTTGAGGCCCAGGCCTGCGCATCGCTCGAGCTTGTCGGCCGACCGTGAGGTGCCCCAGACGGTGACCCCGGCGGCCTGCCCCAGCTGCAGGGCGGCGGTCCCGATGCCGCTGGCGATCGCGTGCACCAGCAGGGTCTCGCCCATCGTCAGACCCGCCTGCACGTGCACGGCGTCAAATACCGTGAGAAACGCCTCCGGGATGGCCGCGGCGTCGGTAAAGGACATGCCGTCCGGCACGGGCATCGCCTCGCGCTCGTGCACCACCAGATGCGTCGACATAGACGCGCCGCCCACGATGCCCATGACCCGGTCGCCGACCGAGAATCGAGTCACTGCGGGGCCGACCTGCGAGACCGTCCCCGCGTACTCCAGGCCCGGTACGTCCGGCGCGACGCCCTTTGGCGCCGGGTAGACGCCCATCCGCTGCAGGCAGTCAGCCCGGTTGAGGCCCGCCGCTGCGACCTCGATCATCAGCTCTCCGCCGCCCGGCTCGCGCACATCCAGATCGCCGATGGTCAAAACGTCGGGGCCGCCTGCGCCCTGGATGCGTACCGCTCGTGCAGAAATCACGCTTGAGGATCTCCTGTGTATTCACGTCGCTGAAAAGCCATAATGCCCGCCGCTGCGGCCAACGCCAGCACGAGCGCCACGATGCCGACGCTGGTGCTCATGGCGACCTGTGTATCGATAAGTGCGGCCAGCCCCTCTTTCTTTTGCTCCAGCCCGGCGATGTTCACCAGATTGGCGCGCATGGTGACATGGCGAGCGGCCATCGGCAGGTTGGACAGCGGCAGGTCGACCAGCAGCAGCGCCAGCAGCCCGACCGTGAAGGGCCGCTTGAACACGGCGCCGATGGCGGCAAAGAGGGTCGTGTAGCAGACGCTGCCCAGCACGAGCGCCGACACGATGCGGGCCAGGCGTCCGGAGTCCGGTGAGACCCCCAAAATCGCGATATGGGCCGCCGTACAGCCGAGCACGATCGCCAGCACGACCACGATAGCCGTCGCCAGGCGCCCCAGATACAGGGTGGCGCGCGAGATCGGGCGCATCAGCAGATAGGTCAGCGTGCCGCCCTCGACCTCGTCACGCACGACGGCGATGCCGTACATCATGGCCATGAAGGGCAGCACAAAGCCCAGCAGCATGTCGTTGGTCAGCGTGTTGAGCCCCGTCTCCAGGTCGCTGGCCTCGGACCGCGTGACAAACGCGACCGCGATGTCCATGCCGACCAGCGCCAGAATCGACAGGCTGCGCACCCGCAGCACGGTGTTGCGCATGTACAGCTTGCCCATGGCAAAGCCGGCGGCAGCGGGGTTCAGCGGCGCTGTCATACGCCCCTCGTCAGGTAGCGGAAGACGGCCTCCAGGTTGTTGTCGGGGGACGTCATGCGCGTGATCGTGACCCCGGCGGCCGTCGCTGCGGCCGGGATCTGCTCGTAGCACTCATCGGGCGTAGACGTCTGCAGCACCAGGCCGTACTCGCCTTTGACGGTCACGCCGCTGACGTGCGGTCGGGCGACCAGCTCGGCGGCCAGCTGGCGCGGGTGGTTGCAGTACAGCTCGATGCGGTGCGGGTGCCGGTCGATCAGGGCGCGGATCTGGTAGACATTGCCCTGGGCGAGCAGCCGCCCCTTGTCGATCAGGATGAACTCCCCGGTGACGCGCTCCACCTCGTGCAGCACATGGCTGGACAAAATGACGGTGCGCCCGCCCTCGCCCAGCTCCTTACACAGGTCGGAGATCTGCACGCGACTCACGGGATCGGTGCCGGTGAGAGGCTCGTCCAAAATGAGCACCTGCGGGTCGTGGGCCAGCGCCTGGGCGATCTTGACCTTCTGCCGCATGCCTTTGGAGTAGGCCTTGATCGGCTTGTTGTCGCCGCCCGCGCCCAGCGGCAGTCGCACTCGCTCGAGCAGCGCTGCAGAGCGCTCTCTGGCCTCCGACTTTGTAAAGCCGTGCAGCTGGGTCATCAGGGTGACGAACTCGTGGCCGGTCATGTCCTCGTAGAAGAAGTCATGCTCCGGGCAGTACCCGACCTGTCGCATCAGCGCCGGGTTGGCCCACGTGGACTGGCCGTCGATGGCGACGGTGCCGGCGGTTGGCTTCAGCAGTCCGGCGATCATGCGCAGCAGCGTAGTCTTGCCGGCGCCGTTGGGGCCCAACAGGCCGATCACGCCCGAGTCGATCTGCAGGCTGACGCCGTTGAGCGCGATGACGTCGCCATACCAGCGGGCTGCTTCGGTGAGCTCGATCACGTCTGAGCCCGCTCCAATGACTGCAGACGCACTCGCAGCGCAACGTAGAAGAAGCCGGATAACAACACCGATGCGATGAGCGCCGACAGCTGCTCGGAGTCGCCCATCAAGACGCACTCGCCCGTCTGCACAAACAAGTGCTGGATGCTGATCAGGTCCAGCAGCTCATACGGTCCCAGCACTTTGACCAGCACGCCGCGGGCGATCGTCAGAAACACGAAGATCCCAAGCCACGCGACGCCGACGTAGCGGGGGGACCGGCCCAGCGAGCTCAGCAGCAGGATCAGTGTGCTGACCAGCGATCCGGCGACCAGCGAAGCCGCCGCGATGCGCCAGGACATGTCGAGGAAGTGCCCGAACGCGGCCTCTTTGCTCATCAGCAGCTGAGCCACCGCCAGCAGCATGGCCGGGACAAACGTGACGCCCAACACCGTGATCAGGACGCCCAGCAGCTTGCCCCACAGGTACTGGTCCACGTCCAGCGGGCGCGTGAAGTACAGCGTGAGAGAGCGGTTGGTCACGTCGCGCGCGATCATCGACGAGCCGAACGCCGCCAGCATGATCGCCACGAACCACGCCTCCGCCTTGAACAGCATCAGGAACACGTCGTCGGGCGTGGAGTCGTCGCCCAACGCCTCGCCGACGACCAGCTGCAGGTACAGCCGGGCTGCCAGAAACAGCACGGGCGCCCACGCCATCAAGAACAGGCGACGCACCCACTTCTCTTTGTACAGCCGTCGCAGCTCGGTCTCGGCGATGACCAGAAAGCGGGTGGACGCCGGCTCAATCGGCCCGTCGTAGCGCTCATAGCGGCTCTGGTAAATGCTCACTGCGGCACCTCCAGAAACTTCATGAAGGCCGACTCCAGCGTGATCTGAACCGGCGCGAAGTGGCGCACCTGCACATCGGCGGTGCCCGCGATGGTCCAGAAGCGGTCGATGTCGTCGGCCCCCAGCGCCACCACCAGGTCGTCGGGGTGCTCGGGGTTGAATTGGATGCCGAAGCCGGCGCTCTTGAGGCCCGCCGCCAGCCGCGCGCCGCGCTCTTTGACCTGCACCTGGTACTCGCCCGCCTGGCCGGCCGTGAACTCGGCGAGGGGGCCATGATGCCGGACCCGACCGCCGACCAGGACCAGCACACGCTCGCACACCCGCTCCACGTCGTTGAGCAAGTGGGAGCTGAGCACCACGCTGACGTTGATGCGCGCGAGATCGGCGATGATCCCCAGCATGTCGTCGCGTCCCTGCGGATCCAGACCGTTGGTCGGCTCATCCAAAAAGACGAGCTCAGGTCCGTGCACAAGCGCCTGCGCCAGCTTCACGCGCTGCTTCATGCCGGTTGAGTACTCTTCGGTCACTCGGTAGCGGGCCTCGTCGATGCCGGCGTAGTCCAGCACCTCGTGCGCGCGCCTGATCGCGTGCCGGCGCGGCAGCCCGCTCAAACGGCCTGCATAGACGACGGACTCAAAGCCGGTCATGCGCCCGAAAAGGCACTCGGTCTCCGGCATGTAACCCACCCGCTGGCGGATGGCCTTGGCGCCTGTGCGGATGTCGTTGTCCAGCACGCTGCCGGTGCCCCCATCGGGATCCAGCAGGCCCAGCAGCGTCTTGATCAGCGTGGTCTTACCGGCGCCGTTGGGGCCCAACAAGCCGATCGCGCCGGGCTGGATTTTGACGGTGATGTCGGTCAGTGCCTGAAACGCGCCGTAGAAGTGATTGACGCTCTCGAGCTGAAACAGCACAGGCCGCTACTGCGCGAGCGAGTCGAAGCAGAACTTCTGCTCGATCGTGACGCCCTTGAAGGCGGTGTCTTTTGCCGCGCAGGTGCTTTGTCCGTCGGCCGCGGCGATGGCCTTCTCCAGCCCGACTTTGTCGAACGCTCCGCCGTCGCTGCACCCCAGGTAGGCCGCGCAATCGGCCTCTTTCTTGTCACAGTTCAGCGTGTCGCCGTTGAACGCAGCCAGGATAAGGCCGCAGGCGGCCTGGTTGCCGATGGGATCGGCTAGATCGAACTCGTCCGTGGGCGCTGAGCAGCCGGTCTTGGCGATGGTGCATTCGACCAACTTGGCCTGGTCGCACGTCGCGGTAGCCGCCACGGCGTTGACGCAATCCGTGACGTCGGACGTCTCCACGTTGCCACCGGGGCCCGGGCACCCCGGCAGCTTGTCGCAGTTCAAGAAGCCCATGTCGGCCTCAGTGGGGCATTTCTTGAGCAGCGCGTCGTACAGAGACTTGCACGCCTCGAGATTGGGCGTGGGCTCGTTGAGCGCGGACCCGCATCCAGTGGCGCCGGCGGCGGTCGCACAGACCAGGACAAACGATGCACAGAAGCGAAGCATGGCGCCTGACATTATCCTGTGACAATTGCGCGCGGCAAGTCCCGGCTCTATCCTGTCCGCGGTGCGTGATGGAGACTGAATGGCCAAGGGAATCCTGTTTATCGTGATAGGCGTTGTGATGATCATCTTCGACATCACGATCAAACCCGTCTTCAGCATCCCGATCACGCCCGGCTTCTCGTTTCCTATCGGCCTGCTCGCCGCCCTGGTCGGCGGGCTCTGGGTCGTCAGCTCCCGCGTCGCGGAGTTTCAAGCGCAGCTGACCCAGGGCGAGGTCGCCGAGTGGGGCAGCAAGCTGGAGCTGGCCACGCCGCGTATCATCGCGCTCAGCGAAGAGCAGCTCTCCACGGAGTACATCTCGGAAACGGTCGCCAAAGAGACGTCCATCCCGCAGGACATCCTGATCAAGTACATGTACGCGATGCGCAATTACCTCAACGACGCGGCCGACAAGGCGCGGTCCGAGAAGCGCCGTCAGGAGAGCTAGAAGTTCACCTGGGACAGGATCGTGAAGCCCAGCGCGTTGGGCTCTTCGAAAGTGCGGAGGTTGTGGCCTGACGCGTCCGGCTTGATCGACGCCAGGTTGTCGTCTCGGCCGTACCAGAGCGTCGCGATGAAGCGAAACGCGTCGTAGTAGGACCACTTGAGATCGACGCGCCCTACAAACAGCGGCAGCTCGTCCTGACCGTTGGGCAGGATGTCCCAGTCCCCGGCCTGATCCCCGCGCACGACCACCTTCGTGTTGCCCTGATCGACGCTGCTGGCGTTGGCGCCCGTCGGGGCGATGCCCGCGTATGTGGCAGGCTGGAGCACGCCCAGGGTCAAGCCCAGGGTCAGGTCGTATGGCTGGATGTTGTAGTCGGCCGCGATGGCGCCGTAGACCTCTGGGCTGACCTTCACGTCCGCGCTCAGCGCCTGGTACGGGATGAACCCCGGCACGTCGAACAGGATCGCCGTCAAGTCGCGGTAGATCACGTCCATGTGTAGGCGAAAGTAGCCGTACTTCATCTTGGCGCCGATGTGGCCCATGATCGCGGTCTCGCTCTTGGTGGAGCTCACGTTGTCCGGATCCTCCAGCACCTGCGCCAAAAACGAGAACTCCCCCTCGATCGCCAGGCTCAGCGCTCCCGTGCGGTACTGCTCGCGCCGGAAGAGCTCCTCGCGGATCTTGTCCTGCTGAAAGATGCGCACGTCCATGGCCCGCCCGATCGGGATGCCGCGACGAAATGACACGCGTCCGGAGGCGCCGCCGGCCAGGATGCTCTGCCCCAGCGCGTTCATGCGGGTGTTCGTGCCCTTGTTGAAGAACCCGCCGTTGAACTCAAAGCGCAGCCCGCTGTCCTGGACCTCGAAGCCCGCGCCGCCCAGCACGCCGTAAAAGGTGCGCTGCACGTTCTTGAGCTCGTTGCCGCCCGGGTTGATCAGGGTGTCCTCGGCCGGGCTCTTTACGCGCGCGGCTTTGAAGCCAAGAAAGAAGTGTGAGTAGCGATAGTCCAGGTCAAACTGCAGGCCCGGCGCCAGGCCGCTGCGAAAGTTCTTGGGGAAGCTGTCGGTGCCGCCCCAGCTCACGTCCGGGTGAAAGCCCAGGCGCATGCGGTCCGAGTCCACGGGAAACAGCGTGAACGCCCAGTACCGCTCGTGGCGGGTATCCAAAAAGAAGTTTGTGCGGATGTAGGAGCCCGAGTCGCTGAGCCGGTTGTTGTCGACGTCCAGATCGATGCTGAGCGCGGCCTCGGGCTGAAAGAACGGGCTGAGCAGCAGGCGCTTGTACAGCAGCAGCCGGGTCACGTTTTTCCCGCACTCGCTCGGCTCCGTGCGGTCGGCGATCGTCCCGTGGCAGTTGCCGAAATACGCAGACGGGCTGGACTTGCGCGTCTCTCCGGCGCCGACAAGCAGATTGTCGTCGCCGAAGACGAACGTGACGGACGTCTTCAAGAACGGCTCATCCGGCGTCTGGGCGACCTTGCCCTTGGGCTGTTGCTGCGCCGTCGCCGGTCCTGCGATCAGGACGGCCAGCGCCAACGTTTGCCACCACTTCATCCGTTGCCTCCAGAGATGATCACGTCTTCATTGAAGCGTGGGTCCAGGACCCAGAACTGCAGCCCGCAGTCGTTGCCGCCGTCAGACCCACAGAGGTAGACATGGCGCAGCGAGCCGGTAACCGCCGAGACCGTGCGCGGCGGGCAGCTGTACTGCAAGAAGCCCAGCGGCGTGATCTCGCGCGTACACAGCCCCAGCTGGTCTTCCTGCCCCAAAAACTCGATATCCAGCGGCGTGAAGTCCGCGGCCAGCGCTACCGAGACGCCCATCTGCTTCTTGCCGTCCACGCGCCCCAGCCACTGCCGGTACTCGAAGAAGCTCTCCAGGTCCGTGCAGCCGTTGTCGTTGCCGCAGTCAAAGCGGCAGTTCTGCTCGTCGCCGGGCTCGATGGAGCCGTTCTTATCGCGGTCGCAGGAGATCAGGCGCGTCGGCACCGCGATGTTGCGCACCTTCACCAGGTTGGACTCAAACGCCTCCAGCAGCTCGCTGTTGTCGCTGATCGGGCCGCTGTCGAACGAGTCCTTCTCCTCTTTCAGCAGGTCGGTCAGGTCGATGCCTCCTCCGGCCGGCGCCCGCGGAAACTTGTCGGGCAAAAAGAAGCTGATGTCGCGCTGGCACTCGTCCAGGTCGAACTCCGGATCGCTCTGAGGGTGCGTGTAGTAGCTGGGAAACGTCAGCTGGGTCTGCCCGGCGTGCTCGTCCACCGTCCCCGAGAACCAGCAGACCAGATCGTTGATCTGCACGCCGATCGGGGCGCTGAACGTGAACAGGAAGATCGAGTTGTAGGGCCTGTCGTTCTCCTTGAACCCCATGTCGGTGATGTAGAAGCCGGTGTCGATGACGTTCGTGACGACGAGCTGCCCGGTGTCGACCCGGACCGGCTGCCCACGCATCGGGCTGGTCTGCACCTTGTCCGTCAGCTGGATCTGGCGCACGGTCGGGTTGTCGAAGTGCATCGTGTCGGTGGCGCCTGACGCCAGCGAGGCCGGCGCCTCCCGGTTGTCGAAGATCCCCAGACAGCCCGGGTCCGCCAGGTCGATCTTGCCGTTCTTGTCGTTGTCCAGGCCGTCGTTGCACTGTCCGTACTTCACGTCGTCCGGCTTGGGGTCGACGCCGTCCTCCTCGACCCAGATGTGCGTCGGGCCGGTCGTGCGATTGATGCAGACCTCCACCCCGTCCGCCTTGCCGTCGGTCATCTGAAAGTACCGCGTAGAGGGCGTCACAAAGCCGGGCGTCACGTCCACGTGCAGTGTGCCGGAGAAGCTGAAGCTCTCGGCCTCGGTATCGGCGGCGCGCACGTCGATTCGATAGCAGCGGCTGCAGCGAAAGTCCCGGCAGGTCTCGGCGGCCTGGCAGTCTGAGGCCTCCTGGCAGCCGGTGCCCGAGATAAACGGCAGCGGCGTGTCGGCCGATCCGGTCGGCTGTGGGGTCGCCTCGGCCGTAAACGTGACCTTGAAGGACTGCAGCCCCACGTCGATGCCCCCGCGGGCGGTGCATCCGGCAGCCGCGAGCGCAGCCGCTATGGCGATCACGCGCATCATTCGGGGTCGTCCGGGTTCAGATCTTGCGGCAGGTCGGCCAGGTTCTCGGGCAGCACCGTCTTGATGCGGCCGTCAGCCTCGGCGCGCGGGCACGGCAGATCGATGCAGCGCTGGGTGTTCAGGGATTCATTCTTGATGTGGCAGAGGTCGGCCGCCGGCCTCAAATCGATGCACGCGTCTGGGATGCAGCGCCGCTCCTGGCACGTGTTGGCCGCCGGGCAGTCGCTGATCCCGCCCTTTTTGCCGGTGCACGTCGGGCGGCACCGCAGCTCCACGCACTCCGAGATGATCGGGATGCACAGGCCCTGTACGCACCTCAGCTCAGAGGGGCATTCGCTGTCCAGGCTGCACCCGCTGCACACGTCCTGACAGGTGCCCGCAATGCACTCGCCCTCGCAGTCGCCGCCGCCCGTGCACACCCGCTGGGGGCCGCACCAGCCGAAGCGGCAGACCTCGCTGACGTCGCAGTCGTCGCTGCCCTCACATCGCGTCCGCTTGGGGATGCATCGGCGCTCCTCGCAGCCTTGTCCGGCCGCGCAGTCGCCGTCCACGACGCAGGGCGATCCGCCGCCAAAGCAGTACAGCAGCGCCGGGTTGCAGGTGGTCGACTCCAGGCACGGCAGCCCCGGTCGCGGCGCGCAGCCACCGTCGATGCACAGCCGCAGCTGCTCGCCGGTGGTGATGAAGTTGGGGCAGTCCTCGTCCTCGATGCATCGCAGCGCGCACCGTCCGTTGATGCACCGCATGCGGTCGGAGACGCACAGCCCGTCCACGCATCGGCAGACGTCGCCCTCGCACAGCTCCGGGTCGCACTCCGGAGTGATCTTGCACGTTTGGCAGGCCCCGTTGCGGCACAGCTCTTCGGTTTTCAGGCACTCCAGGTCCTCGGTGCACCGCATGTCGTCGTGCCCGCAGTACCGGCTGAACTCCTCTTCCAGCTTTGTGGTGTCCAGCTTGCGGCAGAAGCGGTCGTGAAAGGCCGTCAGATTGGTCACGCAGCCCTCGAACGTGACGCAGCCGGCCAGATCGATGCTGCCGTCGGGCAGGCGACACTCCTCCACGCAGTGCGGCGAGCGCACAAACGACTCCAGCACGGCGTCCCGCATCGGCAGCCCGGTGTCGTATTGGGTGTTGTTGTTCTTCAAGATGGTGAAGCCCGACCCGCCCTGCGCGATGTAGTCGTTGGTCGCCATCTCGTAGACCGCGTCGGGGCGCAAGGCCTCTTCCACGCAGTCATCTTTGTCGTCCAGGTCTGCCTTGGAGCAGTCCGTTAGAAAGATATCCTGGGCCTTGGGGCAGTCCGGACACTCGGGGGACGGTGGGTTGCAGTTCAGCGTTACGCGTATGCCGGCCACCTGGACCTGGCTGTTGCACCCGCGTCCGGCGCTGCGGGCGGCCACGTAGTCGAACAGCTGCTGGATGTCGACGCCCGAGATGAACATGGTGGTGACCGTGTTGTTGAACGGAAAGACGTTGAAGATGCCGTCCAGCGTGATCGGCCCCTCGTAGATGTCGGACCGTATGCCCAGCGTGTTGGTCATCCCGAAGTCCGCGCGCGCCTGAAACCGCAGAGCCTCCGCCACCAGATTGCCCAGCGGCGCGTCGGAGCCGCCGAAGCCGAACCGGCGAATCACCTTGGACGCGTACCCAAAGACGCTGGTGAGGTCGATCGTCTGCTGCAGCTTCAGCTTGTACGGCTCCAGCAGCTGCAGCATCAGGGCGTCTTCCGGCACGCGCTTGTCGATGGGGATCAGCGTGTACTTGTGGTTGAGCACCTCCCCGTCGCGCACGATGACGTCCAGCTTGCCTACATACTTGGCAAACGCGCCGGAGTGCACCAGGGGGACGCGCCGGCCCGCCTTGTCGATGATCACCTTGGGCGGGTCCAGCGCCACGTGCAGGTGCCCGCCGAAGATGATGTCAAAGCCCACGGTGGCTGCGATGATCTCCTCGTCTTCAGTGAGCCCCGCGTGACTGACGCCCACCATCAGGTCCGCGTGCGGCGTCAAGAAGTCGATGTACTCCTGTAGGATCGTGGCGTTCTGCAGCGGCAGGATGCCCAGCGAGTTGCCCACGTCCGTAATCGACGTGATGGACGAGAAGTTGGCGATGCCGATGAGCGCGACCCGCACGCCGCCCACGTTGGCGATGTGATAGGGCCGCGACAGGTCGTTGAGCGGGTTGGACGGGATGTACAGGTAGTTGGCTGCAAGCAGCGGATAGGACGCCCAGCCCTTGAGCTGCTTGACGAAGTTGGACAGCCCCTCATCGAACTCGTGGTTGCCGATGACCACGCCGTCGGGCCGCAGCCAGCTCATCACCCGCTGCTCGATCTCCCCGTGAAACACGTTGAAGATCGGGGCGCCCTGAAAGCAGTCCCCGCTGTCGACGTACAGCACGCGGTCGCCACGCGCCCGCTCCTGCTTGATCACATGCGCCACGCGCGCGATGCCGCCGAACGGCGCGTTCTCCTGCAGCAGGCCGAGGGCGACGTCGGTAGCCTGCACCGTCATGTCGTACGGCAGCAGCCGGGAGTGGATGTCGGACGTGTGCAGAAACGTGAGCCGGATGTCCTGGCCCTCGACCACGGGATTGGTGTTCTGGCGCCCGCAGCCGCAGATCGAAATCGCGACCGCACACCACACCACTAGCCTGCTTGGGGCGTGCACTGTGGCGGTCTAACATACATCCTGATTGCGGACAAACGGTGGCATGCACTAGAATCCGTGACGCCATGAAGCATGCTTTCAGCCTATGTCTTGTCGGTTTCGTCATTGGGCTCACCGCGCCCGCAGAGGCGACCACCGTGATCCGGATATCCCTCGACCAGATGACGCAGTCCAGCGACGTCATCCTGTACGGTCAGGTCGTGTCCTCCACGCCAATCGCCGTCAACGGCAACCCGCGCCACATCCGCACCGACGTGCACATCCGCATCACGCAGCAGCTGAAGGGGCGCGCGATGAAGGACATTACGCTGCAGCTGCCGGGCGGCACGCTGGGGGACTATGCGATGAAGATCCCCGGCATGCCCACGTTCAAGGCGGGCGGCGAGGTCGTGCTGTTTTTGGAAAAGACAGCGCAGAACTGGGCGCTGACCGGGCTGGGGCAGGGCAAGTACTCCGTGTACCGCACCAAAGAGGGCAAGCAGCTGGTCCGGCGCCAGCTCGACGGCGTGCACTTCGTCGGCTACGACGCCCAGGGCCGCTTCAAGGCATTGCCACAGGCGGCGGACAAAGCTGAGCAGACGCTGTCCAGCCTGCTGGCCGACGTGAAGTTCGCGTTGGCGAAAGCCAAGCCGGGTAAGTGATCGTGACCCATACCTCACGCCTCCTGCTGGCGCTGTTGATGCTCATTCCGAGCACAGCGCTGAGCTACAGCATCAACCTGACCCCGGGTGGGTACGTCGTGCGCTGGTCCAAGGCGGACATCGGCTATTACACCAACCCCAAGGGGTCGGACGACATCAGCAACGGCAGCGACGTCAGCGCGATCACGGCGGCGTTCAACGACTGGCAGAACATCGGCTGCAGCAAGCTGACCTTCCAAAAGCAGGGCGACACCAACACCAACAAGCTGATCAGCAACGGCGCGGAGCCCAACGGCAAAAACGAGCTGGCGTGGGTGGAGGACAACAGCTGGTCGTTCGGCAAGTACACGCTGGCGGTGACCAGCCCGATCATCTACAGCAACGGCAGCATGGTCGAAGCGGACATCGCTTTTAACGGCTACCTCAACAAATGGAGCACGGTCGGCCAGTTCGGGCGCGCGGACGTCAAGAGCGTCGCCCTGCACGAGATCGGCCACATGTTCGGGCTGCAGCACAACCTGGCCGGGTTCAACCAGAACAACCCGCCCACCATGGCGCCGGTCGTCGATCCCTACGGCAAGACCGCCAGCCTGGAGACCGACGACACCTACGGGCCGTGCTTCTTGTACCCGGCCGGCCAGAAGTTCGACTGCAACAACGCCGACATGTGCCCATACGTCGTCGAGAAGAACCCGGACAACGGGCAGGAGTACTACGCGCAGAAGCTCGCGTGTGAGGGTGGCGTGTGCAAGTTCGGCGGCGGCGATCCTCCGGCCGGCAAGGCGCTGGGCGAGCAATGCGCGACTCAGACCGAGTGCGGCACGCCGCTGTTCTGTCAGCCGATCCAGGGCGGCGGTGGCTTCTGCTCCCAGTTCTGCGAGCCGACTCTGGACGACTGCCCCAGCGGCTTTGGCTGCTTCGCTTACAGCAACGCGGACGGCGGCGCGTGCCTGCCGACCGGCGACGCTAAGAAGGGCCTGGGCGAGGACTGCACCGGTCAGGACCAGTGCGAGACCAACCTGTGTTACCCGTCCATGACCGGCGGCTGGCAGTGCCGCAACCCGTGCCAGGACGACCCCGATTGTCCGGCGGGTGAGGAGTGCTTCTTTGCGCCCGGTTATCCGACGGCGGCGTGCATGCCCGAGGCGCTGGTGCCCAGCTACAAGGTCCAGGACGGTGACCCGTGCAACGAGGACGCGGACTGCGAGAGCGAGGTCTGCGTGCTGAACCCGGGCAGCGGTGGCCCGCGCTTCTGCCGGTCCGCCTGTGATCCTGCGGCGCCCGCGTGCTCGGTGGGCTTCATCTGCGCCGAGCTTGGCCCCAAAGGCGGCGCGTGCGTACCCGCCCCTGAGACACCGACGTTGGCGGAGGAAGGCGAGCCCTGCGTGAGCGGCTCCGAGTGCCTGACGGACATGTGCTTCGGTGGCATCTGCCGCCGCTCTTGCAACGTGGTCAGCTCGACCTGCGACGAGGGGACCGAGGGCTGTCAGCGCGTCACGCCCGACGGTTTGGTCGGTACCTGTGAGGCGCGTGGCGCCGTGGCCCTGGGCCTGCCGTGCAACGGGGACGCGGACTGCTGGTCGCGCTTTTGCGAGCAGCCGGTGGATGTCGGCGGTCGTCGCTGCCTGGAGCCGTGTCCGGCCGGCGGTGAGGACTGCCTGGACGCTCAGCAATGCGCCGCTGTCCCGTCGCTGACGCTGCTCGGCGCCTGCGTGGACGCCGACGGCACGCCGGATGATCCGGACGTAACCACGACCGGCGAGGAGATTCCGCCGCCGACGCCCCCCGGCGATCGCACCACGAGTCGCTCGACCGGCTGCGCGTCCACACCGGCGCCTATGGGCAGCCCGCTGGCTGCAATGTTGCTTCTGCTGGCGGGTCTGATAGTCACCCGGCGTCATGCTTAGCGCAGCCCATCGCGACAATCTGGTTCGTTGGACGCCCGATCTCGACGGCGGACACTACGAGTCCCACTTTCTCAAGGTTAACCTGGTTGACGACCAGGCGGCGCTTTGGTGGAAGTTCACCGTCACGCAGCCGCTGGCCGGACTTGGGCCTGCGCGCTTTGAGGTGTGGGCGATCTACTTCGACATCGCCGATCCCGCCAACAGCTGCGCGGCGCGCGAGACCTTTACCGCGGGGCAGGCCACCATTCAGCGCGACCGGCTGCGCTGCCAGTACGGCGACAACGTGCTGGAGCACGCCAGCAGCAGCGGCGCCATCACGTCCGAGACCGACGGCCACAGTTTCACGTGGAACTTGTCCTGGGCCGCGGCCGACGCCAGCTTTCGGCACTTTCCGATGCCCGGCATGTACGACGGCGCGTTCCCCAAGGCCAAGACGCTGAGTCCGGCGATCAACACCTTGTTCGCAGGGACCGCGACGGTGAACGGGCGCACGTTCGACCTCGCCGACAAGCGCGGGATGCAGGGCCACAACTGGGGCGTCAAGCACGCCGACAGCTGGGTTTGGACGCACTGCAACCAGTTTCGAGAGGACTCCGGTGCGGTCTTTGAGGCTGTCTCGTCACGCATCAAGGTGGGGCCCCTGACCTCTCCGCAGCTGACGATCCTTCATTTTGACGACGGCGCGGGCGAGCCCCTGACGATCAACGGCTGGGTCAACATGGTCGCCGCCACCAGCGACCTGCGCGGGCTGTACTGGCGGTTTCGCGGCAGCGACGGCGTACGTGGCGTCGAGGGCTTCTTCTCGGCGCCGCCGGAGCGCTTTGTCGGCATCAATTACGAGGACCCGGACGGGCGCAAGACCCACTGTCTGAACTCCAAGGTGGCCGACGGCGAGATCCATCTGCTGCGCAAAGAGGACGGCATCTGGCGGCTGACCCGCAGCCTTACGGTGACCGCCGCGGCCGCGCTGGAGATCGGACTCAAGGACGAGACCCGCGGCGTGCGCATCCACATCGAGTGAGCGCTGACCGCCCGCGCATCTATCTCGACCACAACGCGACGACTCCGCTCGCACCCGAGGCCCTGGCGGCGATGATGCCGTTTCTGCAGGGCGAGTTTGCCAATCCGTCCAGCGCGCATGCGTCCGGTCGTCGTGTCCGCGATGCGGTAGAGACCGCGCGGCGTCAGGTCGGAGCGCTCGTGGGCGCCAAGCCCAGCCAGGTGACCTTTACATCCGGCGCCACCGAGGCGTTGAACACGGTGATCCGAGGGGTGGGCGGCCATATGGTGGCGTCCGCGGTCGAGCATCCGGCGGTGTTGAAGTCGGCTCTGGACGGGACCCGAGCGCCCGTGGACGCGTCTGGCCGAGTCGATCCCGCGACGTTCGCTGCAGCGGTTCGTCCGGATACCCGGCTGATCGCGACCATGCGGGTCAATAACGAGACCGGCAACCTGTACGACACCGCCGCCATCGCCGCGGCGGCCCGGGCGGTCAATCCCGCCGTGCTCGTGCTCGTGGACGCGGTGCAGGCGGCGGGCCGCATCGAGCTGGCGCTAGCCTCAACCGGAGCGGACTACCTCGTGATCAGCGCGCACAAGATGAACGGCCCCAAGGGCGTGGGCGCCTTGATCACGCGCCGCGGGGCGCCCCCGATCGAGGCGTTGGTGATCGGGGGACCGCAGGAGCGCGGTCGACGCGGCGGCACCGAGAACGTGGCCGGGATCGTCGGCTTTGGCGCGGCGACTGCCTTGCCGCGTGACGACGAGGAGTTGTCCGCGGTCGACCGCGTTCTCAGGCGGCACATCGGCGGTATCGAGGGGCTGCACGTCCACGGGGACCCGGACGACCATGCGCCGGGCACGCTCAATGTGCGCTTTGACGGCGTAGAGGGCGAGACCCTGCTGATCGAGCTGGATCTGGCCGGCGTGTCGGCAAGCAGCGGGTCCGCGTGCGCGACCGGGGACAAGGCGCCCTCCCACGTACTCACGGCGATGGGGCTGACTGCAGGGCAGGCCTATCAGTCGATCCGTCTGAGCTGTGGTCGGTCAACCAGCCGATCAGACGTGGATCGAGCCGGGCGCATCATCGCAGACGTAATCGCGCGCCTGAGGTCTTAACGCCTTCAGTCTCCGGCCTGATGGCCCGATTGTTTCCTAAGCGTAACAAAGGGCAAGGTGAGCATGCGCTACGGAATCATCAGCGATATACACAGCAATCTCGAGGGCCTCACGGCTGCTCTGGAGGTGCTGGACGCCGCCAACATCGACCGCGTGATCTGCCTTGGCGACACGGTCGGGTACGGCGCCCAACCCAACGAGTGCTGCGACATCGTGCGCGAGCTGGCCGACATCACGGTGCTGGGCAATCACGACGCTGTGGTTATCGAGAAGCTTGACCCGCGCCACTGTCACGCCGCCGCCCGTCGCGCGCTCTTCTACTCGCAGGAGCAGCTGAGCGACGAGAACATGGAGTGGCTGCGCTCGCTCGAGTACTCGGTGGACGAGGGCGACGTCTGCTTCTGCCACGGCTCCCCGATTCAGGCCGAGAAGTTCGAGTACGTGTTCAGCCTGGACAAAGCGGCCGCGCTCACCGGCCACTTCGACGAGCTCAAGAACGTCACGTTTGTCGGTCACTCGCACCTGACGACCGCGTATCTGGTCACTGAGCGCATGTCGCTGCAGGTCAGCGCGCCCCGCTTCCGCCTGCGTGACGGCGTGAAATACGTCTTCAACGTCGGCTCCGTCGGCCAACCCCGCGACCGCGATCACCGCGCTTGCTGCGTGCTCTACGACACCGACGAGCAGGTCGTCACCTACCTGCGCGTGCCGTACGACGTGGAGTCGGCGGCGACCAAGATCTTCGAGGCCGAGCTCCCCGCCGCCTTCGGTCAGCGCCTCTACCACGGCGTGTAGCGCGCGCCCGCGCCGGCGCGGTACAGTCCGCGCGTGCCCGACCTCTCTTATCACTGGCTGGAAAACATAGACTACGCGGCCGCGCTGTCTCTGCAGGAGCAGCTGCGCGCTGAGGTCATCGCCGGGGAGCGTCCCGGCGCACTGCTGATGGTCACGCATCCCCACACGGTGACGATCGGCCGCCACGGCGACGACGCAAACGTGACGTCACCCCAGCTGTTGGAGGCCGCCGGATGCCGGGTGCACCGCGTCGACCGCGGAGGTGATGTCACGTATCACGGGCCCGAACAGCTGGTCGGCTACCCCATCGTGCATCTGGGCGGTCTCAAGCTCGGCACCCGGGCGTACATCTGCCGCCTGGCACAGACGATCGCCGCCGTCCTGGCGGACTTCGGTGTCGAGACCCGCTATGACGATGACGCGCCGGGTCTGTGGGTTGGGCGGGACAAGATCGTGGCGTTCGGTGTCCACGTGCGCCGCCAGGTGACGACGCATGGTTTTTCGATCAACGTTGCGCCGGATCTCCAATTCTACGATCTCATTGTCCCCTGCGGGCTGCGCTGGCGCGGTGTCACATCCATGGCGCGAGTGCTCGGTTCGGCGCCCGCGCTGCCCGTCGTCCGCGACGCCGTGATCGCCGCTTTCGGTCAGCGTTTCGGCGTGCAGTGGGTCGATTCTGTTCAGGTTCCGAATATAATGCCCACCTTCGCGTCAAAGGGGTCCAGTGAGGTAAACGCATGAGAAACTCGTCCCGCCCATCTCTGCTCGTCGCCGTCCTCGTAGTGCTGATGGCCATGCCGGCCGTGGCCACCGAGCCGACGGACACCGAGTCCTCTGAATCAACCCTGGACTCAGAGCTGAACGCTGAGGAATCGGAGAGCATTCACCCGACCAACTACCCCCACCGCCATCGCCGTCGCCGTGTGCGTCATCGCCGCCGACGTCACCACCGTCGCTTTGGCGACAAGCGCACCAGCATGTACGTGGGGCTGGGGCTGCTGGGTAACTTCTTCTTCGGCTCGGACTCGGACATCTCCAAAGTCTACCGGGGCGGCGGCGGCTTCAACCTGCAGCTGGGCGCGCGCTTCAACCGCAACTTCGCGCTGGAGTTCGGCTACCTGGCCGCCTTCCAGGAGACGGAGTCGGTGAACGGCGTCAGCGTCTCGCAGGGCTCGGTCCAGGCCGTGACGCTGGACGGCAAGATCTTCGTGGCTCCGGGCATGACGCGCATTGAGCCCTTCGTGCAGCTGGGTGTCGGCGCCTATCTGCTCTCGGAGGCGTTCAACGAAGAGCTGACGGGCGTTGGCTTCAACCTCGGCGGGGGCGTGGACATCCGGTTCTCGCAGTTTGTCGCGCTGGGCCTGCGCCTCATCTATCGCGGCTTCCACGTGGACAACTCGGACAACAACTACTACGCGATTCCGACGCAGAGCGCCTTCCTGAACACGGTAACGGCCGAAGCCAACCTCCAGCTACACTTCTAATTGGGTGCCGACTGATTGGGTTCCTACCGCCCTTAAGCGAAGCTATGGGCAATGGCGCTCGATATCATCATAGGCGTGTTCGTCCTGACGCTGGGCTGGTTCGGCTCGCAGTCCGGGATGAGCAGCCAGATCTTTCAGCTCATTATTTACGCCGGTGGCGCGTGGCTCGGTCGGGCCATTTCGCGTCCGGCCGCCAAGTTCATGGTGACCGGCATCGAGTGGCCTCTGCGCTTCGCCTCGGGCATCGCGTTCATGCTGTCGTTTTGCGTGTGTGTGATGGTGTTGTGGTTCATCCTGGGCAAGGGCAAGGACCGAGTCAGCTCCCACTCCGGCGGGCTGGACTCCGCGATCGGCGGGCTGATGGGCGCCGTGGGCGGTCTCATCGTCTGTTACGCGTTGCTCGGCGGGTTCATTCTGGTCACCCAGCACCTCGGCGGCGAGCGGGCGATGTTCGCCTTTCAGTTTCAGAACTCGCGTGCCGGTGCCTACGTGCTGACTCATAACCCGGTGGACCCGGAGCCGTTCCCGCACGCCATCGTGCTGCAGGCCGCTGTCGGCGATCCGGACCCGGCCTTCAAGTCGCCCAACTCCTTTGCGCTGGCGGACCTGTTCGAGAACCCCAAAGCAAAGTTTCTGCGCACGTCACCCGACGTGACCGCCGCCATCAAGTCCGCCCGGTGGAAAGACCTGCGGCGCAACAAGGACCTGATGGCGCTGATCACGGATGCGCGCTTTCTGGCCGGTGCGCGCCTCTACATGACGCCTGTGCACAAGATCAAAGCCGAGAAGCCCGAAGAGCGCTTCGAAGAGCTGCGTCAGAAGTAGGCCCTTGCGCCCACACCCGCCCCGACTACTGTCATGGGTGCTTACCTCGATACTCGACTTCTTCCTGCCTCCGCGCTGCATCGCCTGCAGCCGGCTGTGCCCCACCATGTTCTGCGTCATCTGCGACCTGTCGGTGACTCCCATCGTCGGCGGGTGCGGGCGTTGCGGCGTTCCCATGGACGGCATCTCATCGCTGTGCGGCCGGTGTGTCCGGGACGCCTGGCCGCTGCGCTCGTCCTGGGCGCGTTGGGAGCTGGGCGGCGCCGTTCAGCGCGCGGTTCATCGGTTCAAATATGGTGAGCGCCCCGATCTCGCGCGTGTGCTTGGCGCCGCGTTCGACCCGCGCGGCGGGGAATGGGACCGGATCGTGCCGGTCCCGCTGCACCCGCGTCGGGCCATGCGCCGGGGCTACAACCAGGCGGCCCTGTTGGCCACCCAGATCGGTGATCGCCTTCAGCTGCCCGTCGGCTACCGGGACCTGCAGCGCTTTCGTCGGACCCGCCCACAGGCGCTTCTACGCACGGTCACCGAGCGCGCCGAGAACATCCGCGGCGCGTTTCGGATGCGGCGCGGCGTCCAGGCTGCGGGCGCACGGATTTTGCTGGTCGACGACGTGGTTACGACCGGCGCCACGATGGGCGCGTGCGCAAAGGTGCTGCGCAAAGCGGGCGCCGCTCACGTGGACGGCTGGTCGGTCGCGCGCGGCCTGTAGTCAGTCCCGGTGGTATTTGCCGCCGCGGTTGATCGAATCTGCGCGGTAGAGCTGCTCGGCGATCATCACAAAACACAGCTGGTGCGGCAGCGTCAGCCTGGAGAGCGCCAGCGACAGGTCGGCCGCGGCCTTCTCCTCGGGGCGAAGGCCGTCCGCATCCCCGATCAAAAACGCCACGCCCGGCACCCCACGCCGCTCAAAGTCCTGCACGCGCTTTGCAAAGGCCGCCGATGTCAGCTGTTGGCCGCGCTCATCCAGCGCGATAGAGCGCCAGCCCTTGGGCACATGCTCCAGCAGCGATCCCTTCTTGACCAGGATCCGGTCGACGGGCACACGTCCGCGCAGCAGCTTTTGGTAGTAATCAAACCGCTCGATCAGCGAGGGTTCGCGCAGTCGGGACCGCGACAGGACGAGCGCTTTCAGGGTTGGAAGATCACGCCCTGCTCAAAGACACTCTCGACCATCTCGTCTTCCCAGGCTGGGGTCTCGATGGGCAACTTCTCGGCTTCCTGCCACAGCCCGTCCAGGTCGTAATAACCACGTACGGGAGCGTTGAAGACATGAACCACGACGTCCCCGTAGTCCATAAGCACCCACTGACCGCCGTCCGCGCCCTCGATACCGTTGGCCAGACGGCCATCCTCTTTCTTCATCGACAGCGAGATGTGATCGGCGATGGCTTTCACCTGCCGGTCGCTTCGGCCGCTGGCAACAATGAGGTAGTCGGTATATCCGACGAGGTCGGAGACGTGCAGAACCTTGAGGTTGAATGCCTTCTTGTCAAAGGCAAGCTCGGTGAGTCGCAATGCGAGCAGTTTAGCGTCCAAGTAAAGATCACCTCGTGGGGTCGTTTGAAACCCAGTTCAGATTACATGACGAAACCAAAGCGCGTCCATTCACTGTGTATGTTGAGGCTCACGGTCTGACGTGCCCCTCGCCATAAACGACAAACTTTTGAGTCGTCAGCTCTTTCAACCCCATCGGTCCAAATGCGTGCAGACGTGAGGTGCTGATGCCAATCTCCGCGCCCAGACCCAGCTCGCCGCCGTCGTTGAAGCGGGTTGAAGCGTTGACCATGACGGCGCTGGACGGCACTGATGCGACAAACGCGTTGGCCCGCCCATAGTCGCTGGTGATGATCGACTCGGTGTGGTCGCTGCCGTAGATCCGGATGTGCTCGATCGCCGCGTCCATGTCGTCGACGACCCGCACGCTCAGGATCAGATCCAGGTACTCCGCGTGCCAGTCAGCGTCGCCCGCGGGGGTCATGTCCGGCCACAGCGCGCGTGCTCGCTCACAGCCACGCAGCTCCACGCCGGTCTCGCTCAAGGTGTTGGCCACGGCGGGTACGAACTTCTCGGCAACCGCGCGGTGGACCAGTAGCGTCTCCAGCGCGTTGCACACGCCCGGACGCTGCGTTTTGGCGTTGACCGCGATGTCGGCGGCCATGGCCAGGTCCGCGGTGTCGTCCACGAACACGTGGCAGACGCCCTTGTAGTGCTGCACGACCGGGATCTGGCTGTTCTGGGTCACGTACCGGATCAGGCCCTCGCCGCCGCGCGGGATCACAAGATCGACGGTCTGCGCCTGCTCCAGCAGCTCACTGACCTGCCCGCGCTCGGTCAGATGCACCACCGCGTCCGCCGGCAGGCCCTGTGCGGTCAACGCGTCGCGCAGCACCTGGGCCAGCGCCAGGTTGGAGTGCGCCGCCTCCCGGCCACCTTTCAGGATGGCCGCGTTGCCGGACTTCAGGCACAGCGCGCCGGCGTCGATCACCACGTTGGGGCGCGATTCAAAGATCATCGCCACGACCCCCAGCGGGATGCGCATGCGCCCGACGCGCAGGCCGTTGGGCCGCCTCACCAGGTCGCTGATGTCTCCGATCGGGTCGGGCAGCGCGGCGATATCGCGCACGGCGGCCGCGATTCCGCCCAGCCGCTTATGGTCCAGCCGCAGCCGGTCCACCATGGCCGACGACAGGCCGGCCTCTTCGGCCGCCGCCAGGTCCAGCGCGTTGCTGGCCAGGATGGTGTCCGCGCGCTCCATGAGCAGGTCGGCGACCCCGCGCAGGACGGCGTTCTTGGTGTCCGTCGAGGCTGTCGCCAGCGCCGGCTGGGCGTCGCGTGCGGCCTGACACATCTGTTGTACAGTGCTCATACTCGCTTCCTAGTAGCACGATCGGTACCTGTGGAAAAAGTGGCTGGCTCGCCCGACCGCACTTAGACTCGGGCCGATGCCGTATGTCCGTCACATCTCGATCCTCGCATTCTTGGTGGCGCTCCTGGCGCCGGCCGATGCTGTGGCGTCCGGACCCGCGCTCGTCTATCACGGCGTCCCCGAGCGTGTGGAGCTGACGACGCAGGAGGCCATTCTGGCGGATGAGGTGCGCTCCCTGCTGCGCGACAAGAAGGGCGCGCGCCCGGTCTTGGACACCGTGCTCTCGGCGGCCGCGGAGGCCCTGCTGCGACCCGGCGTGCAGCCTCGCGACGCCCTGCGCGCCAACGGCGTGAGCGACGCGTTTGCGATCCCGGTCAGCTACACGGCGCTGGAGGGTGCGCCTGTCCTGGCGCCCGTCCGCAGCCTGGTCGACACCGACGTCCGGCGCGCGGGCATCACCCACTTCGGCGTGAGCATCCAGGGTACCGGCGGTACCCGGCGCGTGGGCATGGTCTTTGCGCGCCGCGGCGCACAGCTCAGCCGCTTTCCGATGGCCGTGGAGGCAGGCGATAAGTTCTTGCTAAACGGCATGCTGGAGCCGGACCTGAAGGACCCCGTGGTGTTGATCGCCACTCCGCGCGGCCGGGTGATCGAGCTGCCGGTCCGCTTCGAGCACCGCGTCTTCTGGCGCATGATCCCGTTCCTGGAGGGCTCCGGCCGCTATCACATCGAGGTGCAGGCCAACAACGCGTACGGCGTGCAGGTGCTGAACCTGATGGACGTCTATGCCTTTCAGCCGGGCACGCCCCGCGAGGCGCCCGTGATCCGGCTGCGTCCGCCTGCCCGCGCCGTCAGCGATCGCGGCGACGCCGAGCGCCGAGCCGTGTCGCTGATCAACCGCTCGCGCCGCCAGGCCGGTGTGCATGAGATCCGCGCCTCCAGCGCCCTGCGCTCCGAAGCTCGTACGCACGCCGCGGACATGGCCAAGGGCGGCTTCTTCGGGCACATCTCCCCGCACCGAGGCGGGCTCGCCAAGCGGCTGGGGCGGTCCGGAATGGCCGATCTGACCGCCAGCGAGAACATCGCCATCGCGCCGTCCCCTGAGCTTGCGCACTCCGAGCTGATGCGCAGCCCCAGTCACCTGCGCAATATCACCGACCCGCACGTGACCCACGTGGGCGTCGGCGTCTACGAGCGGCGAGGCGGGGCCCAGCCCGTCTACACGTTCACCCAGATCTTCGCCAAGCTTCGGTAGCCCCCAAAAACGTCAACTGTGATAGTTTCCCCCGTCATGAACGACGGACAGAGTCTCAGTAAGAACTATGATCCCGCCAGCGTGGAGCCCGACATCTACGGGACCTGGCTGGCTGACAAAGCGTTTCACGCGGTGCCGGACTCGCGCCCCGCCGACAAGCGCTACGTGATCATGATGCCCCTGCCCAACGTCACCGGCGCCCTGCACATGGGGCACGCCATGGACAACGTGATGCAGGACATGCTGGTGCGCTGGCACCGCATGATGGGCGACAACTCCATGTGGATGCCGGGCACGGACCACGCCGGTATCGCCACACAGGCGGTCGTCGAGAAGCGCCTCAAGGAGCTGGAGGGGCTGACCCGCCACGACCTGGGCCGCGAGAAGCTGGTCGAGCGCATCTGGGAGTGGAAGGACCAGTACCAGGAGCGCATCATCGCTCAGCAGCAGCGCATGGGCTGCGGCTGCGACTGGGACCGCCACCGCTTCACGATGGACGCGGTGTGCGCGCGCGCCGTGCGGCATTGCTTCTTCCGCATGTTCAAGGACGCGCTGATCTTCCGTGGTAAGCGGCTGGTCAACTGGGACGTGTACCTGCAGACCAGCGTGTCGGACGACGAGGTCTACCACGAGACGGTGCCGGGCCACTTCTGGCACCTGCGCTACCCGATCATCGATCCCAAGCCGGGCGAGCCCGCCCACGTGATCGTCGCCACCACGCGTCCCGAGACGATGCTGGGCGATACGGCCGTGGCCGTGCACCCCGATCCGGCTGCCGCGTTGGACGCGCGCATCGCCAAAGCAGAGGGTGACGAGGCCGACGCGCTGCGAGCCCGCAAGGCCGAGATGCTGGCCGGTCTGGAGCAGCTGCGCGATATGGCGCGGGACGGCCGAAAGGTGCGCCTGCCCTTGATGGAGCGCGAGATCCCGCTCATCTGCGACGAGTGGGCCAAGCCCGAGCTCGGCTCCGGCTGCGTGAAGATCACGCCGGCGCACGACCCCAACGACTACGACGTCTGGAAGCGCCACAGCGACCACATCGGGATCATCAATATCCTCAACGTGGACGGCACGCTGAACGACAGCGTCGGGGCCTACGCAGGCCTTGACCGCTTCGAGGCCCGCGAGCGCGTGGTCGCCGACTTCGAGACCCAGGGGCTGCTGGAGCAGATCGAGGATCGCGATGTCGATATCGGCCACAGCGACCGCAGCAAGACGCCCGTGGAGCCGTATCTGTCCGACCAGTGGTTCGTGCACATGGCGGACGTCGACGGCGGCATCGTGATGGGCAAGGGCACCGCGAGAGAGCATCGCGCGGCGGGCCTGGTGCAGGCGGCAATGGACGCGGTCACGGACGGTCGCGTGTCGATCCACCCCGAGCGCTACACCAAGACCTACCTGGACTGGCTGTCCGAGAAGCGGGACTGGCCCGTCAGCCGTCAGCTGTGGTGGGGGCACCGCATTCCAGTGTGGTCCAAGAAGGGCGCGCCTGCCGACCTGAACACCGACGAGCTCAGCGCCATCGCAGGCGATCCTCGCGTGGCGATCGAGGTGCACAAGCTCGATGAGCTCACCAACAGCATCGACGTCTGCCTGCTGGACGACGATGAGCGACTGGTCGGCGCCGTGGAGGCCCTCGGCTTTGTTCGCGACCCCGATGTGCTGGACACCTGGTTCTCGTCGGCGCTGTGGCCCTTCTCCACGTTGGGCTGGCCCGATCCGGCGACTGCGGCGCTGAATCCCGGCCAGCCGAGCCTGGCGTCCGGCGGTGGCGGCGATCTGAGTACCGACGACATGCTGGAGTACTTCTATCCGGGCGGCTGCCTGGTGACGGGGCGCGACATCATCACGCTGTGGGTGGCCCGTATGGTGCTGGGCGGCCTGTACTGCGTCGGCGACATCCCGTTCAAAGACGTCTTCATCCACGCCAACATCCTGGACGGAAAAGGCGAGCGGATGAGCAAGTCCAAGGGCAACGGCATCGACCCGGTGGACATCATCAACCAGTACGGCACCGACGCCATGCGCTATGTCCTGTGCGACATGCAGACCGGCACCCAGGACATTCGGCTGCCGGTGACCGCCGTGTGCCCGACCTGCGAAAACGAAAACGACCTGGCGACCACCCCGACCGGGCGCCCGATCTTCGTGCGCATCTGCAAGTCGTGCAAAAACGAGTTCGACGTGCTCGGCACCATGCCCGATATCCCGGCGGGGAAGCTCAGCTCCAAGCGCTTCGAGATCGGTCGCGGCTTCTGCACCAAGCTGTGGAACTCCGCCCGCTTTGCGTTCATGAACCTGGAGGGCGTCGACACGACCACCGAGATCGCGCAAGCGGACCTCAAGCTGGAGGACCGCTGGATTCTGGATGGCCTCAACCAGACGATCGCGGCCGTCCAGGCCGGGCTGCTCGAGTACAACGCCAGCAACGCGATCAACGCCGCCCGGGAGTTTTTCTGGTCGTCGCTGTGCGATTGGTATCTGGAGCTGGCCAAGCCGCGCTTCTCGGGGGAGGACGCCGAGTCCGGTCAAATCGCCCGCCGCGTGCTGGCCTACTGCCTGGACCAGGTGCTGCGCCTCTTCCACCCGTTTGTGCCGTTCATCACCGAGTTCCTGTACCAGGAGCTTGGCAAGCTGGCGCCCACCCGCGGGCTGGGCGACTGGGCCGACCTGGTGATCGGCAAACAGCTGATCACGGCCGAGTGGCCGACAACCAGCGATGCCCTGGACGACGCGGACGTGCGTGCCCTCTTCGCCATGCAGCAGGAGGGCGCCCGTGCGGTGCGCGAGGTCCGGTCGACGGCCGGCATCTCCCCAGCGCTGCGGATCGACGTCACAATCAAGTCCTCTCGGCCGGAGTACACCGACAACGCGTATGTGATGCAGCACGCCGCCGGAATCGGCGCGCTCACGGTCTCGCCCGACGCTGTCCGCCCGTCGGGTGCCGCGGTCCGCTTTCTCGGGTCCGACCCGGTCTTTGTCCACGGCGTCATCGACGACGCGGAAGAGCGCGCGCGTCTGGAGAAGGCAAAGGGCAAGCTGGCCAAGGAGATCGGCGGCTGCGAAAAGAAGCTCGGCAACCCCGGCTTTGTGGCGCGTGCCCCGGCGCACGTGGTCGAGGAGCAGAAGGCCCGCCTGGCGAAGTATCGTAAGAGCCTCGAGGAAGTCGAGCGCCTCTACAAGGAGCTGACCTGATGGCCAAGACCGAAGGCTGGGACGAGTTCTTCATGAAGCTCAGCGACGAGTTCTGGAACGAGCTCGACGATGAGTCCCGCAACAATCTGAAGGGCGAGCCGATCCCGGAAGACATCCGCCGTGCTGCCTGCATGATCCACCCGTTTCCGGTGGGCTGGTTCGACAACCCGATCCCCAACCAGGACGGACGCAGCGCGCGCCAGGTGCTGACCCGTCGCGGCGGCGCCGGCAAGATCCGCGCAATTCTCATAGAGATCGCCCCGATGTTTCTGCCGGACGCCAAGATCTTCAAACACGCTAAGAAGCTCGAACAGCCGTAACGAGGAGCGGGAGGGGGGCGCCAGCGGGAGGCAGCTCAACATTTGGGATTGATACTGGGCCTCACACCAGCTGTAGGCTGGTTCCTGGGGTTGATTGGTGTGGCGATCAAGATGGATGAAGGTG
>CAZJHX010000042.1:0-68856 GCA_964545715.1 uncultured Myxococcales bacterium
CGGCTTTCGGCTCCTCGGCTTTCGGCTCCTCGGCTTTTGGCTCCTCGGCCTTGGGCTCCTCAGCCTTGGGCTCCTCAGCCTTCTCGGGCGCGGCCTTCTCGGCGGGCTCTTCAGCCTTCTCCTCGGTCGGCTCGTCTACCGCTACCGGCTCTGACTTTTCGCTTTTCTCAGCCTTCTCGGCTTTGTCCGTCTTCTCGGTCTTCTTGCCACAGCCGCCCAGCGTCAGCCCGGTCGCGACCAGAAACACAACAAGTGCGTAGTACCGCATTCTTCTCTCCCCATAGGTCAACAAGGCGCGGAGAATACCACGCACGGCACAATCAAGTATCATGCGGTCTATGAGGTACAGATGGCTGGCCGGGTGGACCGTCACGCTGGTGTTGGGCTGCACCGACGCCGCCACCGACGCGCCGGTCCCCGCAGACACCGCCGCGACCGACACACTGGAGCCGGACGTGCCGCCCCCGCCGGATGTCCCAGACGTCCCCGACGTGGCGCCCGACACCGGCCCGCCGCCACCGCCCGTGCCCGTTTGGGATCCTGCGCCGGCCCCGCCGGACTGCCTGATCAACAAAGACGCGCCCCTGCTCGATCAAGCCCTGGCGCTGACCGGGCTCAAGCGCGAGACCTTCACGTTTAGCGAGCAGGACTACTCCTACTCGGCCTACTACGCCGGCGGCTGGCTGGACGACGCCTTCTTGCTGAGCTGGTTCAGGCCCACGCAGGCGGCGGTGGCCGATGCGGCGTGCTTTGCGGAGGACAAGGTCGTCTCGCTGGACGCGATCCTGGCCGGCGCCCATCCCGTCGCCTCTGCGATTCGCCACGCGGCTCAGCTGATCGAGCGTCCGGGCGACGGCGAGCCGCTCGATCCGGCCGAGCACACCGATCTGGCCGAGGAGATCGTGGGCGCTTGCACAGCTGCCGGTGTCGAGTGCTCCGCCGACGCGATCGATCTACCCGAGGATCTTCAGCTGGCGCTGGCCCCGATCTTTGCCGCGATGGCGGATGCGCTGGCGGCCCACAAGGCCATGGTGGACAGCCAGTCGGTGATGAGCGGCCTGGCCTGGCTGGCCAACGGCGGGCTGGGGATGGCCACGTTCGGCGCCATCCAGCAGCTGCAGAACCCGCTGGCGGTGAAGTACCTGGTAGGCAAGGAGACCCGCCCGCCGCTCAACCTCGCGGCCGCGCGCCTGGCCTACGCCATCGAGTCCGTCGACTGGTCCCAATTCCGCGGACGCACGGACATCACGCTGGACATCGAGACCCCCATCGGCGCGATTCGCATCCGGGACGCCGCCGAGCACGAGTACCCCGCCATGGAGACGCCAGTGCTGTTTCACCTGGACCTGGGCGGCGACGACACCTACCTCGGCGGCGCCGGCGCCAACACCCACGGCTGGTGCGGCGTCAACGTGGCGATCGACCTGGACGGCGCGGACACCTACACCTACGAGGCCGTCGAGACCGAGCACGATCAAGACTGGCTGCTGCCCGCCGACGACAGCGGGCGCTACGGCGGCGACGACAACTACGGGCCCATCTCGGTCTCCACCCACGCCCGTCAGGGGGCCGCCCGCAACGGCATCGCCATGCTCTTTGACCTGGGCGGGGCCGATGACACCTATCGCTCTTTGCGCATGAGCCAGGGCTACGCGCACATCGGCGTGGGCGTGCTGTATGACGACGGCGGCAAGGAGACCTACGACAGCGAGTCCGCCAGCCAGGGCGCCGCGGTTTACGGCATCGGGCTGCTGATCGACGCCGGTGACGGCAACGACACCTATCGCAGCTTTCGCGCCAGTCAGGGCAGCGCCAATGCTGCGGGCGCCGGGATCCTCCACGACGCCGGCGGCGACGACGTTTATTACGTGGACAACGGGCACCCGGACCACGGCGGTCACCCGATCTACTACAGCCCGCAGATGCCCGAAAACGGCAACAGCTCAATGAGCCAGGGCGCGGCCACAGGCGTGCGCTGGGACTCGGGCGCCAGGTTCACCTCCGGCGGCATCGGCGTGCTGCGCGACGTGTCCGGCAACGACAAATACAGCGCCGGCCTCTTCGCGCAGGGCGCCGGCTACTGGCAGGGCACGGGCATCCTCAGCGACGGCGATGGCGCCGACGAATACGACGCCTTCTGGTACGTCCAGGGCGGCGCGGCCCACTACGCGATCGGCATGCTGCTCGACGGCGCAGCCGGACCCGAGGGGGACGGCGGCGACAAGTTCAATCAGAACCTCAAGACCCGCAGCGTGCAGCTGGGCAGTGGGCACGACTACAGCCTGGGGGTGTTCGTCAATGAGGGCGGCGACGACGTCTACAGCTTCCAGAGCCTGGCCATGGGGGCCAGCAACTGCAACGGCATCGGGCTTATGGTCGACAACGGCGGTGACGACACCTACGTCACGGACAGCAACAGCAACAGCGGACTGGGCAATGTCAGCGGTGAGTGTCTGGAGGCGCGCCCGCTGGCGGTGAGCATCGGCGTGATGATCGAGGTCGGTGGCACCGACACCTACACGTATCCCGACGGGGCCGTGGGT
This sequence comes from uncultured Myxococcales bacterium, assembly GCA_964545715.1. GTDB lineage: Bacteria > Myxococcota_A > UBA9042 > CAZJHX01. Next base: position 2,544 of record CAZJHX010000042.1, read on the forward strand.
GCGCCCAGCAACGACGCGGAGTTCGGCCATATCGCCCACGATCTGCCCAGCGAGCACGGCGCCGGGCTGGACGTGTCCGCCGGGGAGTCGGGAGTGCACGCCAAGTGAAGCGCGCGCTGGGCGTCTTGCTGGCCCTCATCGGTGCGGTCTCCAGCGGCCTGACGCTGCAGCCGATCGTGGTCGGTCTGCTGCTCCTGGTGGTGGCGTCGCTGTTGCTCGCGCCCAGGGCCAGACGCCCGCACGCGGCGGCGATCGCGGTCCTGGTGGCGGCAGCGCTTTACGGCGGGCGCCTGGTCAACTTCTCGGTGGAGCCGTCCGAGGTCGGCGAGATCGCGCTGGAGCCCGGCCAGTACACGGCCAAGAGCGACGACTTTCTCAAGCTGATCACCGTGCGCGTGGTCGTTCGCGAGGGCGGCCACCTCATCTTCGCCGAGGCGCACGCCCCGCCGTTTGTCGGCTTTGACCCGGGCACGCTGTTTCACGAGCCGCACCGCGCGCTCTTTTACCAGGGGATCCCGCCCGAGCCCGACCCGCACAGCGACGCGACGACCGCCAAAGTGATCCACGCCGCGCTGGCCAAAGCGCTGTCCGGCGAGTCTGAGCGGGAGGAGCCGCGTATCCCGGAGGGCGCCCGCATCGAGGGCGACAAGGACAGCTACTGGTCCATGTTTCCCAGCGAGTTTGACCACCGCTGCGACCTCTCCGACGCGGCCGACGGCAAGTACCGGGGCAAAAGCTCCAACCCGGCATGGCAGGTGTCGGTGGAGATCACCGTTCGGGCAGGCAAGCTGGCTAACGTCGAGATCCTGGACCAGCGCTCCAGCGGCTTCGGCACGCGCGCTTTTGCGGAAATGCCGGCGCTGATGGTGCAAAAAAACGAGGTCAACGTGGACGTGATCAGCGGCGCGACACGCTCCAGTCTGCTGATTCGCAGCGCGGTCTTTCACGCCTGTAGGTCGTCTTTTCCGTCGGGCTCTTGACCTTTTCAGCCAGTTCACGACCATCCCCCGCATGAAGACTATTTCGACGATGATTCTCTTTGTTTCCGTCAGTTTCGGAACGTCCATTCCTGAGGCAAGCGGCCAGTTCAAAGTGCAGTCCGAAGATGGGCTTTTTGCAGCGAAGTTGAACGGTCGCGTCCAAACCCGCGCCGCGTACGAGATCCCGGCAGCGGGTGAAGACGAGCTGGCGTTCTCGGTGCCCCGCGCACGTCTCAAAGTCTCGGGCAAGGCGTTTGCCAAGGGCCTCGGCTACTATTTTCAGACCGACTTCGGCAAGGGCAACGCCAAGCTAAAAGACTTCTACATTCAGTACTTTGCCAACAAATACTTTGGGTTGCGGGTCGGGCAGATGAAGAAGCCCTTCTCTCGCCAGCAGCTGACCTCCAGCGGCAAACAGGCGTTTGTCGACCGCGCGATCACCGACAAGGCCATCCGAGCCGGTCGCGACATCGGCCTGTTTCTGCTGTCCGACTACAGGAAGTCCAACTTCGAATGGGCCTACGGCATCTTCAACGGCACGGGGGAGGGCGCCGTTCCGGACCAGTTCGCCCCGCTGATCGTGCTGCGCGCGGGCTATCACAGCGACGGCATGAAGGGGTACAGCCAGGCCGACCTGGAGGGCGGCGCCCTGCGCTGGGCCGTGGCCTACAGCAACCAGACGGACCTGGGCTGGGACTCCGTCTCCGGCGGCGCGCGCGACGTCAGCACGGTCGGCGGCATCGACTTCTCCGTCAAAGCCCACGGCTTCGCGGCCAGCGGCGGCGTCTTCGGCGAGCTGGGCGGACCCGACTGGGGCGACGCGGAGTTCCTCGGCCTGAGCACGCATGTGCAGGCGACCTACGCCATCAAGGGCAAGTACGTCCCCGGCGTCCGCTTCGCCATGCTGGACCCCGACGGCGACGACAACAACACCATGGAGCTTCAGGGTGGCTTCAGCTGGTTCATCTTCGGCCACAAGCTGAAGTGGCAGACCGACTTCACCATGACCATGCCCGAGGGCGGCGACGCGGATATGGCTGTGCGCACCCAGGCCCAGCTCATCTTTTAGCTGGATAACGGTTGACGTGTGAAAGGTCTTTCACAATACTGGCTTTGTGAATGATCTTTCACAGCGAGCCTATGAAGGCCTACACGACACGGGACGCCGCATCCTGGAGGCTGCGCTGGTGCTGTTTGCCGAGCACGGCTTCGTCGGCGCGTCCGTGCCCGACATCGCGAGAGCATCCGGCGTCTCTACCGGCGCCCTCTACCGCCACTTCGCCGACAAAGGCGCCATGGTCAACGCGCTCTTCCGGCGCTGGAAGCGGGTGCTTGTCGGCCATCTTCTGGACGACCTGCCGCTCAGCCGCCCGCCGCGCCAACAGATCGGGCACCTGTGGCGGCGCCTGGCCTCATTCGAGCGCCTGGCTCCACACGCCTTCGACTTTCTAGAGCTGCGCAATCACTCCAGCTACATGGACGACCAGAGCCGCGCGTTCGAGGCCGAGCAGCTCATGCCCGTGATGCGCATGGTCGAAGCCGCCGCCGCCATCGGCGTACTTCGCGCCGCCCAGCCGGAGGCCCTGATAGCCATGGTCTGGGGCGCCTTTACGGGCCTCGTCAAGGCCGAGCGCATGGGCTACCTGCAGCTGACGGACACCCTACTGGAAGCGACCGAAGCCGCCATCTGGGCGGCGGTGAAGAACCCCACGACAACAGGAGAATGACGATGGCCAGAGCCGCCAGAAAACAGCCCCGACCACAGCCGCCGAGCGGCCCCACCACGCTCGACGAGCTGGCCGGCCTCAGCGTCGAAGAGCTGACGCGCCTGTACCGCAGTGGCACGGTGCCCGAGTCGCTGCACGTTCTGGACGGCACGCCGACCTGCCGGATGCTGGCGCCGCGCGGCCCGATCGGCACAGGCACGCCCTACTCCTACGTGCGCGCCTTTGCGGCCCACGACCGCTTCCCGTGGCGCGGCAAGTCCTTCACGGCGCAAAGCGACGCGGCCGGCCGAGGCATCAACCGCGTCAGTCTGGGGGTCAACTTCGATCTCTTCGGTTTCGAGACGCGCATTGAGCCCTCCGCCATCGACGGCAACCCATGCATCCTGCTGGACTACGATCTGCGGGCCAACCCGTGGGTCATCCGCAAGATCCGCGACGAGCTGAGAGAGGTGTCTGAGGGCCTGTTCTTCGGTCCGGCGATGGTCGACGGCGCCGACCCAACGCTGGTCCTCTACTTTGCGGTCGACACCCGGTACTAGCCGATCCACCCGCCGTGTTGACCGTCACCGCCCCGCTCAAACGATCAGTCGCATCTCGAGCTGTTGAATGGTCATCGGCGCGCCAAGCTCGTCGAGCAGCGCGGCGGTGGGGCAGCCCTCGGGCACGTTGGTGATTCGAAGGCGCTCTCCCTGAGCGGACGCGGCTGCGAGCACGGCCGCCGCACCGGAGGCATCGTCCGCGACGACGTCGGACAGCACATCGTCGATGAGGACGCCGGCCGCGACCAGGCGGTGGTCGCGGTGTACGCCGACACACTCGGGCTGTCGGCACGCGAACGCGGACACCTCTGACTGCCACGCACGCGCGTGCTCTCGGGCCCGCGAGAGGCCTGCATATCATGGCAAGAACTGCCAGTGTGCTCATGTGGGCATCGTACTCGATTGACGTCCGCTTTGACGTCCGCTTTGACGTCCACCTTGACGTCAAAGCGGTGGGTGCGGGAGGGGCGCGAGCTTGACGCTGCCGCGCAGTGCGCCGTTTGTGTCCTTGGCACGTGCCTTGAACTGGAGGTTGGGCAACAACTGACAGGAGAGAGACACTCATGAAGACCCTTCGGATCGCCGCCATCGCCATCTTCTTCTTCAACTGCGCCGCCATGATGGGCTGCGAGATTGGCGCCCCCATGACGATGGCGGAGCTCGAGGCCGCCGACGGCTTCCTGGATACCGAGTATGAGTTCGAGGAGTCTCAGCTACAGACCATGGAGGCGGAGCTGAGCGTGGGTTATTACGGCCAGGCGCAGGCCCAGTCCCAGTCCTACTGCTGCACCGAGACCAAGTGCCTGTGCACCGGAATCTGGTCCTGCTTTACGCTGAAGTATGGCTCCGACGCGTGCTCCGGGAACCTGTGGAAGAACACGGACGGCGGCGGCTGGTGCCGGTCGTCCGGCGGCGGAAGCTCGGACGGCTGCCCCCTGTAGTAGTTGACATCTCCCGCCCCTGCGCACTACCGTACCGATCGTTCTGGTCCTTCGGGAGGTTCTTGTGCGCGCCTGTCCCCCAGCGTTCATTGTATTGCTCTTGTGTGCCGGTTGCCTTGGCTGTGCACAGCCGAGCGCCGGTGACGACTCGGTGGAAGACCCGGTTGGGGCGGTCGACTTTGTCGCCCACGGAGATCCAGCGGAGCCGCCCGTGCAGGCTCCGCCGGTCGGCGGCGAGCCCTCCAAGGCGCCCGAAGTGCCGGACACGCCGCCGGTCGGCGATGACCAGACAGACCCCGAACCATCCGAGACCGACCCGCCCACCGAGGTGGAGCCGCCCGAAGAGCCGGCGACGACGCCCGACGAGCCCGACCCGCCGGCCGACGAGCCTGACCCGCCGGCCGACGAGCCGGAGCCGCCGGCGGAAACCGAGCCCACTCCGGGCACGGTGGCCGAGTGCTTCGCGGCGCTGACCGGGGCTGTGGCCGGACCCGAATACGACCAGTTCGCGCCGGTCGTCGGCTCCCATTGCAAGGGCACGGACCACCAGGACATCACGGACATCGATCGCGTCGTGTTCCTGGGCGATTCGGTGACGGCAGGCACCCCGCCGACGGCTTTCTGGGAGTACTACACAGCGCTGCTGACCGGCATGCTGATCGACCGCTTCGGCATCGAGACCGAGTTTCAGAACTGCGCGCAATGGGGCGCCCGCATGGACGATCTCCTGATCGGCAAGAAAGAGATCGCCGACTGCTTCCCCGACACCCCCGACCCCCGCCGCACGCTCGTGGTGATGACCAACGGCGGCAATGACGTCTTCGCGTGGGCCAAAGACGGCCTGGACGCCGAGTCGGCCATCGTGGAGGCGGACGCGGCGGCGGCGCTGCTGGAGGAGGCGATCGAGTGGTTCAAGGCGCCCGGGCGGTTTCCTAACGGCATCTTCATCGTCTACGCCAACCCGTTTGAGTACACGGACGCCACCGGCAACACCGACTCGTGCGCGCTGGCGTCCCTGGCCGGGTTGTCAGGCAACTGGATCGAGGGCGCCCCCGCGGTGGTCCACTTTCACGAGCGCCTCATGGAGATCGCGGTGAAGAACCAGGTCGACATGGTCTTCAGCCTGGAGCACTTTTGCGGCCACGGCTTCGAGTACCAGAACCCCGACGGCCAGTGTTATGCGGGACCCGACGCCGAGCTGTGGTTCGACTTGACCTGCATCCACCCCAACCCGACCGGCCACGCCGCCATGGCTGATCTCTTCATCTCGGTGATCGACGAGTAGGGTCCCCGGGGTCTCCGCCGCCCGTAAAGTGACCGATGCGCGCCGAGCCGCTGTCTCGCACCATCCGGGTATGCGAGCTGTGGCCCCCGTAGTGCTTCTTTTGCTGTGTGGCTGCCCCGGAGAGTCGAAGATGGTGCCGGCGCCTGACAACGGGCAGCAGCAGGATATCGCGACGGGCTTCGCGGACACTCCCGCCGCCGATGTGCCCACCCCGAAGGATCTGGCTCAGCCCGCCGGAGATGCTCCGAGTCCCCAGGACGTCGCGGTCGCCCAAGACGTGCCTGATCCCGAGGACGTGCCCGATCCCGAAGACGTGCCTGCTCCAAAGGACGTGGGGCCGCCGCCGGATCCGGGACCGCCACCCACGTGCAGCGACGACGTTAGCAACGGCCAGGAGTCCGACGTGGACTGCGGCGGCCCCACGTGCCCGGCGTGCAAGACCGGGCACGCGTGCACGGCGGCGTCGGACTGCATCGAGGGCGTCTGCCAGGCGGGGCTGTGCGCGGTGCCGCCGTGCCTTCCCAGCGCCGAGACCGGCATCCCGGCCCACACGCGTCTGATCGGGGCTGACCAGACGCCTCTGGACGTCATCTGCCGCCCGGCCGACGACGTCTTCTCCGTCATCGTGCTGCCCGACACCCAGATGTACACGGCCAAGTCATCGCCCTTTGCCGAGTTCTTCGACGCGCAGACCGACTTCATCCGCGTCATGTACAACCACGCGCTCAACAACATGATCTTCGCGGCGCACGTGGGGGACGTGGTCGACAACGCCAAGAGCGCCATCGACTGGGAGCGTGCGCGCAAGGCGGTCACCAAGCTTGCCGCCTATCAGTGGGAGGGCAAATGGCACTACATGCCGTACGACATCGCGTGGGGCGACCACGACGTGCTCAGCTACCAGGACGCCGGGACCTACCCCGACAAAGCGCGGCCCAAGTACTCGGAGCAGATCCACTCCGGCCTGTTCAGCCCCGGTACCTACAAGCAGGACCACACCTCGGGCGTCAACGAGTGGTGGAAGCGCTGGTTCCGGTCCTACAAGAAGCGCTTTGCGCGCAACAGCTACCACTTCTTCGACGCCGGCGGCGACGAGTACATGATCCTGTTTTTGGAGTACTGCCCCAGCCAGGCGGTGATCGACTGGGCCGCGGAGCGACTGACGTGGTACGCCGCCACCGCCAAGGACCGTACGGCCATCCTGGTCATGCACAGCTTCATCAACACCAAGGGCGGTCTGCACGACACCAAGAACGGCAACAAGGAGAAGTGCTGGGAGTTTGAGAACGCCTCTTTGAACGCGGGCGCCCCATCCGACATCTACCAGCAGCTGGTCGTGCCGTATAACGTGCGCATCGTCCTGGCGGGGCACGACAACGGTGGTGGCTGGAAGGGCGGCACGTACGCGCGCTACGTGGTGCCGTCATCGGTCTCGGGTGCTCCGGCGGACCGCGACGTGCACGTGTTTTTGTCCAACTACCAGTACATCGGCTCGGCCGATCCAGCCGACAAGATCGCCAACGGCAAGGTCGGCGCCGGGCTGGGCTACTTTCGCGTCATGCGCTTCGACCCGCTGCTGGACCGCATCCGGGTGTCGGTGTGGTCCGAGTGGTCGCATGACTACAACGACGGCAAGTGGAACCCGACGTATGCGGCGGCGGACACCGAACAGAAGAACCCGCTGAACTTCGCCGGCGATCCGGCCTCCAAGTTCAACGAGGACAAGGTCTGTACGACGCCCGGCACGTCGACCGCGTATCCAGGGCAATGCGATCCGAGCGGCTGGAAGGTGGTCGACGGGATCTGCGCGGACCTGGCGACCGAGCTGCCCAAGTATCCCCTGACGCCCGCCGGCGCCCCGCACCAGTCGTTTGTCGTCAAATGCAACGTCTTTTCGGTGCCGTTCAAGATGACCGGGGACGGTAAGGCTCCCTAGACGCGCGTGTTATCGTGGGCTCCAGCAACAACAAGCTGGAGGGGGAGCGTGCCCGCGAGGAACCGCCTGTGGTGGTGGACGGTGGCGTTGGCGTTGGTGTGCATGGCGCCAACGCAGACCCCATCGCGGAGAACCTGTGGATTATGAATGCGGACGGCACGCAGCAGACGCCTATGACCACGCTGACGGCCGAGGGCGTCGCGATGTCCGTAGGCCAGATCACCGGCGACGGCCTCACCCTGGTCTACCAGTCCAATCGCGCGGTTGACCTGACGGACGCGACGACGGTGGCCGGCGGGCATAACGTCTTTCGGTTGAACCTGGCCACGCAGAGCAGTCTGCCGCTGACGACGGTCGATGAGGACTCAGTCCACAACTACTTCTCCGACGTCTCGCCGGACGGCAAGACCGTCTCCTTCTCTGCTCGGACCCCCGACGGCGACGAAGGATTCATCCTCAACGCGGGCCTGATCGGGATAGAGGGGTTGAACCCCGTGGCGATCACCGACAGCGGCGCGGTGGGTACGGCGTGCGCGAACGGCCAGTTCACGCCCGACGGCGCGTCTCTGCTGTATCGCTGCAACCTGGCGCTCGACGGGTCGGGCCAGCTGCACCCGCAAGGGGCGCGTAACCTCTGGCGGTACGACATTGCTGCGGGGACGTCCGAGCCGCTCACGCTGCTGTCCGCGACCGGCGTAATGAGCTACGCGCCGACTCCGCTAGAGGACGGGGCGCTCGTCTACTCTTCCAATCGCGCGCTCGACGGCTCCGACGCCGTGGGTGGCCCGGTCAACCTGTGGCACCAGACCACCGGTGAGCCTCCGGTCCCGCTGACCAACTACACGGTTGAGGGCATCTTCATGAGCGCTCAGGCCATCGCTCACGCCTGCGTCGTTGCCGTGTGCGGCGACAGCGAGGTCGATCCAGTCGAGCAATGCGATGACGGCAACGATGCGCTGGAGCCCTGTCCGTACGGTGCGACAAGCTGCCTTGTCTGTGCGACCGGCTGCCAGAAGGCCTTCGGCGCCACCAGCTTCTGCGGTGACGACGTGGTCGACGCCGGCAACGGCGAGCAATGTGATGACGGCAACCTTGAGCCGGACGATGGATGCTCCCCGACCTGCACGCTGTAGAAGACGTGGGTGTGAGCCTCGTCATAGTGCTCCCACCGCAGATCGCCGCACTATGGGCATGTGGCCAGTCAGAGTACGATAACCGCTCCTTCGCCCGAGAGGCAGGACGGCGCGCAGCTGCACCTTGTGGTGGTCCACTGCCCTGACGCGTCGGCCGTGGGGCGCCGCATCGCGATCGGGTCCCGTGTGACGAGGATCGGGCGCCTGCCTGGCGCTGATGGCGTCGTGTTGGGCGACCCCGCTATGTCCCGCGATCACGTGCACGCGTGGGTCACGGATGCCGGGCTCGTCGCCTGCGAGGACCAGGGCAGCAAGAACGGCTGCTTCTACAACGGTCGCGCCGTGACCGCCTGCTATCTCGAGCCGTCGGCGGTCTTGCGCTGTGCTGGGACGCTCATGGTGTTGACTGTCGGCGTCGTCGACGACAACGGCGCTGCGGGGCGCACCGGCTTGCTGGGGCAGTCCGGGCCGATCGCTCAGGTGCGACGGGCGCTCGAGGCCGCGGCGGCCGGCCATTCCCCTGTGCTGCTGCTCGGCGAGACGGGCACCGGCAAGGATGTCGCAGCGTCGGCCGTGCACCGGCTGTCGGGCCGGACCGGGCCGATGCAGACCGTCAACTGCGCGACCATCCCTGAATCGTTGGTGGCCAGCACGCTGTTTGGACACCGAAAGGGCGCGTTTACGGGGGCCGCGGAGGCGCGTGATGGGCTGATCGCCTCGGCGGATGGCGGGACCTTGTTCCTGGATGAGGTCGACGAGCTCCCAGCGGTTGCTCAGGCGGCGCTGCTCCGCGTACTGGAGGACGGCATGGTCTCTCGTGTCGGCGAGACGCGGCCGCGAAGAGTCGACGTGCGCGTGGTTGCCGCCACCGCCCGGGAGGTGGACGCACTCGAAGCGCGCGGCGCGTTCCGCCGTGACCTGTTGGCGCGGCTGGACGACCACCGACTGGTTCTGCCCCCGCTTCGCGAGCGGCGAGAGGACATCCTCATGCTGTTCGATGTCTTCCGCGGCCGAGAAGAGGACGTGCCAATCGCTGCACTGGACACCGACACGGCCGAAGCGCTGTCGATCGCGCCGTGGCGCTACAACGTGCGCGGACTGCGCAAGCTGGCGGTGCGGCTGGCCGGCCTTCACGCCCCTGGGGCCGCGCCGGCGCTCTCGATGCTTCCCGAGGCGATGGCCGCGCCGATCTACGACCGGGATCGTCTGGAGGCCGCCGCAATCGCCCGTGTCGTGGTCCCGCCCCCGTCCCCAGCTCGCCTCATCGAGGCGCTGCGCGGGGAAGGCGGCAACCTGACAAGGGTCGCGTCGGCGCTCGGAAAAGACCGCAAGCAGGTCTACCGATGGCTGAGGCGCCACGGGATCGACCCGGACGACTACCGCGAAGACGGCTGAGAGGCTCGCGAGACACCCCGTCACGGACCTGCGGGACACCCCGTCACGGGCCGCAGTGCGGCGTTTAGCTCATAACGCCGGGGTGTGACGGTGGCCGCCGGCGCGCCGCTGCTGCCGGCCTCGAACGCCGCTGTTCGGGGCACTGCGGCCCGGCGCCCGGGATGGCACAGGCGGTGCACAAAGACAGCGCGAGCCCCAACCAGCCAGGAGCCCACACCATGCTCGCGACATCGCTGCCGACCAAAGGACACCAACTCAGCAGGATCGAGACCGATCCGCTGCACGGCTGGCGCCAGCAGGTACGCCGCCGCCTGGGCGCCGGGCCGCTTCGCCTTGAGAGCCCCGCGGACGCGCTGCACGCTCACGTGCTGTGGGCTCACGGACGTCTGCTGCAGGTCGCGGCCGGCGACCCGGGTGAGCTGGTGGAGGACGGCCCCGCGGAGCTGGCGCGCAAGATCGCCGGCGCCACCGCCCGTGCGGCGCGTGATGGTCACACGCTGCCGCTCGACCGGCTCTCTCAGCGTTTTGGGTTGGACGACCGGCAGCGGACGCTGATGGTCCTCGCACTCGCTCGGGCGGTGGCGCCGGGTACCGCCGCGCTCATGTGCTCGGCGAGCGGGTCACCCCGGGCGGATCAGCTGACGGTCGCCCTTGCTCAGGCGCTGTTGGGAGAAGACCAGGTGTTTGCGCCGCCGCGGTCCGCCTTGTTTGGTCGCGCCAATCCGATCGTGGCTGCCGGCTTGCTGCGGGTGGAGTGCCCGCTTGGGGAGCACGGCGCGGCGCCGATCGACCGAATCGTACGGGCGCATCCGGCGCTGATCAGCTGGGTGTTGGGAGCTGTCGAGCTGTCCGACCCGCTCGCGGAGCACGCGACCTTGGCGTTGGAGCCGCGGACTCTGCTCGACCTGGTGGTGGATGCGCCTATACGGCGCCGCTTGGAGGGCCTGGCGCTGTCGCTGGCGACCGTCCCCGCACGCGGGATCATCGCGCTGATCTCGGGTGGGCGCGGGTGCGGCCGTGGATCGTCGGCTGAGGCGGTGGCGGGCTCGGCCGGGCGGCCACTGCTGCGCGCGTCCCTTCCGGCTCTGGCAACCACCGGGGCCGCCGGACCGCTGCTGGCCGAGGTCTATGTGCATGCCGAGCTGACAGGTGCTGTCGTGTGTCTGGACGATGCCGACGTGCTGGCCGGCGAGGCTGCCGTCTCTCTGGCGGGTCTGCTCGAGCGCGCGCGGCGGTATCGGGGATTGACCGTACTGAGTACGACCCGGCCCGAGTCGCTGCTGAACTCGGCGCTGGAAGGCGCGACTGCGCTGGCCGTGCACCTGGAGCGCCCCGACGCGACGCTGCGCGAGCAGCTGTGGGAGCAACATCTGCCGGACAGCATCGAGCTGGACGGCGATCCACAGCTTGGGCCGCTGAGCTGGCAGTACGAGCTTACCGGCGCTCAGATCCGTAACGCGGTGGCGGCGGGCGTCCGCTCCACCCGGGGGACAGGCCCATTGACGGCGGCCGACCTACGCCAGGCGGCCGCCGAGCAGCTGCCGGCACGGCTGGAGGGGGCTCCGGCGCGCCGTGCATGTGGCCGCGGTCTGGAGTCGCTGGTGCTGCCCGAGGACGCGATGCTCCAGATCCGCGAGTTGGTGGACGCCTGCCGCGCGCGTGCCGGCGTACTGGAGGAGTGGGGCTTCGGTCGCACGATGTCCACCGGCAAGGGCATCGTCGCGTTGTTCAGCGGCGAGCCCGGGACGGGCAAGACGTTCTGCGCCGAGCTGCTGGCGGGAGAGCTGGACCTGTCGCTGCGCGTGGTCTCCATCCCTCAGGTCATGAGCAAGTGGGTTGGGGAGACCGAAAAGAACATCGCCCGGCTGTTTGACAACGCACGCGCCCAGGGGACGCTGCTGGTCTTCGACGAGGCCGATGCCCTGTTCACATCGCGGGTGTCCTCGGTCGAGCGCGGCTCGGATCGAGATGCAAACATGCGCGTCAATCAGCTGCTGCAGGAGATCGACCGCTTCGACGGCATTGTGGTGCTGACCACCAACTTGAAGAAGAGCATGGACCAGGCTTTCCAGCGCCGGATCGGCTTCCACGTGGAGTTCCCGTCGCCGGATGCCGAGCAGCGGCGCCAGATCTGGCGCACGTTGCTGCCCCCGGAGGCGCCGCTGGCCGAGGACGTGGACCTGGACGTGCTGGCCGATCAGTTCGACCTGTCCGGTGGGCACATCAAGAACATCCTGCTGCGTGCGGCTTATCGGGCTCGAGCGCGCGGGACCGCCATCGATCGGGGAGTTCTCCAAGAGGTGGCGGAGCAGGAGTTTCGCGCGACTGGCCGGCTGTACCGCCGCGCCGACTGAGAATTTCGCGACAACCCCAGACCAGGAGAACAGACCATGTCAGACCAAGCGACAACCACGCGCCGGGCACGGCGCAGAAGAGCTCACGACACCGGCGCCGCCGCACCGCGCCGCCGCGACCGAGATACTGCGCCCCCCGGCTCCACGCCGTACGGGTCGGACAGCTCGGAGGTTTGCGAGGCCGCTCCGGATTGGGAGCAGGAGCTGCTGCAAGACGGCGCGGAAGAGTGTGTGGATCCGGCCGACGTGTGCCAGCCCACGACCACCCGCGGGCGCATGCAGCTGCCGGATTGGGCCAACAGCGAGGCGCGCGCGTACTTGGAGGGCGGCTGTTTTACGGTAGGCGACTCAGCACGACGCTTTGGCGAGCAGGTCGTGTGGGTCCGGGTCCGCGAGCGAGAGGACGCACAGCCCCAGTTGGTGGTGGCGGAGATGTTCGAGTTCTTCCCGCGCGACCGCTCCTTCTATGTGCCGTACTTCCCATTTCGGCAGCCCGGGACCAGCCCCGTATTGGACGTCGTGACCAACTCGGACGATATGTGGGAGGCCCTGTACCAGTCCTACCAACTGTACAACCGAGACATGGAGGCGCTGGTCCTGGCGGGAGGGCAGCAGCCGTCTGCGGCGCGGGGCTTCCTTGCCCAGCTGGACGAGCGCCTCTACCGGATGATCATCGGCGCGATGATCCAACTGACCACCAGTACGATCGCCCCCTCGTCGGGTGTGCACGTGGCGCAGACCGTTCAGATGTCCGCACAGATGATCGGTCAGCTGCTCGGCAGCAACCCGTCGCTGGCGGACGCGATCATGGCCGAGGCAGGCGGCGCCGGCGCGCAATAGCGTCTCGGCCGCCGATCCGACCACTCAGGGAAGCCGGACGCGGACCGAAAAAGCCAACGGCCTGCCGTCGGATGGGACCTCGAAGCGGATGGACTCCGCCCCTGCCATCAGGCAGCGGGCAAAGCTCGTGTTTCGCACCGATGGCGGGGTGAGTCGCATCGTGACGATGTGGCCGGCCGAGGTCAGGCGCAGGCTGGTGTTGAAGCGCAGTGATCGGCGGCCGTCGAACGCGGTGTGGCTCTGGCTCCAGCACACGTTGGCCATCGCCCGATAGCGATTGACCCCCGGCCCCCTGGCGGATGGTGCGCGGCGAGTGCGCTTGACGGTGGGGCGGACCGGCGCCTCTACCACCGGCATAGCGAGTGCGGGCAGGCGCGCGCGCGACCGGGTGGGACCTGCCGGCAGCCGAGCTGCGACTGGGGTCCGGGGCACCACCACGGGCGCTGCAACAACCTCGGTCGTGGGCTCCGCCACGCTGTGTACCGGCGGGGCAGCCGGGGGCGCTTTGATCACCCGCGGGACCGGATCCTCCACCAGGACGTCGGCGGCGACGGCCGCGACCGCCAACGCCACAAAGGCCGCCAGCGTAGGCCAGAACCAGCGCACGCCGGGCGGAGCCTGAGGCTGCGTGCTTCGGGTCGGCGCCGATTGTGGCGCGTCCATCGTCTGCGTGCCCTGCGACCAGGTCAGGTCGGACCACGAGGCGTCGGCGGGAGCGCTCTCGGCGCTGAGGGCGGCCGACTGCGACGCCTCCCGCCGCGGGGCCGGCAAGGAGGCCGCGACCTCCGCAAGCCGACGACCGACCTCCCAGGCGGACGATGGCCGGCCGGCCGGCTCTTTGGCCAGCAGCTGCTCGACGAGCTGCGCGAGCGCCGGCGAGCCGGGGTGCTCGCCAGCACCGACGGGGAGCGGCGGGGGCGGGGTCTGCAGGTGTTGCACGAGCAGCCCGGCCGGCGACGGAGCATCGAACGGGGGCGCTCCTGCCAGCATGTGAAAGAGCAACACCCCCAACGAGTACAGGTCCGCTCGCTGGTCCACCGGCTGCCCCTGGGCCTGCTCGGGCGACGTGTAGCGAGGGGTGCCGACCACGGCCCCGGTCTCTGTCAGCGTCTCGCCATCAGCGTCGGCGTCCAGGAGCCGGGCGACGCCGAAATCGAGCACCTTCACGTAATCCCGCTCGCCGGCCACGGGCGTGAGGAAGATGTTGGAGGGCTTCAGATCTCGATGAACTACCCCCTGCCCGTGCGCCTCGTGCAGCGCCTTGCAGATCTGCCATGCGATGTGCACCGCCCGGGAGGGATGGAGCGCCCGCTTCGCGCGAAGCAGCTGGCTGAGCGGCGCGCCTTCGAGGTGCTCCATCACCAGGTACGGACAGCCCTCGTCTGTGACCCCGAAGTCGTGCACGGTGACGGTGTGGTGATGGCGCAATCGCGCCCCGGCCTGGACCTCCCGGTAGAAGCGCCGCACTCGGGTTTCATCCGACACACAGCGCATGATCTTCAGCGCCACGGTCCGCTGCATGCCCAGGTGCGTGGCTCGAAAGACCCAGCCCATGCCGCCGTGACCGATCAAGGCCTCGACCCGGTAGCGTCCCGAGAACACGTGCCCGACCAGATCCGGGGCCGCATCGCCGGGCGCGACGAGCTGCTCGAGCACCGTCGGAACTCCGTCCTCGGGACAGGATGGGTCCGCCGTGCGCCCGCCACACGAGGGACAGTAGCGCATTGGTCACCAAGGATCCCACGCGCGCCGCTGCCCGGCCAACCGCGATTCCAGCCCGGATGTGTGACGCAGGTCCTTTAAAAGCGGCGTACTAGCGATACCAGATGCGGTGGAACTCGGCGTCCTGCTGGGCGTTGATGCACAGGCGCGTCCAGTATTGTGGGTACGCGCTGTCGTGAATCTGCCAGAACTCGCCGGCCAGCCCCATAGTCAGCCAGATCAGCGGCTGCTCGGCTTTTGTACAGGAAACAGTGCTCGTGTTCTTGGGTGGGGGAACCGCCACGGTGTTGCCGTCCAGCCCCACGAAGCCGTTGACCTCCGGGTCCCAATGGTACCCGTCGTCACAGCGATCGCCGGTGTCCCAGCCCCGCTTGAGAAACTCGGGACCGCTGTTCTTGAGGTGCAGCTGATCGGCGTTGTACTTGCAGTGAAAGCGAATCTCCGTCGCCGCGTCGCCCAGGGGCTTGGCGTGCTGCGGGCCGAAGATGAAGCTCTCGGCGATCTCGTGGCCCGTACCGAACACATCGGCCTCCGCGATGCCCGCCATGTCTTCGAGCACGTTCAGAATCAGCGTCCAGCCGCCGCCGTCGGTGTCCATGTCGCAATACGCCTGATAAGCTGGCACGCCCTCCGCGGCGAGCCAGTAGGGGCCGCTGGGGGCCGCCGGGCTCTTTTGCTGGATCGCCAGGCAGCTGGCGGCCGGATCCGACACCGACAGGCCCTGGCATTTGGGCTCGTACGTGCACCCTGTGAACGCGTCGCAGTCGGCCAGGGTGCAGCCCGTGCCGCCGTCGCATTGCGACTGCTTCAGCTCGAGGCACTTGGAGATGCCGTCGCATGTCGAGACGCCCCACTCGTCCAGCCGCTGCACGCGCAGCTGCGCCGGACTCAGGAAGCTGGTGATCGCCACCAGGTAGCCGCCTCCGGGCGCCGGCACGATAGCCTCTGCGCGGTGCAAGCCGGGGCCCGCCAGATCGCGCTGCCAGAGTAGGTTGCCGTCCCCATCAAGGCGCCAGGCCCACGCGGTGTCCTTGTCGGTGGTGCCGACCGCCAGCACGCCGCCGTCTTCCGTTTCGGCCACGTCGTGCACCGTGTCCGGACCGGCGGCGCCCAGGTGCACCGACCAGCTCTCACTGAAGTCCGGCGCCACCCTGATCACGAGCGCGTCCTGGTCCCCGGTCGGGGTGGACGCGGTCACGCCGCCTATCACGACGCCGCCAGCCTTCAGCGCGATCAGCGCGTTGGCCGCATCGTCTCCGGCCGCGTCGCCAAACGTCCACTGAATGGGCTTCTGCCCCAGTGGGCTGTACTTGACGAGCAGCACGTCAAGAGGAAGCCCCGGACCGGGCTGCCGGTGTCCGGCCGCCAGCAGCTGCGTGTCGTCCAGCTCTATGACGTCCGCCAGCGCGTCCTGCGTCGTCGCAAGCCCAAGATCGGCGCCCTCCCACAGGACCTGCCCGGCTGCATCGACCTTGACCATCCAGGCGTCGTACGCCCCCGTCGGGCGCGTCCCTACGGCCACAAATCCGTTGTCTGATGTCGCCGTCAGCCCGTTGAAGATGTCGGCTCCCGACCCACCGAGCACGGTCGTCCAAGCCACCGCGCCGGTCGCGTGCAGCCGGATGATCGCGCCATCCGCCTCGACCTGGCCGGCGCCGACGACCCCGCCCGCCTCGACCGGGGTCACCGCAAGCAGCTTGTCGCCGGCCTCGCCGCCCAGCTCCATGCTCCATGTCGCCTTGCCGCTCATATCGAAGCCGCGCGCATACAGCTGCTTGGGCGTTCCGTCGGCCGACGTGTTGTTGACCCACCCGACAGCCACCAGGCGGCCGTCAGTCGTCACCGCCACGTCACGCGCTTCGCTGTAGGTCGGCGACTGGCCGATCGTGTCCCAGGCTTTTGGAGGGGTCTCGCAGCCACCCCCCGCGCAGTGTGCCACCGAGCAGTCCCCGCCAGCCGGGCAGTCGTCGCCGTCGTCGCACACCGCGGGGCACGTCGCCAGGTTCATGACGAACACACACGCGCCCTCGGCCATGGTGCACGAGTCGTCGGTACAGGCGTCGCCGTCATCACACGGATTTGCAGGCGGGTGGATGCACGGATTGTCGGCGTCTCCCAGGGGATTGCAGTCGTCGAGCGTGCACAGGTTGCCGTCGTCACACTGCTTGGGTGTCACATCGCCGCACACGGACCCTTCGAAGCACGCCACCTCACCCCAGCGATCGACCCGCGTCGCCCACACCCGGTCCACGGCGCCGCCCAGCGACCGGGTTGCGCCCCCGAGCACAAAGCCCCCGGCCTGCGTGGCGGACACGGCCATGGCCTGATACTGGTCCAGGCCCTCCCACTTGCGCAGCCAGCGCAGTCCGCCGTCGGGTCCCATCCGCCACAGCCGCGCCTGGCGCGTGCCCAGGAGCGGGTCCACTCGCCAGCCCACGACGCCGAACCCGTCGCCGCCGGCCGCGGTCAGCGCCTCCGCCAGGTCGTCGCCACCCTCGCCCAGACTCCGCTCCCAGTCGATCTCCAGACCCTCGTTTAGCCGGACGATCCATGCGTCGCGCTCGCCTTGCCCCCCCGGGCCGACGGTACCCGGCGATGATGAAACCTGCGCCGTCCGCCACGACGTCTCGCGCGGACTGCTCCCCCGGCCCGCCGAACGCCTTGCTGGCAAGCTCTTGTCCCGCCGCCAGATGGATGTCCAGCAGCCAGGCGTTGGCGCCTTGTGCCCCCGCCGACAGCGAAGATGTGTCTCCTACGACGATGATCCGATCGCCGACCAGAATCGCCGCGTGAGGCGCGTCGTTGCCGGTTCCACCATAGTCCTTGCTCCAGGACTCGGCGCCGGTGTCAGCGTTGACCATCCGTACGCGTGCATCCAGATCGCCGGCGGTGGGTCGAAACCGGCGACCGACCAGGGCTAGACCCGTCGGCGTCGAGACGACGGCGGTCAGCGACTCAGACCAGCTCCCAGTCCCAAAGTCCTTGGGCCAGTCATCCGCCGGGATTCCCTCTTCATCGGTACGAATCACGCGACTGCGCACGATCGGGCTGCCGCTGATCCCGGTGCTGCCCACGGCGACGTACCCACCCGTAACTGCGATCACGTCGTTCAGCTCCTGGGCGACCGCGTCCTTGCCGGCGAACGGCGTTGACCATTGGAGCTTCCCCGCCACGTCCACCCCGAGGATGCGCCCTTCGAGACCGTAGCCGCCTTCGGTCGTGAACCCGGCTGCCACCGCGCCGCCATCCGTGAGCGCCAGTACCGCGCGGGCGGCTCCGGCCCCATCCGGCGTGTCGTGGGTCCAGGCCCAACCCGGCAGCGCATCCTCGCTCGTGCAGTCTCCGGACGCCGGATCGCAGGTGTCGTCCGTGCAGGCGTCACCGTCGGAGCACGGCTTGGGGGCGCCCGTGCAGGCTCCGTCCACACATACATCAGCGGTGGTGCATTTGTCTGAGTCATCGCACGGCGCCGCATTCGGTGGATTTGAGCAACCGGCGCCCAAGGTGCACACGTCGTCCGTACATGCGTTGCCGTCCGTGCACGCGCTGCCGTCCTCGGTGAAGGT
Organism: uncultured Myxococcales bacterium; assembly: GCA_964545715.1. GTDB lineage: Bacteria > Myxococcota_A > UBA9042 > CAZJHX01. Next base: position 20,962 of record CAZJHX010000042.1, read on the forward strand.
GCACCCATCCACGGGATCACAGGCGTCCATCGTGCAGTCGATCCCGTCGTTGCAGATCATCGGCGTGCCGGCGCACGCGCCGTCCAAGCACGCGTCCGGCGCCGTGCAGGGGTCGCCATCGTCGCAGTCGCCGGCCTTGGGCAGGCTGGAGCACCCGTCCGCGTCGTCGCAGCCGTCGGCGGTGCAGGGCTCTGAGTCATCGCACGACACGGGCTGGGTCCCGCAAGCGCCCGACAGGCATATCGCGTGGTCGCAGGCGGTCGCTCCCGTGCAGAGAGAGGCCGGGCAGACCGGAAGCGGATGGACGTACAAGGTCCCGGCTTCCAGGAAGGAGGTCTGCGCATTGGGTGCGCCGACGAGCAGGGTGTCGGCGTTTATCGCCACGGCCGCGCCAAACGCAACGCCCGGATCGGGCGTCGCAAGCTTCTGCTGCAAGAACCACGAGTCGCCGTTGCGTGCATACAGATAGACCGTCTCTTTGGCGCCAACCACGGCGAGATCTGCGCGCAGCGAGACGGCGGCGCCAAAGCCGTCGTCCGCTGCCAGATCCTGCGGCGCCAGCTTCTGTGGCCATGCCCACAGGTCCTCAAACTCCCGTCTCCAGATGAGCGCGGCGCCTCCGCCCGAGGTGGCCGGCGCTCCCGCGAGCAGCCAATCGGCCGTCATCGCCACCGACGCGCCCAGCCCGGCGGTGGACTTCTGACCCTGAGGGCCCAGCGACGCGGTCACAACCCAGACGCCCTCGCCATCCGCGTCTTTGCGATAGACGAAGACGCCCCCGGTCGTACCCAACGCGGGGGCGCCGGTCGCGACGACATCGCCGACCATGGCGACGGACGTGCCGATCGCGGCGTCCTCGTCGCCAAGAAGCGCCACGTGCTCCCAGCCGCCGCCGGACTTTTGCTCGAACACGTGGACGCGGCTCTGCACAGGGTCGCCTGCGACCACGTAGCCCCCGGACTGGGCGACCGCGCCGCCCAACGCCTTGGCCCCCTCAAAGTCCGCCTGGAGCTTCGCTGCCTGGCCCCAGGCGTCCTCGCCGCCCTCGTTCTGCTCGTAGATGTAGACCGCGCCCGTGACGCCGTGCTCGGGGGCGCCCACGGCCAGGCGTGTGCCCTCCATCGCGACCGACGCGCCAAAGCGGTCGCCCTCGAGCCCGCCCTCAGGGAACAACGTCAGACCGAACATCCACCCGCCGTCTGTGTCGGCCAAAAGCTCCACGCTGCCGGACGCGGCATCCGGTTGGCCCACCGCCCCGCTCGGTCCGTCGACGGTCAGGGCAGAGCCAAAGTGACCGCCCAACGCCGGCTGAGTCGGATCGTACGCACTGCCGAGTCCGGCGTTCGGGTCGCAGGTCAACGGCTGATGCGTGCAGCCGGTCAGAGCGTCGCACGCGTCCGCGCTGCACGGCTGATCATCGAGACATTGTGCGTCCGAAGCCACATGCTCGCAGGCGCCGGTCTCCGCGTCGCACGCGTCCAGCGTACAGGCCAGCCCGTCGTCACAAGGGTTCGACGCCGGCGGCGGGATCGTCGTGGGCTCGCCGGCCTCATCGAAGTCCAGCGCCGCTTTGTACACTCGCACGTCGTCCAGCTCACCGGGGAACCCTGAGCCGCCGTCGGGCTCGCTGCCGATGTGCAGCTTCCCGTAGCTGGATAGCGAGATGGGTGCGCCGCTCCCCTGCCCGACGACCTGACCGTCGAACAGCACGCGGTACTCGCCTGCCGCGGCGTCGTGTACGAAGGCCACGTGGTGCCATTTGGGCGGGTCCTCCAGCGTCACCTCTCCCCATGCCTTGGGGCCGTCGTGGATGAGCTGCAGCTCCCATTTGTCCGACGCCGCCGGAATGGGCGACATGCGGCACGCCAGCTTGCCGAGCGGTCCATCCGCCGCAAAGACGACCCCCGGCGCTTCCTTGTCCGTCATCTTTACGCGCGCCGACATCGTCCACGCGTCCGTCGACAGGTCCAGGTCCAGCGCCGGCGTGTCGGCGACCTCTTCCGCTGTCAGCGCCGCGACGAGGGCCAGCGCCGGATCGTCCAAACCAACGGTCGTCGCCTGGCATCCCTGGCCTTCCACGCACACGTCCTGCGTGCACGGCACGCCGTCGTCGCAGAGCACATCCTCATCGATCGCGCCGTCGCAGTCGTCGTCCTGTCCGTTGCAGATCTCCACCGACGATGGACCGTAGCCCGGGCACGCGCACTCTCCGCCGGTCGGCGCGCATTGGTCATCCCCGTCGCCGGTCTGGCGACATTCGAAGCCCTGCGGACATGCGCCGGCGTCGCCACACGCCTGGCCGCAGAACCCGGACGTCTCGCCAAACGGCACGCAGAGGTGACCGCTGCCCGCTACGCCGCACGTCGCATCCTCCTGACATGGCCGGCAAAGTGCCGACCCGACCGGCTGGCACACGGCGGCGCCGTCGACCCGGGGCAGACAGTCGAAGCTCTCGGCGCCTGCGCACTCCGACGCGTCGACGCACGGTATGCTGCACACGCGCTTGCCCGCGACCAGCTCGATGCACGGGCCGCCGCTGCAGTCTTCGTCGCCGGCGCATGGACACTGAAGCGACGCCTCATCGCAGCCGGGCTCCGTGTCGGCGTCGGCAGGCTCGGAGTCGGGCGGCTGTGCGACCTCCGCGTCGGGCGTATCGGGGGCACCGCCCTGATCCGGCACATCCACCACCGCGCCGGCGTCGTGGCTGGTCCCGAACGGCACGCAGACCATGACGGCCACCCCGGCGCGCCGCCCGCACTCGTGTCCCTCCGCACAATCATCTTTCGTCTTGCACTCGAACAGGCGCTCGCCCGCGTCAAACGGGGTGACGCAGCCCGCAATCCACAAGAGCGCGACACCGATGCACGCGCGCTTCAAAACGACACCGTGGCACCGATCGTCCCGCCGGGGCTCACCCACACGCGGACATCTCGGGCCTTGGACTTGTCGCCCTCCGTCTTCTCTGGCGCCAGCGCCCACCACACCACGCCCGAAATCACAGCAGCGCCCCCCGCCGCCAGCAAGCCGATGCCCACCGCGGTCTTGGTGCTGCCGGCGTCCCACTGAGCTTGGGCGTTTGACTGGGTCTCGCCGGGCACGACCCCGGTCGCGGGATCGTTCGCCAGGTCGTCAACCTCGTTGCGATCGGACTGGCCCAGCGCCATCAATGTCGCTCCGCCCGCCACAGTCGCGACGCCGATACCGGCGACGACCCACGGCCACGGCCCCGCCGAGGAGCCCTGCGATTCAGCGATGCCGACTGTCGGCGCCTCGACCTGCGCCGCCGCTATCCGCGTTCCCTCGCCCGGCAGCAGCTCCACGGTCGTTTGCCGCACATCCCCGCCGGCCATGGTCACGGCCACAGTGTGCTTGCCGGCGTCGACATCGATGCGCCAGGTCGCCGCCAGGTCCAAGAACAGCCGATGACCGTTCAGCGCCAGCTTTTGGGCGCCGTCGATCGGCAGCCACTGAAGCCAGGAGCGCGTGCCGGCCTCCTCTTTGGGCGGAAAAGTCGTGCGCACGCCCGCCCGCATGCGCCCGCGCCAGCAAGAGGCCAGCGCAGACCGCTGAATCAGGCACACCTGATGTGCACCCACCGGCGCTGTATGGTCGACATCGGGATCGGGCACCGCCTGCCCGTCCAGCTGCACGATCGCGCTCGGCGGCCGCTCCACAAACCGAAATACCAACAGCTGAGCGGACGCCTTCAGCGCCCGAGCCCGCTCCTCAGCCAGCTGCTGAAGCTCGGGCGTGACGCCGGGCAGGGCCTTCAAACGCAAAAACGCGCGATACGCCTTGCCCAGCTCGCCCATGCCCTCGTGGATGCGCCCGATGTTGTAGGTGTAGACGGGATTGGGCGCCAGCGCGTTGGCCTTGTTCAACAGCTGCAGCGCGTCTTCGAAGCGCTTGGCGCGATACGCCTCCTGTGCTTCTTCGTAGGCGGCCTGCGCGCGATCCGCCGGCGTGTCCTGTGCCGTCGCCACGCCCGGCAAGGCGACGCTTGCCAGGCACCACACGACGCAGACTGTACGAAGCCACATTCCCACGCCTACTCGCACAACAGCGGGGTGGGGCAGACCGTCACCGCCGGGTTCCACGAGCAGTCCGCATCAGCGCAGTCCAGGAAGCCGTCGTTGTCGTTGTCTACACCGTCCGAGCAGCGCGTGTCGGGGCTCTCCCCGGGCAGCACGAGACTCTCTTGGCACAGCTGCCCGACCGCCGCGTCCTGGCTGCGGCTGCACGAGAAGTCCCCGCAGTCCGTGTGGCCGTTCTCGTCGTTGTCGACGCCGTCGCTGCATTCGGCCACGGAGACCTCGCTGCCTGTCGCGCACCCCGCCGCCACGGCGGGATCGGTCGACTGACTGCAGTCGAAGTCCTTGCAGTCGATGTGACCATCGTTGTCGTTGTCCTCGCCGTCCTGACAGGTCGCCACCGTATTCTCGGGCGTGGTCACCACCGCGGCACACAGCTCGATCAGCGCCGGATCGGTGGACTTGCTGCACGAGAAGTCTTTGCAGTCGATGAAGCCGTTCTGGTCGTTGTCCACGCCGTCGCTACAGGTTGCCACGGTGTCCTCCGAGGGCAGCGCCGCGCACGCCGCGACGATCGCCGGGTCCTCGGACTTGCTGCACGAGAAGTCGCCGCAGTCCGTATAGCCGTTCTGGTCGTTGTCGATGCCGTCAGTACACGCGGCCAGGCTCTCCTCCGGCGTCGGATCCGCCGGCTTACACAGCGCCTGCAGGGCCGGATCGTCGGATTTGCTGCACGAGAAGTCCTCGCAGTCGGTGTGGCCGTTCTCGTCGTTGTCTTTGCCGTCGCTGCAGTTGGCCACGTCGTTTTCGCGGCAGACCGTCACAAACAAGCCGAAGTGGCAGCCCGGGTCGAGACAGTCGATGAAGCCGTTGCTGTCGTTGTCCTTGCCGTCGCCGCACAGCGCGTCCGAGTACTCCAGCCGGCAGCACGACTCGGGCAACAGCAGGCAGGACGGGTTTTCGCAGTCCACAGCGGCGATATCACACGGCTCACCGTCCACCGTGTCGCTGCCGTCGGTCCCCGTCGTGTCCGTTGTCTGTGTACCCGACCCGTCGCTGCCCGTATCTGTGCTGGAGCCGCCGCCCGAGCTGCGAGAGCCACCCGCCGGGCTGCAGGCCGCGGTCGTCACACACAGAGCCATCACGATTATGCGTCCCATACCCGATACGGTAGCCCGACATGATGGCGCCGCGCCAGGCATGGAAGGCTATGGCGGGAGAGCCCAACGGGTTGGACGTCAGTTCGGGCAGCCCGGGGTCTCGAGATACGCGCACGCGCCCGGCGACTCACATATCCAGCACTCATGCCCGTTTTTTGGCGGCTGGCCCTCGAACAGGCCGTTTTCGATCTGCAGGAGCGTGCCGGTGTCGGTCGGGCCCGGCTGACCAGCCAGCCAGGGAGCGTAGGTCACGGGCTCGCCGGTCACCCACGATGCGCTCTTCTGCTGCAGCTTCAGGCCGATCCAGCAGCGCTTTGCAGTGGTGCCGACGACGTTGCGGATGAAGTCCGACTCCTCGAGCGAGTGAATGGTGGCGAGGTGCCCGCCCGACTCAGCGCAGGCGGCGGCGGCCAGGCCAAACCCTTGGAAGCCGTCGATCCTGTGCGCCTCGTAGCAGCTGCCGTCATAATAGTTGGGGCAGGTGATGCACATGTCCTCGGTGCACGAGTCGCCGTCCGAGCAAAGACTGTCCTGCGGCGTGCCCACGCAGATTCCGGACTTGCAGGTGTCGTCACCCGTGCACGGGTTGGTGTCGTCGCAGGCGCCCTCCCGTACCTGATGTGTGCAGGAGAGCAGCAGCGGCGACGCCGAGTCATCGGTGCAGTCCTGCCCGTCGTCGCACGGCGCCAGACAGCGCGCCTGACCGTCCTCTGTCTGCCCGGCCGCGTCCATGCTCAGCTTCGGACAGACCTTGTCCGCCTCGCCGGGACAGATCGTCGTCGCGGCATCCGCGTCCGTCGCCGGTGTGCATTCGGCCGCTGCGCAAACGAACTTTCGCTTCAACGTGCAGGGGATGTCGTTCCATCCGCACCATGCCCGCTCCACGCAGTTCTCGCCGGTAAACCCATTGGGCTCGAAGGGGCACCACGACGCAAAGGACGAGGGACCGCCGGGCCACGAGTAGTGCCCTTCTCGCAGGCGATCATGAATGCCAAGCCAAAAGCTCGTCTCCTGGTCCACGCCGAAGGTCTCGGACAGCCAGAGATCCTCGTCCGGGCCGCGGACGGTCACGAGGTCCAACCCGAAACCCAGGCATGTGGTGCGCGCCTCTTCCCAGGTCATCTCGTCATTGCAAAACCAATAGTCTGCGCCCGAAGACTGCTTCACCGTGCAGTCCGCGACGGCGGGGTCCGGTGGAGCGCCGGGGTCGGTTACAGTGGCCGCATCGGATGGCTGTTCGGGGGGGGCGTCATCGGTGACGGTGTCGGTCTGTGCGGCGGGCGGCGCGCCGAACTCGATCGCGCACGAGGCCGTCAATAGGACTGCTGCCGGCACACAGAGGTGTGTGCTGCGCCAAACCGAATGTCTCATGATGAAGAGAGCCTAACATAGGGACCGCTGGCGGGTCCCGGGGGCGGGAGGGGCCTCGTCGGCCTAGTCGTTGTCGTCGAGGTCGACGAACGGCAGCGCGTCGCCCATCTCGCCCGGCTCGTCACCGCGGTTGTGGCGGTCGCCCGTGCCCAGCGCGCCGTATTTGCCGTGGCCCCAACACTTGACGCGGTTGTTGCTGAGCAGCGCGCACATGTGGCCCCAGCCGCTGGAGTTGTCGGACAGCTTGAGCGCGGTCAGGCCGGTGCCGAAGTCGATCGGCTTCAGGGCGTTACCCATCTCGCCGGGCTCGTCGCCCACGTCGTTCGTGTCGCCGGTGCCCAGCGGACCACCCGTGCCGAGATTGCCCTCGTGATTTCTGCCCCAACACACGACCGTGTCGTTGTCGAGCAGGGCGCAGTAGCCGCTGCCATAGCCGGCCAGCTGCTTCACGGTACGGCCCTCGCCCAGGTCCACGTACGGCAGGTGATCGCCCATGTGGTCCAGCGAGGCGCCGCGTGACAGGGTGTCGCCGTAGCCGAGCTGCCCCTGGTGGTTGGCGCCCCAGCACTTCACCCGGTCGTTGTCCAGGACGGCGCAGGTCGTGAAGTAGCCGCTGGCCAGGCTCTTGGCCGTGTGGCCGTCACCCAGGTTCACGTACGGCAGGTTGTCGCCCATCTCACCGGGCTCGTTGCCGATGCGGGCGGTGGTGCCGATGCCGAGACGTCCGGGCGGTCCGGCTTCGCCCCAGCACTTGACGCCGCCGTCGTCCAGGATGACGCAGACGTGGCGCATGCCCGACGTGTGGTCCACAACGGTGCGGCCGGTGCCCAGCTCGATCGCGGGCAGGTGGTCGCCCATCTCGCCGGGCTCGTCCCCGCGACGAACGTGGTCACCCTGGCCCAGCTGGCCGTATTTGTTGCCGCCCCAGCACTTGAGCGAGCCGTCATCCAGCTGCGCACAGGTGTGCTCGTAGTCGCCGTTGACGGCCATGGCCGTCCGGTCGGTGCCCAGGTCGACCACGGGCAGGTTGTCCCCCATGTCGCCCGTGCGCGGGCCTCGAGGCAGCTCGTCACCCAGGCCCAGAATGCCGCGGTTGTTCCATCCCCAGCACTTCATCTCGCCGCTGGTGAGACGCGCGCAGAAGGTGAAGCGCGTGGCGCCCAACAGCACGTCAACCTCTGCGTCGGTGCCCAGGTCGACAAACTTCGAGTTTGCGCCCAGCGCACCCGGCACCGCGCCGTTATCGGATGCCCAGCCGAGGCCCAGCTGACCCGACGTATTGGGCCCCCAGCACTTCAAGCCGCCGTCCGTGGTCGACGCACAGATGTGTGTCGCGATGGAGACGCTGTCGACAGACACGCCGTCGCCCAGGTTCACCGTCGGCGTGCCGTCGCCCATCTCGCCGGGCTCGTCGCCGATCTTTCGGTCAAGCTTGCTCTTGATGATGATCCCCACCTGCCCGGCGAAGTTCGAGCCCCAGCAGGCAAGCGACTTGTCGGCGCGCACCACGCACGTGTTGCCGGCGTCCGCGGTCACGGACAGCGCATCGGCCTCGCCGTAGTCCACAAACTGCAGATTGTCGCCCCAATCGGCCGCGCTCAGCCCCCTGGCATCGGTGTGGCCCAGACCCAGCTGGCCGCTCCAGTTGGCGCCCCAGCATTTGATCCCCTCGGCGCCGGTCTCATCGGCCAGGATTACGCAGGAGTGGAACGTCCCCACAGACAGCTGGACCACGCTGAAGTCCGCGCCGAAGTCCAGGGGCTCGAGTGCGGCGATCTCGCCCGCCTTGTCGCCAACATCGTCCGGCTGGGGGCCAATGGCGCCCATGTAGGTGGTGCCCCAGCAATACACACGGCCGTTGTCCAGCAGGGCGCAGGCGTGGTTCCAACCGAGCCCGAAGTCCACGGCCTCGCCCGGCAGGTCGATCGAGGGCAGGTTGTCGCCCAGCTCGTCGGGATCGTCGCCGAGGTCTTCCACGTGCCCCTGGCCAAGCACCGCACTTCGGTTGGCGCCCCAGCACTTGATGGTCTGGTCGCTCAGCAGCGCGCACGTCGTGTTGCTGGTCGCGCTCAGCTTCAGCGCGTGCAGGCCCGTGCCCAGGTCTACCGGCAGCAGGCCATCGCCCATCTCGCCGGGCTCGTCGCCGATGGCCTCGGTGTGCCCCTGGCCCAGCTGGCCGTAGTGGTTGGCGCCCCAGCAGACGACGCTGCCGTCGTTCATAAGCGCACACGCATGCTGGTCGCCCATGGCGTAGTCCACGACCACCTTCCCGGCGCCCAGATCGACCGTCAACAAGGCGTCGCCCATCATGCCGGGGGTGGCTCCCCGCGCGATCGTGTCGCCGTAGCCCAGCTGCCCGTAGGCGTTGTTGCCCCAGCACTTCAGCTTGCCGGTGTTCAGGCGCGCACATGCGGCCGGACTGGGGCTGTATCGCGCGGTCTCCGAATCGACCACCCAGCCGTCGCTGCCCAGGTCCACGTATGGAAGATCGTCACCCTGCTCGCCGGGCTCGTCCCCGACCGCCACGTTCTCCGAGCCCAGCTGACCCATGTAGCTGTGACCGCCCCAGCATTTGATCTGCTTGTTGTTCATCAGCGCGCAAGACGCCGTGGCGCTCATCATGACGTCCTCGATCACAAGGACCTCGGTCTCGCAGACGCTGCCCTTGAAGCCTTCGCCGCACTCGCAATCAAATGCGTTGAGCAGGTCGACGCACTGGCCCCCGTTCTGACACGGCGCGTCGGCGCAGTCGTCGATGTTGTCGGCGCAGGTGACGCCCTCCCACCCGGTGGTGCAGACGCACTCAAAGCCGTTGATGCGGTCGATGCAGGCGCCCGCGTTCTGACACGGCACCGCGGCGCAGTCGTCGATGTTGACGGCGCATGTGGCCCCCTCGAACCCGACCGCGCACTCGCACTCAAAGCTGTCCACCAGGTCGGTGCACACGCTGTTGTTCTGGCACGGCGCGCTCGCGCAATCATCGATATCGATGTCGCACACGGCGCCTTCGAAGCCCGCCGCGCACTCGCACTCAAACCCATTGACCAGGTCGATGCAGTGGCCCTCGTTCTGGCACGGGGCAGCGGCGCAGTCGTCCACATTAATGCTGCATAGGCGCCCCGAATAGCCGTCAGCGCACTGGCAATCGAAGCCTGCGACCCGATCGACACAAGCGCCGCCGTTGTGGCAGGGCGCGCCCGCGCAGTCATCGATGTCGATGTCGCAGCGCACGCCCTCAAAGCCCGTGGGGCATCGCATTGGCGCCGGGCTGGTGGTCGCCGTCTCGACCTCCGCCTCGGGCGCCTCGACCTCCTCTGTTTCGACTTCTGTCGGTGGGTTGGCTGGTGGGCGTGGCTCATCGTCCGGCAGCGTGGGCACACCTGGCGTCCTTATTTCGGCGACAGGGGCCACCTCAGCCGATTGGTCACTGGTGCAGCTCGCGTTGATGCAAAGCGTTGCGGCGATAAGCCAGTAAGAGAGTCTCCGATTCGATCGGTGCATCCGGTCCTCCATCCTTTCCTTGTTTGGTTGGGGCCGGTAATGAGCAACGGATATGCCAGGGGCTGTGATTGACGATGAACGGGACACTGCTCGGCAAACGAGCTATTGAGGCGAGGGGGCCTGAGCGCGTCCTGACGTTACCGCGACGTCACGGTGACGAAGCTGCGGCCGCCCGGGGGCAAAGTGCCGGCGGCGCAAAATGGGTGGATGGCGCCGGTGGTGGCAGCACGCCCACGATCGGGCCACTGCGACAGACTCGCAGGTTGGTCAGCCGGCCGGAGCGCTCCAGCGGATCGACCTTCGCATCCAGATCGGGCAGCCGCCAGACGCCGCCCCGGTTGACGACGGAAGACGCGGCAACGCGCGTGACGGTCGGGTCGAACCACAACCCCCGCTCAGACAGCGCCGGACCCGCCATGGTCCGCAGCAGCGCCGCGCTGTGCGCATCCCAGACCCGCATCGTGCCGTCCACGGCCAGGCTCAGCATCCGATCCGGGCGGCCGGGCACCCATCGCGCATCGCGGACCGGCCGCGTGTGGCCCTGCAGCACGACCGGCGGCCGGCCGGCGTTCAGATCCCAGATCCTGACCGTTGCGTCGTCCGACGAGGATGCGAGCAGCCTTCCATCGTGCGAGAAGCGCAGCGAGTGAACGCCCGCCGTGTGCCCGGACAGGTCCGGCAGCCGCACCCCGCGCTCGGCGTCAAATACCCCGATCTGCGCGTCATCTCCGGCGGTGTACAGCGTGGCAGACCCCGGCCGAAACGCGCCCATGCGCGGCCGTGGGGTATGCGCGTGCAGGGTTGCCCGGTGGTCCCCCGTCTCCGCGTTCCAGAACACGACGCTGGCCTGGCTGCCCACGCCCACGACGTGGCGTCCGTCGTCGCTGAAGCGGCCGTGATGGGCTCCGGGCGTCAACCCGCGCAGCTCAAACAGGCGGCGCCCGGTTGCGCGGTCGTACATCGCCGCCTCCCCCGTGAGATGCGTAATGGCCAGGCGGCGCCCGTCCGGGGAAAACGTGACCGCGCGCGGGCCTACTCGGGTCTCAATCGTTCCCATCGGGGCCCCGGTCCGACCGTCCCACAAGCGCAGCACCGGCTCCAGCGACCCGGTCGCCACCACACGCCCGTCCGGCGACCATCCGCCGGCCCAGATCATCGATTGGTGACCGACCAGCCTGGCGACACGGCGGCCATCGAAGGTCCAAAGCTCGGCCTCGTTGTCGTGGCCGCCCATCAGCAGCCGCTGAGAGCTGGGGGACCCGCCAAAGATCTGGTTCCGCCCTTCCCGCGGTGGAAACGTGAACAGGCGATTGCCCGCGCGCAGCGGCCATAAGCGCGCAGTCCCATCCGCCGCGGCGGTCGCCACCCGCCCCGCGGCCGCGTCCATGTTCCAGGTGATTTGGCCGCCACCGCCCACGAAGCGCTCCAGCCGGGCGCCGGTGGTGATGTCCCAGACGGTGACGTTGTTGTCGAATGATGACGCGGCCACCGCGGTCGCAGCCACGAAGCGCACCTGGCGAACGCCGCTGGTACCGGCCTGAAACGAGTATCTCAGCCCCGCCGCCGGCCAGTCATAGACCCGTACTCGGCCGTCGTCGCCGGCGGTCACCAGCGCTGTCTCATCCGGCGCCACCGCCACGTCCCACAGCCGCGTGCCGACTTTGGCCACGACCTGGTGCGCCGGATCGCCCGAAGCTGCCTCGTCCGGCGGTGTCAGCGGCCGGACCGTCACCGCGCCGTCCCAAGACGCCGACGCAAGCATCCGATCCCCGTCAAAAAGCGCCAGTCGCGACACGACGCTGTCGTGCTGGCGCCACCGAGCGATACGGCGGCCGGTCGCCAGCTGCCACACCGCGATGGCCCCGTCGTCGGTGCTCGCCGCAAGTCGCGTCCCATCCGCCGTGAAGACCAGCGAGCGCGCCCCGAGCGCCACGGAGAGCGAGTGCACGATCTCGCCGGAGCCGGCCGACACCACCAGCACGTCGCCGCTGGACGCCGAGGCCGCCACCAACCTGCCGTCCGGCGACGGCTCGATCCGACGAACGCGCCCCTTGAACGGCACGGTGTGTCGCAGCGCGCCGTCGATCCCCGAGATGAGGAGCCGCTTGTCTGAGCCCCCCGTGGCGATCCAGTGGCCGCGTGGATCGAACGCCAGACCCAGGACGATCCCCGAGTGACTCGGTGGCCTGGCGATGATCTGTCGCGTCTCGGCGTCGACAAGCCACACGGGTCCGTCCGACGCCCCGACCAGCAGCAGCTTGCCCGACGGCCCAAAGCGCACGGTCTCGACGTCGGCGGTGTGGGTCACGAGCGTGGCGCCGATGCCGCCCCGACTGACCAGCCGGTCGACCTCTGCGGTCCGCTGCAACCGCAACACGGGGTCAGCGGTCAGCGCCAACGAGGCCCGCGCCAGCACCAGGGCTTCAGTGCGCTCACCCCGCAGCTTCCGCGTCTCGGCACGTGCCATCAGGGTGCTGGCCTGTGCGTCGAGCCGGCGCTCTTCCGCAGTCTGCGCGCTCTGCACCGCGCTTTGCTCCGCGTCGCGGGCCGCTCGCTCCTGCGTCTGAAGCCGCAAGGTCGTCATCCATGACGCCACCGCGATGCCCGCCAGCGCCACGATGAGCGCCACGATGGCCCACCGGCGACGGCGAACGCCGCGAGCGCGGGCCGCGTCCGATGCGCTGAGAAACCTGTCGGCCAGCGCGCCGAGGGCGTGGCTCCGGCGCCGCCAGGCCAGCGCCTCATCCAGAACGTCCCCCTGCCACAGCAGGCCGGCCTGCTCCCCCCGATCCCGCCAGAGGGCGGCCGCCTGCTCCACGCGCTCGCGGTGTGCGCGGGCATCGCTGTCCGACCGCAGCCAATCCGCCAGGCGCTGCCACGTCATCACCAGCGCCTCGTGCGCGATCTGCACGTGGCGGCCGTCTTCGTCGCGTCCGGCGGTGATCAGGCGCCCGCGGATCAAGTGGTCCAGGACCCGCGACCCGACCTCAGGGTCAGGCATCGCCGCGGTCAACGCCTGCACCTGCCGCCGCCGGCGTGTTCCATTGGCTGCGACCAGCTCCGTGAGCAGCAGCCGCGCCACAGCGCGATCCGCCGGGCCCGCCAGAGCGTCCAGCACCCCGTCCGCGTGGGCGGCCAGCACCCCATGGACGCCACCGAGCGCCTCCAGCGCGGCTCTCGTCAGCTGTTGCTTGTCGCGGTCGCGCTGCTCCCACATCCGGCTGGCGGCGAACTGCAGCAACGGCAGAGGCGCCGTGGCGCGCCCGAGCAGGTCGACCATCTCCTCCGCAAGGCCCGGCTCCAGCGCGTAGCCACACCGCCTGGCCGGTTCAGCGAGCGCCTCCAGCATCGCGTCTCGCCCGGGCGGCGCCAGTGGAAACGCGTTGGCCGTGACCAGATCGCCCAGCTCAGCGTGCTCCGTGACACGATGGAGAAAGTCGCCCCGCAGCGTGATCGCCACGCGGACCGCGCCCGCCCCGTCGTCCGCCGCGCCAAGCACGGCTTCAGCAAAGCGACGGCGCTGGGTCTCATCGTCGCAGTGCGTGTACAGCTCCTCGAACTGGTCGATCAGCAGCAGAACGTTGGTGTCTCGATCGGCTGCCAGCGCCCGCAAGTTCATGCCCAGCGCCTGTGGCGTCGCACTGAGCTGCTCCGCTGAGAGCGCGGCCGGCTGCCCGGTGGTCGCCTCGGTGGCTAGCGCGCTGACAAGTCCCCTCAGCGGCCGACGGCCGGGCGTGCAGGACAACACCGTCCATCGCCCGCGCTCGCGCAGGCGCGGAACCACGCCCGCGCGCATGAGCGAGCTTTTTCCGGCGCCCGAGGGGCCGATGACCGCGATCAGCGGCCGTCGCTCGAGCATCACCACGGCGCGACTGATCTGCGGTCCGCGTCCGAAGAACCAGGCGGCATCCTGCTCTGAGAACGACTCCAGGTATCGATAAGGTGTGCCGTCGTGCAGCACATTGGCGCCGGTCTCCGATCCCTGGGACAGCGCCGCCGCCATCGCCTCGGCCGAGTCGAAGCGCTCATCCGGTCCCCGTCGCAGGGCGCGGGCTATGGTGGCGGCAAGCGCGTCGGGCATCCCGTCCAACGCGCCGCGGTCGAGCTCGTCACCGTCCTGCGCCAGCTCGCCCGGGTCAAACGGCAGGCGGCCGGTCGCCATGCGGTGCAGCAGCGCGCCAACCGCAAAGATGTCCGTCCGAGCGCTCTGGGCGGCGCCGGCCCACTGCTCAGGCGCCATGTAGCCGGGAGTGCCTGCGCGCGGGGACTCGGGGGTGGTCCCCGACGTGAGCGCGGCCAGGCCGAAATCCAGCACTTTGAGCACGCCGTCGTCCTGTACAAAGACGTTGTCGGGCTTGATGTCGCGATGGATCACACCGCGGGCATGGGCGTGTCCCAGCGCGTCGAGCACCTGCAGCGCATACCGCACCGCGTCGGTTGGCCCGATCGGCCAGCCGCGCAGCATCTCGGCCAGCGTGCGGCCCTTCAGCAGCTCCAGCACCAGAAACGGATGCTCCTGCCACAAGCCGAACTGGTAGACGGTGACAATGTGGGGGTGGGCCAGCTGAGCAGTGCGTTTGGCCTCGGCCTCGAAGCGCTCGCGACCCGTTGACGTCAGGCGGTCCGGCCGCACCAGCTTCACCGCCACCAGCCGGCCCAGATGTGTGTCCCGAGCCAGCATCACGGCGCCCATGCCCCCGACGCCCAGCGTTCGAACCACCTCGAAGTTGCCGCCGATCACGCTGCCTGGGGGCGGCAGGCTTGCGCCGGCGGCGGACGGCAGCGTCGGTTCGGTGCCGCCGGCGAACGTCTCGCCCAGCAGGTGAGAGCTTGACCACGTCGCCTGGCCGCCGCTGTCGCGCATCGAGCCGCCTACAATCCCAGCGACCGCATGTGTCGCAGCAGCGCCCGTCGCGAGACCTCGAGGCGCTGCACCATGGCGTCGATGTCCCCGTCGGTGGCGGTGATAGCCTCCTGCACCTCGTCTGCGGAGAGGTCTGTGGCCTTGCGCACGCCCGGGCACTTATCCAGCCGCTTGTACAGCGCGGCGCGAGACATGCCGAGCTGGCGGGCCGCGTCGGCGATCGACCAGCTGTGCTCGCGTAACGCGGCGACGAGGGCCTCTTCGGTGAGCGCGCCCGACGACGATCTCGCCTGCGCCGCGACCGGCTCTGAGGGGGATCCGCTCAGCATGTCCCACAGCGCGTCGGTTGCCAGCATGGGGCCGGTCGATTTCGCCGCGACCGCCAGCCGGCGCGCCACGTTTCGCAGCTCTCGGACGTTGCCCGGCCAATCGTATCGGCAGAGCGCTGCCATAAAGGTCGGCTCCATCCAATGACCGTCCACGCAGCGATCGGCGGTGGACTGACCCACGCCGGTCTCGGCGAGCTGAAGGTCCACGAAATGGACGAATAACCTGGCGATATCCGCCCGCCTGTCGCGCAGCGCCGGCACCCGAAGCTCGTAGCCGGCGAGCCGATGCAGCAGGGGCAGGCGAAACTCGCCGTCATCCACACGGCGGTCCAGATCGGCGTCCGTGGCGGCGATCACCCGCACGTCCACGCGCCGGCTCCGGTCCGCTCCGAGCGGCCGAATCTCCTGCGTCTCCAACACGCGTAGCAGCATGTCCTGCACGTCCGCGGGCGCGGCCCCGACCTCGTCCAGAAACAAGGTGCCGGTATGTGCGCGCACAAACAGCCCTTGATGGCTGGCCTGGGCGCCGGTGAACGCGCCGCGTGCATGTCCGAACAGCGTCGACGCGGCCGTGCTGGTTGGGATGCTGGCCATATTGACGGCCTCCAGCGGCTGCTCCGCGCGCGCGCTGACGCGATGGATTGCACGCGCGACGAGCTCTTTTCCAACGCCGGACTCGCCGCGCACCAGCACGGGCACACTCAAGGTCCCCACGCGCAGAATCTCGGTCTGCAGAGACCGCAGCGCGTCGCTGTTGCCGACCATGTCCAGGTGCGGCAGCGGCGGCGCGGCAGCAAGCACGCGGTGAAGCAGCAGAGTGACCCGCTCAGCCAGCACCAACACGACGCCGGCCTGGAGGCGGTCGGCGACCACCAGCAGCTCGTCACCGACCGGGTCTCCGTCCACCTCCAGGGCCATGCCTCCCGACCCACGGGCCAACGAGACATCGCCGCCGCTGCCTACGGCGAGCCGGACCGGCGTGCGACTGAGCCGGCGGTCCTTCAAGGGCTCCACAGCCGTGCGGCCCCGTGGCCCAAAGAGCGGCGCAAGACGCGAGACCTCGATGACGCCGTCGGCCGGAAAGAGGGCACAGTCACCGACGCGGGAGACGTCTGGGTGATACAGCACAGTCAACGCCGCCACAGGCGCCGACCGGGTCGGTCGCAAAGAGTCTTCAGGGGCTAGCGTGGTCCCCTCGACCCAGGACTGTGGACCCTTCGCCATATCGGGATGTTACCATCTGGCCACACGACCCGTCAGAAGCGACGCGACACCGCAAAACCTGCTGAGGCGCCCCGAAAAAAGTAGCTTCGCGGTTGGAGAGCGCGGTTGTTCAGGTGGACGCAGTAGGCGGGTTTTGACCGCGGGCTGGACGAGGCACACAAGCTGCATCTCCGCTATGCGCGTAGCTGATGTGGAGGGGAGATGTTGTTGCAGCGCGGTTTGTCGATGTTGTTGATTTTGGGGTGTCTTGGCTGTGAGACGGCGGCACAGGAGGACGGCAAGCTGCCGGCCAACGAGTTAGGCTCGGTCTGGGACCAGTTCTTTCAGGCGGACGTGCCGTGGGTCGATGGGACCGCGGTCTTGATGACCCCGGAGGACCTGGACGCGATCTGGCTGCTCGGGCTGACCACCGACCCCCTGCGGGGGGCCGAATTCGGACTGGACAGCCACGCCACATGGCCTCGGCCGGTCCAGCTGGAGCTTGCCGACGGCTTCGTGAAGCTGAGCGCGCTGAACGCTTCGGCAGACACCATTGTCGGGGCTTATCGCGCGACGACGCTGTCGAATGGTCGGGTCCGAATCGACCTGGCCGATCCCGTCGTCCCGCTGACTTTCGTGCTGGGAGGCTGTGCGATCGAGCCGGGCCACAGCGCCGTCGTCAGCGTCGCGGCTGACCCGCTTCTGATCACGTGGGACGGCAGCGAGCGCTTCTCCTGCGCCCCCGACGCGGTACCAGTGGTGCGCTATCTCCGCCGCGCGGACGCCAACCCCCAGTTCGTTCCGAGGCCCAAGGTCGAACACAGCCCCTTCCTGGTGTACGGCGCCTGGGGCGGGCTGTCGAAGACGCGGATGATTCAGCGCATGCCCGGAATCGGCGGCGGCGCGCCGAACGGCTCCGTGGCGTATCGGCTCAGCGCCGACTTTCCCGAGAGCCACGTCGCGACCGTCTCGCTCGTGCTCGAGCAGTGGAACGACGTGATCGAGCGCGAGGCCGGAAATCGTCCGCTGGTCCTCGACACCACGACCCCCGCCGCACCGAGCGATCCCCGGACTCGAACCATCGCGTGGGGCCCGCGCGACGATGAGCACTCCGGCTATGCGGTCAGCCTTGTCGATCCGTTCTCCGGAGAGGCGTTTGACACCGATGTGTTCCTGCTGCTTGGGGACGTCGAGGAGGCCGTCCGTGAGCGGGCTGAGCGGGATCCGGCATCGGATTCGAACGCCCGGTCGCGCGCGCAGCGGCTGATCGATCGAGCGCTTGGCGACGGACACTCAGCCATGGAGGCTGAGGCGCTCGTCGTCCAGGACCTTCTACTGCACGAGATCGGCCACAACCTCGGAATGGACCATAACTTCGCGGCGACGGCCGACTACCAGCACCTTGAGCCCGGCATGCCGGCGACGTCGGTGATGGACTACGTGGAGGGCATGCACAAGACCGGCGCGTACGACGGCGCAGTCATGGCCTATGCGTACGGTGACGGGCCCGCATACGGTGATTTCTTGTCGTGCAACATCTGGGACATCGCGCACGATCCCCTGTGCGAGCGCTGGGACGAAGGCGATCCCTTCGTGCATTTGACCAAGCGATTTGAGCGGCTTCGCAAAATCCCGGAAGACGCAGACTGGAGCTACGTCCAGAACATGCTGCACTGGTCTGGCGCGTTTCACGACCTCGTCCGGAGCCGCCAGCTCGTGAACACCGGCCAGGTGGGCTGGGACGGAACCGAGCCCCATCTCTTCGAGCGGCTGCTCGATCTGCTGAGCTGTGACGATGGCTGCAAGGCCTACGCGGTTGTGGAGACCGCAGCGCTGATGCTTGCCATCCCGGAGTTCTATGCTGCGCAACCGTATTCGTACGACGGGGAATGGGTCCCCTACCGGACCGAGCTGGACGCGGCACAACGCGCTCAGGTGAAAGAGCGTCTCGCTGCCTACCTGCGGCGGCCGGAGACGACCCCGGAGCAGGCCGCCTGGATTGCCTCATACTACGCTGCCATGGACTAACGCAGGTAGTGGCAGGTGTACCCGCCGGGGTTCGTCTGCAGGTAGTCCTGGTGATAGTCCTCGGCGTTGGTAAACGTGCCGGCTGTCACGATCTGCGTGACGATGGGCGCCTTCCACTTGCCTGATTTGTCGACCTTGCGCGTGATGTCGCGCGCCACGCGGGCCTGGTCCTTGCTGGTTGTGAAGATCGCCGAGCGATACTGGCTGCCCACGTCGTTGCCCTGACGGTCTTTCGTCGTCGGATCGTGCATCCGGTAGAACCACTTCTCCAGCAGGTCCGCGTAGCTGATCTTGGTGGGGTCGAAGACGATCTTGACCGCCTCTGCGTGGCCCGAGTGGCCGCCCTTCATGCTGTTGTAGGTCGGGCTCTTCGTCGTGCCGCCCGTGTAGCCGACCTCGGTGTCCAGCACGCCGGGGACCTTGCGCAGGATCTCCTCCATGCCCCAGAAGCAGCCGCCGGCCAGAATCGCCGTCTCCAGGTTGCTCTTGCAGCCGGCGGTCGCGCCGTCTTTGGGCTGCGTGCACTCGTTGGCGGTCGTCGCCGCGGGCTTGCCGGCCGTCTGTGCAAAGCGGCTGCGGTATTGGCCGTAGCCCTCCGCCTCCAGCTTGCTCAGCGGCACGAAGCGCAGCGACGCGGAGTTGATGCAATACCGCATGCGGCTCGGCGGCGGACCGTCATCAAACAGGTGGCCCAGATGTGAGTCGCCCGCTTTTGACAGCACCTCGGTGCGGACCATGCCGTGGCTGGCGTCGCGCTTCTCCACGACGTGCCCGGGCTCGATAGGCTTCACGAAGCTGGGCCAGCCCGTTCCGGAGTCGAACTTGTCGACCGACGCAAACAGCGGCTCGCCGGTGACGATGTCCACGTAGATGCCCGGATCTTTCTTATTGTAGTAGGCGTTGCGGAAAGGCGGCTCCGTCGCCGCGTTCTGGGTTACCTGATACTGCAGCTTGCTCAAGCGGGCGCGCAGCTGCTCATCCGACGGTTTGGTCCACCGCTTCTCGGTCGGCGGCTTGGCGTCCGACTCGGTGGGTTTGCAGGACACCCCGATGAGCAGGGCGAGCGACAGGGACAGCAGGGTCTTCAAGTTCCTCATGACCCTCGTACGATCGAGACGGCCAAACGGTTTCATCCCTTTTTTCGCTCCATCAGATCTTCAGGTCGGGCAGCGGCCCCGTGCCGTCCTGACCAAACGCCGTCTCCTCCGCGCCGCACGCGTTCATCATGGAGATGAACAGGTCCGCCATCGGTGCGCCGTCGTATTTGAGGTGCCTGCCCGGCGTGACCGCGCCCCCGCCGCCGCCGGCCAGCAGCACCGGCAGGTTGACGTGCGCGTGGCTGTTGCCGTCCGCGATCTCGCTGGAGAAGTAGACCAGCGAGTTGTCCAACACGGTCCCATCCGGCTCTTCGATCGCCGCCAGCTTATCCAGCAGATACGCCAGCTGCGCGGTCTCCCAGGTGTCGATGACCGACAGCTTGGCCTGCTTGGAGACGTCACCGGCGTGGTGCGACAGATAGTGGTGCGCGTCGTTGATCCCCAGGTTGCTGAACACCCGGTTGCTGCCGGCGTTGCCCAGCATGAAGGTCACCACCCGCGTCAGATCACACTGAAACGCCAGCGCCGTCAGATCCGCCATCAAGCGCACGTGTGTCTCGACATCCAGGGCCGGCGCCGGCTTCTGACCCGGATAACACTGCGGGGCCTCGGCCTCCTTCTCGATGCGCTTCTCCAGCTCACGGACCGCGTCCAGGTACTGGGTCAGCTTCTGCCGGTCCGCCTTGCCCAGCACCAGCTTCAGCGCCTTGGCGTCCTCCTCGACAAAGTCCAGGACGCTCAAGCGCAGCAGCCGCCGCCGCTCGACCTGCGCGACCGTCAGGGTCTGGTCGTACCCCTTGAACAGCCGGTCAAAGACCTCCTGCGGGTTGACCTCTTTGGGCACCGGCGTCTGCGCATCCGCCCAGGCGATGTTGCGGGTATACGCGCAGCTGTAGCCCGAGTCGCAGCCGCCCGTGCTGCCCCCGCCCTCGGCGCCCAGCTCCAGCGACGGAAACGTGGTCCAGTCTCCGATCGCCTTCGCCAGCTGCTGATCGACCGACACCCCGTTTTGGATGTTGGCCTCGCTCTTGAGCACCGGCATGCATGTCAAAAACGAGCCGGTCCCTCGCGCGTGGTCGCCCGCAAAGTTCGCCTTGGCGGCCAGGTTGTTCAGCCCCGACAGCACCAGCAGCTGGTCCTTGAACGGCGCCAGCGGCTCCAAAATCGGCGGCAACACGTAGTCCGGCCCGGTCACCGCGGGCGTCCAGTCCGGCATGTGGATGCCGTTGGGCACGTAGAACACGACCATCCGTCGCGGCGGCGGCGGCGGCTCTTTCGGGTCCTCAGGGTCCGCCTCCTGCGCACGCGCTCGCTTCGGCCGCATGATCTCCAAGAAGGGCAGGGCTACGCTGGCGCCCACGCCACGCAAGACCGTTCGTCGATCCAGCTTCATTCGGGCACCTCCTCGCCATCGTCGCTGCCTTCTTCGGGCTCTTCGGGCTCAGGCGGCGGAACCTCGGGAGCCAGCCGCATCCGGAACTGATCGGTCTGAGCCAGCAGCACCAGCAGCTCCTCCAGCACAAAGCCCTTGTCCGCCCAGGCCTCGCTGACCTCGTCCAACATCTGCTGGTCGTCGTACAGCACGCCGCGCCCCAGCATGTAGACGAACAGCTGCTGGCTGACGCACCGCGCCGTGAGCGGATCCGCCTTCAGCAGCTCGATCAGGTCCATGTAGCCCCCGATCTCGGTGCCGTCCTGCAGCGTCCCCGACGGGTCGATGGGGAAGCCGTTGTCCTCGGTCCGCCAGGCGCCGATCGCGTCAAAGTTCTCAAACGCCAGCCCGACCGGGTCCAGCGCGTCGTGGCAGCCCGCGCACATCGGGTCCTCGCGGTGTTTTGCCAAAAGCGCCTTCACCGTGGTCGGCTCCTGGCCCTCGATCTCCAGCGCCGTCACCACGTTGTCGGGCGGCGGCGGTGGCGACGAGCACTGCAGCTGCCCCAGCACGAACTTGCCCCGCTTCACCGGCGACGTGCGGAACACGTGGGACGTCAGCGTCAAAAACGACGCGTGCGTCAGGATCCCCGCTCTCTGGCTGGCGGTCGGCGCAGACACAAAATCAGCGCCGATCTCCGCGATGTCCATGCCGTAAAGCGCGGCCAGGCGGTCGTTTACGTACGTCACGTCGCTGTCCAGGATGTCCAGGAAGCTGCCCGCCCCGTGAATGGCGTCCGTCAGCATCAGCTCGGTCTCGGTGCGCATCGCGGCGGCCAGCTCGGCGTCAAAGTCCGGAAAGAGCGCGCCGTCGCGGATCACGTCCTCCAGCGCGCGCAGCTCCAGCCACTGCCCCACAAAGTTGTCCATCAGCGCGCTGGCCCTGGGATCGGCCAGCATCCGCCGGACCTGCTCGTCGATCACCGCTGGATCCTGCAGCAGCCCGGCGTCCGCCAGGTCGCTCAGCTCTTTGTCCGGCATGGAGCTCCAGATGCCGTACGACAGCCGCGCGGCCAGCTCGTAATCGGTGATGAGATGCGGCTCTTCGGCGCCCAGCTCCGGGTCGATCTCCACGCGGTACAGGAAGTGGGGCGACAGCATCACCGCCTTCAGCGCCACGCGGATCCCCTCTTCAAAGTCTCCGCCCTCGCTGATCGCCAGCAGCACCAGCGCCACCAGCCGGTCGATCTCCGTCCCGGTCGTCGGTCGACGCCACGCTCGGCGCCCAAACGCCGTCAGAATCTCGGCCGCGCAAGCCGCCACGTCCACCTCCGCCGGGTCGCAGATCATGATGGCCGCGCGCTTCTCGGACACCTCGGGGATCGGAAGATCCAGCGTCCCGATCGTCGTGAAATAGTCCACCGCCACCGTCCCCTGCCCGGGCGTGGCGTTGGACAGCCCGACCACATGCGCCCCCGGCGACAGCTGCACGGTCGCCGTGACGATCTGCGGTCCTTCAGCCGTCCCGGTCACGGGCACCACCACCGGCGCCGCGCCGTCGATCTGCAGGGTCACCCCAAGGGTCGCGTCCGCGTTCGGCACCGCGTATGCCCGCATCGACAGCTCGTGTGTGCCCTCGCCGGCGACCACGATCTGCATTTTGGTCGGGTTGGCGGCCAGCACCCGAAACGCGCCCTGGGACTGGCCGGGGCCATTGAGCGTCTCCACCTCGATCGTCTGCGCCACCGTGGTGCTGGGGAATGGCCCCTCCACCGAGATCCAGTCGACCAGCAGGTTGCGGTCCAGCCCCTGGTCGGGCTCGTAGAAGTCGTTCAAGAAGGACGCCGACACCGTGTACGTGCCGGCTGTCGTGTAGACGCCCATCGTGTAGACGCCCGGCGCCGCGGGTGTACCCGCCACCGGCACCGTCTGGGCCAGATCGTCCAGCGCGATCATCATCAGCGACGTGTCCGGACCCGCCGCGGTCTCGCCCGCCTTCACGCGGATCAGGTAGACCCCGTCCTCTTCGATCTCGACGTCGGCCTCGATCGTCCCGTTGGTCCACAGGTTCCAGAAGCTGCCGCTGGCCCCGCCCTTGTCGCTGCCGACGTCCTCGGCCTCCAGGTGGATCACGCTGGTCTCGTACACCGCCAGGAAGAGCGCGTCGTCGATCAGCTGCTCCGCGGCAAGCTCCATCTTCTCGAAGAGCAGCGGCGACATGGCCAACACCGACGCGATGTTGTCGAAGCCGAAGCTGTGATCATCGGCGGGAAACCCGTCCGCCGGTGTCAGATCCGTCAGCAGCAGGTCGGCGACCGTGTTGTTGTACTCCGCGCGATTGAGGCGGTGCAGCACCACGTTGCCCGGCGGCGGCGGTGGCGGCGGTGGCGGCACGTCAGCCTCCACGTCGGGCGGCACGTCCAGCGGCGGCCCGTCATCCGGCACCGGCGGCGGCCCCGGATCGGGCGCGATATCCGGCTCGGCGACATCCGGCTCGTCCGGCGGACCGTCGTCCTGCGGCGGCGGCGCGACGTCCTCCTGGGGCACGATTACGGGCGCCTCAGTCGCGTCTTCTCCACACGCCGAGACCCACAAAAACGTGACGATGACGAGCGCTCGAACGGCGCTGTTGTTGCCCAAGGGAACCTCCTACTCCCGAATCGTGACCATTCGCCTCATTGGCAGGTCGGGCCACTCGCTGGTGCGACCTCCAGGCCAGTGTACCGTGACATCCACACTATCCGTGCCCACAGGGAACGCAAAATAAGCCTCCGGCGCCGAGTTTCCGTACAGCCCGTCCCCGCCCGCCATGATCAGCCGCGTCTGCGTGACGTCGCCGACCGTCGCCGTGATCCGCGCGCCGATCCCGTCGCCGTTCGGCGCTGGGCCGTCCAGCCGCACGGTCAGCCAGGGCGTGTCGTCGCACCCGTTGAGCTGGATGTACGGCGCGGCGTCCACGTTGCCCACGACCAGATCGGGAAAGCCGTCGCGGTTGATGTCTCCGACCACCGGCGACCGGCTCCACGCGGGCCCTTCGATGTTGGCGGCGGTCGTCACGTCCTCAAAGCCGTTGTCGCCGTCGTTTCGCAGCAGCACGTTGGTCTGCTCGTCGACGTTCTTTCGCAGCTGCCGGTCGGCGACCTCGATGAAGCCGTGCGTGACGAGCAGATCCAACAGCCCGTCGGCGTCCGCGTCAAAGAACACCGCCCCCCAGCCCACGTCGTGCGCCGCCACCAGCGTGTGCGCCCCCCGCTCGGCGGTTACGTCCTCGAACTTCAGGTCCCCCAGGTTGCGCAGCAGCGCGTTCTTATCGGGCAGCATGGCCGTGACGTACAGGTCGACCAGTCCGTCGTTGTCGTAGTCGCCGACGGCCAGGCCCATGCCGGCGATCAGGGTGTCGGCGCCGCTGCCCTCGGTGACGTCCTCCAAAATGGGGCGCCCGTCGCCGTCCACGCCGTCGTTGCGGTACAGCCGGTTGCCCTCGGCCTCGTCGTTGTCCGGCTCGCCCTCGCCGATGCCCAGCTGATCCAGCGGGCGCGCGTCGTTGACCTCGTACACGTCCAGATCGCCGTCGTTGTCCAGGTCGATCAGCGACGCGATGAACGTCAGGTCGTCGATCTTGCGCTTGGGGATCGCGGCGCTGGCGTCCGTGAAGCCGCCGGTGCCGTCGTTCAACAGCAGCACCTCTCTGCCCGGGGTGTACGGATCATCGGGATCGCTGAAGTCCTGCTGGTTGCCCAGGTACGCGTCCAGCCAGCCGTCGCCGTTGATGTCGCCCAGCGCCACGCTGAAGATGCTGACCTCCACCTCGCGCGGCGGGATCATCGGCGTCTCCACGCCCAGCCCGCCTTTGCCGTCCCCCGCCAGCCAGGTCGGCTCCAAGCGCGTGACCAGCACCAGATCCCGGTTTCCGTCGCCGTTGAGATCGCCCACGGTCGTGACCCGCGTGGGGTCCTGCTCGGAGGTGTGCAGGTCCTGGCCGCGATAGTTGCCCGGCCCGCGCCCGGCCGTCAGATACACGCGGTAGGGCCCGCCGCCGTTGGTAAACACCAGGTCCAGCGCGCCGTCATAGTCCAGGTCCGCGATGGCGACCCCGGCAAAGTCCTCGAGCACCCAGCCGCCGGGCTCTTCGGGGTCGGGCGGCGGATACGGGCTCTGCACAAAGTCGATAGCCAGCAGCTCGGAGGCGTCGGTAAACACCCCGGGAGGCGGCGCGTCGGGGCGGCAGGGCATGCCCTCGCTGATCGTGATGGGCTCGGTCGGCCGCGGCGGTGGCTGGTAGCCCGCATCGGGCACCTCGGCCGTCGTGTCGCCGCAGCCGAGCGCGCCAACGAGAAAAACAGCGACAAGAGCCTTGAATGGAGCCAAGTGTTACGAGCCTGCGCGATCCGGTCGCATCTTATCATTTTCGGGTGGTAGCCTGCAGGCCATCGTGATCGCCAACTACCATCTGGGCGCGCCGGTCTGGGGGCTCAAGGACTGGGTCGGCGAGCTGTTCAGAAAGCGCTCGCAGCCCGGCGAGTTTCTGCAGCAGTACGCCGGCGTCTTCAACACGGTGGAGGGCAACACCACGTTCTGGGGCACGCCCAGCGAGGACACGGTGCTGCGGTGGCGCGACCAGACGCCCGGTGACTTTCGCTTCTGCTTCAAGCTGCCCAAGATCGTCACGCACGATATCCGGTTGCGCGAGCATGCGTTTGTGCACGTGGACGCCTTCTTTGAGCGGATGGCGCCGCTGGGCGAGCGGCTGGGGCCGTATTTTCTACAGCTGTCACGACACTTTCCGGGCGCTGACTTCGACATCCTGGAGGCCTTTCTGCGGGCGCTGCCGGACCACCACGACTACGCGCTGGAGGTCCGCCACCCCGACTTCTACCCGGACGGACCGCTGGACATCCCGCTAAACCAGCTGCTGACGGAGCTGAAGATGGATCGGGTCATCTTCGATACGCGAGGGCTGCGCGACGACGACCGTCGGGACCCGATCGTGCGCGCCACGCAGCGCAAGAAGCCCAATACGCGCTGGGCGCCTGTGGCGACGGGCAAGCACCCGTTCATCCGGTACTGCGGCCACCGCCAGCTGGGCCTGGACGAGCCCTACCTGGACTTCTGGGCGGAGCACCTGACGACCTGGATTGCCGAGGGCCGCCGGCCGTACATGTTCATCCACACGCCCGGCGACTTCACGGTGCCGCGCCTGGCTGCGCGCTTTCACGAAAAACTGTCCGAAACTGTGCGTGTGGGCGACCTGCCGGCGTTTCCCGCCTCGGGTGGGCAGATGAATCTCTTCTAATAAGCTAAGCTCTCTGCATGTCAGCAAAACTGTCTGTGTGTGTGGTCCTTGGCGCACTCGTGCTGGCGTGCGGCGCGGAGCGGACTGGTGTGTCTGCGGGTGTCCCCGGCACGACGCCCAGTGGAACCACCACCGGAAGCCCCATCGATGAGCCCACCGGCACGACCGCCACGGACACGGGCGCCGATGACGACGCGTGCGCGCCTGACGCGCCCGGGGACACGCGCGCGTGTGAGAACAAGAACGACTTCGGTAGCTGCTTTGGGTTGCAGACCTGTGACGCCGTGGCGGGCTGGGGTGTCTGTGACGCGGAGACGCCGGCGGTGGAGACGTGCGACGGTCTGGACAACAACTGCGACGGCCAGACCGATGAGGGCTTTGCCGATACGGACGGCGACACGCAGCCCGACTGTGTGGACCCGGACGACGACAATGACGGCGATCCCGACGAGACCGACTGCGCGCCGTTTGACCCGGGGGTACACGTGGGCGCGACCGATACGTGCAACGGCGTGGACGACGACTGCGACGGGGTGACCGATCCCTGTGATGACGGCGATCCGTGCACGACGGATGTGTGCGACCCGACCGACGGGTGCTCATCAACGTCGGCGGACGGCGACGCGGAGTGTGATGACGGCGATCCCTGTACAACCGGCTCCACATGCGCCGACGGCGTGTGTGGGGGCGGCGGACCGACCGTCTGCGATGACGGGGACGCCTGCACGCAGGACGTGTGCGACCCGGAAGTGGGCTGCGTCAGTGGCGCGCCGGTAGCCTGCGATGACTCCGAGGCGTGCACAGCGGACTCCTGCGATTCGGCGTCGGGGTGCGTTTTTGCCGCTGTGGCGGACGCGACGGCATGCGACGACGGCAGCGACTGCACGCTGGACGACGCCTGCCAGGGCGGCGTGTGCACGGGGGCGGCGCTGGAGTGCGT
Organism: uncultured Myxococcales bacterium; assembly: GCA_964545715.1. Taxonomy (GTDB): domain Bacteria; phylum Myxococcota_A; class UBA9042; genus CAZJHX01. Next base: position 48,150 of record CAZJHX010000042.1, read on the forward strand.
GGACGACAACCCGTGCGTGGTGACGACCTGCATCGGCGGGGACTGCTTGTACGCGGCGGCCCCGGACGGCGAGCCCTGTGATGACGGGGTCGAGTGCACGGTCGGCGACACCTGCGTAGGCGGGTCGTGTGGGTCGCCGCCGGACGGTGAGCCGCTGGTGGTGACGGCGCCCATCGAGCTGGCGGCCGGCAACTACGACCCGCAGACCATCTGCGTCAAGGGCGAGGGCAGCATCCGCGCCTGCGGGCCCATCGACCTGGACGTGGGCAGCGACGGCGCGGTGGTCATCGGCGGCGGCGGCATCGGTCCGCTGCCGGGCGCGGAGGGGGACATCACCCTCGAGTACGCCGGGTACCAGAAGCTGTATGTGCTGATCGACACGTCGCTGGTGCCGGTCGCGCTGCACCTCAAAGCGCCGGGGCTGCCGGACATCGGTATCGAGACCACGGGCCCCAACCAGATCGACCTGTACATCCAGTCCGGCGGCAAGGTGGGGATCACCGCCAAGAACGCGGTCAGCTTCAAGCAGTTCGGCGCGGCCAGCTTCTTCATGGGGCCGACCGCGGCCGGGGAGCCGCCGTCATGTCCGTGATGCGCTGCTTCCTGGTGGTTGTTTTGCTTGTGGCGTGCGGTGACGAGGTGCGGTCCGCCGCGGAGGCGCCCAAAGACGGAACGGAGCACCTGCCGCAGAACACGTCCGGCGCTACGAGCGGGGAGCCTGTCTCCGATTACGGCGAGCCGTGCACCGACGGGGAGGACTGCGACAGCGGCTTCTGCGTAGTCGGTGAGACCGGCAAGACGGTGTGCACCGAGTCCTGCACGGGCGAGTGCCAGCCGGGGTGGGAGTGCGAGCAGGTGGAAGAGGGGACGGACCCGATCTTCATCTGCGTGTTTGGCGGCGCCATGTGCGCGCCGGAGCCGATCGGGGCCGAGCGCGCATGCCAGCAGACCAACGATCTGGGCACCTGCTTTGGGCATGAGACCTGCGACAAAGAGCTGGGGTGGCAGGGCTGCGACGCGCCCGAGGCGGTCGAGGAGATCTGTGACGGCGTGGACAACGACTGCGACGGGGAGGCGGACGAGGGCTTTGTCGACACGGACGGCGACACGCTGGAAGACTGCGTCGACCCCGACGACGACAACGACGGCGACCCGGATGAGGACGACTGCGCGCCGCTGGACCCGGCGATTCACCACGGCGCTGAAGAGGTGTGCAACGGCGTGGACGACAACTGTGACCAGCAGATCGACGAGGACGTCAGCTGCGACGACGCGGAGCCGTGTACGGCGGACGCCTGCGAGGGTGAATCCGGCTGCGCGCATGTGGCGGCGGATGACGGCACGGGCTGCGATGACGCGGACGACTGCACCAACAGCGACGGCTGCCAGGCCGGGGTGTGCACGGGTGAGCCGCTGAACTGCGACGACGGCGATCCGTGCACACTGGGCGAGGGCTGCGAGGGCGGTGAGTGTCAGCCGGGCACACCTATGGCGTGTGATGACGGCGATCCGTGCACCGTGGGCGACGTGTGCGTGGACGGCAGCTGCGGCGAGGCCGTGCCCATGGTCTGCGACGACGGCGACACCTGCACCGCCGACGTGTGTGTGGACGGCGAGTGTTTTCACGCCGCGACCGAGGACGGGATCCCGTGCGACGACGGCATCGACTGCACCGCCGACGACGTCTGCAGCGGGGGCAAGTGCGGGTCGGCCGGTATCGCGGACGGCGGCGTGCTGGAGGGCAGCGGACTGACGCTGTCCGAGGGCAACTACGACTTCAACAACTCCAACGTCACCGGGCTGGACATCTGCGGCAACGTCAACATCGAGATCGGCGCCGCAGGTCAGGTCAACATCAAAGGGATCAAGAAGGCGCCGGCCGCAGAGGAGGCGTATCTGCAGGTGGAGTATGTCGGCACGACAAAGGTCAATCTGCAGGTCAGCGTGGCCGCCGGGGACCTCCACCTGAAAGTGTTCGGGCCCAAAGCGGATATCAAGGTCAGCTGCTCCGGCGGCTCAGGCACCTTCTTCGTCAAGATCCTGGCCGGCAAAAAGGTCGACATCACCGGCAACTGCAAGCTGGTCTACGGAAGCTAAGCCGACTACTCGGGCAAGCTCCGCTGCGTCCACCTCGGTCCGGCCCTGGGCCAGCGCCTCTCGTGCCGCGTCCGGCTTGAAAAACGCCTGCTGCCTCGGCTCGTGACCGGGCCGGTAGCTGCGTGCCTGCATCACAAACGCGATCACCGGCACCAGACCCCGCCGCTGCTTACGGTACTGATAGACGGTTAGCGGGGTCGCGGCGACCGGGCCGCTCCAGCCGCTCTCTTCTATGGTCTCGCGCGCAGCCGCCTCTGAGGCCGTCTCGCCGGGGTCGATGCGCCCTTTGGGAAAGGTCCACCGTTTGGCGTCGCTCGTTCGGATGAGCAGAATCTCGATTGTGTCGCCTGCCTCACGGATGCAGACTGTGGCGCTATGTCGAGCTTCCATACCGCCATCGTAGCAGTCCTGGCGTCCTTGATGATCCTGGGCTGTGGAGCATCCGGTCCTCTTTTGGAGGGCACGGCGCGCGTGGCCGACGGCGTTGAGACGCCCGCTGAGAAGGGCACGCTGGTCGTGGGCTGGCTGCGCCCTGACGAGGCCGCCCGGTGGCGCAAAGGCGAGATCTCGCTGACACTCCTGGTCGAGCTGGTCCAGCGCTTTGTGCCGGTGCAAGCCGTGCGTCTGCCCGCGACATTTGAGGTCCCGTATCCGGGCGGCCCGGCTGTGCCGATCGCGTTCTTCGATTCGCAGCACAAGTTTTGGGAGAGCATGTTCGGCAGCGGCGTGCCGGGGAACCTGGTGGGCTTCGGACCAGCGGCGGGCAAGGACCCCAAGGCGGGGGCCGTGTCCGATGTCGTCATGAAGACGGGCCCCAAGCCGCGGAAGCGCCCGGAAAACTGTGAGGGCGAGCGGCTGGAGCTGTTTGCGATCGACGCCCCTGACGTGGTCGGGCGCATGGGCAACGATCCCAAGCGCAAGGTGTGCGTGTTTTTGCCGCGCAGCTACGCGACTCAGCCGGCGCGCCGGTACCCGGTGATCTACGCGCTGCCCGGGCTGGGCGGCAACCACAGCAGCAGCTTTCGAAAAGGGCGCGGCATCCACACGATCCTCGATGAGCTGTCCCGGCGCAGCGGGCGCGAGGCGATTCTGGTTGGCGTGGACACCAGCACCAAGCTCGGCAGCAGCTACCTGGTCGACTCTCCGCACACCGGGGCATACCGGCGCTTTTTGGCCGAGGCCGTGCCGGCGACCATCGACGCGCGGTATCGGACCATCGCCAAACCGACGGCGCGCGGGCTTTTCGGGCAGTCCACGGGCGGCTTCAACGCGGTGGCCTTTGCCATGCGGGAGTCGGGCGTGTTTACCGCCGCGGGCGCTTCGGCGCCCGATGGTCTCGATCTGGAGGACTGGCTGGTCGACGCGGAGGGCAGGGTCCGCCCGCTGTGGCTCAAGTGGACCCGCCTGGAGGACGCCGTGGGAGGCTGGGGCCAGATGGTCAGCTACGCGTCGGACTGGTCACCGGGCGCCGAGCGGGGCTTTTTGTGGCCCTACGATCTGGACGACGGCGAGGTCGATCGGGACCTGCTGGCCGGCTGGCTGAAGTACAGCCCGATGCACATGCTGGAGCGCCCGGAGATTTTGGAGGCGGTGCGCACGCGACTGAACGGCCGGATCTTCATCGCGGTGGGCAGGGACGACGAGTTCAAGCTGTTCGAGCCTGCCGTCAAGTTCAGCAAGCGTCTAAAAGAGCTGGGCGTCGAGCACGGCTTCGTGGCGGCGCCGGGTGGTCACTTCAAGGGCATCATGGAGCGCTTTGTCGGCGCCCTGGGTCATCTGCTCAAGGTGCTGGATCCGTCCGCTTAACGCGGGGGTGGCGCGGGCGATAGAATCGCCATCACGAGCAGCCGCTCCTGGGAGTCGTTGCGGATGCCGTGCGGCACGCCCTGCGGCGCGACCAGCGTGATGCCGGCCTCCATCGCGACCTCGCGGTCGTCCAGCAGGAAGACGCCGGACCCCTCGATCACGTGATAGACCTTGTCCATGTCCGCGTGGGCGTGCAGCCGGTGCCCCTGCCCCGGCTCAAAGGCGTTCAACCCGACCAGCAGGTGCTCGGAGTGATAGAGCGTCGTCTTGCCCATCTTTTCGGGCTTGTACACGGCCTCGTCGGCCGCGCGAATCGGGCGTGGATGTTCCATGCCCCTCTAATACACGCGGCGCAGCTTCACCACCACCGGATAGTGGTCGGAGCGGCCGGCTTTCATCACCCGCGCTTTGACGGCCTCCAGGCGCGGGCCGGCGTAAACGTGGTCCAGCGCCTGGGTCAGCTCGCCGTAGCGGGTGGGCCAGTGCCAGGTGCGGGTGTTGGGCTTCAGGTCGAAGAGGGCGTTGCGCATCTTGCGGTCCTCCAGCAGGTCCAGCGCGCCGCCTTTGGCCTCGTTGAAGTCGCCCAGGATGATCGTCGGCAGCTCCTTGGCCAAAAACGTCACGTAGTGCTGCATTTCGCTCAGGCGCAGGCCGCCGGTGGTGAAGAAGCCGCGGACCCACGAGCCCTTGTCGATGGGAGGGCGCAGGTGCACGTTGAGAGCTTGGACAGGGCCGATCGGGGTCTGCACCACGACGCGCCAAGCAGGGAACCACTTGGTGGGCGCCGGGATATAGTCGGCGTCCTTGAAAGGGTACTTGGACAGCACCGCCAGGCCGCCGGCGCGCCCGTGATGCTTGAACAGGATGTGCGGGTAGACCTTGCGCAGCGCTCGGCGCAGGTGGCGCTCCCACCGGGGCGTGGTCTCCTGCAGAAACACCACATCGGCTTTGCCCTTGCGGATCGCGTTCACCGTCGCGCGGTCTCCGGCCATGCCGAAGTTGACGTTGTAGGTCATGACTGTGAGGTCAGCGGCCGCGGCGGCTTGGGGAGCCAGACCGAGAAGAAGAGCGGTCAAAAGCAGTTGTTTCACGTGTTGTCTGACGCGCGCTGTTTGCCGCTTATTCCGGTATTGTCGCGTGGATGACCGACGATCGAAAGACGCTGAAGTCGATCGCGCAGGGCTTTCGCGGACGCACCCTCAAGACGGCGCGCATGGCGACCAAGGTGGGGTTCAAGGCGCTGAAGAAGACGCTGCGGCCCGACGCCACGCCGGCGGACGACAAGCGCGCGGAGGCCGAGATCTATGCGGCGGCCAACACGCTGCTGGACGAGATGAACGAGCTGAAGGGCCTGATGATGAAGTTTGGCCAGATGGCCAGCTACCTGGAGGGCGCGCTGCCGCCGCAGGCTCAGCAGGTGCTGTCCAGGCTGCAGGACCAGAGCACGCCGATGGAGGCCGACGCCGTGGCTGCGGTCGTCACCGAGCAGCTGGGCTCGCCGCCTGAAGAGGCGTTCGACACGTTTGAGCGGCAGCCGTTTGCCGCGGCGTCCATCGGCCAGGTGCACAAGGCCACCCTCGGTGGGCAGCAGCTGGCGGTCAAAGTGCAGTACCCCGGCATTCAGCGGGCCCTGGCGAGCGATTTGAAGACAATGAGTGTGCTCGGGCGGCTCTCGACCACGCTCATGCCGGTCAGCGGCAAGGATCTCGTCAACGAGCTGCGTGACCGCATGCTGGAAGAGTGCGACTACGAGGCCGAGGCGCGCAACCAGCAGCTGTTTCAGGGGCTGCTGTCCGGCTTCGAGGGGGCGTCCGTTCCGTCCGTGCGCGCCGACCGCAGCACCGGCCGCGTGCTGACGACGGAGTTTATGCCCGGCAGCGCCTTCTACGCTTTCTGCGAGTCCGCGCCGCCCGAGGTTCGTGACCGGGCCGCCACGCTCATCTTCGATGTCTGCTTCACCTGTATTTTCCACCACTGCGTGTTCAACGCGGATCCCCACCCCGGCAACTATCTGTTCGCGCCCGACGGCGACGTCGTGTTTCTGGACTACGGGTGCATCAAACACTTCGACACGGACTTTGTGGACGGCTGGAAGCGCCTGGCCCTGTCGGTGCTCAACGACGACAAGCCCAGCTTTAGAGATGCGATGATCGGCACCGGGATGGTCATGCGGCCCAGGTCGTTCGACTTCGACTATCAGTGGGATGTGATGGAGTATCTGTACACGCCGTTCAAGTCCAAGGAGCCGTTCACGTACACCAATGAGTACGTGAAGAAGTCGTACGACTTGATGATGTGGAAGAACCCCAACAAGCTGCGTACGGGGATGCCGCCGGATTGGCTCTTTCTCAATCGCTTGCAGTGGGGCCTGAACTCGGTTTTGGCCCACATGAAGGCGACCGGCCCGTGGCCCCGCATCTGGCGTGCTGCCGTCGAGTCCAGGACGGCTCCGGTCGTCCAGTCCGGGGGGGCATAGGGCCGTGGGCGCGCAGTTCGAGGAGGTTCAGCGTTTTCGCCAGCTGTGGGTGTGGGCGATCACGCTGCTGCTGGCCGCAGGCGCGACTGCATACGCTGCCGGCACGCTGTTCGAGAAGTACATTCTCGGTGCGCTGCAGCACAAACCGACGGCTGTGACTGTTCAGATGTTTGTCGCCATGGCGGCCACCGCCGTGCTGTGGGGGCTGATGGCGCTGATGTATGCAGCGCGGCTGGTGGTGAGTTTGAGTCGGGATGCCGTCGTGATCGTGTTCTATCCGTTCACGCGCGAGCATCGGGTGCCGCTGGTTCAGATCGCGCGCTGCGAGATCCGGGAGTATCAGCCGCTGGGCGACCACGGTGGGTGGGGCGTGCGCGTCGTGGGCGGCATGCGGACGTACACCGCCAGCGGAACGCGTGCCATCATGCTGACGCTGAAGTCGGGTGATGAGGTGCTGATCGGGACGCAGCGCCCGACCGAGTGGCACCGGGCGCTCACTGCGGCCTTGTCACGTGCCGACGATCTTTAGGGAGGGTGTGATGCGGTATCTGCTGGTAGTGATCGGATTTGTCCTGGCCGGGTGCGGCTCGTCTGACTCGGTGGCCGTTTGTGAGCCCGGGGCGACTCAGGCGTGCACTTGCCCGTCGGGGTCTGGAGCGCAGACCTGCGCTAACTCCGGGAACAAGTGGCTGACGTGCGAATGTGCTGACGGCGGCACGACGGACGACACCACGACGACCGGCGACACCGGCGCCGACACGGGCGACACCGGCGATCCGACCGAGGAGACGGACACGGGCGCGGACACCGGCGAGCCGCTGTGCCCGGACGGCGACTGCGCCCCGTCCAGCGCCAAGATCATCACGCCTGTGGCGGACGCGGCGGTGTGTGGCGTCGTCACCATCGAAGCGACCGCGTCGGATGACAACGGCATCACCGTGATTCGCTTCGAGGTGGACGGGGTCCTGATCGGCACCGACGACGCGTCCCCGTATCAGCAGGAGTGGGACTCCGCGCTCGCGTCCGATGGCGAGCACACGATCGCCATCACGGCGTTTGACGCGAAACAGCAGTCGGCGGGCGACTCGATCACGGTGACGGTCTCCCAGACCGGAGAGGCCTGCGACGACAAGCCAAACGTCGTGATCACCGCGCCCTCCGCGGGCGGCGACACGGTGTACGTGACCGGGACTGTGGAGATCACCGCCGATGCGTCCGACGACGTGGGCGTGAAGAAGGTGGAGTTTTACGTGGACAACGCGCTGCTGGGCGAGGACACGTCGACGCCGTTTGCGCTGAGCTGGAAGAGCACGGACTTTGACGAGGGCGCGCACTCCCTCAAGGCCATCGCGTACGACACCGGCGGGCAGACGGCCACCGCACAGCTGGAGGTGACGCTGGACCACACGGCGCCTAAGGTGACGATCGTGTCGCCCACGTCCACCACCTACACGGACCTCGTTCCGCTGGAGGCTGCGATCGTGGAGCCCTATGCGATCGCGTCGGTCGTCTTTCAGGTGAAGGGCCAGGCCGCTAAAACGCTGTACGAGCCGCCATGGAACTGGCAGGTCTCCGGGCTCGATCTGCCCAACGGCGTCAGCACCCTCGACGTGGTCGCCACGGACGGCGCCGGCAATGTGGGCAAGGCGGTCTCGGAGTTCTCGGTATGCAACCCGCAGTGCGCGGGCAAGGTCTGCGGTAGCGACGGGTGTGGCGGTACGTGCGGCGACTGCGGCTGCGGTGAGGACTGCTTCGGCGGCGCCTGCGTATTCAACGCCTGCGTCGGCAAGGCGTGCGGCCCCGACGGCTGCGGCGGGACCTGCGGGACGTGTGACTGCGGGGAGACCTGCACTCCGGGGGCCACGTGTGTGTTCACCGCGTGCTCGGGTCAGGAGTGCGGCGATGACGGCTGCGGCGGGATCTGTGGCTTCTGCGGGCCCGGCGACTCCTGCGACGGCGCGGTCTGCGTCTGCTCGCCTTCCTGCGCGGGCGGTGCGTGCAACGACGGCTGCGGCGGAGCCTGCCCCGGGGCCCCGCCGGCGGTTGGATCGTCCCTCTTTGTCGGGCATATCGTGTCCCTGAGCGTGCCATCGGACGCGGCGACGTACGGCTGTGACGCCAACAACGACGGAAAGGTCGACGCGGATGACGGCACCTTCAATACGGTGCTGACCGGCCCGCTGATCGGCGGCGTCGTGGACCTGAACCAGGGCCTGGCGGACAACATCGAGTCGGGCGCCACGATCTACCTGCTGGAGCTGTTTGACTACATCGGGGCCGACACCGACAAGGCGTCGCTGCACATGTACCAGGGCTCGTCCATCTCGTTGCAGCCCGACCCCGCGTGCGGTGTGGGCCCGGACCTGGACGACAGCTGCGACTGGCTGGTGGACCCCGCCTCGCTGGACGGCTGCATCGCGGCCACCAACGTCAACACGTCGGTTTCAGGCCAGACCCTGGCCGGCGGGCCCGACGATACGAAGTTCCAGTTCCCCTTTGCGGGGTTGCCGCTCGATCTGCCGCTGAATGACGCGCGCGTCGGCGGCACCCTCGGGAGCGGCAGCAATTGGATCACGGCAGGGCGCCTGTGCGGCAACTTCCCCAAGCAGGCGTTCTTGGACGCGGTCGAGGCCGCTTGCGTGGGGCCCAACCCGCCGAGCTTCTGCGCATTCAAGGCGCTGATCGGCAACATCTTCACCTGTGATCCATGCACCATCACGTTCCACTTCAGCGCCGTGGCGGCCGACAGCCTGACGCTCGGCACTCCCTGAGGCTTTCATGACACGCCTGTCTAGCAGCAGGCGGAGAGGGCCGCCAGCAGGTGCCCGGCCGTGGGATGGCGGTCCTCTCGGGCCTTGGACATCGCCACCTGCAGGTGCTCCGCAAACTGGTCCGGTAGCTCGGGGACCATGTCGCGTGCGTTGGGCGGCGGTGTGTTCATGTGATGCGCCAGGACGTCGCCTGTTGGGAACGGCGGCTCGCCCGTCAGGCACGTGTAAAACATGGCGGCCAGGCTGTAGATGTCCGTGCGGCGGTCAATCGGGTCGCAGACGACCTGCTCGGGGCTCATGTAATAGGGCGTGCCGGCGATCATCATCGTCTGCTCCTTATGCACGTCGAGCGGCCGCGCCAGGCCGAAGTCCAGCAGCTTCACGACGCCGTCCCAGCTCATCATGACGTTGGCAGGCTTGAGGTCGCGGTGCACGATGTGGCGCGCGTGCGCATAGTCGATCGCGTCGCACAGTGGCTTGGCGATGGCCAGCAGCTCGCGGTAGGACAGGCGGCCGCCAGCCTCTTTGAGCATAGCGCTGAGGTCACGTCCGTCGATCAGCTCCATGGTGTAGTGGACCGGCTCGGAGTTCTCGACGTCGTAGATCTGGATGATGCCGGGGTGGTTCAGCTTTGAGACCAGCTTGGCCTCTTCGCCGAAGCGCGCGCGAAGCTCGTCATCGCCGACCAGCTCCGGGTTCAAGAACTTGATGGCCACGTCGTGGCCCATGGCGCGGTCGTAGGCCTCGTAGACCTCGCCGCCCCCACCCACGCCGATCTGCTTGCCCAGCGTGTAGCGTTTCAGGGCGCTGCGCACCCAGGCCGGGCGTCCGCCAGAGCTGTTGTGGTTGCCGACCGGCTTGCTGCGGCGTCCCTCAACGGCAACGCCGCCTCCACCTGTCGTGTGACGGCGGTGGGTGGTCGTGCCGGCGAGCTTGGCCTCAATCGCGGCCGCACGGGCGGTGATCTCAGGCGACGTGAGCCCGGAGTTGACGAGCAGGGCCAGCGCGTCCAGCGCCTTTCTGTGGCGCCCGCACTGGTCTCTGAAGTCGGCCAGCTTCACGAACAGTCGTGCGTTTTCCTGCGACGGAATGCACTCGCCCAGATACACCTCCAGCGACGTACAGGCTCGCTGGTGGTCGCCCTTGCGCTCGTAAAGCGCCGCCAGCATGCGATTGGCGTCGGCAAACTGGGGCGTAAGCGGCGCCACGTCCTCCAGGTATGTGATGGCGGAGTCCACGTCCCGCACCTGGAGCGCCAGCTTGCCCGCGTCGTAGGCCATGCCCTTTCGGAAGAGGCAATAGGCGACCTTGGCGCCGTTCTTGACCCGCTGCCAACAGGCGCCGGCGCGGTCCCAGTCCTCGCCCTGCTCGAACATGTCGGCGGCGGCCTCGAACTGACCGGCGGCGCGCAGGACCCGCGCTGCCTGGGTGGGTGATCCGGCTCGCTTGTACATCTTCAGGGCCTGGTCCGGGCGCCCCGCTTTCTTGAATTGGACGGCGGCCTTTTCGAACTCCTGTGCGTCCACGAAGTAGCGCGCTGCCCGCTCGTGCTCGCTCTTCATCGCGCAGACCTCGCCCATGAGGTCTGCGGCGCGCTTTCGGTCGCCGATCTCGATGCACAGGTCGATCGCAGGCTGGTACAGCTCTGCGGCCAGATACGCATCGATGGCGCGCTTGTTCTCGCCGGCCATGCGGAAGTACTCCGCCGCGTCGCCGAACTTGCCCAGCTTCAGCAGCAGCGCCGCGGCGCGGACAAACTGCTCCAGCTCAGTCCAGTGCTCTACCGCCTCTGCCAGCCGTCCCGCACCCTCCAGTCGCTGAGCGGCGTCTTGCAACGCGAACCGCGACTGGCCTGAGAGCTTGGTCGACCATGCACCCGGTGGAGCCGGTGCCCGCAACGCCTGCCCCGATGCGCCGTCCAGGCCGGCCTCCCGCGCGTCCAACACGCGGCGGCGCAGGCTCGCGCGCAACAGCGCCAGGCACAGCCCCAGGGCCATCAGCCCGAGGACGCCGGCTGCGGCGACCATCGGGTTGACCCACTGGTGTGACCCGTAAAGGAGGCCACTGGTCTGTCCGAGCGCGAGTGTGGTCATGATCTGTTTTATTTAGTCGGTACATATTTGCGGTCGCATAAGTTGGATTCGCGCGACGGGGCTCGTTTTGCGCACGACTTCGACTCTGCGCGCTGTGCGTGTTATTTCCAGGGTAATGACTGAAGAGTTGCGTCAGCAGCTGGAGCAGGATCTGGCACCGGACCTTGAGGTGATCCGTCACATCAGTGACAGCGCCACAGCGACCGTGTTTTTGGCCCGTGAGGTCGCGCTGAAGCGGCTGGTCGTGGTCAAAGTGCTGGCGCCTGAGCTGGCCTGCAAAGAGCGCGCAGTGGCTCGCTTCGAGCGCGAAGCGCAGGCCGCAGCCTCTCTGACTCACCCCAACGTCGTTGCAGTCCACAGCGTCGGGCGCATGTCCAACGGCACGCCGTACATGGTCATGCAGCACGTGAAGGGTCGCAGCATGGAGAGCCGGTTGGCCGCGGAAGGGCCGCTGCCCCCCACGGAGGTGCGGCACATCGTCGCAGAGGTCGCCTCCGTCTTGGCGGCTGCCCACCAGAACGGCATTGTGCATCGCGACGTCACGCCGGCGAATATCCTGCAGGAGGAGCAGAGCGGGCGCATCCTGCTCAGCGACTTCGGCATCGTGGCTGTCCTCTCGCGCGGCGACGCCGTCATGGACGAGCGCCTCACGCTGGTCGGCGAGGTGCTGGGCAACCCGATGTACTCGCCCCCGGAGCAGAAATACGGCGGCGACGTTTCGGACCGCAGCGACATCTTCAGCCTGGGCGTCACCGCCTATCAGCTGCTGACCGAGAAGGGCATCCGCCTGCGCATGAACCCGGGCACGCTGTACGACTACCGCACCGACGTGGACCCGGTGCTGGCCCGCCTGCTGGAGCGCTGTGTGGAGATGCAGCCGGACAGCCGGCCCAGCGCCCGCGACATCTCGCGGCGCCTCAGCGAGCCTGCAACCAGCACCATCACGTCTATGCATGTCGACGAGCTCACCGGCGCGGCCGCCAACGGTCCGCTGATCGAGCGGCTGCAGTCCAAGCGGCTGCCGCAGTGGCTGGGCGCCTACATCGTAGCGGGCTTCATGCTGTTGGAAGGGACCGACATGCTGGCCGACCGCGGGATCATCCCCGAGATCGTGTGGAAGCTGTATCTGGCGACGTATGCGTGTGGGATGGCCGCGGTTGCGATCGTCGCGTGGTACCACGGGGCGCCCGGCAGGCAGAGCGTCACCCCCGTGGAGGTGGCGCTGCTCAGCGCCGTAACCGTCGTCTGGCTGATGATCGGCGGCGTTATGTGGGCAACCGTCTAGCTCGAGTGGCCTAGCAGGCCTCCAGAACCGCGCCCGCTCCCAGACCGCCCGCCGCACAGATCCCCAGCAGCGCCGTCTTTTTGCCCGTCAGCTGCAGCTCGTTGGCCATGGTCGTGACCATGCGCGCTCCGGTAGCGCCGAACGGGTGCCCTATCGCGACCGAGCCGCCGTGCACGTTGAGCTTGGCCACGTCGATTGCGCCCGGCGCCTTTGTCTGACCAAGACGCGCCTCGGCAAACGCGTCGCTCTCCATCATCTTCAACACGCTCAGCACCTGGGCCGCAAAGGCCTCGTGGATGTCCACGAGATCGATATCCGACAGCGACAAGCCCGCCCGCTTGAGCGCGCGCGGCATGGCGATCGCCGGTCCCATCAGCAGCTGATCCGCCGGGTCCACGCCCACGTACGACCAGCTCTTGAAGGCGGCCAGCGGGGTCATGCCCAGCGCCTTGGCCTTGTCTTCGCTCATCAGCAGCACTGCTGCGGCGCCGTCCCTCACCCCGCTGGAGTTGCCCGCCGTCAGCGTCCCGTCTTTGGCAAAGACCGGGCGCAGCCGCGCGATCTTCTCCACGCTGGTGTCGCCACGGACCAGGCCGTCGCTGTGGATCCACTTGCCCTCGGGCGTCTGAACAGGCGCCACCTCCTGGTCGAAGCGTCCGGACGCGATCGCCTCCGCCGCCCGGTGGTGTGAGCGCACGGCAAACTCGTCCTGCGCCTCGCGCGTCACGCCGTTGCGCCCCGCCATCTCCTCGGCGGCCTCGCCCATGACCTGACCTGTGCTGCGCTCGGCGATCTTCGGCCGCTTGGGCAGGATCTCCGAGAGCGGGGTCAGCTGCGACATCACGGCCAGCACGTCGTTGAAGCCTGCTTTGCCAAACGCCAGCGGCGCCAGCGCGTGGATCAGCTTCTGCGGCAGCTTCACCTCGGCGTTGCTGGTGGAGTCCGACCCGCCCGCGATCACCACGTCGGCGTCACCGCGCTCGATGGTGGCGACGGCGCTGGTGATCGCCTGCAGGCCCGAGGCGCAGGCGCGCGTGACCGTGTGGGCCTCCACCGACGCCGGCAGCTTGAGATCCAGCGCGATCTCGCGGCCCACGTTTGGCGCGTAACCGGGCAGCACCACACCGCCCCACACGATGGCGTCCACGTCCTTTCGCGACAGCCCCGTGCGCTCCAGCAGCGCCGCGGTGGCGGCCACACCGAGATCGATGGTGTCCATCTTCATGAACGGCCCAAAGGCCTTGACGAAGGGCGTTCGTGTGCCCGAAACGATAACTGCGCGCGCCATGATCTATCTCCCAACCAGCGCGCCGCCACAGACGCGAAGCACCTGCCCGGTCACGCCCTGCGCGCCCGGGGTCGCCAAAAACACGATGGCGTTGCCGATGTCCTGAGGCAGGCCGCCCTGGCCCAGACTGTTCATCCGCCGCGCGGCCTCGCGAATGGCAAACGGAATGGCCGCCGTCAGGCGTGTCTCGATGAAGCCGGGGGCGATGGCGTTGACCGTCACCTGCTGCTTCTTGAGCTTCTTCGCCAGGGCCCCGACATAGCCGATGATCCCCGACTTGGACGCCGCGTAGTTGGTCTGGCCCACGTTGCCCGCGATGCCCGCGATGGACGACAAGCAGATGATCCGCCCGCCCTTCTTCAGCACCTTCTCGTCGACCAGCGCCTCGGTGATCCGGCCCACCGCGCCCAGGTTGACGTCGATGGTCTGGTCCCACCACAGCTCTTTCATCTTGGCCAGCGTCTTGTCGCGCGTGATGCCGGCGTTGTGGACCACGATGTCCACGCCGCCGTACTCGGCTTTCAGCGCCGCTGCGATCTTCTGGGGGGCGTCCTTGTCGGTCACGTCCACCAGCAGCACGCCGCCGTGAAGCTCGCGGGCCAGCTTGCTGGTCGGTCCGTCGTCCTGCGGGCGGTCCAGGCACACCACGGTGGCGCCCTCTTCAGCCAGCAGCCGGGCCGTCGCCGCGCCGATGCCGCGAGCCGCGCCGGTCACCAGCGCCACTTTGCCCTCCAGGGGACACACCCAGGCCCCGGTCGCAGCGCCGCTCACCGTGAGCGGCTGACCCGAGATGTAGCCCGAGCGATGCGACAGCAGATAGCGCAGCGGCCCCGCGAGACCGGCTTCGCCGCCCTTTTGAACCAGCAGCAGGTTGGCCGTGGAGCCCTTCTTGCCCAGCTCTTTGCCCAGGCTGCGCACAAAGCCGTCCAGCGCACCTTGCGCCGCCGCCGTCGCCGGGTCCTTCTGGCTCTCCGCCGGCTGTCCCAGCACAACCACCCGCGCGTTGCGGTTCAGGCGGCCGAGCAGCGGGTGAAAGAAGTCGTACAGCGCCCGCAGCGCCGCGGGTGACGTGATCGCTGTGCCATCCATCACCAGGGCGTCAAAGCGGCGCGAGTCCGTCAGATCGATCGCGGCCGGCGGGCGGCCAAACGCCTCACCCGGGCGCACAAACGCCTCCATCGCGGCGTCGCCCTCAAAGATGTGCGGGTTGGCTCCGGCCTCGGTCAGCACCTCGGCGAGCGCCGCGACCATCTTCTTGTTGTCCGACACGCACAGCGCCACGTCGCGGTCGGCCAGTGGCCGCTCCACCATGGGCCCTTTCGGGCGTCGCAGCGGCTGCGGCATCGGGATCGGCAGGCCCAATCCCTTGATCAGGTTTCGCGCCTGCGGGTTCTTGCCAAGCTCCAGGAGAATGTCGCTCATTCGGTCACCTCGTACGAACCGGTCATATAGGCGGGGCCGTCGGGGGCGTCCCCGACATAAACGGTGTTGCTGTCGGCCGAGCCGACGTACAGGCCCACCCGTGCGGGCAGGACCAGTGGGCGCGTGAACTTGACGTCAAACACGCGGATGGTCCGGGCGCCCTTGAACGCCTGGCGGTTCAGGCCCTCCCAGGCCCGCGCCAGCGTCGAGAACCCGTGCAGGATCGTGTTACGGAAGCCCGATGCGCGGGCGTACGCCGGCACCCAATGGACCGGGTTGAAATCACCCGTCAGCTTGGCGAAGTCCAGGCCCGCGTCCGGTCGCAGCCGCCAGTAGTCGACCTCGCGCGCGTCCGCCGGCACGCGCGGCTTCTCTTTGCGGGCGCCGTTCGTTTTTTTCTTGCCGCCCTTGAGCGGCACGATGGCGTACAGGTCCGCGATCAGCGCGTCAGGCGCGGCCTGCGTACCGGTGATGATCCGCTGGTTGAGCACCGCTCGGCGCCCGTTGTCGTCGATGCCGGCCAGGTGGGCCCGCACCGTCAGCGGCTGGTCGCTGGGCAGCGGTGCGTTGACCTGCACCCGGCACCCGCCGTTCAGCACCTTCACCAGAGGATATGGGATCCCCGCCAGGGTCTGCGACGCCAGCCCAAAGCCCCACTGCGGAAACAAGTGAGGCGGCAGCACCTTGCGATAGGCCCGCGGGTCGCCGCCGACATGGCGCACGTAGTCGCGGATCAGCTCTTTGGGACGCGGCTGGATCACCCGCACGATCTCGGGCCCGGGCAGCGTCGGCGCATGCCCGTTGGAGCCGCTCGTGAAATGCTGCTGCAGCGCCGACAGCGCCGTGCGCCCAAGGCTGGCCAGAACCGGACCCTGCTGCAGAATGTGTTTACTGGAAACCGCCATGATCAGCCTGCCTTTCGCTCTGTCTGCGCACCACTGTGATCGTGCGTCAGCTTGGCCAGCAGCCGGTCGCCCGTGCTGTTGATCCGGTCCTGGTTGTATCGGCATCGCGGCTCCGCCCGCTCGATGTACCGCACCAGCACCTCGCGGCGGTCGGGGAAGCGACGGGCCTGCTCATACAGCACCTCGCAGATCGCCACATCGGCCAGAATCTGCGTAAGCCGCTCGGCGTGCAACATGGCAAACGCAAAGTCGCGCTTGGGGTCCCAGTCCTTGAAGAAGCGCTCAGGCCACTCGCTGATCGGCTTGCCCGCCAGCGCGCGCCCCTTGTCGGCCGCCGTGCGCGCCACCAGGTGCTGCTGCACCGAGAACGAGAGGAGCTGCAGCTTGGCCAGACGCTTCTCCAGCGGATCCGACGCCGACATCGACCGCCAGCGCGTCTGCGCAAGCCGCCGGATGAAGCCGCGCGGATTCTTGAGAATGCCGCCCAGCGTGTCCTTCATCGCCATCAGCGCCTGGATCTGCGACGTGCCCTCGTAGATAGGGAACACCATCGCGTCGCGCAGCAGCTTCTCCGCGCCGTAGTCTTTCGTGTAGCCCACGCCGCCGTGGATCTGCACGTTTGTGCGCGCGATCGCCACCGCCTGCTCCGCCGCCACGTACTTCAGCAGTGGCGTCACCCGGCGCGCCTTCTTTTTGTAGCTCTTGAGTTGGCTGCGGTACTGCGCCGCGTTGGCGTCACCTGCAAGCTCTGTGTCGGCCAGGCCGCTGTCGACCATCAGCTCGACTTTGTGCGCCATCTCCTCGTGCCACGCGCCGTACATCGCCAGCGCCCGGATGCCCTGGATGTCGGTCTGCATCTCCTCCAGGTAGTCGGCGATCATCTCGTGCTGATCGATGGTCTTGCCCATCGACACCCGCTCAGCGGCGTACTCTCTGGCCATCCGGTGCGCGGCCTCGCACAGGCCCAGCGCCTCGAAGCCCACGCCCAGCCGGGCGTTGTTCATGAGCAGCAGCATGTACTTGAAGCCTTCACCGCGCTCCCCAACCAGCTGCGCGGGCGCCCGTTCGAAGCTCAAAGATGCGGTCGCCGAGCCGTGATGCCCCAGCTTCTCCTCGAGCCGCACGATCTCCACGATGCGCTTGCGGTTGCCGTCTGCGTCGTCCTCGTACGTGGGCACCAGGAAAAACGACAGCCCCTTGAGGCCCGCAAACGGGTCGTCCGGATCGCCCGCCTTCTCCGTGCGCGCGATGACAAAGTGGTACTTGCCGTGCCCGGACGTGATGAAGATCTTCTGTCCGGTCACAAACCAGTTGCCGTCCTCGTCCTGCTCACCCACCGCGCGGAGACGGGCCATGTCGCTGCCCGCGTCCGGCTCGGTGATGTCCATGCAGCCCCACGCCTCGCCCTTGCGGATCTCCTCGATCTCCTTGGCAAAGCGGGTCTCGGTGATGCCGCCTTTCTCCACGTCCCACTTCGTGCTGCCCTCTCGCAGCGAGAAGACCAGCATGGCCATCGCCATGCCGCCGTGGAAGCCGTGGTGGGCGCACACCGAGACGTCGGCGCGCGCGAACATCTCGCACGTCAGCAGGTACATGATCAGCGGACAGTTTTGGCCGCCCAGCTCGCGCGGCAGGCACATCCCGTGGAGCTCCAGCGCTTTGAGCTTTTCGAAGATCGACGCCTGCGGCTCGGGCAGGATCGCCTCGCCGTCCACCAGCTGGACGCCGTTCTTGTCGATGGCCTCCGCGTGCGGCGCGATATCGTCCGCCACAAACTGGCCGACCAGGTCCAGAATGTCGCCGTAGAACTCCACCGCCTCCGCGGTGTTTTTGAAGCTGTCCTTGGCGCGACCCCGGTACTCGGTCAGGTCGACCAGGGGCTCCCAGTCGAGGTACTGCTCCACGTAGAAGCGAAGGTCGTCGTTGTCTTTATAGAAGTTACCCATGCATCACCTCTCGGCGTCTTCAAAGAGACCGGCTCGGCACATCCGAATAAGCTCCCGCGCACAGCGCTGAAGCGTGGATCCGCCTTCGGTTTGTGGGGGGACGATCACCGACGTGTCGCCCGCAGTAGCCATGATTGCGATCGTCGCGTGCACGATGTTGAGCACGTACGCTTGGGGGTCCACGTCCTGTCGCGTGTTGCCCGCGGCCTGTCCTTTCTTGATGGTGTCGGCGACCACGTCCATCCAGGGCCGCACGTACTCTTTCAAGTAGGCGCGCAGCTCTTCGGGGCGGTCCATCTGCTCGCGCATCAGCAGGCGCGCACGATCCGGATCCTCGGCAAAGAAGCCGACCAGCTCCTGCATCACCGCGTCAAAGCGCGCCACCCCGTCGCGCGTGGTGGCCATGAACAGCCGCGGCAGCACCTCGTTCCAGCGCGACAGCAATTCCTCCAATACGCTCTGACGCAGCGCGTCCTTCGATGGAAAGTGGTACAGAATCGAGGGCTTACGGATGCCGACGTCATCGGCGATCGACTGCAACGACGTCGCGTCCATTCCCCGCGCCGCCATGTGGCGGGTGGCCGCTTTCAGTATCCGTGCTCGAGCGCTCAAGGGTCGCCTACCAAACGGTCGTTCAAGGGTTACCTACCAAACGGTAGGGAGCCCGGCAAGCGTTTGCCGCTTTTTTTTCGGGCTGGATCAGGTTAGACCGGCGTGCGCGCAAGGAGGATCTCGTGGAGCAACCAGGATTCGGGACACGGCTGGGGCTGGCGTTCAGCTTGTTCTTCAAAGTGCTGTTTGACGCGGTGCTCGCTGGTCGCGTGCGCGGACTGCTGAGCGGCGCCCCCGCACCGGCGCCGGCCAAAGCGGAGCCCGCGCCGGAGCCAAAGACCGATCATGGCGCGCTGCAGCTTTTGCGCGCGCTGCAGGCGGAGGGGCGCTTCATCGACTTCGTCCAGGACGACATTACCGGGGTACCAGACGCCGATGTGGCGGCCGCGTCGCGGGTCGTGCACGAGGGCTGTCGCACCGTGGTGCAGCGCTGGTTTGCCCCCACCCCGGTTTGGCCGGGCGAAGAGGGGGCCAACGTCACCGTCGAGGCCGGCTTTGACCCCAAAAAGGTGCGGCTGACGGGTAACGTGGTCGGGGATCCGCCCTTCACGGGGGCGTTGGCGCACCACGGGTGGCGCGCGGACAAGAACGACGTGCCGACGCTGACCGGCGGCGCCGACCCACAGATTGTCATGCCCGCGGAGATCGAGCTTTGAGCGACAAACAACACGTCGGCATCGACCTGGGCACCAGCAACTGCGTGATGGCGTTCGCCGCCCAGGACGAGGACGCCGCGGTCGAGGTAGTGGCCGTTCCGCAGGTCGTGGAGAGCGGGGTGGTTGGGACGCGCTCGCAGCTGCCCTCCTTTCTGTATCTGCCGGGTGAGCACGAGCTGGCGGAGGGCGCGCTGTCACTGCCCTGGGACCCGGCGGCGTCGTTTGGCGTGGGCGTGTTTGCGCGCGACCATGGCGGCAAGGTGCCGGATCGTCTGGTGCACTCCGCCAAGAGCTGGCTGTGCCAGGACGGTGTCGACCGGCGCTCGGGCATTCTGCCGTGGGGGCGGAGCACGGAGGAGGTCGCCAAGGTCTCGCCGGTGCAGGCGTCCGCGCTGTACATCAAGCACCTGGCGTCGGCCTGGGCGGCGGCGCACGAGGGGACGCTGGCCGAGCACGATGTGGTGCTGACCGTGCCGGCGTCGTTCGATCCCGCGGCGCGCGATCTCACCGTTGCGGCTGCGCATGCGGCTGGTCTTGCCGATGTGGTCCTGCTGGAAGAGCCCCAGGCGGCGCTCTATGCGTGGCTGGACTCGCAGGGCGACGGCTGGCGCGAGCAGCTGTCGGTGGGCGACGTGGTGCTGGTCTGCGACATCGGCGGCGGCACGACCGACTTCTCGCTGATAGCCATCACCGAGAGCGACGGCGCGATGACCCTGGAGCGGGTCGCGGTCGGCGAGCACATCCTGCTGGGCGGCGACAACATGGACTATGCGCTGGCGTTTGCTGTGCGCAAAGAGCTGGAGGAGCGCGGCACCAAGCTGGACGCGTGGCAGCTGCGGGTGCTGGTGCAGCAGGCGCGGGCGGCCAAGGAGGCGCTGCTGTCCAATCCCGACCAGGCGTCCGCGCCCATTCTGATCCCCAACCGCGGCGCGCGCCTGTTCAAGCGCACGATCAAGGCGGAGCTGCTGCAGCAGCAGGTCATGGACATCGTGCTCAGCGGCTTCTTTCCGCAGTGCGAGGCGGGCGCTCGTCCGCAGGTCGCGCGACGCGTCGGCCTGAGCCAGCTGGGCCTGAGCTACGCCGCGGATCCGGCCGTGACGCGGCACCTGGCGCATTTCCTCACCCGCCACCAGGCGCGCCCGACGGCCGTGCTGTTCAATGGCGGCGTCATGCGGTCTGACCCGCTGCGCAATCGCATCGTGGCGTCGTTGAATGCGTGGCTGGGTGCCGAGATCGCCGTGCTGGGCGGCGCCGACCTGGATCTGGCCGTCGCGCGCGGGGCCGCGTGTTATGCGCGGGCGCGCGCCGGCAAGGGGGTGCGCATACGGGGCGGCACAGCGCGGTCGTACT
>CAZJHX010000043.1:0-57523 GCA_964545715.1 uncultured Myxococcales bacterium
GGCTTCTGCCCGGCGGCGACGCCCTTGCCGTCAAACTCGTGAAACTGCAGCGCGATCTCCTGGCCGGACTGGGGCGTGGTCGGGATCAGCCCGCGCAGCGCGCCCTTGTCGTGCAGGCCGAGCAACGCGTATTGCCCAAGCCGCGGGTCGGTGGCGCCCCCCTGTGGTGTCGGCTCCAGGTGCTCGACACCGATCAAGGTCAGAATTCGCTGCTCGTCCGTCGACACGACCGCCACGCCAATGTCGCGCGAGAAGCTCATCACCCCGGTCAGCGCCAGCTCCGTGACCTCCTGCGCGCCGGTCTCATGCACCTGCATCGTCAGCGAGACCCCACCCGGCGTCTCTGCCAGCGAGCCCCCTTCCGCAAAGGTCAGGTGAGGCGTCTCCAGCCCGCCCAGACTGGTCAGCCCAGCCGTTGCGTGCGTCGTATACGCGTATACGGACCCTGTCTTCTCGCCGGCGTTGTGGGCCTCCAGCGATAACGTCGCCGTGGCCTCGTCGTCGGCCTGGACCGCATCGAACTGTCCCTGCAACCCCTGAACGGCCACGTCTGCCTCCTGCCGCCAGCCGTGCAGTGAGTACCGTCGCGCCGCACCCGCATCGGGAGCGCCCCGCAGCTCGGGCAATACGTCCGTCTCGCCGAGCGTCCCGTAGTCTCGCTTCCGCACCAGAATGATCAGGTTCGGCGGCAGCATTCGCCCCTGGAACAGCTCGGTCACGGGGCTCCCACCCACCGACAGGAAGGCGTGCCCGACCAGCACCTCGCGGTTTGGGTCCATCACCATCATGGCGCCGAAGACGTCCCCATTCTCCTCGTGGAACTTGGGCAGGTGCAGCAGGCCGCCATCAAACAAATCCGTGCCGCGATACTTGCCCGGCCCCTCTGACAGGTGCCGGTACTGGCCGCCATTGAAGTTGACCCCGACCGCCTCTATCTCGGCCAGCGTGTTCTGCTCGCGGTGCACGATGCGATACCCGATCCAGTCTCCATCAAACTGCGCCGCCTTGAAGTCGCTGTAGCAGGCGCCGTCCGCCCCCGGCTCCACCGCGTCAAACGGGCAGGGATCGCAGGCATCCCCCAACCGCTTGGCTGTCGGCTCCTTAACGCGATCGTAGTTGAGCTGTGTCGGGTTCCACACGTCGGGGCAGTTGTCGTCGTCGTTCTTGAGCCCGTCGTCATCGAGGTCGTCGTCTGGGAGGTCGCCGGTGTCCACCGTGTCCGCGTCGTCTGTCGTGTTGTCGACGTCGTCCGTCGACCCGGTGTCCGTCGCCGTGTCGGTCGTGTCGCCGGTGTCCGTGTCGCCCGCCGTATCGTCGCCGGTGTCGCCTTCGTCGGGGGTGTCCGGCGTAACCCCATCCTTGGCGCAGTCCTGCCCGGCGAAGCAGTGTGCGCTTTCGTCGAAGCTGAAGGTGCAGCCGCCGCTCATCAGCGTGAGTACGACCAGCCATCGGTGGGCCCGGGACATCATGTGCGGCCGCAGTCTATCAACATTTTCCAATCAAAACGCTACATCGCCAGGGGTCGGAGTTCGTGAAAGCGATACTCGATGATCAAGCCCGCGCCATTGCGCTCCAGCAGGACCCGAAACCCTCGCCGTCGCATCAGGGCCGCCTCCATGCGGCGCCTCCCGGCTCGACAGCGACCAACCCGGTCACACGGCATGCCCGCCAGCTCCAGCAACACATCACCGTTCTTCAGCCCCATCATCTCCGCCAGGGATCCCGGGCTGATTCCATCGACACGAACGCCTTGTACCTGGCCCTCGACGTACCGGGGCACCACGGCCTGCACCCCGTCAGAAATGCGGATCGACGGCGAGGCGGGGCTGGGCGGCAAAAACATCGTCTGTACCGTGGGGCCGCCACAGCCAACCGCGCATGCGACGGCCGCGACGAGCAGCGGAATGGCGCGGCTCACGCAGGAAATATGGCCGCTGGCGCCGCCTCTGTCCAATTACTGGTTGGCGTACGGCACCGATCCAAAGCGCCGGTCGAACCGCGCCAACAGCACGGCCAAATCGCGCGACACAGCCTCAGCGGGTCGCCAACGCCAGCGGAGCTCATCAAGGGCGTACCGCGTACCAACCGCGCGCCGCGCCAGCGCCAGCGCCTCGGTGCAGCCCTGACCGCCCCCGTACCAGACCATCGCGCTCTTGCCGTTGGGGTATTGAAGCAGTCCGTGCGCGATCTTGATCTGCACCACAACCGGCAGCTTCGGCGCCCCCTCTGCAGGCGTGTCATCCATCGCCGACCACCGGCAGAAACGGCGCTCACTTCGTTGCATCGTCCGCTCCCTTGAAGTAACGTCCGCAGTCGCAAGTCATTGACGACACTGAGGAGCCCAATGGCCTACATCGTTGCTGAGCCCCGCATCAACTGCAAATTCACCGACTGCGTGGACGTATGCCCTGTTGACTGCTTTTACGAGGGCAAGAACTTCCTGGTGATCCACCCCGACGACTGCATCGACTGCGGCGCCTGCGAGCCCGAGTGCCCTGTCGAGGCGATTTTCGAGGAGGACGAGCTTCCGGACAAGTGGAACCACTACGTCGAGCTGAACGCCAAGTACTCCGAAGAGTGGGCCAACATCACGGCGAAGCAGGACCAGCTGGATATCGCGGAAGACAACCGCGACAAGACCGACAAGTTCGACGATCTCATCCACGAGTCGGCTTAGCACCCACGTTACCCCCCTCGCCATCCTGGCTCGCCACCCCTAGGGGGTGAGTCGCCCGCTCCTGCGGGCGAGGCGGTGTATCGGTGCGTGGCTACTCCACGATCTCCACAAGCAGTCGGTCCCGGTCGTCGAAGAGCCTGCGCTCGCTGGCGATGACCACCGCTACCGATCCGAGCGCCGTTGCCGCCGCCAGCAGAAACATGATCACGATCTGATACGCCACCGCCACTTGCGGCGACGTGCCCGAGAGAATCTGACCCGTCATCATCCCCGGCAGGCTGACCGTTCCTACCACCATCATCGAGTTGATGATCGGGATCATGCCCACCCGCACCGCATCCGCGCGCAGCCGTCGCACTGCCTCGCCACGGGTGCCGCCGTGTGACAACAGCAGCTCAACCTCGCCGCGCCGCTCGACCAGGTTCACGAGAAAGCGGTCCAACGCCAGCGAGATCCCCGTCAGCGAGTTGCCCAGAATCATGCCAAGAATCGGGATGATGTAGCGCGGGTTCCACCACGGCTCCACCTGCACCACGGCCAACATCGCAAACATCAGGACAGAGGCGCCCGACAGGAAGATGGCGCCCAGCGCGACCATGTGCACGCCCGGGTACCGCTTGCTCGTCCGGGCTACCGCAGCTTGTGCCGCCAGCACGGCCATGATCACCAGGATCGGCAGCACCGCGTACCACACCGCCAGGCTGAAGACCCACTCCAGCAGATACCCCACCGCCAGCAGCTGCACAACGGTGCGCGCGGTCGCCAGCAGCAGCGTCTTCTCCATCTGCAGGCGGTAGATGATGGACACGACCGCGTTCACCGCGATCAGGCCGCCCGCGATCAGTAGCTGCGTCCAATCAAGAACGATGATCGGCGCATCAACCATACGCGGCCGTCCCGTCGGCGACCCGCAGCACGCTGCTGCCCAGCCGTTCGGCCAGCGCCTGATCGTGCGCTACCCACACAAACGCCCGCTCATCCTCCGCCGCCCACTCGGTCAGCAGCTCCTCCGCCCGCTGCGCCGCGCTCGCATCCAACGCCGACGTCGGCTCGTCCAGCAGCAGCACCCGCGGGTTGATCTGCAGCGCCCGCACCAGCCCCATGCGCTGTGCCTCGCCACCCGAGAGCTTGTCCGCGTTCTGCTCCAGCAGCGCCGCGATGCTCAGCCGCTCACACAGCGCCATCACCGCGTCCCACGGCATCAGCGAGTCCGTCACCGCGTCTAAACCACGCACTATCTTCAGATTATCGGCCATCGTGCCCGGCAGCCGCGGTGGGGTCTGCGGCACATAGGTCACCCGCGCCCGGGCGATGGGCGGCGCCAGCGCCGTCAACGGCTGGCCATCCAGCGACACGACCCCCGCCGACATCGGCACCAGGCCAACCAGCGAGCGGAGCATCACGGATTTGCCGGCGCCGCTCGGCCCGGTGACAACAAGCCGGCCCCCGCTCTCCACCTGCCAGCTGACGTCGCTGAGAAGCTGCTTGCCCGCAAGGCGAATGCCGAGCCGTTCCACTGCCAACATGGCGTTATTCGTCCGGCAGCTCGACGAGCTCGACCTCACACGCGGCGCGGTCGCAGAGCACCCGCAGGTTCAGGTCCTTGAACCAGCGGGTCAGCCAGATGCGACGCGGCTGACCGACGATGATCAGCCCGATATTGCCCTCTTCCTCGGTGACTCGCAGGGCCGTGTTGATCAGGTCACCGTTGCGACACGTATGGCGCACATCCAGCCCAGCCGCCCTCAGCTGCTCGCAGATGTTCGTGACCGTCTCATCAAAGCGGCGCCGATACTCCTCGCCGATGGTCTGCCCGACCTCTTCGCTGCGATGCGCGCCCATCCACCCGTCCTGGCGCAGCTTGCGGCACAGGCGGTCCGCGTACTCGGGGTCCAGCACCTGCAGCACGGTGACCGGGCTGGTCCCGCCCGCGCGCTTAACAGTCTCGGGTACCAGCGCCTCCGCGCCACGGCATTCCACGAGTACGACCAGGATACGCATGCTCACAACTCATACCCCATTAGCGGCCAGATCGTCAGTGCGCTTATGATCAACAGCACCAGCGAAGCGAACTTCAGGATTGTACCGGCCAAAGCGGTGTCCTTTTGGCGGAGAAATCCGCCGGTAAATGCCAGCGCCATCCCCGGCGTGCCCATCGGCAACACCAGAGAGTAGCCACACGGGATTGCCACAAAGAGAGCGACCAGGCGCACATCGATGCCCAGCTGTCGCGCCATGCCCAGCACGGGCGGCATGAACAGCGCCACCACCGCGGCATTGCTCACGCCCTCGGTCAGCCACATGCCGATCAACGCCACCACGCCCAGCAGCACCAGCGGCTGCTCGCCGGGCATCACGCTCAAGAGCCGGTCCGCCAGCCAGGCGCTGGCCCCCGTCGTCAGCATGCCCATGCCCAGCGCGATCGCGCCGCCGTACATCAGTACGATGCCCCAGTTCACGTCCTCTTCGACTTCGCTCCAGCGCGTACAGCCGATCACAAAGGCCGCCACAACAGCCAGCAGCGAGATAGTCGCCAGCCCGATCGAGTCACCCGCGGTAATCCAAAACCAGATCGTGACCAGCAGCAGCGCGCCGATCGCAAGCTCGCGATACGTCAGCTTGCCCAGCTGGTCGACCTTGTCCGCGAGCGCCGTCCGCGCCTGGGAGATGTCCTCGATCTCGCTGACGAACATCCAGTGAATCACCACCCGCGCGATCAACAACATGACCAGCATCATCGGCGTCGCCAGCATGGCCCAATCCGCAAATGAGATCGTATGCGCGTGGTCCGAGTTCTCCTGCAGCAGCGCCACCGCCAGGGGGGCGCGTCCACTGCCCAGCAGCGTCGCGGTGCCGCCGATGATGCTGCCGTAGGCCAGCGCCAGGTACAGCGCCTTGCCAAAGCGCGAGTTCGACTTCAGCGACAGCCCCGAGTGGATGCTGCGCACCACCGGCAAGAAGATCGCCGCCACCGCATGACAGCTCATCACGCAGCTCATGGACGCCGTCAGCAGCAGCACCGATGTAATCAGTCGCTGCGGTGTGTGCCCGAAGCGGTCCAGCACGCCTACCGCGATGCGCGTGGACAGCCCCGACCGCTGGATTGGCGACGCCAGAATGAACACGCCCAGAATGAAGAACGTGACCTCGCTGCCAAACAGCGCATACGTCTCCCGGCTGCCCAGGATCCCCAGCGCAGGAAAGCTGACCAACGCCAGAATCGACGTGATCATGAGCGGCAGCGCCTCGGTCACCCACAAGAAGATGCACGCCGCAAACACGCCCATCGCCAGCTGGCCGTCGCGCTCCAGGCCTGGGAAGTCCAGCGACGTCAGCAACATAAAGATCGCCAGCGCGCCCAGGACCAGCCACACGCGCGCGCCCCGCCGCAACAGGATCAGCCAAATCGGGCGCCTATCTATGAAGACCCGCGTGCTCAAGGCCTAATCGCCTCCAGCACACGAAGCGTGTTCTTGCCCAGGACGCCACGGATGCGGTCCTCCGCCCATCCGCGATCCAGCATCAGCTGCACCAGCCGAGGCATGTCGGTGACCTGCTGCAAGGGAAGCGGCGGCGTGATCATGCCGTCATAATCCGTTCCGATGGCGACTGCGCCCTCACCGGCGACCTTGATCACGTGCTCCATGTGATCGATCACCTTGCCCGCGTCGCAGCGGCCCAACCCCAAGAACGAGCGGTCCAGGAACATGCTGTGAAAGATGATTCCGATGACGCCGCCGGTGTCGGTGACCAGCCTGATCTGCTCGTCGTCGATGTTGCGCCAATGAGGGCGCACTCCCGTGACGCCGGTGTGGGTGCAGATCAGCGGCTGCGATTTGTCGTGCACCTGGGCCGCGTTGACGTAGCCGTCCCGGTTGATGTGGGCCAGGTCCACCAGGATGCGCTTGGCGTTCATCACCTCGACCAGCTCGTGGCCGCGGTTGGAGAGCGCCGTGTTGCTCAGACCCAGGGGGCTGGAGGTGCAGCCGATGCCGCTGTTGGTCAGGTGCACCAGCGTGATGCGGTGCACATCGTCGGGGATCGCCTCCAGTGACGCGCGATCGTACTGAAAGGCCTGCCCGCCCTGGATGCCGATGTAGCACCCGGTGGCCCCGTCTTGTCGCGCGGCCAGGTACTCGGAGTGGTTTTTGACGAACCGGAAGTCGTCCGGGTGACGGGCCAGGTCCGCTTTGATGCGGGCGATGTTCTTCAGCGTGACCGCGGCCCGACGGCTGGGACGGCGCGCTGGATTGGTCGCGATATCGAACGTCAGCCCCGTGACGCAGGCCTCACGCAGGCGGGGCAGGTCGGTCTGGTTGGTGAGCCGCGATCCACCCAGGCCCGGGCGATGCCGCTTGTGCACGTCGAACCCGTAGAGTCGCGCCGGCACGTACAGATCGTTGTGGAGATCATAGACCTCGCTGTCCAGGTACAGCTCGACCGCCTCGCGCGAGATCGCGAGCGATGCGGCCCACGCGCTCGGGTCGCCAGCATGGTCAGAGGCGTTCAGGCTGGACATTGCGGGCTACCATAACGTAGTTCTTGCCGTGTGATCGACGCCCACTGCCACATCGACTTCGCCAGGTTCGACGGCGATCGCCCCGAGGTGCTCCAGCGAGCACGAGCAGCCGGGGTGCGCGGATGGATTTGCGCCGGTGTCGATCCCGACGCGTGGGACAAACAGGACGCGGTCGCAGCCGAGCACCCGGACGTCTATCCCCTGTATGGGATTCACCCGCATACCGCGGCGCGCTCGTCCGCCGAGTCGCTGGCGCAGGGCCTCGAGCAGCTGGCCGTGCGCGCCCGGTTCGCGGTCGGTGAGACCGGCCTGGACGCCAGCAGGTACGTGCCGCGAGGCAGCCTGCAGATTCAGGGCGAGGCGTACCGGGCGCAGCTGGCCCTGGCGCGGGAGCGGGACCTGCCCGTCGTGCTGCATATTCTCTACACGCACGGCGCCGCCATCGACGTGCTGCGGCGCGACGGTGTGCCGGGTCGCGGCGGCATGGTCCACAGCTACAGCGGTCCGGCCGACATGGTGCCGCAGTACGAGGCATTAGGGCTGTATGTGTCGTTTGCCGCCGGCGTGACCCGGCCGAATGCGCGCAAGGCCCTGGAGGCCGTCCGCGCGGTCAGCCCCGAGCGGCTGCTGGTGGAGACGGACTGCCCCGATCAGATTCCATCGGGTGTCACGGGTGGCCGAAACCTCCCGCAGTGGCTGCCTCGGATCGTGGACGCGGTCGCTGCGGCCCGCGACACCCCACCAGACATAATCGCGAACCAAACGGCGGAAAACGCCAGACGACTCTTTGGACTGGAGGGTCCCTGACCATGAGCATTACGACCACCCCCTCGACGCCCGGGGGCGCCGAGGACAAATATCGCCTGCATCGGCGCTTCGACCGGATGGGCCGTCTGGTCGGCGACCGAGGCATGCAGCGGCTGTTCGATGCGCACGTGATGGTGATCGGCGTCGGCGGAGTCGGATCATTCGCTGCGGAGGCGCTGGCGCGCAGCGGCGTCGGGCGCCTGACGCTGATCGACTTCGACCTCGTGTGCATCACAAACACGAACAGGCAGCTGCACACGCTTCGCGGCGTCATCGGCAAGCCCAAGGTCGACGTCATGGCGGAGCGCCTGCGACTGGTGAACCCGCAGGCGACGGTGGAGTCTCATCGCGTCTTCTACAGCGAGGCAAACAGCGCCGAGCTGCTGGACTGTCGCCCCGACTATGTGATCGACGCGATCGACAACGTCACCGCCAAGTGCCACCTGCTGGCCACGTGCAAACAGCGCGGCATCCCGGTGATCTGCTCCACGGGGGCGGCTGCACGCCTCGATCCGACGTACATCGAGGTCGCCGATCTCTCTCAGACCCGCATCGATCCGCTGGCCCGCTCGGTGCGCAAGATCCTGCGGGAGCAGTACGGCTTCGGCGGACCGCGCGACGGCGAGTGGGGGATTCAGGCCGTCTTCAGCACCGAGGAGCCGATCGCGCCCAGCCCCCTGCTGTATGACGTCGGCCAAGGCTTCAAATGCGTCTGCCCGCAGGGCCAGAACGGCATGCACGAGTGCGAAAAGCGTAATCGTGTGGACGGCACCGCCGGGTTTGTGACCGGCGCCTTCGGGCTGACCTGCGCGTCGGCTGTTGTGAAGCTGCTCATGGCGGCGCCCGACCCCGTCGAGTGAGCGCAGGCCGCTTTCGACCTCACGCGCACGCTGTTGTCGCGCCCGGATTGGAGCCCATCGTCGCGCGGGAGCTGACGGCCCTCGGTGCTGCTCAGGTGTCCGAGGTGGCCGGCGGCGTGACCTTCAAGAGCGATCTGGACATGGTCATGCGCGCCAATCTGTGGCTGCGCAGCGCAAGCCGCGTGTTGGTTGTCATCGCGGGTGGACGCGCACGGCACTGGAAAGGGCTCACGCGGGTCGTGGATGCGGCCGCGTGGGACGACTATCTGAGGCCCGACACCGCGGTGCGCTTCAAGGTCTCGTGCTCGCGAAGCCGGCTGTATCACCAGCGCGCGGTTGTCGAGCGCCTCCAGGCAGCGGTCGGGCGGCCGGCCCCGGGTCCGGACGAGGATGGAGTCACGGTCTGGGTGCGCATTCACGAGGATCAGGCGACGATCAGTATCGACTCGTCCGGAGCGCTGCTGCATCGCCGCGGATACCGCACGCATGTCGGTCAGGCCCCGCTGCGGGAGACACTGGCGGCGGGCATTTTGCTAGCCACGTGGGACCCGGCCACTCCGCTGCTGGACCCGATGTGTGGCTCGGGGACGTTCTTGATCGAGGCCGCGTGGATCGCGCAGGGCAGAGCGCCGGGCTTGAGTCGCGAGTTTGCGTTTCAGTCCTGGCCGTCTCATAGCGCCTCTGCCTGGTCGCTCCTGGTGAAAGAAGCGCGTGCGGCCCAGACGCCTCTCAATGTGGACCTCGTCGGCGTGGATTACGATGCCGACGCAGTGCAGGCAGCCTCCGCAAACGCGGAGCGGGCGGGGGTGACGCCGCAGATCGAGCACGCGGACATCCGCGACGTCAGTGCGACCGAGGACGATCCCGGGACAATTGTGGTGAACCCGCCCTACGGCAAACGAATCGGTCGCGGACAAGCAGCGTTCAAGGACGTGGAGGCCCTCGCGGGGCGAATGAAGGGGTGGCGTACAGTGGCGCTGTACGCACTTAAGGGGCACCTGCCCGCGGGCTGGGAGACGGTCATGCGCGTGAGGAACGGCGGTATCGCTATTAGAGTGATCGCCCGGTGAGCTTTCGTATCTACCAAACGGTGCTAATATCTCGCCCGTGAGGCGCCCTGACGTTGGAGTAGTAATTTTGGGAGGCGGTCGGGGCACTCGTCTCGCCGCGCTGACACAAGAGCGCAGTAAGCTGGCCGTGCCTATCGGCGGTAAATACCGGCTGGTCGATATCCCCATCAACAACGCCATTCACTCCGGCATGGAGCGGATGGTGCTGCTGACCCAGTACAACGCGCACTCCCTGCATCGGCACATCACGCGGACGTATCGCTTTGATGCGTTCTCGCGCGGCTATGTGCACATCCTGGCGGCGCAGCAGACGCCCCAGGGCGATCGGTGGTTCCAGGGCACTGCCGACGCGGTGAAGTGCAACCTGATGCACATCGACCACATGGCGGAGGATCTGATCCTGATCCTCGCCGGCGACCACATGTACAAGATGGACTACCGCGATATGGTTCGCGACCACGTGGAGTCCGGCGCCGAGGTCACCGTTGCGGTGCAGCCCTGCAGCGAAGAAGAGGTGGCCGGGTTCGGCGCGCTCAGGGTCGACGCCAGCGGCCGGATTATCGAGTTTCGTGAGAAGCCCAAGACGGCCGAAGAGCGCGAAGGGATGGCGCTGGAGCCGCAGTGGCTGGCTGCGCGCCGGCTCTCGCGTGACACGCCGTATCTGGCGTCGATGGGCATCTACCTGTTCAACAAGAGTGTGCTCGTCCAGGCGCTGGAGTCCGATCCGGTCGACTTCGGCAAGCACGTGATTCCGGCGTCGGTGGATACGCGGCACGTGCACGCGCACTTCTTCACCGGCTATTGGCGCGACATCGGGACCGTCCGCTCCTTCTACGAGGCCCATATGGACCTTGTGAGCGACGAACCTCAGTTTCGGTTCGACGACCCGCGCTGGCCGTTTTACACACACCCGCGATACCTGCCGTGCGCACGGTTGAGCCGGTCGACGTTCGATCGATCCATGCTCGCGGAGGCTGTGGTGGTGACCGATTCGGTCGTGCGCGACTCGATCATCGGCGTTCGTACGCCGATCACCGGCGCGACCATCGAAAAGTGTCTGCTCATGGGCTGTGATCCGGATCCGCCAACGAATGTGCCGGCCGACGCGCCGCCGCTCGGAATTGGCGAGGGATCCATCATCCGCAACGCCATCATCGACAAAAACGCGCGCATCGGGCGCGGCGTGCATATCGTCAACGAGGCGGGCCTGAAAGAGGCGACGGGCCAGGGGTGGTCCATCCACGACGGCATCACCGTAGTGGCCAAGAACACCATCATCCCGGACGGCACAATCATCTAGATCGGCCGTTTTGTATACGGCGTTTGATTTATCTTTACAACTATATCGAACGGTCCTAAGCTCAAGTTCTCACCTGGCGACTTGTTTGTGAGGACGCGGGGAGGGGTGGCGGGCGTTGTCGCTTGCGGCGGCGCTCGCCTATACTCCCCCCGCTATGACTTCTGAGACGACCTACGAGACCCTGCTTCTAGAGCGCGATGACTGTGGTGTGGCGCTGTGTACCTTCAACCGGCCCGAGGTGCGCAACGCGCTGAGCCGGCAGATGGTGCGCGATATCCGCGATGTGTTGGACAGCCTGGCGCACCAGGCGGACTTGAAGGTGCTGATCTTCACGGGGGCAGGCGGCAAGTCCTTCATCTCCGGCGCCGACATCGCGGAGCTGCTGCAGCGAAAGCGAGACGACGCGTTTCTGCGCATCAACAACGGCCTCTTTCGAGAGATCGAGGCCTTTCCGACGCCGACGATCGCAGCTGTCCGGGGCTTTGCGCTCGGCGGCGGGTGCGAGCTGGCCATCGCGTGTGACCTGCGCGTGGCCGGGGAAGGCGCCCGATTCGGTCAGCCCGAGGTCGGTCTGGGCATCATCCCAGGCGCCGGCGGCGCGTTTCGTCTGCCCCGCCTCGTCGGTATCGGCCGCGCGCGGGAGTTGGTGTTTACGGGACGCATCATCGACGCGCAGGAGGCGCTGGCGATCGGGTTGGTGGAAGAGGTCGTACCTGATGACGACGTCCTCAGCGCCGCCCGCCGCCTGGCGGGACGCATCGCCAAAAACAGCGGACTGGCCGTTCGTATGGCCAAGACGGTGCTGAACGCCGGCCCCGAGATGAGCACCGAGGTCGCGCTGGCCCTGGAGGCCACTACCCAGGCGGTGCTCTTTGAAGACGAAGAGAAACAGGCCCGAATGACGGCGTTTCTGGAGCGCAAGCGCGTCAGAGCCCAACAAAAAGGAGAGGGGACGAAATGAGCGACACCGACATCCAAGGCATCGCCGTTCTGGGCGCCGGCACCATGGGTCACGGCATTGCGCAGGTCGCCGCGATGGCCGGCTACGCAACGCGAATGTTCGATATATCGACCGAAGCGGTCGAGGCCGGCATGTCCCGAATTCGCGGCAATCTGGACAAGGGTGTGGCGCGCGGCAAAGTGACGGCCGAAGCACGCGATGCGGCGCTGGCAAACGTGACCACATCCACGGACCTGGCGGACGCCGTGCCGGGTGTCGGCATGATCATCGAGGCCACCCCCGAGAACCTGGACCTCAAAAAGAAGCTGTTCGCCTCCGTCAGCGCGCTGGCGTCCCCGACCGCGATCATCGCGTCCAACACCAGCTCGCTGAGCCTGACCGAGATCGCCGCCAGCGCCGTGACCCCCGAGCACGTCATCGGCATGCACTTCTTCAACCCCGTGCACATCATGAAGCTCTTGGAGATCGTGCGCGCCGAGCAGACCGCCGACATCATCGTGGAGATCACCCGCGGCGTCGGCGCCCGTATGGGGCGCGAGATGATCGTCGTGAACGACTCCGCCGGGTTTGCGACCAGCCGCCTGGGCCTGGTGATCGGTCTGGAGGCCATGCGCATGCTCGAGCAGGGCGTCGCCAGCGCACAGGATATCGACAAAGCTATGGAGCTGGGATATCGCCACCCGATGGGTCCGCTGAAGCTGACGGACCTCGTCGGCCTGGACGTGCGCCTGGCCATCGCCGAGTACCTGCAGCGCGAGATCGGCGAGCAATTTCGCCCGCCGCAGATTCTGCGCCGCCTGGTCCGCGCCGGTCATCTGGGCAAGAAGAGCGGCAAAGGCTTCTACGACTGGCCCGCCTGAGGTCGAGCCGGCCCTTATTCGACCATGATCCCGCGCTCCTCCAGCGACGCCAACGTCTGGCGGACGGCCCCGGTCAGCGACAGGCTGGACGTGTCCACCGTCAAGTCGCTCTGCGCGTAGAGCGGCTCTCGCTTCTCCAAGAGCGCGCGCAGCTCTTCCATCGCGTTGTTTCGATCACGAATCGGCCGGTCGTCCCCCTGCTCCAATACGCGGCTCATGTGGTCCTCCGGGGTCGCCTTCAGCCACACGGTCGTGGCGCACCGTTTGACGCGCTCAAAGATCTCGCCGCCCATCACGATGCCGCCGCTGACCGCCAGCACGACCGGGCGCGCCTGCTCGACCACGGCGTTGAAGCACTCGACCTCCAGCTCCCGATAGTAGCGCTCGCCGTGAAACGAGAAGATCTCCGGCAAGCTCAGCCCGGCCTCCGCCTCGACCATGTCGTCCAGCTCCAGAAAGTCGATGCCCAGCGCGCCCGCCATGCGCGGTCCAATCGTGCTCTTGCCCGCGCCGCGCAGTCCCAGCAGCGCGATGATCGGCCGGTCCAGCGGGTCGTCCTCGACCAGCGCTGACAAGTCGAGATCAAACGCGTTTGCGACCCGAAGCAGGCGCCCGATCGAGATGTTGGCACGGCCGGCCTCGAGCTCAGCATAGAAGCGTGGACTCAGAAGCGACTTCTCCGCCGCCGCCCGCACCGTCATGCCGCGCGCCTGACGTGCTGCGCGTACACGGCGCGCGATCAGGTTTAGAAGAATGGTCTCCGATTGTGGGCCAAAAAACGACATTCGATGTGCACTATAGTGCATCACTATGGCCATAAAAAGCATTATTGTGCATTTTTTCCCTTGCGTGGGGGGATCCCGTCCGGTAGCTTCGGCTCATGGCACACGTTGATCCGGATCAAGCCCTGGACTTCTTTGACTTTGAGACCCATCCCAGCCGCTACAAGCAGCTGCAGTTGAAGATCGAGGGGGCAATCGCCCGCATCGAGCTCAACATCCAGGAGGACGAGGGTCTGCGCGCAGGTTATGCGCTCAAGCTCAACTCGTACGACCTGGGCGTCGACATCGAGCTGGCCGACGCGGTCAACCGGCTGCGCTTCGAGCATCCCGAGGTGTCTTGCGTCATCGTGACCAGCGCGCTGGAGGGCTGCTTCTCGTCGGGCGCCAACATCTTCATGCTCGGGTCCAGCACACACGCGTTCAAGGTCAACTTCTGTAAGTTCACCAACGAGACGCGCCTATATATAGAGGACGCGACTGCCCACTCGGGCCAGACCTACATCGCGGCGCTCAACGGCGTGGCGTCCGGCGGCGGGTACGAGCTGCCGCTGGCCTGCGAGGAGATCTACCTGGTCGACGATCGGCGCAGCGCTGTGTCGCTGCCCGAGGTGGCGTATCTGGGTGTGCTGCCCGGGACCGGCGGCATCACGCGGGTCGTGGACAAGCGAAAGGTGCGCCGGGACCTGGCGGACGTCTTCATGACCCTGGCGGAGGGCGTGAAGGGCAAGCGTGCGGTCAAGTGGGGGCTGGTAGACGGCGCCTACAAGAGCTCCAAGTTCTGGGACAAGGTCAACGCGCGTGCCGCCGAGGTGGCCGGCGAGGGGCATCCCGAGCGCAAGGGCGTGTCGCTTGGGCCGCTGCGGCCGGAGATCACCGACTCGGCGATCACGTACCGGCACGTGACGCTGGCCTTTGCGGATGACCGCACGGCCACGCTGACTTTGGACGTGCCCGCGGACCTGCCCGACATCCCCGAGGATCCGACCTCGCTGGGTGAGGATTGGTGGGCGCTGCGCGCGTTTCGTGAGCTGGACGACGCGCTGTTGCGGCTGCGCTTCCACTTCCCTGAGACCGGCATGATCATCTTGAAGACGCGCGGCGACATCGACTCGGTCCTGCGTCTCGACTCGCAGCTGATGGCGCGCAAGAGCCACTGGTTCGTCAACGAGGTGGTCCATCACATCAAGCGGGTGCTCAAGCGCCTGGACGTGACGGCCAAGAGCTTCTATGCGCTGGTGGACGAGGGCTCGTGCTTTGCCGGGACGCTGTTTGAGCTGGCTCTGGCCGCGGACCGCGCCTACATGCTGGAGGCGGATGGCGTCCAAGTGGTGCTGTCGCCGGTGAACGGCGGTCTGTACCCGATGGGCAACGGGTTGACGCGCGTGCAGTCACGCTTTGTGGGCGACCCCGAGCACGCGGAGGCGGTCGCGGCCAACCGGGATCGAATCGAGGCGACGGACGCCGAGGATCAGGGGCTGGTCACTTATGCCTTCGACGACCTCGATTGGGACGACGAGATCCGGCTGGCGGTGGAAGAGCGCGCCAGCTTGTCGCCCGACGCGCTGACCGGCATGGAGGCCAACATCCGCTACGTGGGTCCGGAGACGCTGGAGACAAAGATCTTCGGGCGCCTCTCGGCCTGGCAAAACTGGATTTTCCAGCGTCCCAACGCCGTTGGCGAGCGTGGCGCGCTCACGCTCTATGGCAGTCCGCAGAGCGCCGAATTCGATTACCGCAGAACCTGAGTCAGACCAAAACACGGAGACCCACATGGGCAACGTCAATCTTCACGACAAGATCCCCAACAACGTCGATCTCTCGAGCGACAAGAAGCTGCAGAAGGCGCTTGAAGCCTGGCAGCCGAACTTTCTGGAGTGGTGGATGGACATGGGCCCGGAGGGGTTCCAGCAGGACAAGATCTACCTGCGCACGGCTGTGAGCGTAGAGAAGGGCGGCTGGGCGCACTTCGACTACGTGAAGATGCCGGACTATCGGTGGGGCATCTTTCTGACGCCGCGCTCGGGTGAGCGGACCATCGGCTTCGGCGACAACATGGGCCGGGCTGTCTGGGACCGCGTGCCGGGCGAGATGCGCAAGGATCTGCGGCGCATTATCGTGACTCAGGGCGACACCGAGCCGGCGTCCGTCGAGCAGCAGCGGCTGTTGGGCAAGTCGGCGCCCAGCCTCTACGACCTGCGCAACCTGTTTCAGGTAAACGTCGAGGAGGGGCGGCATTTGTGGGCGATGGTCTACCTGCTGCACCAGTTCTTCGGGCGCGACGGCCGTGAAGAGGCGGAAGAGATGTTGGAGCGCCGTTCGGGCGATCCCGACTCGCCCCGCATTCTGGAGACGTTCAACGAGCCGATCGAAGACTGGCTGTCCTTCTTCTGCTTCACCATGTTCACGGACCGGGACGGCAAGTATCAGCTGGCGGCGCTGGCCGAGAGCGGGTTCGATCCGCTGGCGCGCAGTACGCAGTTCATGCTGACGGAGGAGGCGCATCACCTGTTTGTCGGGGAGACCGGCATCCGCCGGGTGGTGGCGCGTACGGCCGAGCTGATGAAGCAGGCGCCGGGCGAGGACGTTCGCGTGCTGGGCGGCATCCCGTTGGATGTGCTGCAGAAGTACATCAACTACTGGTACAGCTCGTCGCTGGACCTGTTCGGCAGCGAGGACTCGTCCAACGCGGCCAGCTTCTTCTCGTACGGTCTGAAGGGCCGGTACAAAGAGTCCAGCTCCAAGCGGTACTCCGATCACGTCGCGCTGGAGGGGGCCTATACGGTGAAGATGCCGACCGACGGCGGCGGTCTGACCAACCACGAGATCCCGATGCGCCGGGCGATGAACCTGGTGTTGCGCGACGCGTACGTCGAGGACTGTCAGCGGGCGTTGGGCATGTGGAACAAGACGTTGGAGGAGGCGGGGCTGTCCGATCGGCTGACGCTGTCGCACGAGCGCTTCAACCGCAAGATGGGCCTGTATCTGGACATGCCGTTCGACCCGACCGGCGAGCTGGTCGACCGCGAAGAGTACAACCGCCGGCTCGGCGAGTGGCTGCCCACCAAAGAGGACCGTGAGTACGTGAAGAGCCTGATGGTCTGCGTCTACGAGCCGGGCAAGATGGCGGGCTGGATCGCGCCGCCCAAGCGCGGGATCAACAGCAACGCGTTGGACTTTGAGTACGTGAAGTTCCACTGAGATCGGCTGAGGGAAACATGCAGACTCTGAAGAGCTATGTCGAGGGGCGCTGGGTTGCCGGTTCGGGCGCTGCGGCGACGTTGGTCAACCCGACGACCGAGGCCGTGATGGCCGAGGTCAGCAGCGAGGGCGTGGACCTGGGGGCGGCGCTGGCGTATGGGCGCAACAAGGGTGGCGCGGCACTGCGGGAGCTGACGTTTGCGCAGCGTGGCGAGCTGCTGGCAGCCGTCTCAAAAGCGGTGCATGGGTATCGCGAGGAGCTGGTTGCGCTGTCGATCGCCAACGGGGGCAACACCCGTGGGGACGCTAAGTTCGATATCGACGGCGGCACCGGCACAGTCATGTACTACGCCAAGCTGGCGGCCGGCCTGGGTGATGCGCGCTATCTGGTGGAGTCGAGTGTGGACCAGCTGACGCGCAGCCCGCGGTATGTGGGGCGTCACGTGCAGCTGCCGCTGCCGGGTGTGGCGGTGCACATCAACGCGTTCAACTTTCCGGCGTGGGGCATGTTGGAGAAGGCGGCCGTGGCATGGCTGGCCGGTGTGCCGGTAGTGACCAAGCCGGCGACGTCGACGGCGCTTGTGGCGGCGCGGATCGCGGAGATCATCGCCGAGTCGGGCGTGTTGCCGGATGGGGCGCTGCAGTTCGTGTGCGGGTCGGCGAGAGATCTGCTGAACCACCTGGCGATTGGGGACGCGGTTGCGTTTACCGGGTCCAGTGGCGTGGGACAGATCGTGCGCAGCAGCGCGGCTGGTGTGGCGCGGGTCAACGTGGAGGCCGACAGCTTGAACGCGGTGGTGCTGGGCAGCGACGTGGATGACGACTCGGACACGTACGAGCTGTTCTTGCGCGAGGCAGCCAAGGAGATCACGCAGAAGGCGGGGCAGAAGTGCACGGCGACGCGCCGGATCTTTGTGCCGGCGTCGATGATGGAGCAGGTGGAAGAGGACCTGGCGGAGCGCGTGGGCGAGGTGCGTGTCGGCAACCCGGCGCTGCGCGAGGTGCGCATGGGGCCGCTGACAAACAAGCGGCAGCTGGACGACGTGCGGGCGGGCGTGGATCGCCTGGCGGGCGCGTGCCGGCTGGTGCATGGCGACGGCGGGCGCGGCGAGCTGAAGGATGTGGCCGACGGCGTGGGTTATTTCATGTCGCCGGTGCTGCTGGCGGCGGACGACTACAAGACCGCTGCGGTGCATTCGGACGAGGTCTTTGGGCCGGTCTCGACGCTGCTGCCTTACTCCGGCGATCCGGCGGAGGCGGTCGAGGGCGTACGGATGGGGCAGGGTGGCCTGGTGGCCAGCGTGTACACCGATGACCGGGAGATCGCGAAGGCGCTGGTGCACGGCATCGCGCCGTTCAGTGGGCGGGTGACGGTGGGCAGCGCTCGGGTGGCTGAGCACGCGCCGGGACCCGGCATGGTAATGCCGCAGCTGATTCACGGTGGCCCCGGGCGCGCAGGCGGTGGTGAAGAGCTGGGCGGCGAGCGTGGGTTGCGGTTCTACATGCAGCGCACCGCGATCCAGGGCAGCAAACCGCTGCTGGAGAAGATCCTCGACTAAGGAGACCTGACTCAGGCCTGGACCGGGTCATTTGTGTACGGCGGCCCGTCGTAGGTATCCTCTCTGCTGCGCGTGAGCTGTCTTGCTTGCGCGGTACCGCGGTCGGGAGCTGGTATGCGTGGGCGCCTTCTCTTCTTTTGCTTGTGTGTGATCGTTGCGGGCTGTGGTGACTCCACGGAGGTCGGCGAGCTGGCGGACATTTCGTGGACGGGCACGGATACGGCCGGATCGGGGGATGACACCGGCGCCACCGATGATACCGGCGTGGACGACACCACCGACACCGATGGGACGGACACCGACTCGACGGACACGACGGATACCGGGCCGGACGACACCGGCGATGAGACCGTGGATACCGGGGAGACGAGCGATACCGGCGACCCCGAGGGGTGTGCCGCGGACGAGTGTGACATCGACGGTGCCTGCTACGCGCACGAGGAGGCCAACCCGGAGAACGCGTGTGAGGTGTGCCTGGTCGTGGTGGACACGGGCAAGTGGACGTTTGACGACACGGCGACCTGCGATGACGCAGACGCGTGCTCTGCCGTGGATGTGTGCGTGGACGGCGAGTGCGTAGGCACCGAGTGGACGGCGTGCGCTGACGGCAACCTGTGTACTGACGACACGTGCGACGCCGCCAGCGGAGACTGCGCGGCCGTGCCGAACACGGCGCCATGCGACGACGGCAATGTATGCACCGAAGGGTCGGCGTGCGCCGACGGGGCCTGCCAGCTGGGGCAGCCGACGCTGAACTGCGATGATGGGAACAGCTGCACGATCGACACCTGCGACGCCAAGGCGGGCTGCGGGACCGTGCCGACCGCGGACGGCGAGGCGTGCGACGACGGTGACGACTGTACCGTGGACACCGTGTGTGCCGCGGGGATGTGCAAGGGCACGCCACGCGATTGCGATGACAAGGACATCTGCACGGTCGACACGTGTTGGCCGGGTGTGCAGTGCGTCAACAAGTCGCTGGCCGAGCTGTGCACTGACAACAACCCCTGCACGGACGAGACCTGTGACGCGGAGAAGGGGTGCGTGTACCCGTTCAATCAGGTGTCGTGCGATGACGGCAACGCCTGTACCGCCGGGGACACCTGCACGCTGGGCGCCTGCCTTGGGGCGGGGGTGGATTTCAACGACGGCAACCTGTGCACCGACGACGCCTGCGATCCGGCCATCGGTCCGGTGCACGTCAACAACGCCGCGGCCTGCGACGACGGCAACCAGTGCACGCTGGGCGATGTCTGCGCCGATGCGGCCTGTACCTCGGGGCCCGAAAGCCTGCCGTGCACGGACGGCAACAAGTGCACCAACGACTCCTGCGAGCCGGCCGAGGGCTGCGTCTTCGAGAACAACAAGTTTCCGTGTGACGACGGCTCGGTCTGCACCCAGACGGACACCTGCGCCGATGGGGATTGCGTGGGCGGCAACTTCGTGGTCTGCGATGACGGCAACGCCTGCACGCTGGACGTGTGCCATGCCGAGGCCGGCTGCCTGAGCTCGCTGATCACGTCCAACGCGTGCCGGCCTCAAATCGTGGTGGACTACCCGCCGCGCGCGGCGACGATCGAGGGCGATCCCGGGTCACAGGTGGTGACGGTCACGGGCACGGTCACAAGCGGCGCCGGGCCGATCGGCAAGTTCACGGTCAACGGGGACAACGTGGTGCTGTCCAACGGCGCGTTCACGGTGGATGTCATCCCCCAGGTGGGCGGTAACACGCTGGTCTTTGAGGCCGCGGACTCGTTCGGTACCGAGCGCAAGCGAGTGCAGTCGTATCTGTGGACCAGCACGTACTACAAGCCGGTGCTGGAGCAGCCCAAAAGTGGGATGGTCGACCCCGGTGTGGGGATCTGGCTGTCCAAGGCGGTCATCAACAAGCTGTCGGCGGCGCTGCAGCCGCTGGTCGCCAGCGTCAACCTCGGCAGTGCGATCTCCAATCCCGTGTACAGCGCCAACAACTACAAGGTGTCGGTGAAGAACCTGAAACACGACGCCCCGACGCTGGCGCTGTCCCCGCAGCCGGGCGGGTTGAAGATGACGGTGACGATCACAAACATCAAAGCGGATATCGACGCAC
Organism: uncultured Myxococcales bacterium; assembly: GCA_964545715.1. Classification (GTDB taxonomy): domain Bacteria; phylum Myxococcota_A; class UBA9042; genus CAZJHX01. The sequence continues at coordinate 20,683 of CAZJHX010000043.1, forward strand.
CCGGGAAATGTGAGGTGTGCACGCCGTTTGGCTGCGCCGATCTGTGCCCGGACTTTACGGGCAAGCTCACCGCCAGCAAGGTGACCGCGACCTCCGACGTAGTTCTCACGGTTGTGAACAACGCGCTCAAGGCCACGCTGAAGAACACCAAAGTCACGATCGACGGCGCCGACGTCGACATCAACGGGGCGCTGGGCTTCATCATCGATCCTGTGCTGGACATCGTGGTCGACCAGATCATCGGTGATCTAGAGAAGTCGATCGCGGGCAGCGTCGCCGACGCCATCGAGCCGCAGATCGAGAGCGCGCTGTCGTCGCTGGCGTTTGAGAGCGAGTTCGATATGCCGTCGCTCGACCCGGCTGGAGGCACCGTTCCGATACAGATGAAGACCGACTTCTCGTCGGTAGCCTTTGATACGACGGGCGGCGCGATCAAGCTGCGCGCCGGTGCGTACTCGCCCAAGAAGACGCCATACTCCAACAGCGGCTCCCTGGCGCGTATCGGCTGCAACGTCGGACCTCAGCTGATGATCGTGCCCAAGGCGGACCCGTTCGAGCTGATCCTGACCGACGACTTTACCAACGAGCTGCTGTACGCCACCTGGAATGGCGGCCTGCTCGAGTTCGATGTGCCGCCCGAGATGCTGGCGGGCGCCGACCTGACGCAATACGGCATCACCGACATGGACGTGACCGTCAGCGGGATGCTGGCGCCGACGCTGAGCGACTGCGCGGACGGTGAGTGGATCGTGCACATCGGGGACCTCAAGGTGACCGCCGATCTCACCCTGCTCGGCGCGCCGATGACGGTGGTGATGTACGTGAGCTTCAGTGCCGGCTTCGAGATGGCGGTCGCCGGCAACGAGCTGGGCATGGGCATTACCGAGGTGAAGTCGCTGGAGAGCGAGATCACGGTGCAGCAGGACAACCTGATCGGGTCAGAGCCGGTCGTCGCGGACCTGGTTGAGCAGAACCTGGTGCCGGCGCTGCTCGGGTCGCTCGGCGGCGGCCAGCTGGGGGCCTTCCCGCTGCCCGAGTTGGATCTCGCCGGCGGCGCCAGCGTGGCGATCGAGCCCACGTCGGTGTCACGGCAGGGCGGCAACACGATCGTAGGCGGAAACCTCAAGTGAGCGTTTACAACCTCTCGACACAGGCTTGGCTTCTGGCGCTGGCCTTGATTCTGGCAGGCTGCCCCGAGGGATCGGACACGGGCACGCCGGACGACACCACCTCGGACACCGGAGCGGCGGCGACCGGGGACGACACCGGCACGGCCGACACGGGCGACCACACCGACACGGATACGGACACGGGCGCTGATACCGAAACCGACACCGGCACAGACTCGGGCACCGATGACACGACCGTCGACACCGGTACCGACACGGGCGGCCAGGAGTGCGCCGCGGACGCCTGCAGCGACGGGCTGGAGTGCACCATCGACACCTGCACGCAGCCGGATGCCGTGTGCTCGTGGGACCTGGCTGAGGGCACCTGCTTGATCAACAACGTCTGCTACGCGGCAGGCCAGGCGGCCCCGGGTAACGACTGCAAGGTCTGCAATCCGGCGATGAGCGAGTACGGGTGGGCGGCGGTCTCAGACGGCGAGGCTTGTGATGCCGGGCCATGCGTTACCGAGGCCGTGTGCGAGGGCGGGACCTGTGAGGGCAACGCCGTTGGGTGCAACGACAACACTGTCTGCACAGCCGACTCTTGCGACCCCGCATTAGGCTGCGTGAACGTGCCGGTCGCGGACGGCGCCGCCTGCGACCTGGAGGACCTCTGCCAGCTCGAGCCGGCCTGCGCGGCCGGGGAGTGCGTGGGGGACGCGCCCGACTGCGATGACGACAACGTGTGCACCGCCGACAGCTGCCTGCCGGAAGCCGGGTGCATCTATGTGCCGGCCAACGGCATCCCGTGCGACGACGGGGATCCGTGCACCGCGCTGGACCTGTGCGACGCGGGCGGCTGCAATCCAGGTGGCCCCGCCGACTGCGACGACTCCAACCCGTGCACCATCGACCAGTGTGACCTGGACGTCGGCTGCGTCCACCTGCCGACCCAGACGCCGTGCTGCACCGGGCTGACCTCGATCTGCGACGACGGCAACCCGTGCACGCTTGACGTCTGCGACGCCGAGACCCTGGACTGCGCATACGGAGTCAACGACCTGCCGTGCGACGACGGCGACGCCTGCACGACCGCGGACGTGTGCGGCGGGGGCGTGTGCGCCGGCTTTGCGGCGGATTGTGATGACGGCAACCCGTGCACTGAAGACAGCTGCGACAGCCTGACCGGGTGCACGGCGGTGATCCTGTCCGGCGTCGACTGCGACGACGGCAAGGAGTGCTCAACCGGCGACGCCTGCATCAACGGCGTCTGTACCGCTGACACCTCCGGCTGCGCCTGCGACGCGGATCCAACCTGGGATGCCGTCAAGGCGGACAACTTTGAGGCCGGGTCCACGGGCAACCCTGGCGATGGTCTGGACGTGGACGCCGATCCGACCACGTGTGCTCCCGCAACCGACTGCTCGGCGGGCGTCGACAACGCCTTCGCGCCGGTGTCGGGCCTGGCCAACCAGGCGCTGGCGGGCACGATCGAGGACGGCACGCTGAAGCTGATCTTGCAGGCGCCGGCCGACAAACAGGGCCTGTTCGACGTCTCGATCCACACCTCGGAGCTCGCGGCCAGCAACCCGGACTGCGACTACCAGAAAGACACCTGCGACTATGAGCTGAACCCCGACGGCCTCGACCCCGCCACCTGCGTGCCGATCTTCACGCTGCCCTGCACCCTGGAAGACGGCAAGCTCGTCGGCGGCGGCCCGGGCTCCAAGGTGCCGTTCAGCCTCCCGATCCAAGACGGCGTGGTCCTGGACGTCAGCATCTTCAACGTCCGCCTCGAGGCCGACGCGGTGCTGGACGGCGACAACATCACCAGTCTAGAGGGCGTGCTGGGCGGCGCCATCCGCCAGGACACGCTGCTGACGGCCATCGACAATCTGGAAGAAGACTCGCTGCCGCTGCCGAAAGAGGCGATCAAGTCGCTGCTCATCAACGTGCTGGAGGTCGACATCGACACCGACGGCGACAGTATCAAGGACGCGGTCTCCATCGGCTTCAAGGTCCACTTCATCGACGCCGTGATCACGGCCGTCGCCCCGTGATCACTGCAGGCTGATCGCGTCCACCAGGGCGCCGCCCGTCCCGGTCCCGGAGAACGCGAGGACCAGCGTGGTCGGACCTGCCGGGACCGCGCTGATGTCCACCGAGACCGGCTGAGGCGCGGCGCCGGCATCACAGGCCGCATCGAAGACGGTCGCACCGCCAAGCTCGATCGTGAAACCGCCTCCAAGGACCTCGTCGCAGTGGTGGCCGAGCCAGAAACTCAGCGTTGTCGCGCCAGGCGGCACGCAGACGACCTGCGAGAGCGTTCCGCCCGTTGGACCGGCGCCGACCAGTGCCATGTAATCGCCCTGCGGCGCCACCGAGGAGCCGACGCGATGGACGACTCGGACGCTGGCGCTGTGTTGCCAGCCACCCAGGACTCCGGTCTCGAACGTGGGGTTGGTCAAGCCCGAGATGGCCGGGATCAACGATCCATCACCCAGGACGCCGAAGCCGGCATCCTTCGCCCCTTGTGAGACGACGTCCGCGGCGGTCCCGACGACGGGCTCACCGGCCTGGATCAGGGCGCTGAAGATAGTTTTGCCCGCATCGTGGGCGATCTCGTCGGAGACGTAGTCGTTGAAGCCGATGACGGCCGCCGCCCCAGCGGCCAGGTATTCAGCGGCCATGGCGCCTGTGTACAGCGACCGGCAGGCGCCCAGGTAGACCAGCGACTGCGGATAGTTGCTCGCGGCCCAGTGGGCGACGAACGCCGGCGTGATGCCGTACCCGGACGGTGACAGCACCAGGCGCCGGCGTTGGAGATCCGCCTGGGTCGGGTCGTCCAGCCCATCGCAATCGACGGGGACGTTCACCCACAGCGTCTCGGTGCCCGGCTCGGGGAAAAGGCCGAATCGGTAGGCGTCTCCGTGCGCGGCCAGCGCGATCAGCCCATAATCATGCTGCGATCGGAGCGGCGACAGGGACATCTCCTGCGCACCGAGAGGACCGATGGCGTCAAACGGCGGGCACATCAGGCCCGAGATGCTGTCGCTCAGTGACCCGATCTCCGGGGCGTCGCCGTGGGGATCCGCCAGCAGTGTGCGCCGCGACCCGACGCCACCGCGCAATCCAGCCGGACTGAGCGGCAGCGCCCCGATGAGCCCGCTCTTGAAAGAGACGGAGACGCCGTATCCGGCGCCAGCAGCAGGCCAGGCGGGCGGCTGTACTTCGGGCTGGATGCTGAGCCATCCGACCGCCGCCGTTTGCGACTGGAGGTAGTCGTCCGTACCCCCGGCGGCCTGCCACTTTGAGCGCGCCTCGGTCAGCAGAGCGAGCGCCTCTTTGCAGTCGCCGGGTTTCACCCGAGCGTTGCACTCCACCACCGCCTGAGCCGATCGGACCGTGGATGTGTCGTCCCCCACCGTGACCTCGGCTGTGACGCTGAAGCGGCTGTCGGTCTCACACGCCGCCGGCGGGAGGCACGCCGTGTAGATGTCGTCATCGGCCAGCTCGTCGCAGTCCCCCCCGCCGTCGGTCATAACCGCGACAGGCTCAGGGGCGCCGGCGCGCCAAAGGCGCACCGTCTCGGGGTTGAAGACGTTGTTCTTCCACATGGATATGGTGATGCGAACGCTGGCGGGCTCGTCCTGGAAAAGCAGCTGTGGTGTGGCGACGGGTGGCCCGCCGAACTCAAACGCCGGGTTGTATTGGATGGTGACGCTGCCGGCGGCGGTCTCGTCCAGGCGCACCGCGGTCAGATGCACGTTGTTCGGCCCCGGGCTCAACGGAATCGCGGCGCTCCAGGTCGTGTCGTTCAGCACGGCAGCCCCACTGGCTGTCTCCGTGGTCCACATCACGTCGGTCGGCCAGCCGAGCGCCAGGCCGCTCAGCAACGCGGTACCGCTGCCGGTTGCGACAGAGCCGGCCCGAAACGTTCCGCCGTTGACCCGAAGTGTCCTCAGTAGCAGCTTTGGGGTGCTCTTGGGCGGTTTCGGCTGAGGCGTTGGCGGGACATCCGCCGATGTAGGGGTGTCCTCCGGATCCGCGGGTGGTGGCGTGTCGTCCGACGGCGCGGGCAGATCCGTGGCGCTGAACGTGTCGGCTGCGGGGACACCCTCGGCGACTTCCGGCGAATCGGGGGCCGGTATTGGGGTCGTATCAGAGGCGCATCCGATGGCCCCCAAGGTGGCCAACGTGGCCCCGATTCTGTGGTACAACCGCCGCATGGTTGACTTCACCCTGACGGATATTCAGCAAGAGTTCCAGCGCACTGCGCGGGACTTCTGCCAGAAGGAGGTGGCTCCCAAGGCCGCCCACCACGACGAGACCATGGAGTACCCGCGCGAGATACTGAGCAAGGCGTGGGAGCTCGGTCTGATGAACGTCACGATCCCCGAGGACTGCGGTGGATTGGAGCTGGGCACCTTCGAGAGCTGCCTCATCACCGAGGAGTTCGGCGCCGCCTGCTCCGGCATCGGCACCGCCGCAGACGCCAACACGCTGGCCCAGACGCCCGTGATCGTGGGCGGCAGCGAGGCCCAGCGCAAAGAGTTCCTCGGCCCGTTCAGCGAGGAGTTCAAGCTGGCTGCGTACTGCGTAACGGAGCCCGGCGCCGGATCCGACGTGGCCGGCATCCGCACCACCGCCGTGCGCAAGGGTGACGACTACGTCATCAACGGCTCCAAGATGTGGATCACCAACGCGTCGGTCGCGGACTGGTTCTTCGTGCTGACGTATACCGACCGCGAGGCCGGCCATCGCGGCATGACCGGCTTCGTGGTGCCGGCCAACCTGCCCGGCGTCGTCATCGGCAAGAAAGAGATCAACATGGGCCAGCGCTGCTCCGACACGCGCGCGGTCAACTTCGAGGATGTCGTCGTCGACAAAAAGTACCGCCTGGGCGCGGAGGGCGAAGGCTTTCTGATCGCCATGAAGGCCTTCGACAAGACGCGTCCCAAGATCGGCGCCATGGCGGTCGGCGTTGCTCGCGCCGCGATGGAGCACTCGATCGCCTATGCCTCCGAGCGCAAGACCTTCGGCAAGCCCATCGCGCGGCACCAGGCCATCGCGTTCATGATCGCCGACATGGCCCGCGACATCGAGGCCTCGCGCCTGCTGACGTGGCAGGCGGCCTGGGCCATCGACAGCGGCAAGCGCAACACCTACTCGGCCGCCATCGCCAAGCTCTTCGCGTCCGACATGTGCATGCGCGTGTGCACCGACGCCGTCCAGGTCTTCGGCGGCTACGGCTACAACAGCGAGTACCCGGTCGAGAAGCTGATGCGCGACGCCAAGATCTTCCAGATCTACGAGGGCACCAGCCAGATCCAGCGCATCATCATCGCGCGCGAGCTCTTCGGACGGCGCTGATCGAGCGGCGGATCTCCGCGGCTACGGCGACCCTGCTGGTCGTCGCCACGATGGTCGGCACCGGCGTCTTCACGACGACCGGGTTTCTAATCCGCGATCTCATGAGTGGCCCGGCCGTCCTGGGCGTGTGGGTCCTGGGCGGAGTCGCCGCGCTCAGCGGGGCGCTCTGTTATGCCGAGCTGGCCGCCGCGCTGCCGCGAAACGGGGCCGATTATCAGCTGCTGACGCGCATCTACCACCCGGCCCTGGGCTTTGTGGCCGGCTGGGTGTCGCTGATCGTCGGGTTTGCGGCGCCCGTGGCTGCTGCCGCGCTGGCGTTCGGCAGCTATCTGCGCCCCGTCGCGCCCTGGGTGGACCCACAGGCGGCCGGTGTGGTGCTGGTCGTCGTGATGTCCCTGATTCATGCGCGCGACGTCGACCGGGCCTCGGACGCACAGAACCTGCTGACCGTGCCCAAGATCGTGCTGATCGGCCTCTTCGCCGTGCTCGGTCTCAGCTTCGGCTCGCCGGGCAATGTAACCTGGGTCGCCGAGGGTGGGGGAGGAGGCACCGCGTTTGCCGTCGGGCTGGTCTACGTCTTCTACGCGTACAGCGGCTGGAACGGCGCGGCCTATGTGGCCGGTGAGGTCAAGGATCCCGCGACCAATCTGCCGCGCGCGCTCATCGTGGGCACGCTGCTGGTCACTGCGCTGTACGTCGGGATCAACGCGGCGTTTCTAGCCGCCGCGCCACCTCACGAGCTGGCCGGCGTCGTCGAGGTCGGCGCCGTGGCTGCGACCCATCTCTTTGGCGCTGTCGGTGGCAAGATCGTCTCGGCGACCGTCGCGCTGGGGCTCATCAGCGCGGTTGGCGCCATGGTCATGGCCGGCCCGCGCATCTACGCCGAGATGGGCGGTGACTACGCAAAGCTGGGCGTGCTGGCCCGCCGCAGCGAGGGCGGCGGTCCGGTGGCGGCCGTGGCGCTTCAAGGCGTCCTGTCCGTGGCGATGATGCTGGTGGCCGACATCGAGGCGATCTTTGCTTATGTCGGCGTCACCTTGTCTTTCGTCTCTGGGCTCACCGTGCTCGGCGTCATCGTTCTGCGGCGCACTGAGCCCGCGCTGGAGCGGCCCTACCGCACACTTGGTTATCCCCTGACGCCGCTGCTGTTCCTGGCGCTCACGGCCTGGATGATCGTCTTCTCCGTCAAGGGCGCCCCGATGGTCGCGCTGTCCGGCGTCGCCACCCTGGTCTCGGGGCTGGTCCTGTACGGGGCGGTGGTGGACCGATGAAAATGAGACTACCTGCGCTGCTGCTGCTGACGGGATGCACCACGCTCATCACGCAACCGCCTGCACCTGTCCCGGTTGATGTTGGTGAGGACGTGGCCGATGTGGCGCTCTCGGACGTCGCCGAGCCGACCGATGTGGCGCCAGATGACGTCGCCGCTGTGCCGGATGTGCCGGATGTGCCGGATGTCCCCGCTGTGCCGGATGTCCCCGATGTCCCCGATGTCCCCGATGTCCCCGACGTGCCGGAAGTGGCTGACGACATCCCGGTCCCGGATGTGCCCGACGTCCCGGACACAGGCCCCGACGTTGTCGGGCCCTGCGCGGACGACCCCACCTGTCAGTGTCTGGACGAGCAATGCCTGGCCTCCGGCGAGCAGTTCGCGCCGGGCGCCGCGTGTCAGGTGCTGGGCAACCACCCCCAGTGTCAGGAGCTGCTGATCGGTGCGCTTATCTCGACCGGCACCTGCGGCGAGCCCTGTCAGGGGGTCACCATCCCCGGGCTGCAGCTGCTGTGCACCCATCCGGACTGCGCCGACCTGTCCGGCTTTCTGGGATCCCTCGGCCTGGACCTGTGTGAGTGCGCGTGTCCCCAATCCTGCGACGGCAAGACCTGCGGCGACGACGGCTGCGGTGGGGTCTGCGGGGTGTGCGGCGCCGCTCAGCAGTGTGAAGAGGGCGCATGTGTTCCCAAGCCGGGCTCGGCGTGCGATGAGCTGCTGTTGTGCGTTCAGGACTGCGCGCCCGCCGATCAGCCGTGCCTGGACGCATGCTACGCGGCCGACGACCTGGCCGAGCAGGAGAAGCTGACCGAGTACCTGGCCTGCAAACAGGAGGCCTGCGGCGTGACCCCGCCCAACGCCATCCCGACCTGCGTGATCGACGCGTGTTATGCCTCCTTCCACGCCTGCCTCATACAGGGCACGGGCGAGGCCGCGTGCTCGGACGTGAGCGCGTGCGCGGACAAATGCGCCGGCAAGGCGCCGTGCATCTACGATTGCGTTGCGACGGGCACGCCGGCCGCCGCAGAGCAATATCTGCAGCTTCTCTCCTGCATGTTCGACCAGTGCGGCTATACAGGCGAGGCCGATTGCGTGGCCAAGGCGCTCGTGGGAAAGTGCAGCACGGTTTCGTCGGCGTGTGAGAAAGGAGACGGCTGATCGGTAGTCGGTATGCGGGTTTCGCGGCGGTGTTGGGCATCATCGTCGGCTGTACGGCGCTGGTCGGTGGCTTCTCCGGTCCGGACGCCTGGCAGGGCGTCGGCTTCATCGTCGTCACGCTCGCTGCCGTGGGTGGCGTCGAGGTCTCTTACCGTCGCAGCAACCCGTCCAAGCGTCCTCCGGAGGCGCTGATCGCAGCCGAGTCCGGCCCCACGACTCAGACGTTCTCCGACCTGACTACCCATGACGGCAGCCTCCGCATCGTGCGCCCGCTCAAGGTCGAGCCGCCTGATGCGGGGCCGTACATGGGCGTGGCCCTCGGCACCGGCGCCGGGCAGGACTTCGACCCCGTCCTGGCAGCCGGCACGGCGCTCCCTGCGCGCGCCAAGACGTCGCTGAGCACGACTCACGGCGACCAGCAATCGCTGGAGGTGCTGCTGCACACGAGCCTCGGCGACGCCAACTCCCGCCCCGCTCAGCTGTGTCGCCTGGTCATTCACGGTATCCCGCCCGCCAAAGCCGGCGGCGCTAAGGTCCGCCTGCTGATCGGTGTCAGTCCGATGGGCGGCGTCGAGATGAAGGCGATCCTGGCGGAATCACGCGCTGAACTGCCCGTAGAAATCGCCGGTCCGCGGCCCTCCGTCCCGGTGGCGCGCAACCGCCCGTGACAGGCCTCGTGGTCCGCGCTAACGTACGTGGCCATGAGAGTTGCAATCAACGGTTTCGGGCGCATCGGCCGCCTTGTCTTGCGTCGCCTGGCGACCACCTCCGATATCGACGTCGTCGCTATCAACGATCTCGCGGACAACGACGCGCTCAGCTACCTCTTTCGCTATGACAGCGTGCATGGCCGAGTGGCGGGGGCCAGCGTCGCCGATGACGTCCTGACCTTCGGCGATCGCCGCATCCCAATGTTCTCGGAGCGCAATCCCGAGGACCTCAAGTGGGGCGACAAAGGCGTGGACGTCGTCATCGAGGCCACCGGCGCCTTCCGCAAGCGCGCCGCCGCAAAGCGACACCTCGACAGCGGCGCCCAACGCGTGCTGATCACCGCACCGGCCATCGAGCCCGACCGCACGATCGTCCTCGGCGTCAACGAGGACTCGCTGAACCTGGAGACCGATCGGATCATCTCCAACGCAAGCTGCACGACCAACTGCATCGCGCCCATCGCGTCCGTGCTGCACGAGACGTTTGGCATCGAGTCGCTGGCCTTCACCACGGTGCATGCCTACACCAGCAGCCAGGCGCTGGTCGACGTGCCCATGCGCAAAATCCGCCGTGGCCGTGCCGCCGCCGTCAGCATGATCCCGACCACCACCGGCGCCAGTCAGGCTGTCGCGCAGGTAATTCCGGCGCTTCAGGGGCGCATGACCGGCATGGCCGTTCGCGTGCCCGTGCCCGACGGCAGCTTGACGGACATGGTCGTCCGACTCAGCGATCCGCCGTCGGATACCGCCGCCCTCAACGCCGCGCTGCGGGCGGCCGCCGCGACCGACCGTCTGCGCACCGTCATCGAGGTCTCAGACGACCCACTCGTGTCTATCGACATCGTCGGCAACGACCACTCTACGGTCGTGGACGCGGAGTCGACCGCTCAGGTCAGCGCCGACACCTTCAAGCTGTTCAGCTGGTACGACAACGAGTGGGGCTACTCCTGCCGCGTGGTCGACCTTGCGCGCCGCCTTTGTGGCAAGCCGCCCGTCGGACTCTAAGCCTTCTCCGTCGTCGCGGCCTCGATAGCCGCTTTGATCCGGACGCTCAGCGCGTCGATGCTGCTGGTGTCCTTGCTGACGACGCCGTCCACCGTGCCCACGCGCATCAGCTGGTCCTCGTCCGACATCTTCGGATCCGTCATCAGCACGACCGGGATCGACGCCAGCGCTGCGGTCTCGCGCAGCCGCTCCATGAAGCCGGCGGCGTCCATGTCGTCCAGGTCGGGATTGAACAGGATTGCCGTGATCTCGCCCGAGTCCAACAGCGTCAGCGCCTGCTCCCCTGTCTGGGCCTGCACCACCGGAAGCCCGGCTTCAGCAAGCGCTTCCGCCACGCTGAGTCGCACCGCGTCATCTCTCTCGAGCAGCAGCACCGCGTTGTCCAGCGACACTCGCCGCACCTGCTCCAGTACGCGCAGCAAGGTCTGGCGACGAATCGGCTTACTGATGTAGTGCGACGCCCCCAGCGCGTTGGCCGCCGAGCGCTCGTCGACGTTGGTCATCATGATTACCGGGATAGTCTTCAGCGCATCATCACGCTTCAACTGAGCCAGCAGCTCCCAGCCGCTGCGGCCCGGCATCCTCACGTCCAGCGTTATGGCGTCGGGGCGGTGCTGCGCCGCCATAGCCAATCCCTCGTCGGCGTCGCGGGCGATCAGCACCTCAAAGCGCTCGCTGGGCAGCGATCGCAGGGCCAGGTTGTGCACAAACGGGTCGTCGTCCACGACAAGGACACGGGCTCGCCCCAGGGAATCCGGCGCCCCCGGCGCGTCGGCCTGCTGTGGCTCCAACAAGACATGGTCACTCACGTCGCCGACCGGTAGGCGCAGCGTGAAGCAGCTGCCGACGCCAAGCGTCGAGCGAACGTCGATCGCCCCACCGAGCCCCTTTGCGAACTGGGCTGAGATGGCCAGCCCCAGCCCCGTGCCGCCGTACTTGCGCGTGGTGGAGGAGTCTGCCTGCCGAAAGGGCTGGAACACTTGGTGTGCAGCCTCGGGCGTCATCCCGATACCGCTGTCCTCGACATCGAAGCGGACCAGGGAGCCGTCGTCGCCATCCTCACAGATCCGCACGCTGATCACGCCGTCTTCACAGAATTTGCATGCGTTCGAGACCAGGTTCAAAAGTATCTGCTCCACGCGCTGGCCGTCCGTGTGAATCAGACCGTCGGGCCGCTCCCACTCCACCCGCAGGTTGTTGTTGTTCTTTTCGGCCAACGCGCCCGCGGTATTGACCACCGACTCCACGATGGCGCCGATGCGGGTCGGCTCAAGCAGGTACTGCATGGCGCCTGCCTCGATTTTGGACATGTCCAAAAGCTCGCTGATCAGCTTGAGCAGGTGCGTGCCGGCCTGATGGATCTTGGTCACATCCTGCACGATCGCGTCCAAGCCGGCGTCGGCCGCGTCCTCGCTGATTATTTCGCTGTATCCGATGATCGCGTTGAGAGGGGTGCGCAGCTCGTGACTCATGTTTGCGAGAAAGGCCGACTTGGCCGTGTTGGCCGCTTCCGCCTGATCGCGAGCCCGTTTGAGGTCCTCGGCTGTCGACTCCAGGTGTGCGGCCTGCTCCATGGCAACCGTCTCCGTCACCTCCAGCAGCTGTCGCAGCGCGGCGATCTCCGCGTTTAGATCCGCGTCCGTCATCCAGGACTCCTACGGTGCGGGCTCAAATGTGCGTCCGGCCGCGTGCGGCATCAGCGCTAGCTTGACGCTGAGCGCCAGTGTTTTGAACAGCTGCGCGGTGTTTCGATCGAGCGGCAGCTTGGAAAACAGGATCGCGGCCATCAGATCACCCGAGGGCAGCATGCTCCCGAAGCCGAGTACCGACTGAATGCCGTACGGCACCACAAAATCGTCCTGCGCGGGTATCCACCTGCTGCCCAGCGCCCGGGGCACATGAAAGACGTTGAAGGTGGTCTGTTGCAGATCGAGGACGACATCGCTGTCCGGTCGCAGCAGCACCTCGATGTCGATGCCCAGCTGTCTCAGGAGCTGAGCGATCATCGGGATGTTCTCGACCGCCTCGGCGCTGACCAGCGGAATCGCCTTATGACCCGCGGATTGGTGGCGATCATTCCATTGAGGTTCTTGTCCACGCGTGGCCAGCAGCACCAGGCACGGAACGGTCTCGCGCCCCGCGGTGTCACCGCCCATCGCGGTCGAGGCGAACGCACTGAGCGCGGGCTCCGAGAGCGAGCCCAGCGGTTGGGTCACATACAGACGAACCAACGGGCACGCCGGCTCTCCGGCCTCGTCCACCAGCACCCCGTGCAGGTACTCAGTGGCACGTCTGGCCGCCGCTTCCATGCTCTGGGTGCCGTCGCCCAGACGCCGAAGCTCCGCCCCCAGGCCGATCATGTCGGTCATGGAAAATGTCGCGAGGTTGTACTGTTTCAAAGGGTGTCGCCCACGTCCTCGTTCGCCGCGCCCGGCGTTCCATCGGAGTCGCTCCAGCTGTAGCGGCGCAGGTTGTTGTATGCCGGGTGGCGCAGCGCCAGGCTCTTCCCAGTCGGTATCGGAGCCGACAAACCGGCCGTGTCCACCAGCACAGATGCCGCCGACCGCAGCGACAAGTTCACGCCGGTGTTGGTCAGCGGCAAGCCCGTATAGGCGTAGTCGCACGTGACGCCGCCGTTCTCCGCGGCGTTGCCGTTGCGGCATAACACGGCCCGCCCCCCGGCCGGAATCGGTACGGACTGCGTGACCGTGTGGAACGCGGCGTCGGTCTCCAGCGTCCAGCCGTTGAGGTCGATCGCGGTCGTGCCCGGGTTGTGCACCTCGAACCACTCGCCATCCGGGTCGCTGACCGCGCTCGGATTGGCCATCACCTCGGTGATGATCGCCGCGCCCGGGCGGCTGCGCACTACGACGACGTCCACCGGCCCCCCGGCCACGGTCACCGGTGGCACGATGTTCGTAAGCGTCGCGCCACCCAAGATGGTCAGCGTGTTGCCGGCGGCGGAGGTCACGTATACCCGATCAGACAGTGGGTCGACGGTCACCGCGGTCGGGCCATCTCCAATCGCGACGGCCGGCGGCGCGGCGGGAAGCAGCGTGTCCAGGGAGAAGACGCGCACAACGTTGCCGGCGGGATACGCCACCAGCAAGGTGCCGTTGGCCAGGTCCACATCCAGGCCCGCCGGCACGCCGAGCCCGGTCAGTGAGTCCCCCTGCAAGCCGGAGCCGTGCAGCGCTCCGACCACGCGGACGCCCTCGGCCTTGGGATCCGCCATGAAGACGCGCTCCTGGTCGGCGGCGTACACCGCTGCCGTGGGGTTGCCGCCCACAAAATACGGCGTTGTCGGGGCCTGCGACATCGGCGCCGCCAGCTCCAAGACGGCCAGCGAGCCCAGCTCGGACGGGATGAACAGGCGGCCGGTCTCAGGCTCCAGCGTAGGCGTCCCAATCGGCGGCGCGATCGCTTGCCCCGACGCCATCTGCAGCGCCGTCTGCACGTTCCATGTGGTCGCCGAGCCGTCGGAGCCGACGACCGCAAGCAGACCCAGGGACGGCGCAACCGCCACGACGCGGGACGGAGTCGCGGGGACCGGCGCGGGGGGCTGAGCGGACGGCTGCAGCACATCGATCGCCAGCACGCTGGCCGGCGCGTCGGGCACCGTGGCAAACACCACACCCGCCCCGTCGGCGCCGGCGAGATCGTGCACCGTTCCGGGCACGCTGGCCGAGCCGACGACCGCAAACGTCTCCGCATTTAGAATCGTCAGCTCCGCGTCGTCCTGGCCCGCGACGACGATGCGCGCTACGCACGCGGGCAGCGCCACCTCGGAGTAAGCGCACTGGCCACCAGTGCACGCATCCGCTGTGCAGGGGGTCCCGTCATCACAGTCCGCGTCCACGGCGCAGCACCCGACCGCCGGCGCCCCACCCGTGCACTGGCCCACGTCACACGCCTCGCCGACCGAGCAGGGGTTGCCGTCATCACAGGGCGCCCCATCGGGCGCCAGGAAAGGTACACACGAGCCGGTCGCAGCCTCGCACTCGTTGAACAGGCAGCCGTTGGGCGCGTTGCACACCACCGCCAGCGCCCCGGTGCATACGCCCGCTTTGCACGCGTCTTCGGTCGTGCACAGCGACTTGTCGTCGCACGCAATGCCGTCGGCCGCTGGGAGGTCGATGCACGCTCCCGTGTCGGGCGAGCATGCAGTCACCAGGCACGGGTCCCCGGACGGCTCGCAAACCACGGCGCTTCCGCCCTGGCACTGGCCGCCCTGGCACGCGCTGCCCGTGTTGCAGGGATCGCCGTCCTCGCACTCGGTACCGTCATCAGCCGCCGTCGACACACACAGCCCGGTCGCGACATCGCAGATCTCCGGTGAGCACTCGCTGCCGGCGTCGCACGTCTTCGGCGTCCCGGTGGTGCATGCGCCGTCCGAGCAGGTGTCCCCCAGGGTGCACGGCGCGCCGTCCTCGCAGGCCGTTCCATCCGTCGCCTTCTGCGTGATGCAACCCAGCGCCTTGTCGCACAGCGCAACGTGGCACGGCGGCGGCTGTGGACAGCTGACCTGCTGGCCCTCGCACACCCCGTCCGCGCAGGTGGTCAGCGTCGTGCACAGGCTGCCGTCATCGCACACCGTGCCGTCGTCCTTTTTGGTGGTTCCGCAGCCCGCCTCCGTGTCGCACACCGCCGTCTCGCACGGGTTCTCCGGCACATTGCAAACCAGCGAATCGCCGCCCACGCACTGGCCGGCCGCGCACGTGCTGCCGATGAAGCACACGTTGTCCGCGCAGAGGCCGCCCTCGTTGGCGTCCTCTCCCACGCAGCCGATCCCCGGCTTGCACACGTTGAACTGGCAGTCGCTGCCCGCGGTCGGGCACGTCTTGGGGGCGCCGTCGCATGCGCCGCTCACACAGACGTCGCCGGTCGTGCAGACGTCGGCGTCGTCGCAGGCCTGCCCATCCTCCAGCGCGGTCTCGACGCACCCACCCGCAGCGGAGTCACAGGCCGCTGTGGCGCAGACGCTGGCCGGGTCGTCGCACGTGACCGTCACGCCGCTGCAGGCGCCGTCCAGGCACGAGTCGGGCTCAGTGCAGGGGTCGCTGTCGTCACAGGGCAGGCCGACCGCCACCGGTTTGGGCTCACACACCCCGGTGACGGTGTTGCAGATCGGCTCCAGGCAGTCGGCCGCGATCGGGTCGCACGCCGTGACCGCACCGCCCACGCACGCGCCGCCCTGGCAGGCCTCGCCCGTGGTGCACGCGTTCAAGTCGTCACAGTCGCTGTCGTTGGCCAGCGGAGTCTGCGTGCAGTCGCCGCTGTCTGCGTCGCACGCGGCGGTCACGCACGCTGAAGAGGGTAGGCACTTGGGCAGCGCACCGGGCGCGCAGGCCCCGCCCAGGCAGATGTCGCCGATCGCGCACGGATCATCGTCTGCGCACGGCGTGCCGTTTGCGCTGACGATGACGCCGCACGTGCCGTCCTTGGGATCGCAGGTCGCCTCCACGCACAGCTGATCGGGCACCGGGCAGTCCTTGGGCGCGCCGGCGCATTGGCCCAGGCCGTCACATGCATCATCCACCGTGCAGTGCTTCTCGTCGTCGCAGGGCACGCCACTGTCCGCGGGCGCCTGCACGCATTTGCCGGGGCCCGGGTCGCACACGGCCACCGTGCAGACGTCGTCGTCGTCGGGGCAGTTCAGTGCAACGCCCAGACAGACGCCCGCGGAGCAGACATCTTTGACGGTGCAGGGGTTCTCGTCGTTGCAGACCTTTCCATCGTCCACCGGCTCGGGGAAGCAGACGCCAGTCGCCGGATCGCACACGTTGGGCGAGCAGAAGTCCTCAGTAGGTGAGCACGCGACCGCGATCTGCCCGACGCACTCGCCGTCGGTGCACTGGTCGGGGGTGGTGCATTTGGACCCGTCATCACAGGCGGCGCCGTCGGCCATCGCCTCATAGGTGCAGCCCAGGCCGGTGACGCAGGTGTCCGCCGTGCACGGGTTGCCGTCGGGCGGGCAGGTCGCCGTCTTCCCGCCCTGGCACTTGCCACCGCTGCAGGTGGTCTCGTCCGTGCAGACATCGCCGTCGCCGCACGCCACGCCGTCCTCGGCCGGCTTGAAAGAGCACCCCTCGCCCGCAACGCACTCCTCCAACGTGCAGGTGTCGCCGTCGTCGGGGCATGGCGTGGCCGCGCCGCCGGTGCAGGCGCCGCCGACGCAGAAGGTGTCCATGGTGCAGGGGTCGCCGTCGTCGCAGGCAGCCTCTTCCAGCGCGGGCGCCTCAACGCAATCGCCGGTCTTGGAGTCGCAGAACGCGACCGTGCACGGGTCGGCCGGGGCCGGACAGGAGACTGTCTGAGCGCCGGAGCACTGCCCGTCGGTGCACACGCCGGCGTCGGCGCATGGGTTGCCCACGTTGCACGGCGCGCCCTCCTCCAGCGGCGTCGCGTCACAGTCGCCGGTGTTGGGGTCGCACGTCAGGTCGACGCAGCCGCCGATGGCAAAGCCGCAATCGATCGGCGCCCCCGCCAGGCACGCGCCTTTGTCGCAGATGTCGTCCGTGGAGCAGAGGTCGCCGTCGTCACACACCGTGCCGTCGACCGCCGGCCCGGTCGTGCACGATCCGGTCTCCGCGAGGCAGAAGCCGATCAGGCAGTCGGCGCCCGGCTGTGGACACGTGGGCAGCTTTCCGCCGCCGCACACGCCGTCGGTGCATGTGGTCTCGGATGTGCACAGGTCGTCGTCCTCACAGGGCGTCCCCGGCGGCAGATCGGACTCCACACACCCATCGGTGGGGTCGCACAGCGGCGACTTGCACGGCCCGCTGGCGACGCACTCCACGCTCGCGCCCGTGCACTTGCCCTTCTTGCAGACGTCGCCGCTGGTACAGGCGTTGCTGTCGTCGCAGGCCTCATCGTCGGGCAGCTTTGCGGCCACGCAGCCGAGCAGCTCGTCACACGCCTCCAGCGTGCAGGCGTCGCCGTCATCCGGGCACTGCGTTGCCTCACCACCGCCGCAGCTGCCGCCGGTGCAGATCTCTCCGGTGGTGCAGGGATTGGAGTCATCGCATGCGGCACTTTCGGGGGCGGGGGTGCTGAAGCAGCCGTCCACTACAGAGCACACCTCCTGAGTGCACGGATCGCCGTCGTCGTCGCACGTGATTGGGGCGCCGGTCGTGCACTCTTCCGTCTCGCAGACGCCGTCGCCGGTGCACGGGTTGCCGTCGTCACAGACCGCGCCGTCGGATTGGGGGACGCTGCTGCAGTCGCCGGTGATCGCGTTGCAGACCTCGATCGTGCAGCTGTTGCCGTCGTCGCAGTAGGCCCCGGTGCAGACGCCCGCAACACAGAGGTCATCGTCCGTGCAGATGTCATCGTCGTCGCATTTCGTGCCCTCTTCGATGGGGGTGCTCTCGCAATCGCCGCCCACGCAGACGGCCACGGTGCACGGCTCCTCGTCCTGCTCGCACTGGAGAGGCTGCCCCTTACAGGCGCCCTCGCCGCAGACATCATCGACGGTGCAGGCGTTGCCGTCATCGCAGTCGGGCGTGCCGGCGACCGGGGTGCCGATGCACTCACCCGTGCCGGGCTCGCAGGCGGGATCTTCACACTCGCTCGGCTTCTGTGTGCACTTGGGCACGCCGCCGAGGCAGCCACCGGCCAGGCAGGAGTCGTTCAGCGTGCACGGGTCCTTGTCGTCGCACAGCTCGCCGTCGGCGATCGGGGTCTCGACGCAGTCGCCGGTGTCGGCGTCGCATGACACCGTGGCGCACGGGAGATCGTCCTGCGCGCATTTCGGCTCGCCTGCGCTGCACGCCCCGTTGGCGCAGGAGCCCATGCTCGTGCACAGGTCGCCGTCGTCGCACTCGCCGCCTGCGTTGCCCGGGGCCTGTCCGCACTCGCCGGCCGCGCACAGGGCCGCGGTGCACACGTTGTCGTCTTCCGGGCACAGCTTTGCAGAGCCGGCGCAGGCGCCCGACAGGCACGTGTCGTTTTCGGTGCAGCCGTCGCCGTCGTCGCATGGGTCGAAGTCGTTGCCGGCAACCGCGTTGCAGGCGCCCGACTCCGGGTCGCACGTCGTGGTGGTGCACGGGTCGGAGTCGTCCGGGCAGGTCGCGGTGGTGGAGCCGCAGGTCCCGTCGGTGCAGCTGTCGGCCGTGGTGCACGGGTCCGTGTCGTTGCAGGTTGTGCCGTCTGCGACCGGGGTCGTCTCGCAGCTGCCCGTCTGAGGATTGCACGCCGCCGTGGCGCACTGGTTGCTCGTCGAGCACGAGACCACGGTGTCGTCAGCGAGGCACTGCCCGGCCTTGCACAGGAAGGTGCCGTTGCAGAGATCGCCGTCGGTATCGAGGGACGCGCATTGCTCGTCTGCCGTGCATCCCGACGGTGGAGGCGGCGGGTCCCCCGGGCAGCCACACACCCACATTGCCAAAAAGCCGATACATACGCGTTTCATCTGGTCACCGAGTGTACGCGTGGCGTCGACGGCGGGCAAAACTACCTCAGCGACATGCGAGGGGTTTATCCCTCTGCGGCGACGTCACCCGTCGCGTCCCCGTTGGCGGGTTTCGTAGGTTCGTCGACCTGCAGCAGCAGCTGACGGGAGAGCTCCGGCTCAAAGCACCGGCGGCAGCGCGCCTCGTAGCTGGTGGCGGCGCCCACGACGACGCGCTCATCGCTGGACACCAGGCGCTGGCTGCGGTTTGCGGGCGCGCCGCAGACCACGCAGACTGCCAGCGTCTTGGTCACGTATTCGGCGACCGCCATCAGCGCGGGTACCGGCTCGAAGGGACGGCCCAGGTAGTCCTGATCCAGCCCGGCCACGAGCACGCGCTTGCCCAGGTTCGCCAGCTTCTCGCACACATCCACAATGTTGCTGGAGAAGAACTGCGCTTCGTCGATGCCGACGACCTCGACCCGGTCGTCCAGCAGACGCAGCACGTCTTCGGGCTCGTCGATGCAGATCGCGTCGATCGTCAACGACGAGTGCGAGGCGATGGCGTTGGTGGCGTACCGATCGTCGATACGCGGCTTGAAAATCTGTACGCGACGGCGCGCGATCTGAGCGCGGCGCAGACGGCGGATAAGCTCTTCGCTTTTTCCGCTGAACATGCTGCCGCAAATCAGCTCGATGTGGCCCGATCCAAGCGCTGAAGTATGCACGGGCGCACCCTACCGCGCGGCCCGCGTTGACCGCAAGGGTGCTGTGATGTAACGAGGGTGGGCTATGACAAACGACGACACAAAACGCAGCGGGCTCCCCTTTGAGGAGATCGAAGAGCGCTGGCAGAAGTACTGGGAAGAGAACAAGACGTTCAAGGCCGTCGACTTCAGCGACAAGCCCAAATACTACGTGCTGGACATGTTTCCGTACCCGTCCGGGGCCGGGCTGCATGTCGGCCACCCCGAGGGCTACACGGCGACCGACATCATCGCGCGGTACAAGTGGGCGCGCGGGTTTAACGTTTTGCACCCGATGGGCTTCGACTCGTTCGGGCTGCCCGCCGAGCAATACGCGCTGAAGACCGGTACTCATCCGGCTGAGACCACAGCCAAAAACATGGAGACGTTCCGTCGTCAGCTGAAGGCCTTCGGGTTTGCGCTGGACTGGGACCGTGAGGTCGCCACCTCCAGCGTCGACTACTACAAGTGGACCCAGTGGATCTTCCTGCAGCTCTACAAGCGCGGCCTGGCGTATCAGGACCACAAGCCGGTGAACTGGTGCCCCGAGCTGGGCACGGTGCTGGCCAACGAGGAGGTCATCGACGGCAAGAGCGAGCGCGGCGCCCATCCGGTGGTGCGACGCCCGATGCGTCAGTGGGTGCTCAAGATCACCGAGTACGCGGACCGGCTGCTCAAGGATCTGGACCAGGTGAACTGGCCGTCCGGAACGCTGGCCATGCAGCAAAATTGGATCGGGCGCTCGACCGGCGCCAACGTCACGTTTCAGCTTGCCGAAGGCGACGGCACGATCGAGGTCTACACGACGCGGCCGGACACGCTGTTTGGCGCCACCTACATGGTGCTGGCGCCCGAGCACGAGCTGGTCGCCCAGATCACCACCGACGCGCAGCGCGCCGAGGTCGACGCCTATGTGCGGTCCGCGGCGAGCAAGAGCGACCTGGAGCGCACCGACCTGGCCAAGGGCAAGACGGGCGTCTTCAGCGGCGCGTACGCCATCAACCCGGTCAACGAGCAGCCGATCCCCGTGTGGGTCGCAGACTACGTGCTGGTCAGCTACGGGACCGGCGCGATTATGGCGGTGCCGGCGCACGACACGCGCGACCTCGAGTTTGCTCAGACGTTCTCTCTGCCGGTCATCGAGGTGGTCGAGAACCCCGAAGGCGACAACATCGGCTTCACGGGCGACGGCACCGCGGTCAACTCGGGCCCGTTTACCGGCCAGTCCACGCCTGAGTTCAAAAAGAACATCACAGCGTGGCTGGAGGAGAAGGGCGTAGGCCACGGCTCCGTCAACTTCAAGCTGCGCGACTGGCTCTTCAGCCGTCAGCGGTACTGGGGCGAGCCCTTCCCGCTGTGGCTGCGCGAGGACGGCAGCTCCGTGCCGGTCGATGAGGCCGACCTGCCGGTGGCGCTGCCTGAGGTCGAGGCCTACCACCCCAACAAGGACGGCGATCCGCCGCTGAGCAACGCCGGCGACGACTGGCTGCTGAGCACCGATCCCGAGACCGGCGAGCAGCTGCGTCGCGAGACCAACACCATGCCGCAGTGGGCCGGGTCGTGCTGGTACTACCTGCGCTACCTGGATCCGCACAACAGCGAGCAGGCGTGGGACAAGGCCAAAGAAGAGTACTGGATGCCGGTCGACCTGTACGTCGGCGGCGCCGAACACGCGGTTTTGCACCTGCTTTACGCGCGCTTCTGGCACAAGGTCCTCTACGACGCCGGCTACGTCAGCACTGAGGAGCCGTTCAAGAAGCTGGTCCATCAGGGCATGATCCTGGGCGAAGACAGCCAGAAGATGTCCAAGTCGCGCGGCAACGTGGTCAACCCTGACGATGTCATCAGCAAGTTCGGCGCCGACGCCTTCCGCGTGTACGAGATGTTCATGGGGCCGCTGGAAGAGGTGAAGCCCTGGCAGACGTCCGGGCTGAAGGGCACCAAGCGCTTCCTGGACCGGGTCTGGAACCTCTATAACCGCGGCGTGGCCGATCGGGCGGCCTCGGACGCGCTGGTGCGCAAGCTGCACAAGACGGTCAAAAAGGTCACCGAAGACATCGAGCGCATGCGCTTCAACACGGCGATCGCCGCCATGATGGAGTTCGTCAACGACGCCAACAAAGAGGGTCTGACCCGCGAGCTGGCTGAGCCGTTCTGCCAGCTGCTGGCGCCGTTCGCCCCGCACACCGCCGAAGAGCTGTGGGAGCTGCTGGGCTATCCGCCGTCCGTCGCGCACGCCGGCTGGCCCACGTGGGACGAGGCGATGTGCACCGAGGACACGGTCACGTACGCGGTCCAGATCAAGGGCAAGGTGCGGGCGACCTTCGACGCGCCCAAGTCGGCCGACAAGGCGACCGTGGAGGAGATGGCCATGGCGATCGGCAACGTGCGCCGCCACCTGGAGGGCAAGACCATCCGCAAGGTGATCGTGGTGCCCGGCAAGCTGGTCTCGATCGTCGTCTGATGGTGCGCGGGCTCGCCATGGTGGTCGCGTTGACCGTGTGCATGGGCGGCTGCATCAAGGAGTACACCGTGCGCTCGGTCGACCTGGCGGAGGCGCGCAAGCGTCCCGGCTACCGCACCGGCCTGCGGGTGGTGCAGGGCGACGGGGCCGAGTTCTTCGACATGCGGTACTTTCGGGGCGTCATCGACACGGATGGCGAGTACGCGCGTGTTCGCGTCAAGGACTCCCGGCCGGCGCTGTTATACAGCGGCATCGCGCTGCTGGTGGCCGGCGGTGGGTTTGCGGCGATCGGCGCCACCCGCGACAGGCGGGACGACGCGATCTTTCTGGCGTTTGGCGCGGTGACTGGGATCGGCGGTATCGTGCTGATGTCGCTGGGCCTGCTCAAGACGCGTCCAGAGGTCCAAGCAGACGAGCGGGACTACAAGCTTATCGGCAAGGACTGGGAGCCGAGCTGGTAGCGCGTCCGGCGGCCAACCCAACGAGCAGCAGCAGGGTCAGGGCCCACGGTGTTCCGTTGGAGCGCGGCGCGGTCTGACAGCCGGAGTCGGCGCGGTCGCCGGACTTCTCATCCTTGTCGTCCGCGGGCGTCTCCTCGGTCTGGCCCGGACCTACCGGGACGGGATTTGGGCCGCCCGTCGGGGTGCCGGTCTCCGCGGTCGTGTCGTCGCCCGCGCCGGTCGGATCCGGCTGATCGGCGGTCGTGTCCCCGCCGGTGCCGCCCGTGCCGGTGTCGGCCGGCTCATCCGGGGTCTCGCACAGCCACTCACACGCCGCCGCATCGCAGGACCACATGCCGCCCGGGCAGTCCGTCAGGGCCGGCTTGGCCGCGCAGTCCGCATCCGTCGAGCACTCACCCACCTGCGCGCAGTCCCACACGCAGGTGTTGGCCGGGCAGGTCCACTCCCCGTCGCAGCTGTTCTCCGGTTGGGGCATGGTGCAGTCGGTCGGGCTGCCGCACAGGGGCTCCGGGTTGCACAGCCACTGGCACTCGAAGCTGTCGGTGCAGTCCCACTTGCCCTCGCAGATGCCCTTCTGCTCGCCCTCGCAGTCGGCGGCGTCCACGCACGAGGGGGGCTGGCCTATCTCGAAGCTGGTGATGACCTTGCCGTTGAGGTCCTTGGCGATGACGGAGACCCAGTCGCCCGAGACCTCGACGACCAGGTAGTTGTGAATAGACTCGGACGTGAGCACCTCGTGCGGGATCCAGATGGCTTGAGAGGGGTCCGTCTCGTACAACCCCGCGCCGCCGCCGCCGGTCACGATGTAGGGCAGGCCGTTGGCGCTCAGCCCGTGCTCAAAGTAGTGATCGTGGCCGCTGAAGACCACCTTGACCTTGTTGGCCAGAAAGTCGTCCAGAAGGGCGCGCATCTGGCCCGACCCGGTGCGTCCGGGCTTGGACGAGTAGGGTCCGATGTGGGTGGACGTAAAGACGTGCGTGATGGTCGGGTCGGCTTTGGCCATGGCCAGCGTCTCCTTGATCCAGTCGATTTGGGCCGCGTTGAAGCAGTCCTCGGCAAGCTGCACGGTGAACAGGCAGATGAGCAGGTTGTCGATCTCCACGTGCCCGTCCAGCGTCATGAAAAGCGCGTTGCCGATCCGCTGGTAGTAGTAGGTCGACTTCCCGTTTTTGGGCAGCTTGAAGTACTTCAAGAAGAGGTCGACGTTGCCACCGTCCTCCTCGTGGTTGCCGACCGCCGGCATGATCGGGTGGGTCGCCAGCAGCGCCTGCTCGATCTCAAAGAACGTGGCCCAGTCGCCCTCGACCTCGCCGTTGGAGACCATGTCGCCGGTGTTGACCACAAAGTCGATGTCCTCCTCGCCCAGGATGGAGGCGACCACCTCTTTGTGCTTTTCGTGCTGACTGCGATTGTCGCCGTAGACTACGAACTTGAACGGCTGCCCCGGCGCCACCGACGCGCGAAAGGAGCCGCCCCCCAGCGGATCGTCAGGCGCCGCAAACACCTCATAGGTGTACTTTTTGCCGGCCTCCAACCCATCGACTGTGACGTCGTGCCAGTCCGCGTTGAACGAGTCGTTGACCACGATCACGTCCCCTCCGTCGACGGGGGTGACCTCGATGTACCCGTCGGCTTTGGTGGCGGTCTGCCAGCTGATCACGATGCTGGTGGTGGTGGCGCTCGTCAGAATGGGACCTTTCACAAGCTCCGTCGCCGAGAGGTCAGCGACGACGAAGACCGTGCAGAGTGCAGCGATTTTGAGCGTCTTCATGCGGTTGGGCTATCACGTTGCCATCAGCCGCGGCAACGAATAATGTCCCCGCATGCGGGTCTTGCTTCAGGGGCTGATCGTGGTCTGGTTGCTGGGCGGGTGCTCATCCGAGCGTCCGACCAAGACGGGCTTCCCCGTCGAGGCCGAGGGCCACTGCCACACCCTGCTGCAGCTGCAGTGTCAGTGCTGCGAGGCCGGTGAGATGAACTGCCGCGCTCACGTCGACGCCCTGGTCGCCAGCGGCACGGCCAACATCAACATGGAAGAGGCGGCCTGCAAGACTGACGCGAAGTCTGCCGCCGCCGACATAGACAGCTACTGCGGCCGCTTCAAGACCGCAGAAGATCTGCAATTTGTGTGTCAGCAGTATTACGTCAAGCACCCGGATGAGGACGTCTCCGAGCCTTGACCCCAACGTTGGCGCACCAACGTTGGGGTTGACAAACTTCACAGCGCGCCGGGCTTTACAAGTAAAGCTGTTTACAGATTTGCTGAGTAAAATCATATAGTTATTGCAAATTTGTTAACTGTCGATCTACAGTGGCTTTACAGTCGTGACAGCGAAACACTTGTCGCTGAAGCGGCGCTCCCATGAGAGTTGTGAGGATTCAAATCGGGAGCCTGGTGGCTGCCGTGCGTCACGGTCATTGTGTTTGAATAAAGGGTTCTGGGGGGCTCTCAGGCACAAGACCGTCGACGCCGGACTGCCCGTTTCTCCTTACCCCCACAAACATCCTGTTTGCGGCCCCTCAGGGGCCTGATGCGGGCGCTCCTGCGCCCTTGCCGCCGCGGTCTAAGGCCGTATCGGTTTGTCTGCCCGCTAGACCGGAATCGGTTTGTCGATCTCGTACAGCGCCTGAATCGACATCAGCTCTTTCAGCACGTCTTTGGGTTTGCGGCCATGGTAGGCCAGCTGGTGCACGGCGTGCGCGATGGGCATCGGCACGTCCAGCTTCGTCGACAGGTTGGCCACCACCCGTGACGTGTTCACGCCCTCGGCCACCTGGTTCATCTCGTCGCGGATCTGGTCGAGGGTCTGCCCGTCCGCCAGTCGCCGGCCCACCTGGTGGTTGCGGCTCAACGGGCTGGCGCAGGTCACCATCAGGTCACCGACTCCCGCCAGACCGGCAAAGGTCATGGCGTCAGCGCCCAGCCGCTCTCCGAGCCGCCGGATCTCGGCCAGCCCGCGCGTGACGATCAGCGACTTGGTGTTGTCGCCAAAGCCAAGCCCTGCCGCGACTCCCGCCGCGATGGCAGCCACGTTCTTCAGCGCGCCCGCGAGCTCCACGCCCAGGACGTCGTAGTTGCCATAGACGCGAAACGACGGCCCCATAATCGCGCGCGTGGCCTCCACGATCACCTCGTCGTACGCCGACGCGATCACGGTGGCGCTCGGGTCCCCGCGTAGGATCTCCTTGGCCAGGTTGGGCCCGCTCAACGCGCCGACGCGCAAGCAGCAGGTCTCCTCGGTAAGGATTTGGGTCATGCGCTTGGCGGATCCGGGCTCCAGCCCCTTGGAGCACGAGACCAGCAGGTGGTCCGCCAGCAGATCGTCGCCCAGCGTCCTGGCCACATCGCGCAGGACCTTGGTCGGCACCACCACAAAGATCAGCCGACAGCGCTGCGCCACCTCGGACAGTGACGTCGTCGTCTCAATGCCCTTGGCCAGCTTGTGGTCCGGGAGATAGCGCGTGTTCAGGCGCTTCTTGGCGATGGAGCGCGCCATCTTCTCGTCGCGCATCCACATCAGGGTCGGCGTGCCCTTTGAGCGGAGCAGGTGCGCGATCGCGGTGCCCCAGGAGCCGCCGCCCAGAACTCCGACGTGGGTTCGTTCCAAGTGGTTTTGATCCGGCATGGGCCGATGTTGACCCCTTTTAGCGGTGCTGTACAGTCGTCCGCGATGAAGATCGCAGTGATCGGCGGTGGCATCTCGGGCCTGGCCACGGCCTTCAACCTGGTCCGGCGTGCCGGGGAGCGCGACCTGGCGCTGGACCTCACGCTGATCGAGAGCGGAGACTGCCTGGGCGGCAAGATGCGCACGATCGAGCGCGACGGATATCGGTGCGAGGTCGGGCCCAACGGGTGGCTGGACTCCAAGCCCTTCACCATGGACCTGGTCGAGGCGCTGGGCCTCACCGACCAGCTGCTGCGGTCCGACGACAGCGCGCGGCGGCGCTTTGTGGTGATCGACGGCGCCCTGAAAGAGCTGCCGACGTCGCCACCCTCGTTTTTGACCTCGGATCTGCTGACGGTTGGCGCCCGCTTTCGCGTCATTCGCGAGATGTTCGTCAAGAAGCGCACCGCGGACGGCGACGAGACCGTGGCCGAGTTTGCGACGCGCCGTCTTGGGCCTCAGGCGTACCAGCGACTGGTCGATCCGTTTGTCTCCGGCATCTTCGCCGGGGACCCGACGCGTATCAGTCTCAAAGCGGCCCTGCCGCGGCTGGCCGAGCTGGAGGCGGAGTACGGCAGCCTGATCACGGCGTCGCGCAAGCTCAAAAAGCAGCGCAGCAAAGACGATCACGGCGGCGCCGCGGGACCGGGCGGGCGACTCACTTCGTTTCCCGGTGGGGTCTCGCAGCTGATCGACGCGCTGGGGGCCGCCCTGGGCGACCGTGTTCGACTGGGCACAGCGGTCTCAGCGCTGACAAGAACAGCGAACGGCTGGACTGTCGTGGCGGGCGATCTGACGCTGGCGGACCTGGACGCGGTTGTGCTGGCCGTGCCCGCGTATGCCGCTTCGCAGCTGCTGAGCGGCGTGGACTCCGACTTCAAAGCGCCCCTGGCGGACATCCCGTACGCGCCCGTGGCCGTCGTGGCGCTCGGGTACCCGCGCGCGGCGGTCGAGGCGTCTCTGGACGGCTTTGGATTTCTCATTCCGTCCAGCGAAGAGCGCCCTGTGCTGGGCTGCCTGTGGACGTCGAGCATCTTTCCCGGGCATCGCAGCCCGGCGGACCACGTCCTGCTGCGGTCGATGGTCGGTGGAGCACGCATGCCCGAGCTGGCTATGAAGTCGGATGATGAGCTGACCACATTGGTGCGCGAGCAGCTTCAGCAGATCATGGGGTTGGATGCGGCGCCGACGTTCGTGAACATCGCGCGCCACAAAGCCGCGATCCCGCAATACGAGACGGGCCATCTGGATCGGCTCGCAGCGGTAAACGCAGCGCTGGAGCGTTATCCGGGGCTGCATGTCACCGGTAATGCGTTTCGCGGGGTGGGTATAAATGACTGCACCCGCGAGGCCGAAGCGCTCGCGAGCAAGCTCATGGATTAGTGGTGCCAGTGGCCAGGGCGCAGGAGCGCCCACGTTCGGAGCACACAAGGGGCGGTGAACAGGATGTTCGCGGGGGCAACGTCACGGGCTGCATCTACTGGTTGGCGGCGACTCCGAGAGAGACCAGCACGATGGCCAGCTTGTCTCGGGTGGATCGTTCGGGGTGCAGCTCGTCGATGGGCTGAGGGGCGCCGTGGCCCTTGTCGGTGTTGATCATCGCGACCGCTTTATCAACGATCTCAATGCTCTGGCCGCTGCGGTCGAGCATGACCGGCTGCGCGATGGCTGAGATGACGAACGCAACCAGAACGAACGCCAGGCTCATAAGCAGCTGCTTAGGAGAGCTGGGCGTGCTCGGTGTCTTTGTTCTTGTTCGTCTCATTGTCAAACTCCTGGGTACTGCTATCAGCCGACCGCCCAGACCGAGCCTTTACTCGGTATACGCAGTATATAGGTTATTTACTTCACATTTCGTGCCAGATAGGCCCGCTTCAGAACAAGGGTCCGGTTTTGGTGGCGTCCAGACGGGGCAAAAACGGGGTATTGGTCTCGGATCGCGACTTTCATGTCACTTTCGACCCACCTGGGTGAAAAAAGTTCACCCACCCCCGCGCGCCGCGATCACAGCGTGAACAAGTGTGTCTGTGTGTGACATCGTGTGTCCTATGTGTGACAGGTGACATGCCTTTTTGACGCCTGATGCGCTCGGGGGACGACCCCCGATTCCCCCGAGGGCCCGGCGGTCGCGCAAGGGCGCGCGGCGGGCGCTACTTCAGCAGGGCGCTGATCAGAACCGGGTCCTGGTTCTCGATGTGGTCGTACGACAGCCCCATCGCTTTTAGAACTGTCGCATGGACGTCCGGTGGACGTAGTGTCACCCCGTTGGGGTCAACCTGGCCAGTGGACATGTCCACGCCCTGATACGTCATGTCGATGTCGTCGGTGCCCCCGACCACGGTGTTGCCCTGGATGCCTGCGCCTGCAACCAGGCAGCACGACGACAGGTGGTGATCCCGTCCGCCGCGGCTGTTCAGGGTCGGTGTGCGCGCGAAGTCGCTGGTGACCAGCACGGTGGTGCGGTCCCAGTAGGGCTTGCCGTTGCCGTCCAGCGCCGTCTTCAGGAAGTCGATCAGGTCCGATAGCGCGTTGAAGCCCGTGGCCAGCGCCGGCGCGTGGTCGGTCTGATAGTCGTCGTCGTGGTGGTCGATGCTGCCGGATCCCAAGCTGATCTTGACCGCCTGACTCAGCCCATTGGTCAGCGCCTGCGCGGCGATCGCCGCCTGCCCTTTGCCGCCCTCGAGCTCCTGGGCCAGCCGCGACGGATCGATGTCGAACGCCTCGTACAGCGCCTGAATCGCGGGTGGCGGGTTTGCCGTGAACATGAAGTGCTGCGCCAGGTCGCCGGACGCCAGGGACAGCGACTTGGTGTGGCTGTCCAAGAACGTGGTCACCGCCTCGTTGCCGTCATACATGATGTCGCTGCAGCTGTTGGACCACAGGTACTCCGACACGGCGGATGACGTCGCCTCTGTCAGCGGCTCGCCGATCGCGGACAGCACGGTCAGCAGATCGAAGCTCTGGCGGATCTGCAGCGCGGTCGCAAAGTTGCTCAGCCCCTCATTGTAGGCCTCGCCGCCCACGACCAGGTTGGGCAGCGCCGTCAAGTCGCCTGTGCTGTGTGCGTGCCAGGTCCCCAGCGAGCTGCCGCTGGCGGACAGGCCGCGCGGAAACTTGCCGGTCAGGTTGTACCTGCGCCCGACCTCGTGGGTCAGCGTGCCCATATTGATCCCACGCACAACGCCCACGTCGGCATATTTGTCCGCCAGGCGCCCGATCGCCGGACCAAACGTGATGTTGGACCCGGACGGCTTTACGAGCCCCGTTCCCTGAGTGTCGATCAAGGCCTGATTCACGGTGCTGTCACCGGCGACGAGGTCGTAGGACGGCAGGATCTTGCCGCTGGTAAACGCGGTGTTGTCGCGCGGGTCCAGGCACAACAGCTGATCCCAGCCGCCGTCGAAGCTGCACACGATCAGCAGCGGTGACGTGTCGACGTCAAACGTCTGAGCGCGCGCGACGCCTCCAAAGAGGTTGCCCATCCAGAGCGCGGCGGCGGAAGCGCCCATCCCCTGCAGCATCAAGCGGCGGGAGAAGGCGCGTCGGTTCTTGCTCGTGTTGTTCATGACTGACTCCTGTTTCGCCGAAGCGGTGTTTAGTAGAGGTGGAAGGCCGGGGAGCTGAAGAGCGCGACGCACGCGCCGGACCAGCCGCCCGCCTCGTAGACTTTGCGCAGGGACGCCACGCTCTCGGCGTCGTCGTCCGCGACCTTCTCGCCCAGAAAGCGCAGCTTCAGGTACCGTAGGTTGGCGTCCACGTCGTCGAAGCGCTGCAGGTCGGTGGTCTTCATCTTGGCGCACACGTCGCGCGCCATGTCGTCCATGAACTTTACGTACAGCGCGGTCGGCTCGGCCGGCTCCACCGTGGTCTGGATGTAGTCCGGGTGTCCCAGCGTCAGGCCGAGCACGCGCTCGTCCAGCGCCTGGTACTCGGGCCCGTTGGCCTTGGCCTTGACCGTCCAATCCGCGCCTCCGGCCACGATCGGGATCGAGTTGCGCAGCTGCTGGACCGTCAGGCGCTTCACCTCACGGCTTTGCGGCGGCAGCACCAGGCTGGGGTGGTCCACCGGGACGCCGACCACCGAGTCGTCGACGACAGCCGGCGCCGTGGTCTCGATCGGGATGCTGACGTCGCTGCAGGCCGAAGCCATCACACACATCAGGGCCAGGCTCACTACGAGCATGCTTGAGCTCATCGCTTTCATCGGACTCTCCTGTACTGGGGCAGCTCCACCAGGGATTTGACGAGCGCGCGGAAGTCGTCGGACAGCTGAAACTCAGCCGCCAGCAGCATCAGCAGCGCGATCTCGTTGTCGCTGCGCAGTGGGTCGAGGACCATCTCGCGGCCCATCAGGTGCTGGAACAGCGTGCGGACCGTCGTGCTGTGAAACTGCCCGCTGTCGATGACGGTGCTCGCCCACGCGGACGGACCGCCGTCGATGTTCTCGGCCAGCTTGTTGTGCAACGGATCGTCGATGTCCGCGTACTGGTGCGCCAGCAGCGTTCCCGGGTTATAGGCGTCCGGGTCGGTGACGTAGAAGCGGTTGCACAAGAACGCCGTCTTGCCGCTCTTGGTCGGATCGCATTTGGGGTTGTAGACGGGCAGCTCGGCGCTGTTCAGGATGCTGCTTCCGGCCTCCACGATCGGCGCGAAGTGAGCGGCGAGCGGCTCCAGCACCTGGTGACAGTGGCGACATGTGCAGCGCTGCGTCAGGTCGTCCGCGTCGGGATCGCAGTCGGCGTCGCCGCCGGCCGGAGGCACGAAGTACTGGCCGGTGAACGCGATGCGCATGCGGTTGGCGCGACCGCGGTTGGTCTGAAAGCGCAGGGTGTACGCCGGCAGCGTCAGGATGCCCGCATGTACGCCGGATCGGTCGGCTGCGCTCCAGCCCATGTCGGTGAACGCGGGGATGGCGCCGGACACGTCGACGTCGCCGGGACCCGTCTGGTTGAGGGTCTTATTGAGGTTGACCATGGGCGCCAAGTGCTTCTTCCAGTGCGCGATGGGGCCGTTCATGTACGTGCGCTGCGTGGTCAGGATCTCGGAGTACCCCCGGTCGCCGACGGTGGAGTCGTCGATGAGCAGCAGCAGCTGCTCGCGCACCTGGGTCAGGATCGTGCGCCCGGTGGTCGGGCCGAAGCAGCGGTTCAGGTTGGGGCCGCAGCCGCAGCCGCGATCGCTGTTGGCGCGCCGGTCGGTGCACGGACCCTTGACCCCGACGTCCGCCGTCTGCGCGTCAAAGGCGCACACCTTGATCGTCTCACCCCAGTAGGTGTCGACCAGCACCCAGCCGTCCTGCTGGTACTCGATGCCGTTGTTGTCGGCGGTGATCGTCTTGGGCATGCCGTCAGCCTCAAACTCGGTCTGCTCCCAGTCGCCGCAGGTCTCGTTGCCCGCGCCCTGGCGCCAGGTCTTCTTGCGCCCCGTGCCGCGTACCGCCCAGATCTCCTTCATGGGGCCCGTCTTGGAGATCGGGGTGATGACGGTCATCACGTCCACGATGGCCACGTTGTTGACGTTGGGCCACAGCATGTCCTCGTGGTAGCGGCGCATCGCCAGCCGGAAGTCCTCGGACGCCAGCATGTCGTCGATCATGTCGGCCGGCACCTCACTGAACTGGTCGAGCGCGGTGTACTCCTCGTAGTCGGGCAGACGAAGGCGCAGGTCGAGCGACAAGCGGCGCAGCATCCGGTAGCGGTCGAGCTCTTGCGAGGCGCCGCATTCGTCGGCTGCCGCTGCGGTCGGCAGAACCGACAGCGACAGCAGGATGATGAGAAGTCTCTTCATGGCACAGGTCTCCTTGTCGTGGGGAAGGGCAGGGGATTCGGGGGTTCAGGGGTTCTGGCCGGTGCTGTACCAGCTGACCAGCACGTCCAGCTCGTCGGTGGTCAGCGCCGGCATCGGCGTGGGGGGCATCTGGGCGGTGGTGACGCGCGCCAGGATCGAGTCGGCCAGCGAGCGCGTGGTCTCGTAGTCGGTGAACTCGTGCTTGGGCGCGCTGTAGCCGTCGGAGTGGCAGATGCCGCAGCGCAGCTCCAGGATCGGCGCGACCTCGGTGGCGAAGCTGACGGGCGTACCGATCAGCAGGCCGACGACGTCCGTGCCGCGGCCGATCCAGACGGTGCCGTAGCCGTCGATCGTCATCGCGCCCGTGTCGGTGGTCGACTCCAGCGGCGCCAGCCCGGTCAGGACGCCGTTGTCGATCGTGATGGCGCCGGCGGCGGTCAGGACGACTCCTGCCACAGCGGCCTCGGCGGCGGCGGTGCTGTCGTCAGCCAATGTGTAGCGCTGGTAGGCGCCGTCACTGGTGCGCACGGTGAGGCCCGCGTCCGACGTGATCGAGAAGCCGTCGCCTGTCGCGCAGATCGAGGTGATGTTGCCCAGCTGCTGCGGGACGGCCACGTAGGTCAGCGTGACGGAGTCCAGCTCGTACAGGGCGGGGCCGAACGCCACGAGGACCTCCGCGCCGGCCACGCCGACCGCCGTCGCCGCGCCGGGCTCAGACACAAACGCGATGTGACTGAGCACGTCGCCCGACGACATGTAGAGGCCCTGGTCGGTCGCCAGCCACAGCGTCTCGGTCGCCGCGCCGGCGTCGACAGCCAGGGCGTGTACGCGCGTGGTGGCCAGCGCGTCGGACAGCGGCGACGTCAGCAGTCTGTCCTCGAACGTATGAAAGAGGCCCTGCTCAGCCGCGACAAAGGCGCCGCTCTGCCGGGCAGCCATCGCGTGTACGGCGCCCGTCGACAGCGGTGCCGATGCGTCCGCGGCAAACACGGCCACCTCAACCAGCCCGGCCGCGCCGACGCTGTAGACCCCGTCTTCGGTCCCGACCAGCGCGACGCCATCGTCCGTGGCCATGGCCGTGATCGTCGCCGGCGCTTGATAGGTCAGCTGATCGACGGCCTGGTCGCTCCAGGTGGCCGCCCCGGACACGACGGTGATCTCGATCGGGGACGCCGGCTCAGTGGGCAGGGACTCGTTGCAGCCCAACATGCACAGCGCGCCGGCAGCCAGAATTATGAGCGTTTGCTTCACCACTTTCTCCTCGTGCAAATGACCGATGCTCATTCACTTCGCAAGGCATGGGCCATCTGTAAGTATCTGAAACTATTGAATGTATCGTGATTGCCGGTGTCAGGCTGTGTTGTCGGTATGAACAGTGGTGTCAACCTTCGTAGACAGTGGTCGGACGCCGTTGTAATGTCCGCCGCCATGGTCCGCTGGTCCGCCTTTACAGTCCTGCTGATAGCCGCTTTGGGAACCGGGTTCCTGGCGGTGCGCAGTACGACTCAGCGCGGCATGACCATGCGGATCTACGACAACCTCCGCTGGTCCGGTGAGCCCAGCGTCGAGCAGGTGGTCGAGCACCTGGACTACGGACCGCGCCTGAGGCGCAACCCGGTCGCCGTACCCGATCGATCGTCGGTGCGGCTGGACGGCTGGGTGATGGCGCCGCGCGGCGGGACCTACGACTTCCTGATCGAGTCCACCGACGACGCCTGGCTGCGGGTGAACAACAAGACCATCGTGACGCATCGGCGCGGGAAGGAGTTCTCCAAGGGATCCGTGCGCCTGACCAAGGGCTTTCACGAGCTGCGCATTCAGACGCGCCATCGCCGCGGCGACTCCCGGTTGAGAGTGCAGTGGCGCCTGCCGTCGGGCTATATGAACATGGAGGCGCTGCAGCCGATCTTTGTTCAGCCGGTCGAGCCCGTGCGCGGTCCGGCGCTGCCGCTGGCGATGCGTCTGGGCCCGGTGCTGCTGTTGCTGCTGGCGGGGCTTGTGGCGTTTGGCCCGGCCGTGGTGCGGTTTGCCCGAAGCTTTGCCACCGATCAGGCGCGTCGTCGCCGTGTATTGCTGGGCGCCACGCTGTTCGTCGCGACCGTGGGCGTGCGCTGCTGGGATCTCAACGGCGCGGGCGAGACGTCCGACGAGTGGGCGTACGCGGGCGCCGGGCGGATCTACGTGTCCAACATGGCGCACGGTTACTTCCAAAGCTTGTACTGGAACACCAACGAAGAGCATCCGCCCATCGGCAAGTATGTGTACGGCGTCGTCAGCCACCTGGCCGGCACCGACAGCTATACGCCGCTGCGCTTTGCGTCCGCGGTGATGGCCGGCTTCACGGTGCTGCTGACGTTTATGTTCGGCACGCGCTTCATCGGCGGCTGGGTCGGGTTCTTTGCCGGGCTGATCCTGGTGTTCTTGCCGCCGTTCATCGCGCACGGGAAGGTGGCTGCGCTGGATGCGCCGTCCGTGCTGCTATTTACGCTGGGCGTGTACCTCTTCGCGCGCGCGATCACAGCCGAGGGACACCAGAACAAGTGGTACCTGGCGGCCGGACTGGTCGCGTGCCTGGCCTTTGCGACCAAGTTCTCCAACGCCACGCTCTTCATCTTCATGATGGTGCTGCACTTTGCGCATGAGTGGCGCAACATCCGCCGGCGCGGGATCCTGGAGCTGCCGATCTCGCTGTACATCCTGCCGGCGCTGCCGATGATCGTGCTGCTGATCGTGTGGCCGTGGCTGTGGCGCGAGCCGTTCGGGCAGCTGGTGACCACCCTGCAGCACTGGGATTATCCCATTCAGGAGTGGTTTCTGGGGCATTACCGGCAGCCGCCCTGGTACTACTTTCCGGTCACGTTCGTGGCGACCACACCGGCGGTGCTGCTGGTCGGGTTCGGCGCATTCTTCTACACGGCCTGGAAGCGGCGCTCGTTTACCAACCTGATCGTGCTGCTGTGGTTCCTGACGCCGTTCTTGTGGACGATCAGCGTGCTCAAGCAGGACGGCATTCGCTACATCTACAACATGTATCCGCCCCTGGCGTTGATGATCGCGATTGGCGCCGACGTGTTCATCCGCAGGGTGTCCTGGCGGCCGTTTGCCGCTATCGGAACCGCCGTCTACCTCGCGGTTCAGTGTTGGACCGTGCACCCGTACTACCTGGACTATTACAGCGAGCTGGTTGGCGGCACAGGCACCGTATACGACAAGTCGCTGTTCGAGGTCGGCTGGTGGGGCGAGGGCATGGACAAGGCCTACGAGTTCGTCAACGAGGAGGCGGAGTCCGGCGCCACGTGGGACGTGATCGGCGTCGTGAACCACACGTCCGACATGCTGCGCGACGACCTGGTGTATGACCCGGAGTCACCGCAGTATCTGATCAAGGCGTACATCAGCCCGCGCGAGGTCCAGCGCAAGGGCTATACAGAGGTCTTCAAGGTCGAGGTGGCGAGCGCGCCGCTGGTCATCGTCTACCAGCGAGACGACCTTCTCGAAACCGACTGACTTCTCTATACTGCGCCGATGTCAGGCCCCAGCCCACGTTTTCTGTTGTTGCAGGCGCGTCTCGAAGGCGACGAGATGGCGCGCCACGAGCACGAGTGCTTTTACAAGGCTCTGGAGGTCCCCGAAGCCTCGGTCAAGTGCTGGAATCTGCTGCAGGGCCCGCCCACAGAGCGCGAGCTGGACCAGACCGACCTGCTGTTGATCGGTGGGTCGGGGCACTTCTCCGTGTGCGACGACGACCCCTTCATTCACCAGTTCCTCGATTTTCTGGGCGACGTCTGCGTGGCGCGGCGCTTTCCCACCTTTGCGTCGTGCTTCGGCTTTCAGGGACTGGTCGTCGCGGGCGGCGGCGAGGTGATCCACGATGTCCCCAACACCGAGGTCGGCACGTTCGACATCTTTGTCAGTGAGGAGGGGCTCAAGGACCCGCTGCTTGGCGACATCGGGCCGTCGTTCAAAGCGCAGCTTGGGCACAAGGACCGCGCGACGCGGCTGCCGGCCGGCATGACCCACCTCGCGTCGTCCGCGCTGGTGCCGTACCAGTGCGTGCGCGTCGGTGATAGCGACGTCTTCGGTACGCAGTTTCACCCGGAGCTGACTCGGCAGGCCAACACGCTGCGATACCTGCGCTACCAGGCCGGCTACGTGGAGGCCGAGCCGGATCGCCCCGAAGACCAGGTGCTGCAGTCCATGGAAGAGTCTCCGCTGGCCACCGCGCTGTTGCCGCGCTGGATGAACGCCGCGCTGTCCCGCTCATGACACGTCTGCACGTCGGCACCAGCGGCTACGCGTACAAAGAGTGGCGCGGCAGCTTCTACCCCGAGAAGCTGGCCCAGAAGAAGTGGCTGGCGTACTACGCCGATCACTTCAAATCGGTCGAGATCAACAACACCTTCTATCGGTATCCCAAGGCCGCGATGCTGGCGAAGTGGTCTGACGCGGTGGGCGACGACTTCCGCTTCGTGATCAAGGCCTCGCGGTACATCACGCACCGCAAGCGGCTGAAGGACCCCGGCGACACCGTGCCGTTTCTGCTGGAGCAGACGGCCGAGGGGTTGAGCGACAAGCTGGGGCTGATCTTTCTGCAGCTGCCGCCCAACATGTTGGTCAACCTGGACCGCTTCAAAGCGTTTCACGAGTTTCTGGCTGCCCGCGACGACTGTCCGCGTATCGCGTGGGAGCTGCGGCACGAGT
>CAZJHX010000043.1:57623-68687 GCA_964545715.1 uncultured Myxococcales bacterium
AAGGCTCCCGAGGGCGACAAGGCTCCCGAGGGCGACAAGGCTCCTGAGAAGGCCGCCGAGCCCGCCAAGACCGCCGAGCCCGCCAAGGCCGCAGCCGCTCCGTCCGGCAAGTCCAACCACGACAAGTTCCAGGGCGACTGGGGCATCGACGTCGAGCGCATGATGGCGCTGAACCCCAAGATGGCCGAGGCCGCCAAGGCCAACCCGGCGATGGTTGAGCAGATGCAGAAAGCCATGGGCGCCGCGACGATCTCGATCGGCAAGGACTCCCTGGTCGCCAAGGGCTTCAAGCCCAAGGATGACAAAGCCACCTACAAGATCCTCTCCGAGAAGGGCAACTCGATGGTTATCGAGAGCAAGGACGAGGGCAAAGAGGAGGTCGAGAAGATGACCGTGACCTTCGAGAGCGACGACAAGATCACCCTCACCAAGGACGGTGAGGACGAGAAGATGCCGCTCAAGCGCAAGTAAGCGCCCCCCTTTCCTCGAGTTCCCCCCGTAAAACCAATCCTTGACCGTCCCATGACGCTGCGGCATCGTGCGCGCGTGCGGGTCTATATGGACCATAACGCGACGACGCCGCTGTGCGTCGAAGCGGGGCAGGCGATGGCGGCGTGGCTGACCCCCGGCGCGGTCGCCAATGCATCCAGCGTGCACGCCGAGGGGCGGTCAGCGCGCGAGGCGGTAGAGTCCGCGCGAGCGGCTGTGGCGCTGGCGATCGGCGCCGCGTCCCCCAAAGAGGTCATCTTTACGTCGGGCGCCACCGAGGCCAACAATACCGTGCTGCGGGCGGCCGGCGGGGCGATCGTGACCAGCGCCATCGAGCACGTCTCCGTTTTGGATGCGGCGCGCGCCCTGGGCGACGTCACCGCGGTCGGCGTGGGCGGGGCAGGGCGGCTGGACCTGTACGCGCTGGACGCTGCGCTGCGGTTTGAGCCGGCGCTCTGCTCGATCATCTGGGCCAACAACGAGACCGGCGTGATCCAGGACGTGATGGCCATCGCCGAGCTGTGTCGCAAGCGCGACGTACCGTGCCATCTGGACGGGGCCCAGGCGCTGGGGAAGATCGACCTGTCCGTTGAGGACGTGGGCTGCGATTTTGCCACCTTCAGCGCCCACAAGGTCAACGGACCGCTGGGTTGCGGCGCGTTGTATGTGCGTAAGGGCGCCACCTTGAGCGGCCCGCTGCTGGCCGGCGGACATCAGGAGCGCGGTCGTCGTGCGGGTACCGAGAACGTGGCGGCGATCGCCGGCTTTGGTGCGGCGGCGCGGCGGGTGTCGGCGGTGCTTGACCGCATGGACATGGTGGCGTCGCTGCGCGATCGGCTGCGCAACGGGCTCGTGGAGCTTGGCATGATCGCGGTCGGTGAGGGCGCCGATCGCCTTCCCAACACCCTGTCGGTGCGACTGCCGTCGGTCGATGGCGAGACGCTGCTGATGGCGTTTGACCTGGCCGGCGTGTCGGTCTCGGCAGGATCGGCCTGCACGGCCGGATCGCTGGAGCCCAGCCACGTGCTGCTGGCGATGGGGCTGGACGAAGAGGACGCCCGCGGGGCCATCCGCCTGAGCCTGGGGCCCGGCAACACCGTGGCGGAGGTCGAGCGGGTGCTGCTGATCGCCCAGGAGATCGTACGCCGCGTGCAGGTTGTGCGAGGCGCCGCATGAAGGTCGTCGTCGCCATGAGCGGCGGTGTGGACTCTGCCGTCACCGCGGGCCTGCTGGTCGAACAGGGCCACGAGGTTGTGGGCATCACGATGCACCTGAGCGACAGCGCCGACGACGTGGAGCGCCAGGGCACGTGCTGCGCGCCGGACGACGCTCATGACGCGCGCCGCGTGGCCGCCCACCTGGGCATCCCCCACTACGTCGCCAACTACAAAAAGCAGTTCAAGAGCGCGGTCATCGATCGCTTTGTGGCGGACTACAGCCAGGGCCTGACGCCCAGCCCCTGCGTGCGGTGCAACGACGTGCTGAAGTTCAAGCTGCTGCTCAGTCGCGCGATGGCGCTGGGCTGCGACAAGCTGGCCACCGGGCATTACGCGCGCGTAGTGGCCAACGGTGACGCGTTTGGCCTGTATCGCGCGGTCGATACGCACAAGGACCAGAGCTACTTTCTGTTCGGTGCGACTCAGGAGGCGCTGAGTCGCGTGCTCTTTCCGGTCGGCGGCTTTGAGAAGGACGACGTGCGCGGTCACGCGGAGCGACTGGGCTTGCCCGTCGCGCACAAGGCGGAGTCGCAGGACATCTGCTTTGTCCCGGACGGCGACTATGCCGGCTTCGTGGAGAAGCACGCGGCGCCGGTCGAGGGCGAGGTGGTCGACCAGGACGGTGAGGTGTTGGGACGCCACAAGGGCATTCACAAGTTCACTGTGGGCCAGCGGCGTGGGCTGGGCCTGCCGGGTGGAACACCCAAGCGCTTTGTGATCGGCATCTCAGCGCCCGATGGTCGCGTGGTTGTGGGGCCCGAGTCGGCCGTATTTGCGACTGGTCTGACGGCGGATCGCTGCAACTGGATCACGGGTGAGGCACCGGCGGACGGCAGCGACGTGCTGGCGCGGATCCGGCATCGCAGCAAGCCTGTTCCCGCGACGGTCATCAGCGCCAACGGCGAGCTGCGGCTGCGGTTTGCCGAGCCGATTCGCGCGGTGGCGCCGGGTCAGGCGGCGGTGCTGTACGACGCGTCGACCCCGGATCGCGTGTTGGGCGGCGGCTGGATCCGCCGGGCGGTGACAGCGTGATCCGGGTCGGGTTGCGCACGTTCGGCTGCAAGGCCAATCAGGCGGACTCCGCGGCGCTGCGTGATGCGGTCGCCGGTAGTGTGGGTCAGCCGGTGGACTTCCCCAGCGGGACCGAGGACCTGGACGTCGTGATCGTCAACACCTGCACCGTGACGCACACCGCGGACGCCGACGCACGGCAGCTGATCCGTCGCTATCGGCGTGGCAGTCCCGACGCGCGGATCGTGGTGACGGGCTGCTATGCCCAGACCGATCGGGAGGCGCTGGAGGCCATGCCCGAGGTCGACAAGGTGGTCGGCAACGTCCACAAGTCGGCGATTCCGGACATGGTCGCGCGCATGCTGCGCGGAGAGGACGCGGAGCCGGCGTTTGAGCGCGCCGGGCACCGGGATTGGAACCCGACATTGCGCGACGCGGCCGCGATTCGGACGCTGGCGGCAGGTCGGTCGCGCCCGTTTGTGAAGGTGCAGGACGGCTGTGACTACGTGTGCAGCTTCTGCATCATCCCGCAGGCGCGGGGGGCGAGCCGATCGCTGAGCATGGACACCGTCGTGGCCGAGATCACACGGTACGAGGCGTTGGGGGCGCGCGAGATCGTGCTGACCGGCATCCATCTGGGGCACTGGGGGCGCGATCTGGAGCCTCGGCGCAGCTTTGCCGACATGATGGTGGAGCTGTTGGAGCGCACGACGGTCGATCGGTATCGGATCTCGTCCCTGGAGCCCAACGAAGTCGACTCTGCGGTGCTCGAGTTGGTGGCTACCCACCCGCGTGTGTGCCCGCATCTGCACGTGCCGCTTCAGTCGGGCGACGATCGGACGCTGGCGGCGATGCGACGGGTGTATCGCACGGCGAAGTACACGACGGCGGTGGAGCGATTTCGGGAGCTGCTGCCGCACGGGGCCTGGGGGATCGACGTCATGGTCGGCTTCCCCGGCGAGGACGGGGAGCGCTTTGAGGCCACGGTGGATTATCTGCGCGGCATCAAGCTGACGTACCTGCACGTCTTTCCGTACAGCCCGCGACGCGGGACCCCGGCGGCCACGATGCGGGACCAGGTGGATCCGCGGATCAAGCGGGCCCGGGTCGGTGTGTTGACCGCGCTGTCAAAAGAGCGCCGCGCCGCACACGCGCAGGCCGGTGTGGGCGCCGAAGACGCGGTGTTGGTGGAGGACCGGCGCGTGAACGGGTATCTTCGCGGCTTCACCAGTACCTATGTGCCGGTGCTGTTCGAGGGACCCGACAGCCTGTTTAATCAATTGGTGCCTGTGCGCATCACGGACGCAGAGGGGATGAACGCTTGGGGAGCGGCCCTGTAATCGAGCCCGCAACGGCCGAAGAGCTGATGGCGACGCTCGAGCATCAGTTCGAGAACGCGGAGCTGCTGGATGAGGCGCTCACGCACGCCAGCTATCGCAACGAGCACAAAGAGCTGACCAAAGACAACGAGCGCTTGGAGTTTCTTGGCGATGCGGTGCTCGGCGCGATCATCAGCCACCTGCTTTCGGTGGCGTATCCGGACGTCCAGGAGGGCGCGCTGACGCGATACAAGGCCGTGTTGGTCAGCGAGCAGGGCCTGCTGGAGACAGCGACGACGCTGGAGCTGGGCAAGTACCTGCTGCTGGGGCGGGGCGAGGCGCGCAGTGGCGGGCGCACGAAGGACTCGGTCCTGGCCAACGCGACGGAGGCGGTGATCGCCGCCATCTATCTCGACGCCGGCTTCGACACGGCCTACCAGATCGTCAAGCGCCTCTATGGGGCGCGTATCTACGACGTCGGCCGAGCGGAGCGGCGCGTCGACTTCAAGACCAAGCTGCAGGAGTTGGTGCAAACCCGACATCACGCGCTGCCGTCCTACGTCATCGTCGGATGGACGGGGCCGGACCACGATCGCGAGTACGAGGCCCAGGTGTCCATCGATGACGTGGCCTACGGGAGCGGCTTCGGCCGGTCCAAAAAGGAGGCCGAGCAGTCCGCAGCGCACGCCGCTTACGAGACACTGACATCTATGTCAGGGGATTAAAAAGTGACGGCCAGCAGGGTCGCCGTTTCCTTGCTGGCCGTCAGGTCGTTCCAAGCTGCTCAACGAGGGGTAACGAGTATCCCTGAGGAGAGTAGAAGGGTTGGAGATTTAGCTCTGGAAAGTACCGAGCCTAAGCCCGGTATCGGTACTCCCAATCGCAAGCAGTCACTGCAACGACCTCAAACGTTGCCCATTCGGGCTATTTCAAAGCTCGAAAGGCGAAAAGCTCTCCACGCCGGAATCGCTTCACCTGTCGCATCCCTTAGTTGCGTGAAGCGTGCCATATGTATCAACCGTAGTGATCACCGATGGTTAGGTGAAAAACGGGTCAAGTGCGCCGTTCTTGTCACGCCGCGATCCAGACAGTGGTGTCATAGCCGCCCCGGGGGGCGGGTAATTCGTGACCTCTAAAGTCAAGAATGACCCGGGCTGACGCGGGTGTCGTGATCGTGTTTTCCTTTATAAAAATAGCGTGCTGAGGGTTTTTTAGGATCTGGTACAGCGCTTGCTCAACTCCATGCGCGTGAGACTTACAACACCGATCATCGCCATGACAGCCGCGGTCCTTCTGGTCGCGTCCGTGGCGTTCGCCAATCCGAATCCCACTCCCAACCCGACGCCGAAGCCGTCCCTTGCGAAGCCCGCCAAGGCGGTGGTGGTCGTGCCGGGTACACCGAAGCCCGACCCGCTGCGCCTGATGTCGGATGTCGATCTGGGCACCGAGCTCGTGCGCTTGCGCAAAGCCAACGAGCGACTCGACAAGGCCGCTCGTCGCGACGTCGCAAACCGCCTGCACCGCATCGGATACGAGAAATATCGGTCGATCGAGACGAACCTCTACCACACCATCGCCGTCCTGGAAGAGACCAAGCGCCGCGAGCACGACCTTCACGAGCGCATCCGCATCGGTCGCGGGATCCAGCGTATCCACGTGAGCATCAGCGACATCCGCCGCATGCTCGACCTGCTGCGTTTGTACGCCCAAGGGTGATATAACCGGGGGCATGTCGGGCCGCCGCCATGTCTCACACCCACCGCTGGAGCAGTTCACGCTCACGCGCGAGTTCAAGGTACACGGCTCCGATACCAAGTTTTACGGGCGCCGCGCGCAGCTCGAAGTTCTCTATAACGCCATCCGAGACGCGGTAAACGACCGCGCCTGTCACGTCGTCTCCATCACGGGCAAGGGTGGTCTGGGCAAGTCCCGGCTGGTCTATGAGTTCATCAGCCTGGTGGACATCGCCGGGCGCGGTATCACGTTTTTCAGCACCGACTCCGTCGAAGACGAGACCGACGTCTCGCTGCGATTCACCGATCAGGTGCTGCGCCAGCGCTTTGCTGTGGACAAGGGCATGGGCGAGCAGGACATCCGCGACCGGATCGAGCGCGGTCTGCGCGGCATCGTGGATGGGGAGAACGCGCAGGACGCCGTACGGCTGCTGTCGCACCTGGTCGGGCTGGCCCTGCCGGAGGGCTCGCGACCCCACGAGGCGCTGCCGAGCGACACGTTTCAGCAGCGCGCCATGGCCACGTTTGTGAACCTGATCGGCTTTGAGGCCACGCGCCGACCGCTGATTTTGGTCGTGGACGCGTTTGAGCACGCGCCGAGCCGGACGCGCGCGGCGGTTCAGCTGATGACCCACGCCCTGAAGAACACGCCATCGGTGATCCTGGCGGTGTCCCGCAAGGCCATTCCGGCAGATCTGTTCGGCGGCGCGGTGGTCACGCCCATGTCGCTGACGAAGCTGCCCGACCCGATG
The DNA here is from genome assembly GCA_964545715.1 of uncultured Myxococcales bacterium. Lineage (GTDB taxonomy): Bacteria > Myxococcota_A > UBA9042 > CAZJHX01. The sequence continues at coordinate 64,145 of CAZJHX010000043.1, forward strand.
ATGACGAAGACGCTGCGGCACCTGCTGCGGCGTGTGCCGGACCTGCCGGACGGCCTGGTCGAGCGGACCGTGAAGCGCGCCAAGGGAAACCCGGCGCTGCTGGAAGACATCGTGCGGCTGATGCTCCAGCGCGGGATCCTGGTCGACCTGGGCGAGCGCTGGGAGCTGCGCGCCGAAAAGCTGAGCAAGACCAAGCTGCCGGGAACGACGGGGGCCGTCGCCAAGGCGCGCGTGGACGAGCTGTCGGAGACGGACCGGGCGCTGCTGGAGATGGCCAGCGTATTCGGGCCGGTGTTCTGGTTTGGCGGTCTGTTGAGCATGGTGCGTCTGGAGCGCCGGGACGAGGACCACGAGGGCGTCAAATACTGGGTCTCCGACAAGCGCGAGTCGCGACTGAACGCGGCGCTGGTGGCCATGCAGAGCAGCGATCTGGTCGAGTTTCGCAACGACTCGGGGCTGCCGGAGCAGGTGGCGTTTGCTTTCGTCAACCCGATCGAGCAGCAGCGCCTGTACGCGGGGCTGGTCGATGCGCGGCGCAAGATGCTGCACCGGACGGCGGCGCAGTGGCTGGAGCAGGTGGTCCCGCGGGATAACTTCCAGTTGGTGGAGATCATCGCCTGGCACTTCGAGCAGGGCGACTGCAAGCTGCGTGCGGGTGCGGCGTACTCGCGCGCCGGCGGGCTGGCGCGCGCGACCTATCAGAACCGGCGAGCGGCGGACCTGTACCGGCGGGCGCTGGAGTTTTACGACACGGCGTCCAGCGTGGAGCGCTGCGCGGTGTACCAGGAGCTGATCGACCTGCACATCCTGCTGGGCGAGTACGGAGAGGCCACCCGGCTGGGGCTGGACATGCTCTATTACTCCACGGTGGCGTGCAGCCAGCAGCTTGGGGGCCAGGCGTACTTGCGCCTGGGCCAGGCGATGCGCGCGCAGGGCGACTACAGCGCGTCCATGGAGTACTTCGAGCGCGGGCTCAAGCTGTTTCAGGACGTCAGCCACATGGCCGGCATCGCGCATTGCCTGGACGACATCGGCAAGCTGCACTGGTATCGGGGCGAGTACGGCAGCTACAAGCAGGCGCTCAGCTACTTTCTCAAGAGCCTGTCGCTGCGCCGAAAGCTCATGGACGAGCAGGCGATCGCGAGCTCGCTAGGCAATATCGGCAACATCCACCTGGCGCGCGGGCAGATCCCGCAGGCGTCCGAGTCGTTTGGCGAGGCGCTGGAGATCCGGCGGCAGCTGGACGATCGGTGGGGGCTGGCGCTGACGCTGATCGGGATGGGCGCGGTGCACCATGAGCTGCACGACTTCCCATCGGCTGAGAAGGCGTGGATGGAGGGCCTGAGGATCGCCGGCGAGGTCGGTGACCGCGAGCTGACCGCTATCTTGCAAAACAATCTGGGGGAGGCGTATCTGGACGCCAAAAACCTGGAGAAGGCGGAGGCGCTGCTGGCCAGCGCGCACGAGACGACGACGCAGATCGGTGACAAGCGGACGATGGCGGACGTGTTGCGAAACAAAGCGTGCCTGGCGCGCACTCGCGGGCACTACGACCGGGCGCTGAGCCTGGTCATGGAGTCGCTGTCGATCAGCGAAGAGCTGAACGCCAAGCAGCTGATCGGGCACGGGCTGCGCACCCAGGGCGAGATCCTGGGCGACACGCTGAAGAACGTGGGCTCGGGTGGCTTTCAGGTGCCGGACGCCGACAAGCACGCCAGCAACGCGTTTCAGCGGTCCATGGCCTACTTTGAGGAGATGGGCGACACGCTGGGCCTGGCGCGCACGATGCGCAGCTACGGCAGCTATTTGAAGGACCGCGGCGTCGGCAACAAGGCGCGGAAGCTGTTGGCGCGCGCCGATGAGGTGCTGGCGCAGCGCGCGACCTGAAAGATTCGCGAAGGCTGCTTGACTCGCCCAAGAAGATGACTACCATGCGATTTCCAGTTTGCTCGGGTAGCTCAGTTGGTAGAGCACTCGACTGAAAATCGAGGTGTCGGCAGTTCAACTCTGCCCCCGAGCACCGTTTGAAGGCCGCCGTCAGAAACCTGCACGGCGGCTTTCTTCTTTAAACAGCGCCAGCTACAGTCGACCCTACGAAGCAGACGTTTGAGGGAGGGAGCATGGACTTGTTCAGTTCTATGCTGTCGGACACCACCAACAAATTCATGGGGTGGGTCGAGGCGGCAGGACCAAAGCTGGGGATGGCGGTACTGATCCTGGTCGCAGGCTGGCTCGCGGCCAAAGTCGTGAAGATGGGCCTGGTGAAGTCGCTGAGGCTGGTCAAGCTAGACATGGTCGCCGAGAAGGCGGGCATCGAGGACTTCTTGCGCCGCGGCAACATCCAAGGTGACGCCGTGGAGATCCTGGGCAGCCTGGTCTATTGGGTGATGCTGCTGCTGATCCTGCTGCTGGCGGTCAACGCGCTTGGTCTGGGTGATGCGGGTGCGGTTATCGCGGGCGTCGGCTTGTACATCCCGCGTGTCATCCTTGCCGTCGTGATCCTGATCCTGGGTCTGAGCCTTGCGGGCTTCATGGCGGACGTTGTGCAGACGGCCGCGGTGAACGCCGAGCTGACGCAGGCACGGATGCTGGCCAACGTGACGCGCTACACGATTACGATCGTGGTCTTCATCGTGGCGCTGAACCAGCTCGAGGTCGATACCGAGTTCCTGTCCAAGGCGTTTTTGATCCTGTTTGCGGCGCTGTGCTTCGCCCTGGCGCTTGCGTTTGGGCTGGGGTGCAAAGACCTGGCGGGTGAGATCGCGCGGTCGGCGTGGGAGTCGGAGCAGCGCACCAGCAAGGCGATCGAGCGCGCGGTCACGGACGTGGCCGAGACGGATGAGGCGGGGGCTGCTGGGGCCTAATACGGCCCAGCCACCCGCCCAATCCGCCCGCCCCGCCAGTCCGCGATAGCCTGCTGAAGCTGGGCCCCGCTGTTCATCACAAACGGCCCCCAGCGGGCGATCGGCTCCCCGATCGGCTCGCCCGCGCCCACCAACACTCGCGCGCCGACGGTCCCAGTGTTGCTGATGTCGACGCCATAACCGCGGTTGTCAAAGGCGATGAGGTCCCCGGCGCGGTGCGGCCGGCGAGCGTCCGGCAGGCTCACCGCGCCGTCGACCACGTGCGCGAATGCGGTCCAGCGTGGCGACAGGGGCAGCGTCACCCGGGCGCCGGGCGCCAGCGCATAATCGATGAGCAAAACCGGGGTGTGCGTGCTGATCGGTGCCGGGACGGAGTAAGCGGCACCGGCGAGGATCCGCGCCCGGACCCCTCTGAAGTTGACGACCGGCACAGCGGCGGCGCGGGTTGTCTGGTATCGCGGCGGCGTCATCTTGAGTCGGCCCGGCAGGTTCACCCACAGCTGCAGGCCGTGCAGCCGCCCGCCGTGTCGCCGAAAGCGGTTGGAGGGCTCCTCCATGTGCGCGATGCCGCTGCCGGCGGTCAGCCACTGCACGTCTCCGGGTCCGGTCTGCCCGTTTCCGCCGCGCGAGTCGCGATGGGCCAGCACGCCGTCGAACAGCACCGTCACAGCCTCGAAGCCGCGATGCGGATGCGGGGCGATCCCACCGTGCGCGCCAGGTGCCACGAAGAAGTCGAAGTGGTCCACCAGCAGAAACGGGTCCAGGTCGGCCAGCCCCGGTGCGGGCAGGGTGCGGCGTGTCTGGAACAGGTCGCCGACCCGCATCGACTCGGGTTGAATCCGCCGGCCACCGCGCGCTTGACTCAGCGATGACGCCAAGGCGGTCGGCACCGTCACCAGGGCGCTCGTTGCCGCTGACAGGCCGCCTAGAAAGGCGCGCCGGCTGATGTGGGACTTGAACACTTTACAGAGTCTATCATTTTTCAGGCCGGCGGCGGACGTCAGTTGTGGAACATCTTTCGCGGCGCGTGGACGGTCACCCTCTCCTGACTCACGTCGACCTCCCAGACGTAGACCAGGACCTCGTCCAGGGACACGGTCTCCAGAATTCGCAGGCGGTCGCCGTCCCGCAGCTGCAAAGTGAGGACGGCGGCGTTGGACGTGCGCTTGGTCAAGTTGGGGCGCTCGCGCTGCTCCAGGCTGAAGAGGCGGTCGCTGCTGACGTCGGCAAAGCCGTCGGCGCCGAAGCGCAGATAGATGTCCACCTGGTCGGTTGCGTTGCGGGTGACCAGCGCGTCCAGGGCGGTCTCTTCCCAGGCGGTGAGGCCTGTGATCTGCTGCTGGACGTCGCTTGGGGTGGCGTCGATGACCAGGCCGTCCGTGCGCGTGCCCAGAAAGTCCAGGCTCTCGATCAGGGGCTTGGACAGGTCGACGCTCAGGGTGACGGTTGCGGTCTCGCCGGGTGCCTCGATGTCGGGCGCGGGTCGGCGAAAGCGCCGGTCGGTGTAGTCCTGCGCCAGGCGGCTGAGGCGCTCGGATGGGCTGAACAGCGTGTACTGCTGCGCGAAATACGTGCTGGGCAGAGGGTTGCCGGTGGTGACCAGACTCAGCTCGTAGGTGTAGTACGCCGGCGCCTCGTGGCGGACGCGCGGGTATTTTTCGTAGAAGCGGGCGTCGTCC
>CAZJHX010000044.1:0-68520 GCA_964545715.1 uncultured Myxococcales bacterium
CGACCTGGACGATCGCCCGGCGCTGCCCGTCGCCTCGGACGCCGCCCACGTGTGGATCGAAGGGGGCCGCCTGGTCGTCCTGTGGGGCGGAGACGGCGACGCCGATGTCACGATCAGCGTCGAGACCACCGAGACCGACGCCGACCCGATTCGAGAGCTGCGCGGTCTACGCCAGACCGAGGACGGCCGCCTGCTGCGCCATGGTCGCGCCGCCGCTCGGGTCAGCCACGCCGGCGTGCTCACGGCCACCCTGCGCTCCGGGACCGGCCTCTCCTTCAACGCCGCCGGCGTGGAGTCCTTTACCGTTGAGACCGGCGCGCCAGGCATACGAACAGGCCGCTACGGCGTCGCTGCCGAGCCCCCGCTGGAGGAGCGCCGCACCACGTGGTGGTGGCTGCTGATGTTCGGCACCCAGCTCGTCCTGGTCGCCGTGCCCGAGGAGTGGTTCTACCGCGGCTACCTGCAGCAGCGCTTTGACGAGGTGTGGGCCCCGCGCTGGCGCATCATGGGCGCACAGCTGGGCTGGGGTTGGCTGCTGGCCAGCGTGCTCTTCGCGGCCGGACACCTGGTGTTGGACGCGCGACCGGAGCGCCTGGCCGTGTTCTTTCCAAGCCTGCTGTTCGGCTGGATGCGCGCCCGCACGGGCAGCGTGATGGCGTCCTCGCTCTTCCACGCCTTCTCCAACGTCTGGATCCAGACGCTCGGCTACATCTACATCGCCTGAGGCTCAGGCCATCTCGATGCGCATGGCGGCGCGGCCCAGCTTGAACAGGGCGCCGCTCTCCAGCTTGACCTCTTCCCCGATGGGCACGGGCGTGCTCCCGACCGTCACACCGGGATAGCGCGCCTCAATGGCGTACCCACCACCTCGAATTACCAGCCGCGCATGCCCCGGCTCCACCCCGGGCGCCTGCAGACGGATGCAGTCGTCCGAAGCGCATCCGATGTCCAATCCGCGGGCCACCAGCACATAGCGCTCGGCATCCGTGAGGTTGTTCTCGCGATGCAGCACCACGGCATCCTCCTGGCCACGACCGGCGCTCTGGTAGCGCAGCATCATGAACGGCCCAAGCTGGATCGTGCAGCCGTCGGCCACCGCCACCGCGTCATCCGACCGAACGCGCGCACCGTCGAGAAAGGTGCCCTCGCTGCTGCGCAGATCGGTCAGTGACCACCCGCGCCCTTCCCGCGTCAGGCGCGCGTGCACACGGCTCATGGACAGGGTCTTGGCCCGATTGGGCTCCGTCTGAGGCATGAACTGCAGCACGATGTCGTTGCGGTCTACGTCGCGTCCCAAAAGGACCGTGTCCTGGGCGTACAGCCACGCGACGCGGCGCTCTCCACCCGATGCCCAGGTCAGCGTACATCGCGGCGCGCCACCCGCGGAGATCGCATCAAGCGCCGCCAGAAACGCGGACATCCCGGCCGTCCGTGCGGCCGGATCGAACTCCAGCGCTTGCATCACAAGCCGGTCCACGGCAGGCGGCAGACCCTGTCGCACCGTGCCGGGCGGCTCTGCAGGGTTACGCTCAGGCAGCTCGTTGGTAAGCAGCAGGTACATCAGCCGGCCCAGCGAGTAGACGTCTGCGCGCTCGTCGACGGCCGCCGCGTCGGCCTGCTGCTCGGGCGCGGCAAAGTCGTATGTCCCAACAAAAGCCCTCGTGTTCTGGCCCGACGAGATGGCGGACCGGGCGATCCCGAAATCGGTGACCATCGGCCGCCCCGCCGTGTCGATCAGCACATTGCTGGGCTTCAGGTCACGATGCAGGATGCCGCGGGCATGGGCCGCCTCCATCCCGCGGGCGATACCTCCGACGTACGTGAGGACGTCCGACAGCGGCAGCGGGCCGTGCGCGTGCAGCACATCGGCCAGGGACGTGGAAGCGCGCCGCTCGGGACCGGCCACATAATCCAGCACCAGGTATGGGCTGACCGTGCTGGGCACATAGTCGCGCAACCCAACCACGTTCTCGTGCCGCAGCGCGTTGACCGCGTTGGCCTCGACCGCCAGGCGCTCACGCAGACCCTCCTCTCTGGCGTACTCGGGGGCGATGACCTTGATCGCCAGCTGCAGCGGGCGCGTGGGATCGTCGGGTTCACGGAGCCCCACGTGGTGCGCGAGGTACACGATGCCCATGCCGCCCTGGCCCAGGACGCCCACGATGCGGTAGCGCTCGTCCAGCACCTCTCCACAGAAGCCGTCGAAGCGCAGGAGACAGATCGGGCACTGGGCCATCGCACGACCGTGCTTCGCACGCTCCACTTTGGCGCCACAGCAGGGACAGGCCGGTGTCGCCATCAGCCCCCGCTCCACGCGCAGCGAATGCCCAGGTCGGGTCCGCCGTAACCCGGGTGCGTGGCCTGCCTGCTGGTCGTACGCAGCTTCGAACCGCCGTCGCTCCAGCTGCCACCGCGGAAGATGCGGTCGCCGCTGCCCGCCCTTGCGCTGCCATCTCCCGGCGCGCCGTCGTAGCTGGGCTTCCAAGCGTCCTCGACCCACTCGCTGACATTGCCCGCCATGTCGCAAGCGCCTGCACGCGTGTTGCCCGCGCGCTTAGAGCAGGTCGCCCAGGTGCTGCCCTGCGCGCAGCCGGACCCGCCCTCCGCCAGTACAGCCAGATCGCACGTCGCCCGGTCGTTGCCCCAGGGATAGCGCGCGTCTGAGCCACCGCGCGCGGCGGACTCCCACTCGGCCTCGGACGGCAGCCGCGCCCCGGCCCAACGGCAGAACTTGCGCGCCTGACGCCACGACACACAGTTGACCGGGTGACCCGCACGGCCGGCCTCGGTCCAGTTGCAGCCGTGCGTCTTGCGCGGCGCCGTGCACTCGCCACCCTCCACGCAGCGTCGATATTCAGCCACTGTTATCTCCGCCTGTGTCACGTGAAACGCCGGCCCTGTGACACTGTGCACCGGGCGCTCGGTAGGCTCGCCGTACAGCGATCCCATCTCGAACTGCCCGCCCGATACCGCCACCCAGTTGAGCGTCCCGGGCGGCGCCTTGGACCCACTGGCCGAGCCGGCTCCGACGGCCGCCGCCGCGCTCTCGGACGCATCCGAAGAAGACGCGGGCCTGGGGAACCACCGCTCACGCGTAAACCACCCGCCAACGAGCAGCAGCACCGCTGCGCCCACCACCGCCCACACCTTTTTAGAGCCATCCGGACGCCCAGACCGCTTCTTGAAGGTCGGGCGAGCAGTCACCGGCTGCGGCGGCGGTGTCGTCACAGGGAGGGTCGGACTGGAGGACCCGAACGCCGCGATGTCGGGGGGCCCCACGGCGTGAAGCCCGCTGCCGGAGACGTCGTAGGGGCTCGATGTCGCCGGACCCTCGGCTCCGGCTTTGATGACCGCATCCCTAAACGCCCCCGCACTGTCCCACCGCCGCTTTGGATCCCGGTCGAGCGCGCGCGCCACCACCTCGTCCAGGTACGCCGGCAGCCCCTTGACCACGTCGGATGGCCGCGCGGACCCCGCCACAGGGCGCTCCGCAACCATGACCTCGTACAGCAACACGCCAAGCGAGTAGATGTCGGCTTTGGCGTCGACGGTCGCAGCCGAGCGCAGCTGCTCGGGCGCCTGATAGTAGGCTGTCCCCAGGTTATCCACACTGCCGGTGAGGGACAGGTCAGCATCCACGTCCTTGGCGATGCCGAAGTCCGCCAGCGACGCACGCCCCTTGTCGTCGAAGAGAATGTTCTCGGGTTTGATGTCGCGATGGACCGTAAACGCGTGCGCGTAAGCCAGCGCGTCCGCGATCTGCACCACGGTCGTCAGCCGATCGGCCAACGGACGACCCAGCCATTTGTCTCGATTGCGGATGGCGTCGCGCAGGCTGCCGCCGTTCATCAGGGCCATCGTAAAGAAGAAGCTGCCTGCGTGCTCTCCGATCTCGTAGACGTCGATCACATGGGGATGGCGCAGACGGCGCGTCAGCAGAACCTCGCGCTTGAAGCGATCGACGGCTACGGAATCCTGGCGCAGCTCGGACCGCATGAGCTTGAGCGCGACGTCCTCGTCGGCCAGACGGTCTCGCACGCGGTAGACGACAGCCATGCCGCCTGCGCCGAGCACGCCGTCAACACGAAACCGGCCAGCGACCAGAGAGCCCGGATCCAGCGGTCCCTCCGGGGCCGACGGCGCGGTCCACGACGTCTCGGCGGCTCCAAGATCCCGGTCCAGACTGTATTTGTCATCAGACATGCGCGGCTTATCGTTTGTTATCGCACCTGGAGGCGCTACTCGAAAGGCGCGGCGACACTCCCGGCGACCCATCGCGCCGCGGTCCCCCGATCGATAAATCCCGCTGCCAGCGCTTCACCGCAGGCGCGCGCAGAATCCAGTCCACGGGCAAACGCAAACATCGCCGGGCCGCTGCCCGACAGGCCGACACCGAGCGCCCCGGCCGCCAGGGCGCGCTCCCGGGCGTCGCCAAAGCCGGGAACGAGCGGCGTGCGATACGGCTGGTGTAATCGGTCGTGAATTGCGTAGCCCAGCCGGTCCAGGTCGCTGTCGTACAGAGCGCTGACCAGCAGGGCGATGTGTGCGGCGTTGGAGACCGCGTCCGCCACGGGGATCTCCGCGGGGATCGCCTTGCGGGCCAGCTCCGTGCGGACCTCCAGGTCCGGGATCACCAAGGCGACCGCAAGCTGATCGGGCACAGGCAACGGAACCACCTGGAGCTCGTCGTCGTCGCGCTCCACCATCAGCAAGAAGCCGCCCACCAGGGCAGGCACCACATTGTCGGGGTGGGCAAAGCCGGCCGCGGCCTTCTCCCCGGCCCGGCCGGGGTCGAAGAGCTGTGCTCGTGTGAGCGGATTGCCCAACGCAGCGTTGACCGCGCTGGCGGCGCTGGCGGCGCTGGCGGCGCTGGACCCCAGCCCACTGCCGAGTGGCAGCCCTTTGTGCAGGCGAAGCTCAAGCCCGGTCTCGACGCCGGCCAGCTGGAGCACGCGCGAGGCAGCCACTGTGGCCACGTTGAGGGCTGGATCGGTCGGCAGCCGCCCGCCATCACCATCGATGGTAAGATGCATGCCATGGCCACTGACCAGGCGCACATCACATGTGTCTCCCAGGCCCATCGCCGGATCCAACGCAAACCCGAGGACGTCAAAGCCCGGGCCGACGTTGGCGATGGTCGCTGGGGCAAAGGCGGAAGTCCAAGTCATAGCGCTGGAGTCTACCTCAACAGACTGGGATGGAACTCGGACGGGCGTGGTCGAGTAGCACTGACAGGACGGCGAGCCCGCGTTTGAGTCGAACGGACGAAGAGCTCGTCGTCGAGTGCCTTGAAGGGGACTCGAGCGCCTACTCGGAGCTGGTCAAGCGCCATCACCGCAAAGTGCTCATGGTCGCCTTCCGGGCGCTGCGGGACATGGGACTGGCCGAAGACCTGGCGCAGGAGGCGTTCTTGCGGGCCTATCGGTCGTTGCCCCGCTTTCAGGTGGGTCGCCGCTTCAGCCCCTGGCTGATGGCGATCACGGCGAACCGCATCCGGGACTACATGAAAGCCCGGAAAAAGCGCGGTGAGCTTTCCTGGGAGCTGGACCGCACGTCGGCGACCGGGGAGGCGACTCCGCTCGAGCGGGCGACGGCGCGACAGACATTGGCTCGGGTCGAAGGGGCGATTGCCCAGATGCCCGAGGAGACGCAGGAGGTTCTGCGGCTGCGCTTCGTGCTCGGGCTCGACTACGAAGATGTGGCGGAGGCGCTGGACATCCCGCTTGGGACCGTCAAATCGCGCATCTCGCGCGCACGCAAGTCGTTGCGCGAGGTGATCGGGGACCTGGTGTAGACATGGATAAGAGCTGCGACATCCTTGCTGACCTGATTATCGAGGCGCTGGACAAAGGGCGCGAAGGCGCTGTGCGGGAGGCCGTGTCGACGCACAGCGGCGGCTGCGTCGTGTGTCGCGAGAAAGCGGGCTCCCTGGCTGCATTGGCGGCGGGCCTGGACCCCCAGATGGAGAGCGTCCGCCCCGGCTTTGTCAGCCGCGTGATGGAGGAGATTCGCGGAGACGAGCTGGCGCACCAGGGCGGGGCCTACGATCGGCTGCCGCCGCTGTGGCAGATGATGGGCGCAGGGCTGCTCTTCGTGGTCCTGAGCGCCGTCGTGCTGGCGACCGGCCCGGAGGCGGGCGGCGAGTGGCACAACCGGGCGCTGACCGGGTTCTTGAACCAGGCGCTGGTGTTCCTGGGCGGCCTGGGCGCCGGTATTCGAGGCCTGTGGGACGCTGTTGTCCCCGGGCGTGGCCTGCCGATCCTGATCGGCTGCGCCATTGCAGCGACGGTGCTGAACATCACGTTTGCGATGCGGGTCATCCGCCAACGCTCCACGGTCGAGGAGGACTAGCACCATGAGTGGGGGCTGGGAGGCCATTGGAGTCTGGCTCGCGAGAGCGCTTTATTACTTCATCATCATGGTGTCGTCGCTTGGCGCGATGACGCTGATCGCCGCGGCCGCCCCGGGCTTTATCCGCCGGGAGCGCAAGGCCGCGCGCAGCGGGATGCGCCGGTGCTTCATCTGGGGCTGCGTGTTCGTCATCAACTGCGTGCTGGTCGCGGCGCTTCTGGCGCTGGTCGACGGTGTGATCGGGCGCCTCTTTGCGCTGGCGGTCATGGTGGCGCTGCTGGTGATCTCATTTGCCGGGCTGGCTGCGATCGCCGTGGAGGTCGGGCGACGGGTTCTGCACCTGGCGGATCGCGCCGAGGCGAGCCTGCTGACGCGGTTGTTCAGCGGCACCCTGGTCCTGTTTGTGACCGCGGTGATCCCGGTGTTTGGCTGGCTGGTATTCACGGGCGCCGTGATGACGGGCATCGGCGCGTTTTTGGAGACCGCGGTAGAAGACTATCGTCCCACCCGGCGGCGCGTCGGCGCGGCTATTTCTTCGTCTTCGTTGTCGTCTTAGCGCCCTTCGGCGGCTTGTTCACATCGATGTTGGACCGATGCGAGGTCTTGAAGCGGAACTTGCGACGAGTGCTGCTCGCCTTCAGCGACTTGCTGGTCTTTTTGTTGTCCTGCTCGAACAAACCGTAGCGCCCCCAAAAGGTCGTGACGTATGTGACCATATATGGTCATTTTGGGGGGTTCAAGTTTTTATTGGCGGCGGGACTATTTGCCCTTGAAGGCCGGGGGACGCTTCTCGAAGAAGGCCTGCATGCCCTCACGGGCGTCGTCGCTGAGGAAGGTCAGTGCCTGGGCGAGGGCCTCCAGATCGGCGGCTGAGCGCGGGTCCAGCTCCACGGCGCGGTGGATCGCGCGCTTGGTCCAACGGGTGACGGCCGGTGCCCCTGCCGCTAGACGATCGGCGAGCCCGCGCGCCTCTTCGGCCAGCTGCTCTGCCGGCACGCAGCGATGTGCCAGGCCCCACTGTAGAGCGCGCTCGCCGCGGATCTCCTCGCCCAGCATCAGCATCTCCATCGCACGTGGCATGCCCACGAGCTGGGGCAGCAGGTGGGTCAGCGCCATGCCGGGGTGCAGTCCCAGCTTCACAAAGGGCGCGAGCATACGGGTCTTGGGCGTGACCACCCGAAAATCGCAAGCCACAGCCAGGCCCAGTCCGCCGCCGACAGCCGCTTTGCGCACGGCCGCCACGGTGGGGATGGGCAGATCGAGCAGCGCTAGAAACGGCGCGTAAACCTGGCGGAGACGGTCGGCTGTTCCGGGCGCGCCGCCGAGCGCCTGAGCGGACCCGGGCATGCCGCCCTTGAGCTCGGCACCAGCGCAGAAGTGGCCGTCGACGCTGGTGACGATCAGCGCGCGGATCTCCGGCGTGGAGCGCACCTCGGCCAGGCGGTCCATGAAGGCGCCCATCAGCTCGGGCGTCATCGTGTTGCGAGGGGGTCGGTTGAGACTCAGGGTGCCGACGTGGCCGTCAACCTCGAGCAGAACCGGAGCGGTGGTGTCGTTCATGGGGCGGCAATCATGGTGATCTGCTCGTGCGCGGCTTCGGCCTCGGCACGGGTCAAGCCGGCGGCGGCCTCCGTATCGTCGAGCAGGTAGCGGTTGAAGAAGGTCAGCACGATGTCGTTGATGAGCTCGTGCCCGACGTCGATGTCGAGGGGGGCGAAGTCGTTGCACGTGTACTCGAAGCGCTCCTTGAGTGCGTCCAGCAGGTCCGTGACCTCGCAGATGTCGGTGAAGATGTAGTGGTCGGCGTCGCGCAGGCTCCACAAAAACTTGGGCGGAGGCAGCGCGTCGAAGACCGGCCGGGCCTCGGTGGATTCCGGCGTGTCCTCATCTTTGCCCCCGATCAGCACCAGGGTCGGGATGCCGATCTCGGCGATGCCGGTGTCGCCGAACAGCTGGAAGGCGCCGGGCGCCATCGGCACGGCGGCCCGGATGCGCTCATCGCGATAATTCATGGCTTCGGTGGACTCGAGATCGATCAGCTTGCAGACAAACTTGTTGGGCTCGGCGCTGCAGAAGGCCTTGAGGCTAGCAGAGACGGACACGACGCCACCCGCAAGCGCCAGGGTCGTGTAACCGCCGAAAGAGTGACCGGCGGCGCCGATGCGCGTGAGATCGATGTGGGTGCCGAACCACGTCGGATCGGCCGGGTCGGGCGTCTCGAAGCGGTCGATGAGCGCGCTGACATCGCCGGGGCGCTCGGCGGCGACGACGGCCAGCTGGTCGGCCTTGTACGTGGTGGCGGTGTTGTCCACATGGTCGGCGGACGCCACGACGTATCCGTTGCGCGCCAGATGCTCCATCAGGAAAACGGACTGCTCTTTGAGGCCCTGGTTGCCGTGACTGAAAACTACTAGTGGGAAGCTGCCGTCGGCGATTTGAGCGTCCCGGACGGCCGTCGAGCTGATCAGCGCGAGATAGCGAAAGAAGTCGTCACCGGCGCCGTCAGCGGCCGGATACCAAACCGCGAACGGCAGCTTGCGGCCGGAGTTGGTGACCAGCTCGGCCTGGATGTATCCGACCTCGTATTTGGTGACGGGCGGGTCGACAGCGACGTCCGCCGGATCGGCGGCGACGTCCGGCTCCGCGATGTCCTCTGCGACGGGGGCCGCAGCGGGATCCGGGGAGGTCGAGCACGCCGAGACCGCTATCAAAGCGCTGGACATCCACACTCGAAGCATGCAGAAGACCCTACCATGCATCGCTTTTCGATTGTTATCGCAGCCTTGCTGCTGATTGGGTGTCCCGAAACGACCGAGCGGTCCGGCTCCGACAAGGACGCCATAAACCTGCCGGACGGCACCTCGCCAACGACCGATACGACGACCTCCGATACGGGTGAAGACGTGACGGCGGACACGGACGGCACGGACACGGGTCACGACACCGGCACGACGACCGGGGACACCGGCGATACCGGCGATACCGGGGATACCGGCGTGGACCCCAGCGGCGCGACCATCGTGATCAACGAGATCATGTACGACCCCAAGGCGGTCGCGGACGACTTCGGCGAGTGGGTGGAGCTGTACAACGCGGGCGACGAGACCGTGGACCTGGACGGCTGGATCCTGCGCGACAACTCCAAGAACACACACACGATCGCGGGCAGCCTCAAGGTGGAGCCCGGTGGGTACGCCGTGTTGGGCCGCACGACGGACACGGACGCCAACGGCGGCGCCCCGGTCGATTACGCCTACGCGGACTTCTTTCTCGCCAACTCCGCTGACAGCGTGGTCCTGGTCGACCCGTCCGGCGCGATCGTCGACGAGCTCTCCTACAAGACGGACGGCGCCTGGCCCGCGAAGATCTTCGGCGTCTCGATCGAGCTGACGGACCCGGGCAAGGATAACTCCCAGGGCCCCAGCTGGACGCACGCGGTCGTGCCCTTTGGCGCCGGCGATCTGGGGACTCCGGGCGGCGCCAACGGCCAGCCCGAGAAGGAGTTTGAGATCGACGAGGAGGTCGTGGACCAGCAGCAGCCCGAGCTCAAGGCGTCGCTGCGGTTCTCTCCATTCGACGATATGGAGCACGACGTGCTGGCGCGCATGGCATCCGCAAAGACCCATGTGAGGCTCTCCTATTACAACGTCCGCTTGATGGAGGTGCTCTGGATTCTGGAGGTGCTGGTCGAGGACGGCGTAGACGTCGAGGTGATGCTGGACAAGAAGACCCAGGACCTGGAGTTCAACACGATGGGCGTTGACCTGGTTGAGGCGGGCATCCCGGTCGTGCTGATCGACAACGATGTCGCCGAGAAGGCGCTGATGCATCACAAGTTCACGATCATCGACAAAGAGGTGGTCATCACCGGGTCCGCCAACCTGTCGTCAACGGCGCTGAACAAAAGCGATGAGGACCTGCTGGTCGTGGAGAACACCGACCTGGCCGCGCGGTTCCTCACGGAGTACGAGGAGATCAAGGCGGACGGGTACGCCAAGAGCGAGCCCTACCCGGACGGCACGCCGATCAAAGCGTGGATGGGTCCAGAGGACGATCTGGACGGCAAGGTCATAGGCATGATGAAGGCAGCGTCGTCCACGGTGCTGGTCGCGATGTTCCAGATCAACCAGAAGGGGCTGGTCGACGCGCTGATCGACACGCATAACGACGGCAAGACGGTGATCGTGGTCATGGACGGCATCTTCAAGGCCGACGGCAACACCGAGGTCACTCTGGCGGAGGCGGGCATCCCGGTCATCCTGGCGGAGAACAAGGCCAGCATGTACAGCGAGATGCACTCCAAGCTGCTGATCACGGACGAGTCACGGGTGGCGATGGGCTCGTACAACTGGACAAACCTGGCCTCCTTCCACAATCACGAGAGCCTGATCGTCATCGAAGACCAGCACCTGGCGATCCGCGCGGCGGGCAAGTTCGCCGAGCTGATCAAGGCGTACTCGACCAAGTCCGCCTCAGAGCTGGGCCTGACCACCGGCAAGCAGTCGGTCACGATCGAGGTGGTCAACATCACGCTGCCGGCCGGCTCCAAGCTCGTCATCAAAGACGTGGCCGGCGGCGGCACCTGGTCGCAGCCCACCGAGCTGAGCGGCACCCAGGTCAAGATCGATCTCGAGACCGGCACCCGCCTGGACTATCGCTACGGCGTCAAGAGCGCGGACGGCAGCACCTATTGGGAGACGGGCGCCAAGCACTTCTTCACGGTGCCGTACGCCCCCGGCCCGTTCGTCGTGACGGACGCCTTCCGCCCCTAGGTGACTGGTGCCAAACGGCGTTGCGCCCCTCGTGGAGCCTCGCCTGGCGATCTCGGCGCCGAGCGAAGCGAGGGAACGTAACGTGTGAAGGCGGGCCCTTAGGCCCGTCGAGCGCGTTCCGCGCCGAGAGCGCCCGGCGAGGCTCCGCGAGGGGCGTGACGTCGTTCGGCACCAGTCACCTACGCGGGGAGTTCAATTCGAAAGGTTGTGCCCTGGCCAAGGGTGCTGTCACACGTGATCGTGCCGCCGTGCTCGTGAATGATCTGCTGCACCAGCGGCAGGCCCAGACCCGTGCCCGTGTCCTTTGTGCTGAAAAACGGATCGAAGATGCGCGGCAGCGTTTCCGGCTCGATGCCCGGACCGGTGTCGGCGACCTCCAGGACCGCGGAGCCACCGTTCATCCGCGTGGTCACGCGTAGGTCGCCGCCCTCGGTCATGGCCTCCATGCTGTTACGAACCAGGTTCAGCAGAGACTGGCGGATCTGGTTGGCGTCCAGTGAGAGCGGCGGAACAGCCTCGTCCAGCTCGGAGATCAAACGCACGTCGTGGGTGGAGAGCTCTTCCTTGGTGAAGTCGAGCAGCTCACGGACCAGGCCGTTGAGATCGGCGTCCGCCAGCTCCGGTTTCGGAAGCCGCGCAAAGCGGAGGTACTGATCGGTGACCGCCGTCAGCCGATCGATCTCGCTGCGCACCGCGCCCAGCAGCTGACCCGCCTCGGCGAAGCCCTCTTTGTCCTCGCAGCTCAGCTGCTCCAGCTCCTCTTCAAGCAGCTCGGTGTTCAGGCCCATGCTGTGCAGCGGGTTGCGGATCTCATGCGTGATCTGGCTGGACATCTTGCCGATGGTGGCCAGCCGCTCCGCACGCAGCAGGTCCTGCGCCTGAGTCTCCAGCTTGCGATCGCGCTCCGCCAGGCTGACGGCCATACGGTTGAACTCGTCGGCCAGCTGTCCGATCTCGTCGGTTGTGTCCACGTCGACTGCGGTAAAGTCGCCGACCGCCACACGCCGGGCGCCCTCGCGCAGCCGCCGCAGCGGGCGGATGGTGTAGCCGACCCACAGCATGATCCCGAGCGCGCACACCAGCGCGATGCCGGCGGCGACGCTGATCACCAGCTGGGTCTGGGCTTCGCTGGACTCGCCGTTGCGATTCACCTCCGCCATGAAGGCCGTCGCGTTGCGCCGCACGGACGCCACGTCGTTTCGCACGCTGCGGATGATGTTGGCCAGCTCCTCGGCCAGCACCCGCGCTCGCCCGAAGCGCTCAGCGTGCAGCTGGGCCACGAAAGCGCGGGCGAGGGCGTCGTAGAGATCGACGTTGGTCAGCGCCTCGGGCGCCTCGAACAGCACGTTCTTGATCACGCCGTTGGTGCTGGTCTCTAGACTGGTCCGCAACCCGGTGGCGCTCTGCAGGTCCACCAGCCGCCGGTTGAGCTTGCTCAGAAACGCCTTCTCGCGCGCCTCCAGCTTGAAGCGGCGCTCGATGGTCGCGATGCGCTTGCCGGCCCGCTCTATGCCGACGAAGGGCTTGAAGTTGGGAAAGTAGCTGCGCAGGCGCACCAGATCGCGCTGGCTGGTGCGGCTGAGCTCCTCTTCGTACACCTTCAGGTCGCGCAGGACAGCCGCCAGGTCAGCGGTCAGCGGAACAACGCCGCGGCGCACCAACTGGATGTTCCGACGCAGATCGTGCATCCGGTAGATGCCGTATAAGGCCACGGAACCAAAGGCGAAGATGACAATGGCGAAGCCGAGGAAGATCTTGGTCGAGAGAGACCAGCGCACCGCTAGGAGTCCTTAGGAAAACTGGCACAGTGTCGGCGTGACGAGGCCGCGGCCAGATCGGTCGAAGGCCCCGACGGGCGGGCCGGTGGCCCGGTCAAGGGGTCTGAGGCCGAGCTGGCCCGGCATCGTCGCGTCCGGCGCATGCGAGTTTTCCTGAGGACTCCTGGGACTTAGCGGTCAGAGAGCGGAAAGTCTACCCCAACTATTCAACGTTGGGGTCTACGCTACTGCGCTTTGGGCGCCGGGGCGGCGGGCTTGGCGGCGGGGGTCGCCGGGGCGGTCGCGGGCTTCACAGCGCGCGTCGCCGGACGGGGCGCCACCTGAGGGCGAGCCGTCGGGGTGGCCGGACGTGCCAGCGCCGGGTTGGCCCGACGGATCGGCGGGTGGCCCGGGATGGACGCGCCGCCGTGGCCCTTGGTGGGACGCGCGGGCTTGGCCGACTTCGGAATCTTGATGATGCGCTCGATCTTGGCCTCGGTCTTGAGCGTGTTCAGCAGGGAGCGGCGCTCCTGGAAGAACTTCTTGTTGCGAAGGCTCTCGGCGATGGTCTCCTTGACCTCTTCCAGCGTCTTCTTGCGTGCCTCCCGCTTCTCCAGGACCTGGATGATGTGGAAGCCGAAGCGCGTGCGCACCGGCTCGGAGACCTCGTTGGGCTTCATCGTGAACGCCTTGTCCTCGAAGGGCTTGACCATCTGGCCACGACCGAAGAAGCCCAGATCGCCACCCTTGGGCGCCGACGGACCCTCACTGAAGCGCTTGGCGACCTCTGCGAAGGCCTCCCCCTTGGTGAGCGCCTCCTGGACCTGCTTCAGCTTGCCGCGCGCCTTCTCCTCCTCCTCTTTGGGGGCCTTCTCGGCGACCTTGATGAGAATGTGGCGAGCCTTGACGCCCTCACGCTCCTGATAGAAGCGCTCGTTCTTGTTGTAGAAGTCCTCGACCTCTTTGTCGGTCACGGCCAGCTTGCCGGTCTTCTCCAACAGAAGCTCCAGCTCTTTCTTCTCGGTGATGCGAGCCTTGATGCTCTCGACGGTGACCTTGCCGTGCCGCAGGTAGTTCTGGAACTGCTCGTCGGTCCGGAAGCGCGTCTTGTACTGCGCGAACTCCTTCTCGATGTCCGCGGCGGGAACGATGATGCTGGCCTTGGCGACCGCGTCCTTGATCAGCTGCTTCTCGATGAGCCGCTTCAGGATGTTCTCCTTGATACGGTTCATGCGCTCCTTGGGGATCTTGGAGCTGCGACGCAGGATCTTGTCGACCTCGGCGTAGTACGCAGCAGCGTCGATCGGGTTGCCGTTGACCGTAGCCACGGGACCGGTGAGCCGCTTCTCGTCGGTGCCGGCAGGCTCTGCAGACTTCGCTGCGGGGGTGCCCTCGGGCTTGGCCGTCGCGACGGGCTCGACCTTCAGGTTTTCGACTTTCAGCGCCGGCTTGGCGGCTGTGGCAGCGGCTGTGGCCGCCTTCTCAGCGGCAGCAGGGGCCTTCTCAGCGGCGGCAGGCGTCGCAGCAGCAGGCACCGCCTGGGCGCCTTGTGTGGCGGACTTGGCTTCCTTGGAGCCCGGAGCGGTCTTGGCCGTTTCTTTCTTGCTGCAACCGATTGTGATCAGCGAGCAAGCGGTCAGTACTACGAAAAGGCGCTTCTTCATCGAATTCCTCCGGGCGACGACAGCGTTGGTTTCGCCGCGTGGCCGAATACTTCCAGGTTGGTCAGAAACAGCGAGACCAAAGTGCTTTCAAGCCCGCTCATGACATCGACCACCGATTTTTCCCGCAGCATCTTACTTGTGGTCACCATGCTGTCAATGAGGTCCTGCGTGTGGACCTCCACGCGACACGCTTCTTTGGCTCGATCGCAGGCGCCGCCGAGCGTCACCAGTGCTCGCAGACCGATCAGTGCCAGCCCGAACCGGACGGTCGAACCGCGGCGCACGGCCTCTTTGGCAAACAACGGGCTGATCATCACGTCCTGCATAACGCTGTGCGAAGCCTGTGGATCGGCAAAACGAAAAGACGTGGGCTCGGTGCCGCCGCACGCCGCGCGAATCGACCGGCTCAGCACCTTGAAGCGCTGAGACAGCCACGTGAGGTTACGTTGCGCCGCGACCTCCGCCGCTTTGTCGGCGAAGCCCAGCGCCTCTTCCTGAAAACGCTCCAGGTGGGCGAAGAAGTTCTCCCAGGGGTCGGGATCGTCACCGAATTGCCCCGGAAAGGCGCTTCGCCACGCGTCCATGCCGACAAACGCGCGCTCTTCGTTGTCCACCGTCTCGTAGACGTCGGCGAGGCCGGCTGTGACGGCCCGCGCAAACGCGTTGAGTGGCGCGTAAATCCCATCCGCCGGCGCCGCCTGGCGAACCGCGGTGATGATGCCGCGCTCCAAGTCCAGATAGCGATCGCGGGCCACGTGGAAGCCCGGATCGAGCTGCACACGGGCCGGCACGACGTGTACAGGGGCACCCGTCCGCAGCAGCTCGCGTAGATCGGCCTCGTGCTCAGCGGGCGGCGTCGCGGCCTGCTTGGCCTTCCAATAGGCCCGGCACTCCATCTGCAGGCTGACCGCCAGCGTGTTGCCGGTGCGCGCGAAGACAAACGGAAACTGGCGGCACGGCGTCGGCTTCTTCTCCATCCCCAGATGCCTGTGAATCAGACAGAGCTTGTCCTGCGCCAGGAAGATGCACTGGTCGTTGCGCATCTGTGTCAGCAGAATCTCCTCGTCCCCCAGCTGCCCCGAGCGGAAGAGGTCGGCGTTGCTCTCCAGCCCGTCGATCTCATCGCGCCAATCCCGGTCCAGGATCTCGTCGGCTACCTGCTTGGGGATGGGCCCCACATCTGTGGCCGAGCAGCAGCTTCCGCAGGCCTGACACGCATGCTGCAAGCCGTCAGTGAACTCCAGCGGCAGCTCGATCAGCGCCTCATCGGCCAGCGCCTCGTCCGGTTCATCGATACCGCGGTGGTGCTCCGCGCGGGCGCCCTCCAACATTGAGTGCCGCGCCAGATGCCGGATGTGTCGGCGTAGAAGCCCCGGGTCCAGCCGGTCCTCGCCAACGCTGTGGGCATATCCCAGCACCTCGAGCGCGGCCCGAGGTTGCTGCAGCGCGTCCACGATCACCTTGGCGATCGGGTCCAGCCCGATACGGGTTTGCAGCGCCGCGTCGAGCAGCGCCCATGGGTATCGCTGCTGGCCGGTTTCGACCAGCTGCAGATCGCTGCGTACGGCGGGCAGCGTAACGTCCACGATGTTCATGGTGTGGGCTCCAGTGCGCGGTCGATAACCAGGTCGTCGCGATGAACCGCCGGCGGACCTTTAGCGCCGATCACCGCCCGCAGGGCCTGTGCGGATTGGCGCGCCAGTCCTCGGCCCAGGACGGTCCCGTCGGGGGCGACCAGCGTGACCGCCTCGCCCTCGGCGAAGTCGCCGTCGACCTGTTTGATGCCGACGGGCAGCACGGATGCACCGTTGCCGCGCACGGCGGTTGCAGCGCCCGTGTCCAGGTGCAGCGCGCCACAGGCCTTGAGCGTGTATGCGATCCAGTGCTTGCGGCTGGGCAAGCCGCTGCCGTCCACCTCAAAGCGCGTGCCGACGGACTGTCCGGCCACGGCCGCGGCCAGCACCCCCGTGGTGCGCCCATTGGCGATAACGACCTCGATACCGCCGTGTGACGCCGCTGCGGCCGCCTCCAGCTTGCTGCCCATCCCACCGCGCCCGACTCCCGAGGTGCCGCTGGACACCAGGCTCGCGGGATCATCGTCGAGGGCGACGTGTGAAACCACCTGCCCGCTCCCGTCCAGCAGCCCGTCCACGGTCGTCAACAGCACCAGCAGATCAGCGCCGATCAGCTTGGCCACCTGCGCGGCCAGGGTGTCGTTGTCTCCGACCGTTATCTCGTCGGTCATCACGGTGTCGTTTTCGTTGATAATGGGGATTGCGCCGTACGCCAGCAGGGCATCCAGCGTGGCGCGCACATTCAAGAAGCGCTGACGATCACCCAGGTCACTGTGCGTGAGCAGCACCTGGCCCACCCCGTGATGGCACCGCTCAAAAGCCGACCGCCACAGCTGCATGAGCTGCCCCTGCCCTATCGCGGCCAGCGCCTGCACGCGCGCCATCGCCTCCGGTCGTTTGTCCAACGCGAGCTCTTCGATGCCCATCGCCACCGCGCCGGACGAGACCAGTATGACCTCCAACCCCTGCGCCATCGCCCTGCCCATCTCGCTGGCCAGTCGAAAGATCGCGTTGCGATCGACGCTCAGCCCGGCGGAGAGCGAGGCCGTCAGGACGCCGGAGCCCACTTTGACAACGACACGTTTGATCTCCCGAGCGATGGGCTACTCCACGCGCTGGATGCCGGCGCCAAGAGCCGTCAGCTTCTCTTCGATGCGCTCGTAGCCGCGGTCGATCTGGCGGATGTTGCCGATCGTCGTGGTCCCCTTGGCGGCCAGCGCCGCGATTACCAACGCCATACCGGCGCGCACATCTGGGCTCTCCACGCGGGAGCCGTAAAGCTGGCTGGGACCGACCACGACCACACGGTGCGGATCGCACAAAATGATGGACGCACCCATGCCGATGAGGCGGTCCGTGAAAAACATGCGCCCCTCGTACATCTTCTCGAACAGGAGGACCGTGCCTTGACACTGTGTGGCGGTCACCACAGCGATCGACATCAGGTCCGTGGGAAACGCGGGCCAGATGGCGTCGTCGATGCGTGGGATGGCGCCGTGCAGGTCGCGCCGGATGACCCGCTTCTGCCCGGACGCGATGTGAAGATCGTCGTCGCCGACCGGCTCCGCAACCACACCCAGCTTCTCGAAGACCGAGAGGATCATGCGCAGGTCGTAGCAGCCGGCGTTGCGGATCGTGATGTCCGAGTCGGTACACGCGGCCAGCCCGATGAAGCTGCCCACCTCGAGATAGTCCGGCCCGATCGTGTGCTCACATCCGCCCAGCTTGTCCACGCCGTGGAGCACCACCGTGTTGGAGCCGAGACCCTCAAAGCCACAGCCCATCGCCTGCAACATGGAGCACAGCCGCTGGACGTGCGGCTCACACGCTGCGTTACGAATGATCGTGGTACCGGAGGCCAGTGAGGCAGCCATCACCAGGTTCTCCGTCGCCGTTACGGACGCCTCGTCCAAGAGCATGTCAGCCCCGACCAGGCCACCGGGCGCCGCAAGCCGGTACGCGCCCTCCGCCTCAAAGGAAGCGCCGAGCGCCTGCATGCCCGTGAAGTGAGTGTCGACGCGCCGCCGGCCTATAACGTCGCCGCCGGGCGGAGCGAGGTCGATCGCGCCGGCGCGAGCCGTCAGGGGGCCTGCGAGCAGAATTGACGCCCGCAGCTGAGTACAGAGCTGCGGGTCGGGAACAGTGGTTCGAATGTCGCGGCACGTGATCCGCAGTCGGTTGGGCGACCCGAGCTCTTCGATGTCCGCGCCCAGGGACGCCAGAATCTGCAGCAGCACGTTGACGTCGCGAATGCGCGGCACGTTGTTCAGCGTTACGGGCTGATCGGTCAGCAGACAGGCGCAGAGAACGGGGAGCGCCTCGTTCTTGTTTCCGCCGGGCACCACCTCACCGCTGAGACGGCGACCTCCTTCGATGATGAATCGACTCATCGGTCAGCCCTGCTTCCCTTCTTTTTGCGCTTCTTCTTGCCCTTCTTGCCGACGGGATTGTTCTGCGGCAGCCGACCGTGCGCCTTCAGCTGCATCAGCACCGCGCCCATGAACACCTCCAGGTTTCGCAGCCGCACGTACGGTCGAAACAGCGCCAGCTTGGCGTCGCCAAAGTGCAGATAGTGTTCGTACTTCTTCGTGGCCAGCGACACGTCGAGCAGGCCCAACGTGTCGAAGTCGATGTCGGCCCACGCGTAGGCAAAGAACTGGGTGTCGGTGCGCCAGAGGATGCGGTTCTCCTCGCAGACCACGCCGGAGAGGCGCTTGAACCGTCGCCAGCGCAGGATCGTCAGCACCACAAAGACGCTGACCGCGGCGATGACCAGGCCCACTACAATGAGCCCGATATCGAAGCCGTCGGATAAAACCGTGATGGCGTAGTAGGTCCAGAACGCCGCGAGCAGGCCGCCGTAGAGGACGAGCAGGCCCTTGTTCAGCACGTAGTCGTAGCGATAGTCGCCCGCCTGTGCCCAGGCCGCCTCGAATTCGTCGGCGCTGACGGTGGCGCTGGTTGTGGCCAAGGTGTCGCTCACGTCCCCTCTACTGTGCTGCTAAACAACCGTCGCGAATCGTAAAGCACGAGTAGTTGCTGTCAATGTGTACGTGCTCGCGCGCCGTGGTCGTCAAGAAGACCTGCCCGCCAAACGCGTCGCTGGTGAGATAGCTCATCAGCAGGTGGTTGCGCCCGGCGTCCAGCTCGCTCGAGACATCGTCGAGCAACAGGACCGGGCTGTAGCCGAGCTGCTGCCGAAGCAAACGTATCTCCGCGATCTTCATCGCCAGGACGAAGGCACGATGTTGGCCCTGCGACGCAAACGCCCGCGCCGGCTTGTCGTTCAGTATCGCCAGCATGTCATCGACGTGCGGTCCGCGATTGGTCGAGCCCCGCCCTCGGTCGCGACGCCGATCGGACTGGAACGCGGCGAGGTAGCCGGCCGCATCTGTCTGCTCCACGCGACTTTCGTACGACAGGTTGCCCTGCAGCTGGCCGTCGCTCACCTCGATCAGGCACTCTCGAAAGACCGGGCCATAGTCTCTCAGATAGTCCAGCCGCCAGGTCGTCACGCGGGCCGCCGCATCCGCCAGCTGCTCGTCAAAGACGTCGAGCATGGCGTCCGGTCCCTCGTTTTTCAGCAGAGCGTTGCGCTGCTTGAGCGTCGCCTCGTAGCGCTTCACGTCCGCCAGGCTGGCGGGCCAGCGATTGAAGACCGCGCGGTCCAGGAACTTTCGCCGACCGGACGGGCTGCCTTTGGTAATGGACAGGTCCTCAGGCGCGAAGAGCACGACCGTCAATTGTCCCAGCGAATCGGCCAGCGACTTGGAGACCGTGCCGTCGATCCACACACGCCGGCTGCGACCCACGGTGATGCGCACCACGCGGTCGCTCTCTTGATGGTCGATGACCCCGCGGATGTCCGCCTGCGTGGCGCCGAAGCGAATGAGGTCGGAGTTGGAGGTCGTGCGAAACGACTTCAGCGCGCCGAGAACGTAGATGCTCTCCAATAGGTTGGTTTTGCCCTGCCCGTTGTCGCCCTCGAAGATGTTGAAGCGAGGATTTGGCTCAAGGTGGATCGACGCGAGGTTGCGGAAGTCGACCAGGCGTAAGTCTGTGACTCTCAAGAGGTTCGCTGGCCGGGCTCAGATGCGCATTGGCATGATGACGAAGAGGCTGCCCTCGTCATCTTCCGAGGTGATGAGCCCCGGCGAGTACTGGTCGTTGATGCTGAACGTGACGGTGTCGCCGTTGATCACGTTCAGGACGTCCAGCATGTACTTGTAGTTGAAGCCGACCGTCAGGATCTCACCGTCGTAGGGGACCTCGATCTCGTCGCGCGCCTCACCCGCCTCGGGGTTTTGAGCAGACAGGATCAGCTTGTTGTCCACGACCTCGAACTTGATGATGTGCGTCTTGTTGGACGTCAGCGTGGCGATGCGCTTCACGGAGTCCGCCAGGCCGGCCCGGCTGAGCTGCAGCTGAATCTTGTTGGCCTTGGGAATGACCTTGCTGTAGTCGGGGAACGTCTCGTCCAGCTCGCGGACCTGCAACGTCACCTCGTCGTTGGCAAAGAAGACGTTGCCGCGATGGAATGCCAGGCGCGTGTTTGCGTCATCGCCCTCCAGGGAGCGGCGCAGCTCGCTGATCGCCTTGTGGTGCAGGATGGCCTCCGCCGGCTTGTCGAAGTCACCGGCTTCACCGCCCAGGACCTCGGACTTGCTCAAGCGGTGCCCGTCGGTGCTGACCATGATCATGCGCAGGGCGTCGCCGTCGCGCGTGATCCGGAAGAACACGCCGTTCAAGCTGGGGCGCGTCTCATCGTGACTGACGCTGAAGAGCGTGCGGTCCACCATGTCGAGCATCAGGCGTTTCGGGATGTCGATGAACCGAAGGCCGTCCGGCTCGTGCTGCTCCGGGAAGTCGTCGGGACCGAGACCCGCCAGGCGGAAGCGCGAGCTGCCACAGCGAAGCTCGACCCAGTTGTTGTCCATCCGGGAGATGTGGATGGGCTTGTCCGGCAACACCTTGACGACGTCGTAGAGGTTTTTGGCCCCGACCGCGATCTTCCCCGGCTGGCTGACGTCCGCAGCGTACGTGCCCGTGAGGACCACATCGTAGTCCGTGCAGGTGAAGCGGATCTCCGTGTTGGAGGTGGACTCGATGAGCACGTGAGACAGGATGTTGACCGTGCTCTTCCTGTCCACGACGCCTTGTGCCTTGTACAGGCCGGCTGTGATGTCCGCCTTGTTTACCGTGAACTCCATGGCTCTTCCCTCGGGTGCCGTATATGCCCTATATGGCAATTGTGTAGCATAAAGAAGGTTGGAGATAAACCGTCGTCATAATAGGGCCTGTGGATTTGTGGAAACAGGCTGAAAGTCCTTTTGATATAGCGACTTAGTAGACGAGTACCCCTGTGCACTAAACAGGGTAAAAGCGCGTGGACAACCGGTGGATGAACCCCGAACGATCGTTCTTACACCGGGTGTCAACCATCCATCCACAGCGTTACTCCCACACGCTCCAACAGCTTATAAACACCCGTTATCACTCCTGATTTTGGTTAAACTCCGACAGCCCGCAGCCAACAAGGGCAACAGACTGTCGAAGCAATATGTCGGGTTTGCTGGGGCGCGGATCAGCCGACGGAGAGCGTCCGCTCCAGCTCACGAATCGCCCGCTGGACGGCTTCGCCCTGCGAGTCCTGGGTCTTGTTCAGCCGGGTGATCTTCTTCACCGCGCTGATGACGGTGCTGTGATCCCGGTTGCCAAAGCGCTTGCCGATCTCAGGGAAGCTGCACGGTGTGTGCGAGCGGACCAGGTACATGGCCACCATGCGCGGAAGCGCGATAGCCCGGTGCCTGCGGGTTCCTTTGAGGTCGGAAACGGTCACGTTGTAGTAGTTAGCGACGAGCTTCTGGACTTGTGGGATGGTGATCGTCGGGCCGGGATGGGTCAGGAGGTCCTTGAGGACGTTCCTGGTCATCGGCATGTCGATCGGCACCCGGTTCAAGCGTGAGTGAGCTGCCAGCCGAATGAGAGATCCCTCGAGCTCGCGAACGTTGTTCTTGACGTGTTGCGCCAGGAACATCGCCACGTCCTCCGGAAGCACGATCGAGTCCGAGTTTGCCTTCGCTCTGAGGATGGCGACTCGGGTTTCGAGCTCTGGAGGTTGCACGTCGGCAATGAGGCCCCACTGGAACCGACTCTTGAGACGCTCTTCCAGCCCTGCGATCTCTTGTGGGAAGCGATCGCTGGTGACCACGATTTGCTTGTGGTCAGCGTAAAGGCTGTTGAAGGTGTGGAAGAACTCCACCTGCGTGCGCTCCTTGCCGGCGATGAACTGAATGTCATCGACCAGAAGCACGTCGCAGCTCTTTCGGTATCGCGCGCGGAACTCGTCCATCCGCTCGGCGCGGATGCTGGTGACGAGGTCATTGATGTACTGCTCGCTCGCGATGTACTGAATCGAGGCGTTCGGGTTGTCCAGTAGGATTTGGTTGCCGATGGCGTGGAGCAAGTGCGTCTTGCCCAGGCCCACACCACCGTAAATGAAGAGAGGGTTGTAGTTCTTGCCCGGCGCTTCGGACACGGCCGCGCTGGCGGCGTGTGCGAATTGGTTGCTTGCGCCAACCACGAACGAATCGAACGTATATCGGGGATCGATCGCGATGGATGGCGACGTCGGTAGCTTCAAGGCTTCTGGACTGGCTACCCGGGCGGAGTTTCGCGCGTACGTGAAGCGAATCTCCATCTCTTTTGCGGCCTGCTCCCTCAGCGAGCTGCGCAAGATATCCAGGTAGTTGTCTTTGAGCCAATCATGGAAGAACCGGTCCGGGACCTTGAGGACTATCTCGTTTTCGGTGACGGCTTCACAGACGATGGGCTTGACCCAATGATTGAACTGGTGCGTTCCCAACTTGTCCTTGAGCGAATAGAGCGTGTTGTTCCACAGCTTCATGGACGGGTACGTATCCTGAGCACACTGGTAACGTCGCGGATACTGAGACACTCTCGGCATCCACGGCGTTCCTGCCGTTTGAGAAGTTCCGTTAGTCGAAGTCGTTTCTTCGGGGCTAAAAGATGGGTAACACCCGCTTGTTCAGGAGCGCAACCCACTTTATCGAACTTTCTCCTACCCCTCGGAAATCGCGGAACAAAGTGATCCAGTTAGCCGCCACGGGGATCGAGCGGCGCCGTCGCAGTGCGTCGATTACGACCCAGATCCGGCAGCGATTACAAGGCCTTTCGAGCGGTGATCAACGCCTGTGGATAACTACTTCGCTGATCCGCTTCTCAAAAGTGGCTAGCGGCGAAAGATCTCGTTGACGGTGCTCCGGGCGCATGCTAGACCGCGCTACCCGGATTTTGCCGGCTTTGCATCGAGTAGAGAGACGAAATGAAGCGCACCTTTCAGCCCAGCAACATCAAGCGGAAACGCACCCATGGCTTTCGCGCGCGTATGGCCACCAAGGGCGGCCGTCGCGTACTGAACGCACGTCGTCGTAAGGGCCGCAAGGCCATCGCCGTGTCGATCAGCTCCAAGTGAGTCGTGGTTGAAGGGTATGGCTTCGGCCGAGACGCCCGACTGCGACTGCGACGTGAGTTCCTCGCAGTGCAGGGGGCCGGCAGGCGCCGGTTCACCCGTCATTTCATCATCTTCACCAGCCGTGGGCCTGGAGACACAGGCCGTGCTGACAGGGGCGCCCGAATTGGGATTACCGCCAGCCGGCGCGTCGGCAATGCCGTCGTTCGCAACCGATGGAAGCGCATCGCTCGAGAAGCGTTCCGTCACTTGCGACCCAAGCTCGACCCAAGACTCGATATCGTCATCATCTGCCGTGCAGGGGCTGAGCCCCCGAGTTTCGACGACGCCCGCGCTGAGCTCGCCTCCGCGTTGCTGCGACGGCGATCACGCCCCGCTTGAGCGTGTGGAGCAGGGCCCCGTGGGTCTCGGCGCGCGCGCCGGGATCGCACTCGTCCGCGCGTATCAAAAGCTGATTTCGCCTCTACTTCCGCCGGCCTGCCGGTTTTACCCCACGTGCTCCCAGTACGCCGCGCAGAGCATGCGCAAGTACGGACTTCTGCGTGGCGCCTGGCGCGCGATTAAGCGTCTCGGTCGGTGTCATCCCTTCCATCCGGGCGGCTACGACCCGGTCCGCTGAGAAGTATCCGCAATGGAACGACGAACCATCACCACTATTGTTGTCCTTGCGCTCGCCGGCCTGGTGTTCCTGGTCGTGCGCAACCTCAACGACGGCGAAGAATCCGCAGAGAAGGACGGCACCGAAGCGTCCGCCGCCGCTGAGACGGAGACCGCCGTCGCCAGCGCCGGCGTCGGCGCCCCGCTCGCCACGTTCGATGTGACCGCTGAGACCGAGTATGCCGGCATGTTCACGGCGCAGGTCAGCACCGCGGGCGGTACGCTCTCCAGCGTCGTCCTGCACAAGGAGCAGTACAAGCGGCCCGACAAGACCGAGGGCGCACCGGACTACGTGCCGGAGGAGCGCCTGGTCGAGGGGCCCTACGAGGTCGTCGGCCCCTGGGACGCGATCGTCGACGGACAGGTGAACCTACCGTTCCATCTGGAGCTGAAGCGGCTCGAGTGGGGTGATGACAAGGACGCGACCATCGATCGCCTCGTGCGCGCGGCCACGGCCATCACCTTTGATGAGACGCGGATCATCGGCTCCCTGCCGCCCGCCGGTGACGGGGACCTCGGCGTGCGGTCCGGTGATACGCTGCACGGCGCTGACGGCGCGGTCATCGGCACGGTGGATGCCGTCGAGAGCCTGGAGACCACGGTCACGTTTACGCTCAAGGAGAAGGCGGGACCAGACTTCCCCGAGACGGTGACTGTTCGCCGCGTCGGCAAGCCCCGCATTCAGTACGAGACCGACCCACGCTTTGTTCGGGTGGCCTCGCCCGACACGGGTACGGTCATCATGGTCTGGCCCAACCCGGAGCGCGACAACAGCGACGTCTGGATCGAGCGGACCTGGACGGCAACCGGCGACTATCAGCTGGCCCACAGCACCCGCTTTGTAAACATGAGCAAGTACGCGCTGGCCGTTCAGACGCGCCTGCAGGTTGTCGGTTGGGTCGACCCGTGGCTGGAGCCGCCCGGGATGTTCAGCACGCCCATGCAGAACTGGGCGCCCGCGTGCCACGTGGGGGGCAGCTTTGAGCAGGAGACGCTCGAGGATCTGCTGGACGAGGACAACAACACGGTCGGCTACGACGAGGGCGCTGTGCGTTGGCTGGGCATCAACTCCCAGTATTTCCTGCTGGCGGCGGTCTTCAAAGAGGGCGGCGTCAACGGCATCTGCACGGTCACCGGCAATGGTCAGGGGATCATCGCGTCGTCGCTGGACCGTCGCGAGGATTACGTCGGCGGTCGCAAGATAGCGTGCCTGCCCGACTGGTTCCCCAAGGGCAAGCGATCGCCGGACGTGCGCTGCTCGGAGGCGATGACCGCGCTCGGTGTGTCCGCCAAGAACCTGGACGAGACGACCCTCTCCAACGCGCTGGATCTCTACAAGGGGCCCCGCGCCCAGGCGATCGAGTACAAGCACATGCTGGCAGCGCTGGGCGAGTCGACCCGCGACGACGGCGCCACGATCAACTTCACGGTCTTCGCCGGCCCGAAGGACCTGGATCTGCTCGAGCCGATCAGCCCCGCGCTGGAGGACGCGCTGGACTTCTGGTGGTTCGGCTTCCTGGCCAAGCCCATGCTCTGGACCATGAAGTGGCTGAATGCCCAGTTCTCCAGCTGGCTGCTCGCCATTCTGATTCTGACCATCCTCATCAAGGGGCTCATGCTGCCGCTGACGCAGAAGAGCTACGTGCAGATGCAGCGCATGCAGACGCTGAAGCCGGAGATGGAAGAGCTGCAGAAGAAGCACGCCAACGACAAGCAGAAGCTGCAGACCGAGATGATGAACATGTACAAGCGGCACAACGTGAATCCCCTGGGCGGCTGTCTGCCCATGGTGTTTCAGATGCCCGTGTACATCGCGCTCTACCGCTGCATCTACTCCGCCGTGGACCTCTATCAGGCGCCGCTGTTCGGCTGGATCACGGACATGACCCAGCCCGACCCGTACTACATCCTGCCCATCTTGTTGGGGCTGTTCATGCTGGTGCAGCAGATGTTCATGCCCACCAGCCCGGGCGCCGACCCGACGCAGCAGAAGATCATCAAGTACATGATGCCGGCGATGTTCGCCCTGTTCATGCTGATGCTGCCCTCGGGGCTGGTCTTCTACATCGCGGTCTCCACAGTCATCTCGATCGGTCAGCAGTGGCTGATCAAGCGCAAATTCGCTAACGTAGCGCCCGCCACGCGGCGTGCGAGGAGCAAGGCATCATGACCGAAGAAATCCAGGGAGCGGGAAACGTCACGGACCGCGGCATTCGCGCCAAAGACGTGCTCAACGATCTGCTGATCCGATCCGGCATCGAGGCCGAGATCGCGCTGACCGAAACCGCCGACCGGGTGAAGCTCGATGTCTACCCCTCCGAGGAGGATGACGCCCAGTTGCTGATCGGTCGTCAGGGTCGCACGCTGGCGTCGTACCAGTTCATTCTGAACCGCATCGTCAACCGCTTTCCGGAAGACCGGAAGCCGGTGAGCATCGACGTCAGCGGGTACGCCGAGCAGCGTAAAGACCGCCTCGGGACGCTGGGGGCGCGCCTGGCGGGGACCGTGCGCGACCACGATCTCGAGGTGCAGATCCTGGGCATGGACCCGGCCGATCGGCGCGCGGTCCACATGTCGCTGGCCGATGAGGACGGGATCTCGACGTTCAGCGAGGACGAGGGAATCGCCCGGCGCCTGGTCGTTACCCGCCGTTAGTTAGCGGGGCCGCAGCCTGGCCACGTAGCGCAGGGGAAAGGCGCGGCTCGGAACGCCGCGCAGCTTCTCGATCTCGAACATCCCCTCAACGGTGGCTTGCAGCATCGCGCGATCGAACTCGTGCAGGTGCCACTCGTCCTCCATGTGATCCACCATGTCGTACCCGGCAGCCTCTACGACGCGGCGTACGCCCGGCACTCGAAACGCGGCGTCTTTGACGCGGTTGATCAGATCTTCGTTCGGCACCGAGATAACCGCGACACCGTCGGGCTTCAACACGCGGCGCATCTCGGCCGCCACACGCCGCGGCTCCATCACGTGCTCCAGCACCTCTGTGCAGTACACGCGGTCAAAAGACGCGTCCTCAAACTCCAGCGCTTCCGCGTTCATCTTGTGCAGCTGAGCGCCCGGACCCAGCCGCTGCCCCGCCTTCTCCAGAAGGTAGTCCGACAGGTCGATTCCGACGCGCGACCCGGCCTTGACCAGCTCCAGCACGTTGCCTGCGCCGCAGCCGACCTCGAGGACGCGGTGCTGAGGGCGTGCATCCAAAAGGGTCAGCAGCACGGACACGCGCCGGCGCTCCAGCAGGCGAACAGGAAGCGGGGACTGCGTGTGATAGAGGTCCGGGTCATGACGCTTGGCCATGTCCTCGTTCCAATCGGCAAACGATTCCCGCGTGACCCGGTTGTCCATGGCGACGCATGCTAGCAGAAATCTGGGGCATGGCAGGCGCCGGTCGCGGCGAGGCCGGGCCAGCTTGCGCTCAGGCGACTTGCCCGTAGCCCCACTATGCGCTGCGTCACCTTCCCCCAAGCTGACCGCGGCCTCGCCACGCCGACGCTGTGCCATGCCCCAGATTTCTGCTAGTAGAACCGCATGAGTCACCTTCTGATAGACGCCGCCCTTGGTAAGCCCGTGCCGCGCACCCCGATCTGGATCATGCGCCAGGCCGGCCGCTACATGCCCGAGTACCAGGCCATTCGCGCCAAGATGTCGTTTCTGGAGCTCTGTCACACGCCCGAGAAGGCGGCAGAGGTCTCGATCATGCCGCTGGATCAGCTCGGCGTGGACGGCGTCATCGTGTTTTGCGACATCCTCGTCCCGCTCGAGGCGATGGGGATGGACCTCAGCTTTCAGAAGGGCAGCGGGCCGGTGCTGGCCAACCCGGTCCGGTCGCGATCCGAGATCTCCCGCCTCAAGGCCTACGATCCCAACGTCGCCACCAAGTACCTGCCGGACACGATTCGCCTGCTGAAGAGCGAGATCGGTCACCGGGCGCCGGTGCTGGGCTTTGCCGGGGCTCCGTACACGCTGGCGTGCTACGCGATCGAGGGCGGCACCGCCCGCCACTACGGCAAGACCAAGAAGTTCATGATGGAAGACCCCGAGGGGTTCAAGCAGCTGCTCGCGGTCCTGGCGGACGCGGTCGCGGATCTGCTCATCGCACAGATCGAGGCCGGCGCCAGCCTGGTCCAGCTCTTCGACACCTGGGCGGGCGACCTGATGCCCGACCAGTACAAGGAGTTCGCCGCGCCCTTCAGCCGCCAGATCATCGAGAAGGTCCGCCGGCCCGGCGTCCCGGTCGTGCACTTCATGAACGGCATCGCCGGCAAGGTCGACACCGTCGCCAGCCTGGAGGCGGACGTGATCAGCATCGACTGGCGCACCGACCTCAAGGACATCCGCGCCCAGCTCGGGCCCGACGTGGTCCTTCAGGGCAACCTGGACCCGTGCACCCTGTACGCGCCGCACGAGATCATCACCCAGCGCGCGCAGACCGTCCTGGACGCCAACGGCGGCGGCCCGCACGTCTTCAACCTGGGCCACGGCATCCTGCCCGACATCCCGGTGGCCAACGCCAAACACCTGGTCAAGACCGTCCAGGAAATCTCGGTCAAGTGAGCGCCGAGCTCCCCCCCTGCGGCCTCTACCGCACCGGCGCCGCCCTGCCGGGCCACGAGGAAAAGCTGGCGGCAGGCGCGCTGATCTACTTCCACAACCACAGCGAGCAGGGAAAGCCCCTGGTCCTGGCGCCGGCGTCCAACACGCACAACAAGTGGACCTTCCAGGAGCGCGGCTGGCTCTGCGACGACCCGGGCTTTCTGAGGTCGCTCATCCCGCTGAAGGCTGAGGGCTTCTACATCGTCAGCGGCCGCCACCTGCACATCTCCCGCGAGGAGATCCTGCCCGAGAAGACGCTCGTGCAGCTGGGCTACAACCGCCGAGGCGACACGATCCTCTTCGCCGGCCGCTTCGAGGGCAACAGCATCGCGTTTCCGGAGACGGGCTACCGCTTCGAGGCCGTCGAGGTGCAACAGAACCTGGAGCCCGCCAACTTCCGCGTGCCCGAAGCCCAGTCGGACCGCATTCTACACTAATCGACTGTCAGCGAGCCGTACTCACCCGGTCTACGCTCGCCCGCCAGGCGGCACGGCTCTCCCTCGACCGCCGCCAGCGCGTCATCGAAGGCTCGCTCATCCCACGCCACCTGTGTGAGCAGCGTCGGGCACGTACGGCGCAGAGCGACCAGCGCGCGCACTTGAAGCACGCGGGAGCGATCCGGCTCCAGGCCGTCGCGGGCGGTCAAGCCGGCGCTGTCCGCGCGCGCTTTTTTCAGCCAGCGCGAGACGGTGTTCTCCGCCACGCCCATCCAGGTTGCAAGGCGGCACTGGGTGATGTCCAGGCGGAGAAAGAGGCGGTTTAGTTGCTGGGCGCGCGTATCCGTCAACGTGAGGTTGACGATATCAGATGTCGCTGGCGCAGTCCGCGAAGCCGCTCACCACTACGCAGACGCCGGGCGTTGGGCCTGAGCCGCAGTTCTCGGTGACGAGAGTTTGGGCCACCGTCTGGCAGTAGACCAGCATGTTGCCCTCGCAGTGGCCGTCCGGTGAGATGTTGTCGCAGCCGCATGTGCCGTCGGCCTGGCAGCGCTTGTTGGCCGGGCAGGTGCCCTCGCAGCCCGGGTCGTCCAGGCAGTCGTAGCCGCCGCTGCCGCCGTTGTCGTCCGGATTCCACATGCAGAAGGTGTCGAAGTCGGTGCATTTGAGGGTCTGCAGGACGGCGTCCTTGCAGTAGTTGACCGTCTGGGTGTTCTCGAGGCAGACCCCCTTCTCGGTGATCGCGCCGCACGGACCGCCGGCCTCGCCCCCGCTGCCGGAGCCCTCCAGGCAGTCAAACCACTCCATCTCGGCGTCAAAGCCGCACACCTTGCCGGTCTCGCCGCAGTCCTTGGTGAAGAGGCTGCTGCCGGTGCAGAACTTGAGCACCGTGCCTTCGCACACGCCGGTGATGTCGATGTCGCCGCAGTCGTCGTCACCGCCGCCGCCGGTGCCGCACTTGCCGGCGTTGCAGCTCTCGCCGCCGGCACAGATGCCGCACAGGTTGCCGCAGCCGTCGTCGCCGCACTCCTTGTTGTCGTTTTCACCCAGCAGGCAGTTCGGTACGCACTCGCCCTCCGCGGGGGTCTTGCAGGCGTTGAAGTTGAAGTCGGAGTTCCAGCCGCAGTTTTTGCCCAGCGCGCCGCAGTTGACGACCTGCAGTGTGTCCAGCGAGCAGTATTTCAGGGTGTTGCCCTCGCAGATGCCCTCGTAGCTGATGTCGCCGCACTCGCCGCCGCCGCCCGGGGCCGAGCAGATGCCGCTGTTGCAGACCTTGTCGCCGCTACAGGTGCCGCACGAGCCGCCACAGGCGTCGTCGCCGCACTCTTTGTTGTCGCACGCGCTCTGGCAGCTGTTGGTGCACCAGTAGGTCTCCTGGCTGGTGATCCAGCTGCACTTGTAGTCGGCGCCGTAGGCCTTGCAGTCCTGGCTTTTGACCGCGCCGCCCTCACACCAGAGCACGGTGGTGCCGTCCGTGTCGCACTTGCCCTCGTAGGTCAGGTCGCCGCAGGCGCCGTCGCCCGCCGTGACGCAGTGGCCGGCCACGTCGCAGCTCTGCGTATCCGGGCACGTGCCGCACGAGCCGCCGCATCCGTCGTTGCCGCAGTCCTTGCCCACGCAGCTGGGCGTGCACACCGACGCTTTGCAGGCGCCCGCCACACAGCTCTGGCTGGGCAGGCAGGTGCCGCACGTGCCGCCGCAGCCGTCTGGACCGCACTCTTTGCCGCTGCAGCTGGCGTCACAGTTGTTCGGGTCGATGCACTGGCCCTGCGTGCAGGTGTCGCCACCACCGCAGATGCCGCACTGGCCGCCGCACCCGTTGGGACCGCACTCCTTGCCGCTGCAGTTGGGTACGCACTCGTTGCCCTGGACGCACTTGCCGTCCGCGTTGCACGTCTCCGACGGCTTGCACTGGCCGCAGATGCCGCCGCAGCCGTCACCGCCGCACGCCTTGTCGGTGCATTGCGGCTGGCAGCCCGCCTTGATGCAGTCGTGCTTGTTCTTGGTCTCGTTGTAGCCGCAGACCAGCCCCTTGTCGGGGTTGCAGATGATCGAGATCAGCTTGCCGGCTTTGCAGGTGACCGCCACCGTGTCGCTCTGCTGGCACTCGCCGACCTCGGTGATCGTGCCGCATTGGTTGTCCGTCAGGATGCACTGGCCCTTGCCCTCGTCGCAGACCTTGCCCGGCCCGCACTTGCCGCACAGGTTGCCGCAGCCGTCGTCGCCGCACTCCTTGTCGTCGCACTTGGGTACGCACCCGCCGTTTCCGTCGGTGCAGGCGCCGGCGCCGTTGCAAGACTGGCCGGTCGGGCACACGCCGCAGAAGCCGCCGCAGGTGTCCGGACCGCACGCCTTGTGCTCGCACTTGGGCTTGCAGGACACGGCGGAGCACATGCCGGTGGGATCGCACGCGGTACCCGGCTGACAGATGCCGCAGAAGCCGCCGCAGCCGTCCGGTCCGCACTGCTTGGATCCACACGTGGCGTCGCAGTTGCCCCCGGTATTGCCGCCGGTGCTCGTGCCGGTGCCCGTCGGGTTGCCGGTGCCCGTGCCCTGGTCGTCCGGCGGATCGGTGATCTTCTTCTCGCTGCCGCAGCCCGCGACCAGAAAGAGGGACGCGATGAAGATAAATGTGCTCAGAAATCGGTTCATTTCAGGTAGCTCCCGATCGTGTCCAGGAGATCGATGCGATCGACCAGGTCGGACACATAATCCAAACGGTCCGACTCGATCACAACCGTCGGCGACAGGCTATACCCTGCAAGCCACCGATTGTACAAGGAATTTAGCTTGCGAACATAGTCGGCTGCGATGTTCTGCTCCTCGGGGCGTCCGCGCAGCTTGATTCGCTTGCGGATGGTGCGCACCGAACACTTGAGATAGATCAGCAGGTCCGGCGGGCGCAGCCGCGAGCGGATGCTCTGGTACAGCTCATGGTAGGTCTGCCAGTCCCGCTTGGGCATCACGCCCATCCGATGCAGGTTCTGCGCAAAGATCTCCGCGTCCTCATAGATCGAGCGGTCCTGGACGACGACGCCCTCCTCCTGCTCCAGCTGCAGGTGCAGCGCAAACTTCTTCTGCAGAAAGTAGATCTGCGAGGCAAACGCCCAGCGCTCCATATCCTCGTAGAACGCCGTCAGATACGGGTTCTCCTCGTTTGGCTCGAAATACGGTGTGACCTCGAAGCGCACCTTCAGAAAGTCGACCAGCGTGCTCTTGCCCGAGCCCATGTTGCCCGCGATGGCG
Organism: uncultured Myxococcales bacterium; assembly: GCA_964545715.1. Classification (GTDB taxonomy): domain Bacteria; phylum Myxococcota_A; class UBA9042; genus CAZJHX01. Next base: position 32,547 of record CAZJHX010000044.1, read on the forward strand.
ATATACCTGCCCATTAGCCCGCCCTCCCGCCCATCAGGTCAGATGCAGGCGGGTGACGCACTCGATGTGCTCGGTTTGCGGAAAGGCGTCGATCGGCTGTACCCAGTCCACGCGATAGCCGAACTTGTGCAGCGCCCCGATATCCCGGCACAGCGTCATCGGCTCGCAGCTCACGTAGCAGATGACCGGCACGCCGCAGGCCGCGATGGACGGGAGGCACGGCAGCGCCCCCTTGCGCGGCGGGTCCAGCAGAATCGCGTCGGGCGAGCCCATGTCCAGCTCCAGACCGGGCTTGAGCAGGTCGGCGCGCACCACGCTGGCTCCCGGGGCACGCCGGGCCAGCGCTTTGACGGTCTGTGGGTCAAACTCGTACGCCCGCACTCCATGTCCGCGCTCCAGCAGCGGGATCGTGAAGGTGCCGGTACCCGCAAACAGCTCTTCCACGTCGTCGGCGTCGTCGGGGATCGCCTCCAGCACCAGCTCCACCAGCACCTTTTCGGTCACGGCGCTCGGCTGCATAAAGCTCTGAGCGGGCCCGCCCACCACGATCTGACCCTCGGCGTCGACCATCACGTCCACGTTGCCCGACCGCCAGTCCGACACCGCCTCCCGGATCTCGTCGAGCGCCAGCTCCAGGGGCTCGACCAACACCGGACACGCCCATACGTCGAAGATCCTCCGCTCGCCGCGCTTGCGATACCCCAGCATGCCGTCGCGGTGTCCCAGCTTGGTGCGCCGCCGGTACCCGAACGGAGGCACATCTGTGCGGATTGGCCGAATCTCGGCCTCCGGCGCCACCCGCGCGAACTCCCGCTCGACCAGCGCCTGCTTCTCGCGATGTTGTGCGTCTTCCGTCAGATGCTGCCACGCGCAGCCGCCGCACTCTCCGGAGCGCGCATGCCGGCACGGGGGCTCGCGATAGCTCTCGTGCCGCGACACGATCTCGGTGGCCTCGGCCTCGATCCACGCCCGATGGTCGCGCACGATCGTCACACGCGCCCGGTCGCCCGGCGCCACACCCGGCGCCATCACGACCTTGCCGTTTTCCAGCCGTCCAACCGCGTTGGGGCCGTGCGTCATGCGCTCGAACGTGACGACATCCGAGCCCGCATCCGTGTTGGGCGTCGATTCCATTTTGACGACGAGCTAACCAGATATATGTTGGCCGCGCCATGAATGAGGAACTTCGCGCCAGGCTCGCTCTGCTGATCGCCGCGTTCGGCAGACCGGATGTTTTGTTCAAGACCGTGGAGCAGTTCGGCTCGGCGACAGACGCCCTGCAGGCGGACTCGCTGGCGGCCCGACTGCGCGAGGGGGCGGCATCACGCGCTACGCCGGACAAGATCGACCACCAGCTGGCGATCGTCGAGCGCGCCGGTGCCCGCTGGGTGCTGCCCACCGACCCCGACTGGCCGACCCCCATTCGCGACTCGGCGCTGCTCTGCATGCGCGGTGAGTGGCGCAAGGACACCAGCGTCGCGGTAGTCGGACCGCGCGCGGCCGATCGGTACGGTGTCTCCGTCGCCGACGCGCTGGGGCAGGCGCTGGCGGAGAGCCGGCTGACGGTCGTCTCGGGCGCCGCGCGCGGCGTGGATCAGGCCGCGCATCGGGCCGCCCTTGAGGCCAACGGGCGCACGATCGCCGTCCTGGGCACGGGCGTCTGCGGGGACAAGAACGCCGAGAAGGCCGCCTTGATGGACCGCATCGCGGGTCAGGGCGCGGTCATCTCCGAGTACCTGGCGGACGCGCACGGCTCGAGCTGGTCGTTTACGCCGCGAAACCGGCTGATCGCGCGCCTCTCCAAAGCGGTGGTCGTCGTTCAGGCCGCCATGAAATCCGGCGCGCTCAACACGGCTCGCCATGCGCGAAACTACGGCATCCCCACGTTTGCGGTGCCCGGCGACGTGACCTACCCGCTCAGTCAGGGGACCAACAAGCTGATCGCGGACGGTCACGCCCGCATCCTGGCTCATCCGCGCGACCTGGCGGACGCGACCGGCCATATGTCGCTGCGTCGCGCCGCATGGCCGCGGGGAATCCGCGGCGCCGCGCCGACCGTGTTACCCGGCTTAGGTTTGCAGGCCGAGCCGGGCGCTCGTGTTCTCGAGGCCATCGAAAAGAGCGGCCGCATGCGCATCGACCAGCTCGACAACCTGCTGGGCATCGGGCCCAAGCTGCCTGAAATCCTTTTGGATCTCGAGTTGAAGGGTCAGGTGCGCATGGGCGCCGGCGACCGCTACGAGCTTACCGCCTGAGCCGTGGCCCGTGCGGGTGCCCAACATCAGTGGTACTATCCCTGGTTGCTGGTTGACACCGCACCAAAACAGACACGGAAGGGCTCCACCGCGTATGAGCGACGATCGAAAGCGTGAGAATCTCCCGGCTCGCGTCGTCAAAGACGACCTGGAGGAGGACGCCGACTTCGCCCCGGCACGCCTTGGCTACGAGGGCGGCGACGAAGACGGCGAGATTGCGAGACTTGCCGGCGCCGATGGGGCGGCCGGTGAAATTCAGCGAGTCGGAGACTTCGAGGGGCTGTACGAGGGCCTCGGCGAGCTGCTCGTCCGCGAGAAGGTCATCTCCCTGGCGCAGCTCGAGGACGCCGCTGAGGACGTCAAGCGCACCGGCGACTCGCTGGGTGCGGCGCTGGCCAAGCTCGGCTATGTCGAAGAGGTCAAGCTGGTCGACTTTCTGTCGCGCCAGTACGGCGTACCGTCGGTCGATCTGGAAGGGCTGGAGGTGCCTGACGAGGTCGTCCGCCTCATCCCGAAAGAGGTCGCTGAGCGCCACGGGCTGATCCCGATCGACGTCCAGGGCAGCAGCATCATCGTGGCCATGACGGACCCGTCGAACATCTACGCGATGGACGACATCAAGTTCCTGACCGGCTACAACGTCGAGGCGGTCGTCACGACCGAGAGCTCGGTGCGGACCGCGCTGGAGCGCTATTACGACAACATCGACTACGACTCCATGCTGGGCGACTTCATGGAGGAGATGGACGACATCGACTACGTCTCCGACGACTCGATGAGCTCGGCCATCAACGTCGAGGAGCTGGAGAAGCAGACCGAGCTGGCGCCCGTCGTCCGCCTGGTGAACCTGATTCTCGTCGACGCGATCAAGCGCAGCGCCTCGGATATTCACATCGAGCCGTACGAGAAAGAGTTCCGCGTTCGTTACCGCGTCGACGGCGTGCTCTACGAGATCATGAAGCCGCCGATGCGGCTACGTAACGCGATCATCTCGCGTATCAAGATTATGTCCGAGCTGGACATCGCCGAGCGTCGTCTCCCGCAGGATGGTCGTATCAAGCTGGTGCTCGGCAAGTCGAAAGAGGTCGACTTCCGCGTGTCGGTGCTGCCCTGTCTGTTCGGTGAGAAGGTCGTCCTTCGACTGCTGGATAAATCCAACCTGCAGCTGGACATGACCAAGCTCGGGTTCGATCCGGGCCCGCTGAAGCTGTTCAAGGACGCGGTTCACTCGCCGTGGGGCATGGTGCTCGTGACGGGTCCGACCGGATCCGGCAAAACGACCACGCTGTACTCGGCCATGTCCGAGCTCAACAAGGTCACGGAGAACCTGTCCACCGCCGAGGACCCGGTCGAGTTCAACCTCGCGGGTATCAACCAGTGCCAGATGAACGACACGGTCGGCCTGAACTTCGCCGCCGCGCTGCGCTCCTTCCTGCGACAGGATCCGGACATCATCATGGTCGGCGAGATCCGCGACTTCGAAACGGCGGAGATCGCGATCAAGGCGGCCCTCACCGGCCACCTCGTGTTGTCCACGCTGCATACCAACGACGCGCCGGGCACGGTCAACCGCCTGCTGAACATGGGTGTTGAGCCCTTCCTGGTCACGTCGTCGCTGAACCTCATTTTGGCCCAGCGCCTGCTGCGCGCCGTGTGCTCGGACTGCAAAGAGGCCGACCCGGACAGCGACGCGGATCAGCTGATGGGCTTCGGCATGAGCGAAGAAGACGCCGCCACCGCCGAGGTCATGAAGGGTACCGGCTGTCACAACTGCAACGAGACGGGCTTCCGTGGCCGCCGCGCGGTCTACGAGGTCATGCCGATGTACGACGAGCTCAAAGAGGCGGTCCTTCAGGGCTACTCCGCGATGGAGCTCAAGCGTGAGGCGGTGCGGCTGGGCATGGTTACGCTGCGTATGGCCGCGCTCATCAAGCTGCGTACCGGGCAGACCTCGGTCAGCGAAGTTCTCAGAACGACTCGGAACGACTAAACGATCTAAGAAGAGGGTCAACCGTGTCAGACGGTTCCAAGATCGATATTCACCGGCTCCTTCAGACCATGGTCGAGAAGGGTGCGTCGGACCTCCACCTCACGGCTAATTCGCCGCCGTGTCTGCGCATCAACGGCAAGATGTATCCGCTCAAGACGCAGCCTCTCACGGGTCACGAGCTGGAGCTGCTGGCGTGCAGCCTGCTGAACGAGCGGCAGAAGAAGGTCTTTGAGGAGACCAATGAGTGCGATCTGAGCTTCCGGTGGAAGTCACTGTCGCGCTTTCGGGCCAACTTCTACCGGCAGCAAGGCTTTGTAGCGGGCGCGATTCGCGGCATTCCGAGCCAGGTGCGGACGCTGCCCGAGCTGGGCATTCCGTCGGCGGCCAACGAGCTGATCGACCGTCCGGGCGGCCTGATTCTGGTCACCGGGCCGACCGGCAGCGGCAAGTCGACGACGCTGGCCAGCTTTGTCGACGCGTACAACACGCGGCACCGCGGCCACATCATCACGGTCGAGGACCCGATCGAGTTCGTGCACACCCACAAGAAGTGCATCATCAACCAGCGCGAAGTCGGCATGGATACGGCCAGCTTCGCGACGGCGCTTCGCTTTGTCCTTCGGCAGGATCCGGATGCGGTGCTGATCGGTGAGGTCCGCGACCTTGAGACGATGGAGGCGCTGCTCGGGATCTCGGAGACCGGCCACCTCGCTTTCGCGACACTGCACACGAACAACGCCATCCAGACCATCCATCGAATTCTGGACTTCTTCCCGTCCAGGCAGCAGGATATGGTGAGGACTCAGCTATCGTTCGTGCTTGAAGGGATCGTCAGCCAGCAACTCATTCCCCGCGCAGACGGGCGCGGACGCGTCTTGGCGTGCGAGCTGCTCATTCCTTCCTCCGCCATCCGCAATCTGATTCGGGACGACAAGACGCATCAGATCTACTCCAACATGCAGATGGGGCAGTCGCGCACGGGCATGCAGACCATGAATCAGTGCCTGCACCGGCTGGTGACCCAGCGCACGATCACGCGTGAAGACGCGCTTGGCCGGTCTTACGATCCGGACGAGCTGACCCAAATGCTGATGGAAAGCGGGAGGGTCCGGGAGTAACTCATGCCGATGTTCAACTGGGAAGGCGTCACCAAGGACGGCACGTCCAAAAAGGGCGTCATGGAGGCCGGCAGCAAGGACGAGGTCGAAACCAGACTTCGCCAGCTGCAGATAACCCCAGAGAACGTCAAAAAGAAGGCCAAGGGCTTCGAATTCAAGAACCCCTTCGGCGGTACGGTCGACGTGAAGACCCTCGTGGTCTTTACCCGTCAGCTGGCCACGATGATCGACGCCGGTCTGCCCCTGGTGCAGTGCTTGGAGATCCTAGGCGGCTCCGAGCCCAACAAGGTGTTCAAAGAGACGCTGGCAGGCGTGAAGCAGTCGGTTGAGTCCGGCACGACGTTTGCGGACGCGCTCAAGAAGTATCCCAAGATCTTCGACGACCTGTTCGTCAACCTGATCGCCGCCGGCGAGATGGGCGGTATTCTCGACACCATTTTGAATCGTCTGGCGACCTACACCGAGAAGAGCATGAAGCTCAAAGCCAAGGTGAAGGGCGCGATGAAGTATCCGGTGACGGTTCTCTTCGTCGCCCTGGTCATTACGTATGGTCTGCTCACGAACGTCATCCCGACCTTCGGTGGCATGTTCAAGTCCATGGGTAAGAAAGAGCTGCCAGCCATTACGACCTTCATGATGGGCCTGTCGGACGACGTGCAGAAGTACAGCCCGCATATGGCGGCTGGTGCGGCGGTGCTGTTCATCGCCTTCAAGCAGTTCGTCGGAAACCCGAAAGGCCGCCTCATCTTTGACAGCGTGATGATCAAGTCTCCGATCATCGGCAACCTGATCCGCAAGACCGCGGTCGCCAAGTTCACCCGTACGCTGGGTACCCTGATCTCGTCCGGTGTCCCGATTCTGGACTCCCTGGACATCGTCGCCAAAACGGCCGGTAACAAGGTCGTTGAGAACGGCATCTACTACACCAAAGAGAAGATCTCCGAGGGTAAGAGCATCGCCGCTCCCATGCTGGAGACCGGGATTTTCCCCAAGATGGTCGTCCAGATGATCGGTGTCGGTGAGTCGACCGGCGCCATGGACGTCATGCTCAACAAGATCGCAGACTTTTATGATGACGAGGTCGACCAGGCCGTCGACGGCATGATGGCGATGATCGAGCCGCTCATCATGGTCCTCCTCGGTGGGATCATCGGCAGCGTCATGATGGCCATGTACATGCCGATCTTCGCAATGGGCGATGCCATCTCAGGCTAGCCAGCCCGCAGAGGGCCACCTCGCGCGACAGCTCAAGTGGCTGACCCTTTTCAGGGTGGCGCTTGTCACCGTTCTGCTCGCGGCGACCGTCGTCTTCAACCTGCAGGACGACAGCACGATCTCCGAGCGGCTGTACGTCTATCTCTATTACCTGTGCATGGTCGTGTATGTGCTCAGCTTTGGGTACACGCTGGCGCAGCGCTTTCTGACCGCCGAGCGACAGCTGCAGGTGCTGGTCTACGCGCAGTTCACCGGCGACATTCTGCTCGCATCGGCGCTGGTGCTGGTCACCGGCGGCACCGACAGCGCGTTCACCTTCTTCTTCAGCCTGGTGATCATCGGCGGCGCCATCGTGCTGTTTCGCGCGGGCGCTCTGTACATGGCCAGCCTCAGCGCCACGGTGCTGCTGCTCATCGGGCTGGTGGAGATCCAGGTGCTGCCGTATCTGGAGTTTCTGGAGGAGTACCGCGTCTCGTTCTTGCTCGACGAAGCGCACGGCGACCCGATCGCCGCCATCGATCGCTTCTACCGCATGGTCTACAACGTGTCGGTCAACGCTCTGGCGTTTTACGGCATCGCGTTTCTCGCGTCCTGGCTCAGTGAGCAGCTTCGCCGCAGCGCCGAGGAGATCCGCACGCAGGCCGAGAGCCTGACCGCCCTTCGCGCGCTGCACCGCCACATTGTCGGCTCGGTGCCCAGCGGTCTGGTCACGATCGACCGCAACCACCGGATAACGTCCTTCAACCGCTACGCGCAGCGCGTCACCAAGCGCGAGGCGCCTGACGTGCTGGGCCTGGAGATCACCGACGTCTTTCGCGACCTGAAGTTCGTGCTGGAGAACCCCCACAAGCTGAAGGGCGTGACGCGTGAAGAGACCGCGCTCATCGTCAACCGGCGCCGTATTTATCTCGGCTGGTCGCTGTCTCCGCTGTTGAACGCGCAAGAAGAGCTGATCGGCTACACGTTCATGTTTCAGGACATCACGCGCGTCAAGGACCTGGAGGCCAGCAGCTACCGCGCGGAGAAGCTGGCCGCGATCGGTGAGCTGGCGGCGGCGATCGCGCACGAGATCCGCAACCCGCTGGCGGCGATGTCGGGCTGCATCCAGCTGCTGCAGGCGCATCTGGACCTCAAGGACACCGACAAGAAGCTCATGGACATCGTGTTGCGCGAGACCGAGCAGCTGAACAACTGGATCAACGACTTCCTGGACTACTCCCGACCGCCGCCGTCGCACCGGGGCTCGGTGGACCTGAACGCGCTGGTGAATGAGACCATCAGCGTCTTCGTTCAGGATGCGGGGCTGGAGGGCGTCACGGTGGAGAAGGCCGACGGCGATCCGATCTGGGTCCTTGGCGACTCCGCGCGCATGAAGCAGGTTGTGTGGAACCTGTTGAAAAATGGGACCCAATCGATGGTGGACGGCGGTGTGGTGGACGTGCGGCTGCAGGGCATCGACAACGGGTCGCGCCCGCTCGTGGAGTTGGTGGTGAAGGACAGCGGGATCGGCATCGAAGCCGGCGAGGTGGACCGGATCTTCCAGCCGTTCTACACCACCAAGGAGCGCGGAACCGGGCTCGGCCTCTCAGTGGTCCACCAGATCGTGACCGATCACGACGGCCACATCACGGTCGACTCCACAATCGACGAGGGAACCACCTTCAAAATCACCCTGCCCATGTCACTGCCCCCAACTCCGGAGATGGAGGCTGAACTGGCGAGCCTGGAGGGATTGTAGATGCAGCGCGTCCTGGTCGTTGACGATGAGCGCTCCATGCGCGAATTCCTGGAGATCCTGCTGACCAACGAGGGCTACAACGTCACGACCGCCACGGGCGGGATCGAGGCCGTGGCGCGCATGAACGCCGATCCGACGATCGATCTGGTGCTCACCGACCTCAAAATGCCCCGGGGCGACGGCCTGCAGGTGCTGGAGCACGTCAAGCGGACCAACCCCGAGATCGAGGTCATCGTCATGACCGCGTTTTCGACCACGGAGACGGCGGTCGAGGCGATGCGGCTGGGCGCGTACGACTACCTGTCCAAGCCGTTCAAGGTCGACGAGATCCAGGTCGTTGTCTCCAAGTGCCTCGAGAAGCGAAAGCTGGCGCTGGAGAACCGCCGGCTGCGCGGCCAGCTTCGCGAGAAGTACAAGTTTGAGAACATCATCGGGCGCAGTCGCGCGATTCGGCAGGTCTTCGAGATCATCGATCGCGTGGCCACGACCCGCACGAGCGTCCTGGTCTCCGGTGAGACGGGCACGGGCAAGGAGCTGGTCGCGCGCGCTCTGCACTTCAACAGTCCGCGCCGGGACAACCCGTTCCTGGTGATCAACTGCGGCGCCATCCCCGAGAACCTGATGGAGAGCGAGCTCTTCGGGCACAAGAAGGGCAGCTTCACCGGGGCGATGACCGACAAGAAGGGCATGTTTGTCGAGGCCAGCGGCGGGACGCTGTTTCTGGACGAGATCGGCGAGCTGCCGTTGGCGCTTCAGGTCAAGCTGCTGCGGGTGTTGCAGGAGCGGCGCGTCAAGCCGATCGGCGGCGTGCACGAGAAGGACGTCGACGTGCGGATCATCGCGGCGTCAAACCGGGACCTGCAGGTCGAGGTGGAAGAGGATCGCTTCAGGCAGGACCTCTACTACCGCTTGAACGTGATCCAGCTGACCATACCGCCGCTGCGAGACCGGCGTGAGGACATCCCCTTGCTGGTCCAGCATTTCGTCGACAAGTTCGCCGGCGAGATGGGCAAGACGCTGCGCGGCTGTGAGCCGGGGGCGTTGGAGTGCCTGATGCGGTACCCGTATCACGGCAACGTGCGCGAGCTGGAGAACATCATCGAGCGCGCCGCCACCTTCGAGACAACCGACGTACTGACATCCGAAAGCCTGCCCCCTCACGTGGCGACACGATCGGAGCCGGCGCTGTCTGTGCTCAACGATTTTGCAATCCCGCCCGATGGTGTGAACCTCGAGAGCATCTTGTCGGAGATCGAAAAGGGCTATTTGAAGAAAGCGTTGGACATGTCATCGGGGGTGCGGACGGACGCGGCCAAGCTGCTGGGCATGACCTTTAGAAGCATTCGCTACAAGCTCGACAAGTACGAGATGTGATCACCATCGGAAGCGCACTCAGATGAGCAATGAAAAGAAACAGGCGGTCGTCGCCGGGCTGCTTGCGGGCGCCCTGATCTTCGGGGCGCTGGGCACCGTCTACGCCAAGCAGGACATCAAGTGGGCGCGCGTGCCCATGACCACGCAGGTCACCGACGACACCGTGTACCTGCCGTCGCCGACCGTGCTGCGCATGTCGTCAATGGGGTACGGACCGTTCTGGTCGGACATGATGTTCATTCGCACGCATGCGTACTTTCTGCGGCACATGTACGCGGACCGGATCTTCAAGTGGCTGGACCCGTATGTGGACGCTGTCGTCACGCTGGATGAGAACAACCGAGAGGTCTATTACTGGGCCGCCACGGTGGTCCGGTATGGGCAGATCATCGATGAGGCCGTGATCGAGCGCTCCAACAAGTTTGCGGAGATGGGCATAAAGCGCTTTGCGGACGACGCGCGGCTGTACGCGCACCTGGGCTTCAACAAATACTTCGAGATCCGTCCGCTTCGCATCGCGCGCGAGCAGGAGCTCACCGCGCTGATCGACAAAGAGAAGGACCACGACAAGCGGCAGGCGCTGCTGGCCCAGCTGGCTGAAGTGCGGGCCGACAGGTACGGCCTGGAGCGCGAGGCGCTGTTCGACTACACGCTCTCCGCCATGCTGCCCAACAGCTCCATCGACCCGGTCTTTCTCGCGACGCTCTACATCAAGCACGACGAGGTCGGCGCCGCCACGCGCGTCATCGCCAGCCTCTACAGCAGCGCCAGCGATGACGACAAGCAGCAGCTGCTCTACAAGCTCAAGGACCTGGGGCGCGATCAGCTCGCCGCGCAGCTGCGCGAGGAGTCGGACAAGCACCTCAAAGAGAAGCCCTACATCCCCAGCGGCCTGTTCAGGTTGGTCGGATCCAGCGAGAACCTGCGTGTGCCGGAGAATTGGGATAAGACCGGCGACGTGCTCTCACAAGCTATGCAAGCGCTCGAAGAGAGCGAACAAAACGAGGTAATCGCGCCGTGATCGAAGGCAAGCGGATTCTCATCACCGGCGGTGCCGGCTTTATCGGCAGCTCGCTGGCCATGCGCCTGGTCCAGCGAAACGATGTCGTCATCCTGGACAACTTTCACCGCGACGCGCTGAGCGGGACTGGGCTGAAGGACTCGCCGCGCGTCACGGTCTGCAAGGCGGACGTACGCGACAGGGACGCAGTCGTGGAGGCCGTGAGAGGCTGCGATGTCGTGATCCACATGGCCTCCATCGCCGGCGTCGACACCGTGATGAACAACCCGGTGCTGACGATGGAGGTCAGCCTGTACGGGACGGCCAACGTCTTGCAGGCCTGTCTGGAGGTCGGTGGCGTGGAGCGCTTCATCGACTTCTCGACCAGCGAGGTCTTCGGCACGCGCGCCTACAACGTGGCCGAGGCGGACGTCACCACCCTGGGCGCCGTGGGCGAGGCGCGCTGGACGTATGCTGTGTCCAAGCTGGCGACCGAGCACCTGACCTACAACTACTATAAGCAGCACGGGCTGCCGACCGTCGCGGTGCGGCCGTTCAACATCTACGGTCCACGCCAGGTCGGCCAGGGCGCGATTCATCACTTCATCCGCCGGGCTTTGGCCCACGAGCCCGTCACAGTGCACAACGACGGCAGCCAGATCCGCGCCTGGTGTTACATCGACGACATCCTGGACGGCGTTGAGCTGGCGCTGGAGAACGACGCCGCCATCGGGCAGACCTTCAACATCGGCAACCCGCGCAGCACGTTGACGATCTACAACCTGGCCAAGGAGATCGTGCGGCTCTCCTCGTCGTCTTCGGCCATCAACTGCGTGGCCTGGGACTTCGCGGACGTCGAGCTGCGCATCCCCAACATCGACAAGGCGCGGAGCTTGCTGGGTTACGAGCCCCGCATCGACCTGGAAGAGGGACTGCTTCGCACGATTCAATGGTACCGGAAGAACGAGTGATCCCACTGACTCGGCCCGCGCTGGGCCCCGAGGAGCTGGCGGCGGTCAAGGCCGTCCTGGACAGCGGCATGCTGGTCCAATCGTCACAGGTCGCGGCCCTCGAGCGGTTGCTGCGAGAGCGCCTTGGCGTGTCGCACGCATTGGCGGTGTCCACCGGCACCACAGCCATTCATCTGGCGCTGGCGGGGCTGGGGATCGGCCCGGGCGATGAGGTCGTTGTTCCGGACTTCTGCTTTCCCTCGGTCGCCGCCGCGGTCATGTACACGGGCGCGCTGCCGGTGCTGTGCGACGTGGACCCGGCGACGTACAACCTGGACTTGGAGCGAATAGGCGCCGCCTTGACGCCCGCCACGCGCGCTGTGCTGGCGGTGCACCAATTCGGCATCCCGTGCGGCGCCTCGGCCCTGAATGAGGCGCTCGACGTGCCGGTTGTGGAAGACGCGGCCTGCGCGCTGGGAGCTCGCGACGACGGGGGGCTGTGCGGGACTCAGACGGCGGTCGGCTGCTTCTCGTTTCACCCGCGCAAGGTGATCACTACGGCCGAGGGCGGCCTTGTCACGACGCAGGACCCGGAGCTGGGCGCCAGAATCGCCGCGCTGCGCAGCCACGGGATGGTGCGCGAGGACGGCGGCATCGTGTTCGAGTACATCGGTTATCCGGGGCGCATGAGCGACATCCACGCGGCGATCGGAGTGGTCCAGATGGGACGCTTGCAGTCGATACTGGACGGCCGGAATCGGGCGGCTCAACGCTACCGTGTCGCGCTCGCAGACGTTCCCGGTGCGGTGGCGGGTCCGGGCGTCTGGCACCCCGGCCGCGTGTACCAGAGCCTGGTGATTCGCGTTGACGCTGCGATTAACCGTAACCGTGTTGTTGCAAGCCTGCGCGAGCAGGGCATAGAGTCCACCATTGGCACCTACTCGATCCACCGGCAGCGTGCGTTTGCCGACACGTGCCGCGTCGCTCCTGGAGGCCTCTTGGGTTCGATTACAGCCGCCGACACCACCTTGACCCTGCCGCTGTGGCACGACATGGGTGATTCGGATATCGATCGGGTGACCAGCACACTGCGCGCCACGTTGAGCGCCGCGTCATGAGCACCGAGACCGTCATCGAGATCCGCGGCGTGGCCAAGCGCTTCACCCTGGTGGAGCTGGAGCGCCTGCTGGAGCTGAAGCCGGGCCAGGTGGTGCGTCGCATCGAGGCGGTCAAGGATGTGTCGCTTACCGTGGAGCCCGGCACCGTCTACGGTTTTTTGGGGCCCAACGGCGCGGGCAAGACGACGACGATCAAGATGTGCGTGGATCTGATCCGGCCGTCCGCGGGCACCATCAAGCTCTGGGGGCTGGAGCCCAGCGACCCGGACGTCAAGCGGCGCATCGGGTACATGCCGGAGCACCCGTACTTCTACGACTACCTCAAGCCACAGGAGATCCTGGACTACTTCGGGCGCCTCTTCGGGCTGGACGGCGCCGAGCGCAAAAAGCGCATTGACCGGCTGATCGAGCGGGTCGGGCTCGATCACGCGCGCAACCGCAGCCTGCGCAAGTTCTCCAAGGGCATGTTGCAGCGCCTCGGGGTGGCGCAAGCGCTGATCAACGACCCCAAGCTGATCGTCTTCGACGAGCCGCTGTCGGGACTCGATCCCCAGGGTCGCAAAGAGATACGCGACATCATTATCGAAGAGCGCGAGAAGGGCGCCACCATCTTCTTCTCGTCACATATCCTGAGCGACATCGAACACTTGTGTGATCGCGTGGCCATCATCAACCAGGGCGTTGTCGTGCGCGAGGGGCTGTTGAGCGAGCTGTTGGTATCCGGGCAACGCAAGACCGAGCTGGTGCTGCGCCACGTCAACGAGACCCTCGCCGGGGCGCTGGGCGACGCGGTGGGCGCCGGAACCGATCTAGGCGCGGAGACCAAGAAGATCATCGTGGACGCCGACCAGGTGTCGACCATCATCGCGCTTGTGCTGGAGCATGGCGGCCTGGTGGACCGTGTCGCACCCCACCGGGACTCGCTCGAGGAGCTCTTCTTGCGCACCACGGTGGAGCAGGCGGCCTCATGATCGGACGCATCCTGGCGGTGGCCTCGAACACGCGCAAAGAGGCGCTGCGCAACCGCGCATTTACCGTGATGGTTGTCCTGGGCGTCGCGCTCAACGTCAGCGGCTGGGCGCTCGCCAAGCTGGCGGTCGCGTCTCAGGCCGGTCGGGTCGTGCAGAACTTCGGCTACTTCGCTGTGTCCGCCGTAGCGGTGCTGTGCGCGATCCTGATGGGCGTCATCCTGCTGTACAAGGAGCTCGACAAGAAGACGATCTTTGCGCTGATCCCCAAGCCGGTGATGCGCCACGAGATCGTGCTCGGCAAGTTCGTTGGGCTGAGCGTGATGCTGTTTGGGCTGGTGCTCTTCCTTGGGCTGGGCTGGCACTTCTTTATGTGGTGGCACGACGCCCTGGATGTCGCCGGGGCGTCGATCGTCTCCGCGGTCTACAAGAGCATGGTCCTGATCTGGTTCGAAGCCGTCATGATCACGGCGGTCGCGCTGCTCTTCTCCGGCTGGACGCGACCCCTGTTGAGCGGCGTCTTCACGTTCGGCTATTTTCTGATGGGTCGCTGGATGTTCCTTCTGCAGGAGCACCTGGACGCCAAGAGCGGCGAGCTGTCCAAGGAGGGCCCGCTGCGCAGCCTGGTGCAGGGCGTCACCTACGTCGTGCCGGACCTGCAGACGTTCAACGTGAGCCGTGAGCTGTCTTTGGGCATCGACGTGCCCTGGGCCTATGTCTGGGCGTCCGGCCTGTACGCCGTGTCCTTTACCGCCGTCTTTCTGGTGATCGGCATCGCGTTGTTCTCACGACGCGACTTCGTTTAGTGCCGGCCAGACTCCGGGGGCGTCTAGCGTGGACCCTGGTGGTTTTCGGGGCGTTGGGCGCGATCTGGCTGAAGGTGCGTCTGGAAGCTGGCGGCGCCATCGACCGGGCGGCCGCCTTCGAGGCCGAACAGGACTGGGGGCTGGCGATCACAACGTACCGCAACACCATCCGCTGGTATTCGCCGGGCAGCGGACCGGTTGAGACCGCTGTGCAGAGGCTGGTGGAGCTGGGCAAGGAGCCGCCAGGCGGCGAGGTCGAGCTGTCGTTGATGGCCTGGCGCGCGCTTCGCAGCGGGCTGTACGGCGTGCGCAGCCTGTACCAGCCTTACGCTGAGCGTATCCCTGAAGCAAACGCGGCCATCGCGGCGATCATGGCGGCTCAACAGGGGACGGCCGTCGAAGAGATCGCGGCCCTCGAGGCGGAACACCTGGTGAAGTTGCAGCGTGATCATGCGCCGGACCCGTGGTGGTCCTTGCTCGCAGTCGTCGCTTTTTCGGTGTGGGCCTTCGGTCTGTTCATGTTCGCAGTTCGCGCTTTTGACGATGAAACGGGTCGCCTGCTGTCCGCGCCGGCCATACGCTGGGCCACTATTTGCCTTGTTACTATGGGTTTATGGATGGCGGGATTGGCGTGGGCGTGATAATCGAAAGTTAGACATGGCCATGACTTCCCCTCCCACCGCCGCCAGCCAGGGCGCAAAAAAGAGCAACGGAACGCTGGAATTAGACAGCGCGCTGCTCACAGACACGGGACGGGTTCGCGAAAAAAACGAGGATAACGCGCTGGTTTTGGAAGAGCGCGCGCTCTACGTGGTCGCGGACGGCATGGGCGGTCATAACAGCGGCGAAGTGGCCAGCCAGATCAGCGTGGAGGCCATTCGCGCGTTTTTTCAAAACGAAAAGACCGACGAGATGTTGCGCAAGGCCTTCCGGACCTATCGCGAGCGGCGTGGCGCCGGTCAGCGGCGGCGCAGCTTCGATGAGTTTCGCCTGTGGAAGGCCCTCGAAGCGGCCAACCTGCACATCTTCAACACGGCGCGTCGATACAGCCAGTTCAGGGACATGGGGACGACCGTGGTCGCCACCCAGTTCGTGGGCAAGCGGGTCTATGTCGGCTACGTGGGTGACAGTCGCGTCTATCGCGTCCGCGCGGGCAAAATCGTCCAGCTGACCGAGGACCACTCGCTGGCAAACGAGTACGTGCGCATGAAGATCCTGCGCAAAGAGGACCTCCCTCGCTTCCCATACAAGAACGTCATCGTGCGTGCGCTGGGTCTCAGCGAGCGCGTGAAGATCGACACCTTCTATCGCGAGAGCCGAGGCGGGGATCACTTCCTGCTTTGCTCCGACGGGCTGACGGACCTGGTGACCGACGACGAGATTCGGGACATCATGCTTGAGGCTGTGGACCCCGGCGCCGCGTGCAAAGCGTTGGTGGACGAGGCCAATGCCCGCGGCGGTGTGGACAACACGACGGTTCTGATTGTGCGGGTCCGCGACGACGGGAGCATCGAGCGCAGCCCCTGATGAGTCGCGGCTTGATCCTGTCGCTGGCGCTGTGCGCTGTGGCCGGCTGCACGGCCTGTGGGTGCACCAACGCGTGCGTCGAGCTGGCGGAGAAGGTCTGCTCGCGGGCCGGCGATGACCTGGCGGCCTGTGAAGCCATTCCACAAAACAGCAAGGACGAGGGCGCTGCGGCCAAGGGTTGTGCGCGGATGAAAGCCGTGGCGGCGTCGTGTCGTACGCTTACGGAGAAGGCCTCGGAGGCGGACGGAGAGGACGTGACGGCCTGCAAAGCCGATCTGGAGCTGATCCGGGCGCTCGAGCGGCAGCAGATGTAGCTATGGACGCTGAGACCAACGAAGAAGGCAGACAATTCGGCAAGTTCATGCTGCTGGAGCGCATCGGCAGCGGCGGCATGGCGGAGATCTACAAGTCCGAGCTCGAGGGCATCGACGGCTTCAAGAAGATCCTCGTCGTCAAAAAGATCCTTCCTAAGTACGCGACCAACCGGCAGTTCATCACGATGTTCGTCCAGGAGGCCAAGGTCTGCAGTGGCCTGCATCACGCCAACGTCGTGCAGATCTACGAGCTGGGCGAAGAAGAGGGCGAGTACTACATCGCCATGGAGTACGTGGCCGGGTCGGACCTGCTCAAGGTTCTGACGCGCGCCTCCAAGACCGGTCGTCCCCTGCCGCCTGAGCTGTGCTTGTTCATCATTCAAGAGATCTGCAAGGGGCTGGGCTACGCACACGGCGCTACGGATACGACGGGCAAAGCGCTGGAGATCATCCACCTGGACTGCTCGCCGTCCAACATCCTGATCAGCCATGACGGGGACGTTAAGCTCACCGACTTCGGCGTCGCGCGCGCCAAGGTCGAGGGTCCGGCGACCGGGACGGAGGATCGCCTGAAGGGCAAGCTGGGCTACATGTCGCCCGAGCAGGTCACCGGCAAGCCGCTGGATCATCGCAGCGACATCTTCTCGCTCGGCATCATCTTGTATGAGCTGTTCACCCTGAAGCGGCTGTTCCTGGGACGCAGCGACATCGAGACTCTGACCAACATCCGCGACGCCAACATCGAGCCGCGGTTGAAGCGGCATCCCGAGATCCCCGAGGCGGTTGGCGACATCATTCGTAAGGCGCTGCGAGTCAACACGGATACCCGCTACCAGAGCGCGCTCGATGTCGAAGAGTCGATCAGTCAGTATCTGTTCGAGGTGCGGCAGCGCGTGACGCCGGCCATGCTGGCGACTTACCTCAAGGAGCTGTTTGCGGAGGACCTGATCGTGGATGCGGCGCCGCAGGTGGTTGCGCAGCCGGCCATCGACGCACCGCTTCCGTCTACTTCTGAGCCCACGCGCCCCAAGCAGCGGCTGGCGGACATCATGCGCGAGCGGCCCCTGACCGCGCCCGGCGAGCAAGAGGAGCAGCCGGTCGCGCCTGTGGCCAAGACGCCCGGGGCCTTCAAGGACCTGGACTATCGCTTCAAGTCTCCGGATGGTCGCGTCTTTGGTCCCGTGCCCTACCAGAACCTGAACAAGTTGCTGCAAAGCCACTCGGTCTCGCCCGACGAGCTGGTTTCGGTGGGCGGTGGCAGCTGGCGCCCGATCGTCGAGATCACCGACATCGAGCGCATTCTGCCGATGGATCTGCAGCGCGAGGCCAGCGATCCGGACGAGGTCGGCATCTTTGGGACGACCAGCGCCGCGCGAGTGATGGCGCGCATGGCTGCCGGGAAGCGGACCGGGCGCTTCAAGCTGACCAAGGCCGGTCAGCTCAAGGAGATCTACTTTCGCAAGGGCAAGCCCATGCACATCACCTCCAACAACAAGAGCGAGCTCTTCGGATCGTTGTTGGTGGAGCAGGGGATCATCACGCAGGAGCAGCTCAACGAGGCGATCGATCGCACTGGTCGCGAGAGCCAGCTGGGCGGCTCGCTGATCCAGATGGGCCTGCTCGAGCAGGCGGGGCTCTTCGGGCAGCTCGAGAACCAGTTTGCGGAGAAGTTCAAAGAGGTCTTCAGCTGGGACGACGCGTACTACGAGTATTATCGCGGCGCCAAGCCGCCGCTGGACGCTGTGCCGTACCGCCTGGACGCGATCGCCGCCATCACCGAGGGGGTGCGGCGGTTTATCCCGGCGGAGGTGATCGAGGATTATTTCAACACGGCCATGTCCAAGACCGTGCGGCTGGTTGGGGATCGCCCGTTTGACCCGGCGCTGCTCAAATTTGGTTCCCGCGAGCACCGGGTGCGCATGAGCGTGGAAGCGCGGCCCACCGTCGTCCGCGACATCATCCAGACTCTTGGCGGCACCGATGAAGCGCGCCGCACCGTCCTGTTCGTGCTGTTCGTCTTGCACCAGACGGAACAGATCCGGATGCGCTGAAGTTCTATCCCCCGAGTAGGTCCGATGGAAAACAACACCTGGTACTGCGAACACTGCGAGGCCGAGTTCACCCCAAAGCCGGGTGGGAAGAAGCCACGCTGTCACACCTGCATGCGGACGACCGGCCTGACGGCGTTGAGCACGGACGCGCCCGCGCGCAAGGTCCCGACGCAGACGCTGATCGGCGTGGCGGCGCTGGCGTTGGCCGCCGGCGGGCTGCTGTGGTTTTACGCTACCCAGCGCGCTGAGAGTCCACCGGACGAGGCCCCGGCGCCCGGCGGGCGCGTCGGGGGGGCCGGCCCCAGCCCGCCCCCCCCGCCCCCCCCCCCCCGGGCCGCCCCCGGCCCCGGGGCGAGGCCCCGGCGCGGGGCGCTACGGTCGGCGCTCCGTCCGACTCGCCGCCGACCGATCCGACGCCGCCCGGGGAGCCCCCGGCGCCTGCTGCCCCAACCACGGCTGTCGGCAAGTTTGCGACCGCGGCCGTGGTCGGAGCCGGCTCTGATGCCGCCAAGCTGCGGCAGCTGCTGACGACCATTCACACGCGCATCACCATCATCAAGGCGGGCGCCCCGCTGGGCCGGGACGTTCTGCGGCCGGACGCGGCTGCCAAGAGGCTCAGCGACGCGACCGATCGCGTGCCCATGCACGCGATCGAGGTCGGCGCTCTCACCCTGGCCGCCGTCCGCGCGTTGGGCTACAAGGCCGCTGTCAGTGTGCTGCCGACCGGCAGCGCGGGTCGTACGTCGGTGGGTCATCGTCACCTCGGCGTGATCGCGGACGTCACCGGGCTGGACGGCATGATGGTGCCGAGCCGCTCGGGGGTGACCGACGCTGCCGAGGCCAGGCCGGCGCCCGAGGCTGCGGTCGAGGCGCACCTGCTGGCGCTGGAGGCGCTGCGGGCTGTCGAGCAGCACTCCTTCGATACCGGGGCCGAGATCGTGGGCAAGGCCCTCGCGCTGGCGGCAGACGATCAGGGGCTGCACTTCCTTCGCGGCCATCTGCTGGTCCTTCGCGGCCAGCTGGACGCTGGGGTGGAGCTGCTGCAGACCGCGGTCGTGAAAGCCGAGGACGCCGAGGGCCGCTACATGCTGGCCGTGGCGCTGCTGCGTGAGGAGGAGACGTTCGCCGCGTATCGCGCGCTGCTGCGGACGGTGGAGCTGGACGCCGAGCACGCCCGCGGATGGAGCGCGCTGGGCCAGATCACGTTGGACCGGATGAGCCAGGTGCCCCAGGGGCAGCGTCCGGCGCTGGAGACGGAGCTGGACCGTGTCGAGGCGGCGCTGACCAAGATCAACAAAGCGGCGCCCGGGCTGATCGAGCTGCGTGTGCAGCGTTTGGTTGCCAAGGGCAAAGATGCCGACGCACGCGCACTTGCGGTGGAGGCGCTCAACGCCCATCCGCGTAGAGCGCCGCTGCACATGCTGATGGCGCAGATGGCGCAGATCAAAGGTGAGACGGCTATCGCCGAGCGGCACTATGAGCGTGCGGCCGAATCGGATCCCGAGGACGCCGAGCCGCTCATCCAGTTGGCTCAGATCTACTCTCAGCGTCAGGAGACCGACAACGCGATCAAGGCGCTGGAGGACGCGGCCAGGCGGGCGCCGTTTGATGCCAACCTCATGTCGGAGCTGGTCGGCGCGTACGACCAGACGGGGCGCAGCGAGGACGCGGTCAAGATGGCCACCGAGCTCAGAACGCGCTTTCCGGACCTGCTGGACGGCCCCGTGCTGCTCGCTCAGCTGATGTTGGCCAAGGGCAATCTTCAGGGCGCGATCGGGCTGCTCGAAGAGACGCTGGTGAAGCATCCCAAAGAGCCCCAGCTGTATGTGCTGCTGTATTTCGTGCACGTGTCGTCCAACAAGGCGGCGGAGGCGGATGCGGTGCTCAAGCGCCTGATGAAGTTCGACCCACAGGGCCGCATGCGCATCGCTCAGCAGCTGCTGCAGGGCATGCAGGTGGAGGCCGCCGTCACGCTGATGGAGGCCGAGCTGAAGGAAAAGCCCGAGAACATCCAGGTCGCGATCACGCTGGCCCAGATCCATCGACTGGGCGCGCACGACAAGGACGTCGCTCGGCTGCGTGCCCATGTTGGCAAACATGCCGAGGACAAAGAGACCACGCTGCGCCTCTTCGATGAGGCGATGGTGGAGATCGACAAGCAGGCGCCCGCTCAGGGCTCCGGTCTCCCGCCGACAGACGCGCCCGCCGCGCCGTGAGCATCGCGGAGGCCTTGCAGGCTCACTGCGGCACGCTGAACATCCCCTTCGATCCGACGTGGGTCAACCCAGTGACCACCCATCTGCGCCTGCTGGAGCGATGGTCCAAGCGCATGAACATCACCAGCATCTCGCGCCCCGAGGACGCGGTAGTGCGCCACATCATCGACTCATTGTCGCTGCTGAAGCTGTCTGAGGTCAGGGATCTTCAGGGCGCCGCCATCGATGTGGGCAGCGGTGGGGGCTTTCCCGGCATCCCCCTCGCGATGGCGTTGCCGCAGGTCCAATGGACGCTGATGGAGCCGCGAACCAAGCGCGGCGTCTTTCTGGAGCGCGTGATAGCTGAGGCGGGGCTCAAAAACGTGACATGGTCGAAGGGGCGAGTCCCCGAAGACGCCGCGCCGGGCGCCTTTGACTGTGTGGTGAGTCGCGCCACGCTGCCGCCGGCTCAGCTGTTGGAGGCCAGTCGTCCGATGCTGGCGGACGCAGGAGTCACCGTGCTGATGACAGCCACACGTCCGGACGATCTGTCGGGATGGGAGGTGCTTCAGGAAGAAGCGTTCGAATTGGCCGGCGCCCACCGCTGGATCGCAGCGGTGAGCCCAAAACCCTGATTACTCGTCCACCACGTCGGCGTCCACGAAGTCCGCGCCGTAGTCCTCGCCGCCACCCTCGGGCGCCGCCGGATCACCACCCTCGGTGGACTCCGCGGCGTTCTTGTACATCTGCTCGGCCAGCTTGTGGGCAGCCTTGGTGAGCGTCTCGGTCGCCGCCATGATGCGGGTGTGGTCCTCGCTGGCCAGCGACTCTTTGGCGTCGGCCAGTGCGGCCTGCAGCGCCTCGACGTCAGCCTCTTCCATGCCCTCTTTGTGCTCTTCCAGGGACTTTTCAGTCTGGTAGATGAGCGTGTCGAGCTGGTTTTTGGCCTCGATGGACTCACGACGCTTCTTGTCCGCCTCTTCGTGCTCCTCCGCCTCGGAGACCATGCGATCGATGTCGCTCTGCTGAATGCCAGAGCTGTTGGTGATCATGATCTCCTGCTCTTTGGCGGTGGCCTTGTCCTTGGCGGTCACCTTGAGGATGCCGTTGGCGTCGATGTCGAAGGAGACCTCGATCTGTGGCACACCACGCGGCGCCAGGGGGATGCCCTCCAGGTGGAACTTGCCCAGCGTCCGGTTGTCCGGCGCCATCTCGCGCTCGCCCTGCAGCACGTGGACCTCCACAGAGGTCTGATTGTCGGCCGCCGTGGAGAAGATCTCCGTCTTGCGGGCCGGAATCGTCGTGTTGCGGGAGATGAGCGTCGTCATCACGCCACCCAGGGTCTCGATGCCCAGGCTCAGCGGCGTGACGTCCAGCAGCAGGATGTCCTTGACGTCGCCGGCCAGAACGCCCGCCTGAACGGCAGCGCCTACAGCCACGACCTCGTCCGGGTTCACACCCTGGTGAGGCTCTTTGCCGAAGAACTTTTTGACGGTCTCCTTGACCCGCGGCATGCGAGTCGAGCCACCGACCAGGATGACCTCGTCGATGTCGGCGGGGCTCTTGCCCGCGTCCTTGAGCGCCTGGCGGCACGGAGCCAGCGTGGCCTCCACGATGTCGTCGATCAGCTGCTCGAGCTTGGCCCGCGACAGCCGCATGTTCAGGTGCTTGGGACCCGAGGCGTCCGCCGTCAGGAACGGCAGGTTGATGTCCGTCTCCATCGTCGAGCTGAGCTCGATCTTGGCCTTCTCGGCAGCCTCTTTGAGACGCTGCATGACCATCTTGTCCGAGGAGACGTCGATGCCCTGGTCCTTTTTGAACTCGTCGACGAGGTAGTCGATGATCCGCTCGTCGACGTTGTCGCCGCCCAGGTGGGTGTCACCCGCCGTGGACATGACCTCGACCACGTTTTCGCCGACCTCGAGGATCGAGATGTCGAACGTACCGCCACCGAAGTCGTAGACCGCGATGATCTCGTCTTCCTTCTTGTCCAGACCGTAGGCCAGCGCGGCCGCAGTCGGCTCGTTGATGATGCGCTTGACCTCCAGGCCGGCAATGCGTCCGGCGTCTTTCGTCGCCTGGCGCTGGCTGTCGTTGAAGTAGGCCGGCACGGTGATGACCGCGGCGTCCACGTCTTCGCCCAGGTAGTTCTCGGCCGCTCGTTTCAGCTTCTGGAGCACGCGCGCCGCGATCTCGGGGGGCGCGTAGCTCTTGCCGCGGACGCCGATGTGCGCGTCGCCGTTGTTGGCCGCCTGAATCGTGAAAGGCATGCGCTTGGCTTCGTCGCCAATCTCGCTGAACTTCGAGCCGATAAACCGCTTGGAGCTGTAAATCGTGTTCTCAGGGTTGGTGACTGCCTGGCGACGCGCCACCTGACCGACCAGAATGCCGCCCTTGTCGTCGAACGCGACGACCGACGGCGTCGTGCGGCCACCCTCTTCATTGGTAATGACTTTGGGCTCGCCGCTTTCCATGACCGCAACGACCGAGTTGGTCGTACCGAGATCGATGCCGATGATCTTGCCCATGAACTCTCCCCCGCTATCAGTGAATTCTAAACATTGGACGGTGGCCTTGGGGTAGGCTCAGTCGCCGTCAACGAGGGCAAACATAGTTCTGCCCACAGGGGTGTCAAGTGGCGCTTAAAAGTTTTGTTTCCACATTCGTGATCCTGATGGTCGTGGTTTTGCTCCTGCCGAGCCAGGTTGCTGCGCAGGCCCCGCCTCAGCCGCAGTGGGCGCAGCCGCCGCCGCCGCCGGTCAAGCGTGTGTTTCTCAACGGTCAGGCGATCGATGACATTCGCGCGGTGACCCTGATCGACATGAAGGTGTCGCTGGACACCTACGGCAACATCCTGTTGTTCAACCCCGCCTATCACATCGAGAGGCGACCCGGCGCGGCCGCTCAGATCGTGCGCAAAGCCGCCACGGTTGCTCGCCCGATCTCCGGGCGCGTCTTCTTGATCACCGACGTCGAGGGAAAGGGACCGCCCACGTTTGACCTCCAGGTTTACGTCTCCGGCCGCCTGGTCTCGACCGTCGACGGCTCTCAGCCACGCACCTCCTTGGACTCGTCCGAGTTCTTCACGGTCGGTGACAACGTCCTGCACTTCAAAGCCGTGTCGGTTCACCGTCCTCAGAGCTCGCCGGACACCAAGGTGAAGGTCACGTTCGGGTACGGGCAGCCCAACGGGCAGGTGTTGGCCATCGACAGGGTCCTGTTGACCTACGAGCGCAGCGGGCGCGTGCAGTCTCAGATCGACAAGCGCACGATCACGTTCGAGAAATGAGTCGTGCGGCCGCGATAGCGCTCACCGTTTGTACGGCGCTCAGCGCCTGCAACCAGCGCGTGGAGCCGATGAAGCTCAAGCGCCCCGCATCCCTGGCGCCCGGAACAGACGGCCGCGCGGTGCTGTGGATTACGCCACGCCCGGCCCATCCCCTGGGTGCGCTGGATCGCGACGACAACCGGCTGGTCACGGAGATCGAAGAGCTGGATGGCGCGGCAGGAGCCTCTATCGCCACCTTGCGGTCTCACCTCTCCAACACCTCGGCGCGCATCAGGCAGGCGGCTGTCATCGCGCTGGCCGCGGCGACTCATGCAGATGCACCCATGGCGGTGCTGGCAGCCGTGCACGATCCGCACCCCGTGGTCCGCGCGGAGGCTCGACAGACTGTGGCCGAGCTCTCGCCGGTGATTCGCGACCAGCTCTTTACCCGGTCGCTGAGCGGGGACGATGCGGCCATCGCTGCCGGGGCCGCCGCCAGCTGGCCCGAGCTGCTGCGACCGTTGGAGGCCCCTGCGCGCGCCCAGCGCCTGCACGGCGCCTTGACGCAGACCGCCAATCCCGTCGTTGTGGCGCTCATGCTGGCCGGCCAGTGCGGACGCGAGCCCGTCCCTGAGCTCCTGGAGCTGGCAGCGGGTCACGACGACGCCGTGGTGCGCGCCGCGGCGGAGGCCTGCCGTATCGAGGCGCTGCAGCCCGGCGGCGTCGCCGATCCGGTGGAGATCATCGCCGCGTTGGGCGCGCCCGGACCAGGCTCCAAGGGTCTGGCCGCCCGGCTTGTGTCCACGATCGCGGACCGGGTCGCGCCGGAGAGTCGAGAGCGGCTCCTGGCTGCGCTGTCGGCCGCCGCGGGCTCGTCGGATACCCGCACCGCGATCGCCGTCAGCACCGCGTTTGTCACCCTGGGTGCGCCCGCTGGAGTGGACGCGCTGGCGGTCTGGGTGCGCGCCGGATCGACAGACGCGCGCGTCGAGGCGCTGAACGTGCTGAGGGTCGCCGGCCATCGCACGGGTCGT
Source organism: uncultured Myxococcales bacterium (assembly GCA_964545715.1). Taxonomy (GTDB): domain Bacteria; phylum Myxococcota_A; class UBA9042; genus CAZJHX01. Next base: position 57,468 of record CAZJHX010000044.1, read on the forward strand.
GTTGTGGGCGCCACGATCGTGGGCGCGCTGGAGCCCGCCTACTCCGACGCGGACGCCACCGTACGTGCAATCGCCGCCGAGGTCGCCGGCTTGACCGCGGACGGCCGAGTCGCGGCCCCGCTCAGCCAGCTGATGTCGGACCCCGTCTCAGACGTCCGCGCCGCCGCCGCCTATGCCATCGGGGTCGCCGACGCCAAGCTCGCCGTCGCGGTGCTGGCGGAGTCCGGAATCGCCGACACGGACGAGGCCGTTCAGGACATGTCGTTTGCCAGTCTTCACAAGCTGGTGCATGGCCACTCGATGCCGCCGCGCGAGCTGGTCGCCGAGTGGCTCTCGGAGCCGACGCAACCGTCAGAGAAGCCGTTCTGGGGCAGGGACTTCGAGCGCTGGCGACGCTGGTATCAGGTCGAGCGGTAGTCTTGGCGCTTAGCGCGCGCTGAGCTGTGAGCCCGTCGCGGCGGGGTGTCCGGCGATGCCGTCCCCGTCCATGTCCACGTAGATCGGGTTGGTGTATGCGAACGGGGCGCCCGTGAAGACCGGGGCGCCGGTGCCTTCGCCGCGGGCGACCACGACATACCAGGTGTCCCGGTTCGGCGTCAGGTTGATCGTTGAGTCGAAGGCGACCGTGTCTTTGCCCTCGCGCGTCGTCGGGATCTCGAAGACCCCGCCGGCCTCGCCCTTGCGCGCCTGGCGCCAGCCGCGCCGCGTCGAGATCAGCCGGACCGGGCGGCCGCGCTCGAAGATGCTGAGGTTGTCCGTAGTCACCCAGGTAGGGGCCTCGAGCTTGATCGACAGCTGCACCGGCTGCGCTGAGCCGGTGGGAGTCAGCACATCGGTGTGGCCGATGTGACGGCCGCCGTTTGCCTTCACGTCCAAGAAGAGGCCGCGAGAGACCACTGCGCGCTGCGCTCTGAGGGCGGTGACCACATCCTGGGCGGACGTGTCCGCGACCGCTGTGCCCGTCCACACGTAGGTGCGTGAGTGGCAGGTGCCTTCGTGCGACTTGTGACTGTCGCTCACGCCCACGCCGACGACCGGCTTGCCGGTGTTGAGCCACGCGAACCAGTCGATCATGGCCGGGGTGCGTGCGCCGGCGATCGCGAGCTCGCGGATGCGGGGGTCGGCGGAGGGGAAGTAGTCCGTCAGCTCACCGATCGCGTCGTTGACTTCAAGCGCGTCGAATTGCCCGGGCGCTTTCGGCTGGAACGGGTCGGTGCGCTTGAACTGGAACACGCCCATCCCCGGATCGCGCGGGTGATTGATGACGACGAGCGGCCGGGTCGGGTCCGCGGCGAATCTCGCCAGCAGCCCACGCACGCCGCCCTCGGCCCACAGCCGGCTGCCGTCCTCGAGCGCGCGGGTGACCGGGAAGGCGTTGACGTGCCCTTCCGGCGTCGGCGAGGCCTCGACCCCGTCGATGGCCAGCAGCGGCGCGCCCAGGCCCGCGGTGTGCGGGTCCACGTTGGACACGCGGTCGTGATCGGTGATCACCGCAACCTGGCACCCTTCGGCGATGTTGTGAATCAGCTTCTGGCGCACGGTGGGCTCCCCGTCCGGCGACCCGACCGTGTGCTGATGGAAGTCGGCCGCCAGCCAGCCGTGCTCCGTGGCCTGAATCGCCCGCTTCAGGGTGCCGCCGAAAGCGAACGTGGCGCCGGGAACCAGCTCCAGGCTGCGCGTTTGCAGTTCGAAGTCCATGCCGCGGCTGGCCGTGATGCGCCAGTGGCCCGGGGCCAGGGGCAGCGTGCCGGCCCCGGTGTTGCTGTACCGGACCAGCGTCGCCGCCGAGTGCTCGGCCGGTTCGGCCTTTTTGGAGATGTTGCCGCTCACCGGCTCCGCCGTGATCTTGACCGGCCCGTCGAAGTGCAGCCGGATGGATGCGGAGGCCCCGACCTTGATTTGCACGTTGGCGTCCTTTCGCAGGTCGGTGTCGGCGATAAGACGGCGCCGGTGGCCCTCGGCGTCGACCCACAGGTCGTACACGGCCAGGGGGGCCGTCATCTTGAAGTGGCCGTCCGAGGTGGTCAGGGTCTGGTTGATGGCTTGTCCGTTGTTCTCCGTCGCGCGCAGCGTGATCTCGGCGTTTGCGACGGGCTTGCCGTCCGGGTCGATCACGCGACCGGTCAGCGTGCGTGTCTCCATGCCCCACAGCGTCATTGCGATATCCATGACTGAGGCCAGGGTGCGGCCGACGACCAGGTATCGCTCGAAGGCCTCGGTGCCGCCGGGCGGGATGACCAGCGGGTGCTCACTCAAGAGGCCGACCCCGGGCTCGGTGGCGACGGCGATGGTGAAGCGGTCGCCTGGGACGACCCAGGCGTAGCTGACGCGGTCGGCGCGCGAGGCGGCGATGCGGGTGCGGGTGAAAGGCGCGGGCTCCTCGAAGCCGACCGCCGTCGTGAAGAGGTTGTCGCTGTCACCCATGCTCAGGAAGTCGCCCGTCAGCAGGCCGGTGATCGTCTCGTTGGTCGGGTTGTGGACTTCTGTGCGGACCTTCACGTAGCTCTGGCCCGGGGAGATGGTGTAGTCCGTGACAAATTTCAGCCCCAGGATCTTCCGGCCGAGTACGTCCAGGAAGCCCATGGTCTCTGTGAAGCCGTCTTCACCACGCACGCGGACGGTGGCGTCGTGGTGGCCGCCGGAGTTGACGACATACGACTCGCGAGACAGCGGCACGCGGAAGTCCACGGCCGGGAAGAGCTCACGGAACCGGTCACCGCCGGGCTCCCCGTCGGCGCGTCGGACGTCGGCGTCGATCACATGGCCGCCTGTCACGAAGAGGCCGCGTCCAGCGCCTGCTCGCGCGATTGTGATCGCGATTCTGTCGTTTTCGAGGAGGTGATCGCCCTCGGCACCCCACTGAGCGGGTCCGGTCGGGGCCATATGAAGTGTGTGTTCGTCCAGGGTGAGCGCACGTGTGAACGCCGAGCCGTCTCGGGGGACGGAGTACGGCGCGCGTCGAACATCAGCGCTGAGCGCTGTGGTCGGGACACCTCCAAACGCGCTGCGGAGGGTCACTGTGGTGTATTGGTCAACAGGCGCTGCCAGCGTTGCGATAACAGCTAAACCGCATGCGGTGAGGACCGGGATGTAAGGACGACGAGACATTGACCGCGCAAGCACTCCACTAGAAAATCAAGTGCAACACTGGTCAGTCCTGTCGGCCCCATCGGCCACCACGCCTTTGGGATATGTTAACAATATCGGTCGGCTATTGGGCCGATCAAATGGCCTTCTTGAAACCCGTTTCATTTCACGGTGTTCCGCGTCAACTTTTAAGTGCGAAAAGTTTTTCGCGGTGTAACGTGCGCTGTTTTTGCCTGTTTTGGGGGGTTACTGCGAATAGAAATTCGCACCTGCGTTTGCCCGCGAGATCCGTTCTGTCGCCACAGCCGCCGGCGGTTGCCTAAAACCCGGCAGGATTGCTATCGTCCGGGCCAATTGTGGGGGACGTATGACCTGGCGAATCATGATGACGGCGGCGTTGGCATTTACTCTGAGCTGCAGCAGCAGCACGGACGACGACAGCGCTGCCGCGGCGACCGGCGGAACGACGGACGGAAGCTTCGACGTCAAGGTGGAGCCGGTCGAGTGCACCTCGGACTCCGAGTGCATCGTCAGCCAGGCCCCGGGCGAGTGCGAGGCCGCGCGCTGCACAGCTGCAGGCGCCTGTGTAAAGGAGCCCGCGGCTGCAGGAGCCAGCTGCTCGGGGCTAGAGGTGGATGCGTCCAAGTGCGAGGCGGCGACCTGCGACGGAGCCGGGGCCTGCATTGTGGGCACGGCGGCTGACGGCGCGTCCTGCGGTGCATCCAACGCGTGCAATTACATGGCCTGCGAGACCGGCGCGTGCGTCGAGAAAGACGGCGCAAAGTGCTTTGACGGCAACGACTGCACGGACGACACGTGCGACCCGGTTACGGGCTGCGTCTTTGTGAACAACACCGCGGAGTGCAACGACGGCAACGCATGCACGGGCGCGGGCCTGTGTGCGGACGGCGCCTGCACGGCGGGCGAGAACATCTGCGAGTGCGAGACGGCCGCGGATTGTGATGGCCTGGACACGGACCTGTGCGACGGCACGTTCATCTGCAATGAGGACCAGCAGTGCGTCAACGACGACAGCAGCGCGGTGACCTGCGACCCGGAGGGCGTGGATCTGGGGGCCTGCGAGTGGCTGGGCTGCGTGCCCGAGACCGGCGCGTGCGAGGTGATGGCCAAGCCGGACTGCGAAGAGCCGGATGACACGGGTGACGACACCACGGACACGACGGACACCACAGGCGACGACACGGGCGGGTCGGGTGACGACACGGGCGGATCGGGCGACGACACGGGCGGATCGGGCGACGACACGGGCGGGTCGGGCGACGACACCGGAGGCTCCGGCGACGACACTGGCGGGTCGGGCGACGACACCGGCGGGTCGGGCGACGACACCGGCGGGTCGGGCGACGACACCGGCTCCGGTGAGTGATCACTCAGTTTTCCTGCGCAGCATTACGATTAGGTAGTTGGCGGTCACCCTGTGGTGCCGGGCTGGGGAAAAACCCTTGTAACCCGTCACCGCGGATGCCTAGAATGCGGCCTCACTAAAGCGTCCCCCCGCGTTTTAGGTCGTCCGTAAAAGCTGGAGTTTTGCTGTGATGTTGCGGAACGTACTTCGGTTCTTTCTTTTTCTTGCTTGCGCAGTAGCCCTCGTGGCCTGCGGTTCTCCAGTGGGTGGGAGGACTTCAAGCGCTTCGGGCTCGGGTGGCGACGAGAGCCCTAACAACACCGGCGGGTTCAATCCCGACGACGGCGCGGACGATAATGTCGCGGGCACCGATCAAGTCGGTGAGACCGACGCCGATCCGACCGCTGTCGACACGGACAAGGACAGCACGACCGACGAGCCCGCTCCCAGTGAGCCGGTTTTTGACGGCATCGTCGGCTTCCCGTCCGAGGAGCTGTTCCTGCAGATCGTCGGTCCCGACGCCAAGCAGCATGTGTCGTCCGGAGGTGGCATCACCTACCTGGCGGGCATTCTCTTCGGCACGGCGGACAAGATCGTCTGGCAGAGCAGCACCGGTGAGTCCGGCGAGGCCGAGGGTGGGCGGTTCTGGAAGACCGGCCCCATACCGCTGACGCCGGGGGACAACAGCCTCACTATTAAAGCGATCTCGGACAAGGGTGAGTCTCAGGACACCGTGACCATCACGTATAACCCGGGCTTCCACTTCGCGGACCGTCCGATCACCCGCCCGTCCGGCTTCTTCACGGGCCAGGCGGTGGATGTTGTGGTCAGCATCGGCATCCGCACCAAGAACATCCTGCCGTCATCCGTGGCGCTGTGGGAGGTCGATGAGGTCGGCAACACAGTGGGCAAGATCGGCACCATGGTCGACAACGGCGACACCACCAACCCCAACTGCGATGAGATCCAGGACGACCAGGTCTACTCGCAATGCGCCAAGCTGCAGAGCGACCTCCCCACCACGAAATATCTGCGGGTCAGCCTGCAGGTGCAGGTGGAGGGCGCGCTGTACACGGTCTTCTCGCCCATCGTGCCCATCGAGATCGTCCAGCCGCTGTCGGCCGGCGCGTGCCAGGAGCTGCATCAGGTCCAGAAAGACGCGATGGCGCTTTACCAGGCTGAGGTCTCGGCCGGCAAAGGCGACCCGGGCGCGGCGGTTATCGCAATGCTGGGCAACCATCCCAGTGTCGTGGCTGCCGGCGGTGACCCGACCGGCGCAGGCATCTGGGCGGAGTTCAGCGGCGGCGTCCTGGGCGCGCTCAGCGTCTCATCGCCCGGGACCCGCGGTGGCGGGGACGCCGATGGCGGGTACGGCACGCAGACGGGCGCGCTGGTGGGCAACGTGGTGCCGATCGAGTCGAAGCGCGTGTTGGCCTTTGCGCCGGCAAACTCCGAGCTCGGCCCGTTGGATGAGGTCCCGCAGATCGCGGCCCAGCTTTCGGCGCAGGAGTGTCCGGACTTTGAGGTGGACGGCCCGCATCAGAACGGCGCGGCGACCTTGAGCCGCCTGCGCAAGGCTTATGAGTACGGCATCCTGCTCTTCTCGGGCCACGCGGACGCCTACTTCCGCACCATGGACAAGACCCGCAAGATGGAGCACGGCTGGGAGCACGACGGCTCACAGGAGATCCTGTGGACCGGCGACGTGGTCGACTGCAGCAAGCTGCAAAGCGACATGGTCAAGTGCTCCGGCCCGACGGACTGCAGCGGCTACGCCGAGTGCGTGATCACGCAGGCCAGCGGAGCGAGCACCTCCGGCCTCTGCATCGACAAGACTCAGATCGACCTGCGCCGCGGCCGCCTGGTAATGGGCGCGTCCACCTGGGGTGTCCACCCGGAGTTCTTTACCAAGCACGCCGACCGCAAGTGGCCGTCGTCGCTGGTGTATCTGGGCGCCTGCCGCACGCTGTTCAACGGGACGCTGGCCGGCGCGATCTTCGGTGCCGGCGCCAAGTCGATCGCGGGCTTCACGGACTACGTGCGCTCCGCGTTCGCCTCCGAGCAGGCCAAGGAGTGGTTCACCGGCATGCTTGTGGAGCAGGACCCGTCGGGCGTCGCCACGCTGTTCCCGGTGGTCGACCCAGAGAACCAGAACGGTCACTTTGCGCTCTTCGGCGGCACGAACACGCTGATCACCGAGTCCGACATCCTGAACTCAGGCTTTGAGAAGGGCGACACGACGGGCTGGGGCATCGAGGGTGACGGTCGCGTGGTCAGCCAGCTGGGCATCTCCATTCCTGTCGGCGGCAAGTTCATGGGCATCCTCTCCACGGGCCTGGGCTACACCCAGCAGACCGGCGAGCTGAAGCAGTCGTTCTGTATCCCCGAGGGCGTGGAAGAGGTCAGCTTCTACTGGAAGTTCTTCAGTGAGGAGTTCAACGAGTGGTGCGGATCCATCTATCAGGACACCTTCCAGGCAACGCTGGAGTCGTCGCTGGGCAAGATCTCGATGGTCGACGTGACTGTCGATGATCTCTGCGAATCGGGCACCAGCGATTGCTTCAGCTGCGGCAGCCAGTACGTCGGCCTGATCCCGTCGGATGTTAGCTTCGACCAGGGAGGTGTGTACAATACGCAGTGGCAATCCGTGACCGCTGACGTCGGGGCCCTTGCCGGAAAGGGTCCTGTGACCCTGCGCTTGTTTACAACGGACGCTGGCGATTCGATTTACGACACCGTTATTCTCGTGGACTCCATCCAGTTCGATTAGAGCGGTTCTAGTCCTTTCCGTAGCGTGTGCTGCGGTTACTTCAGCCCACGCCGAAGAGCTCTTTTACCGGCAGGGATTCACCAAGACATTGAAGGGCGCCGATGTGGAGCGCGGTTTTCGCGACGCGGTGCAGATCGGCAGCTACGTGATCGCCCAGGTCGGCGGCCACTACATCACCGCGGTCAACGACCAGTCGGGGTCGGAGCGCTGGCGGTTTGAGTCCAAATCGGGGTCGATTCGGCGCATGCACGATCGGGGCGGATGGCTCCTGGTCGAGGCCGAAAACCTCGTCGCGCTGGACTCGCTCACCGGCAAAGAGCGGTGGTCGTGGCCGATGAGCTGCTACACCGGAAAGTCGTGCAACCAGAGCGTGCGCTTGATTCAGGAGGAGCTCATCCTGCTCACGGGGTTCGACGGCAAAGACAACAACCTGATGTTGTTGGACGCCAAGACCGGGCAGAAGCAGTGGCCCAGCTGGATCGCGGTCAACAAAGCGCGCCATGTCGCGGTGACGCCGGATCTGATCGCTGTAGCGACCGGCGTGAAGCCCTTTGCGGTGGTCGGGCTGGATCGGTACACCGGGCGCGAGCGCTGGCGCTTTCGACCGCAGGGAACCGTCTCGGCCGCCGCCGGGTTGCTCGCCGATCACTCGGTGGTGACCACCTGGTGGTCCAGCAAGACCGCCGATGAGGTCTATTCGGTGGAGCGGAAGACCGGCAAGCCACTATACGACTGGATGGTCGCGCGACGCGCCAGCTCCATGGACGAGGCCCGCGGCGGCGGACCCGGCTTCTTCTACGCGTACCAGCCCTCGGTGTTGGGCGGCGGCGGCAACGCGCGCGCCTGGAACAACCGAAACGGCGAGAAGCTATGGCGCAAGCGCATTCGTGTGGACTTTGCTCCCGAGCTGCGCGGCGGGCGCATGTACGTGTGGACGTCCAAGGGGACCCGCGCCACGTTCATCGTCTACAACGCGCTGACCGGCAAAGAGGTCTGGCGCTACGACAGGCGCGGCGTGGACGGGCACGACGAGACGTTCCAGGGCGGACAGCTGCTGATCCGTATGCTGGGTGACCTGTCTTTTGTCGCCACGATGGATCTCTCGACCGGCAACGTCAACGGCATCGGGCCGCTGATCGAAGAGGACCTGCACACCGCGATTCTGCGGCAGTCCGGCAAGCACCTGTTCGCGCTTAGCGGGCCCAAGCTGATCCGATTGGAGCCGCAGACGGGCACCGACCTGGTGTTCAAGTTCAACCAGTTTGTCGAGAGCGGTCAGGTCGCGGAGGCCAAGGCGCTGCACAAAGAGCTGCGACCGTTTGTGGACGAGCTGGAGGCCGCGGCCACGATCCACCAGCGCATCGTCAGCCGCAACTTCAAGCAGCAGGCCGAGTCCATGCGCAGCGGCTCTCTGACGGCGCTTCTGCCGATGATCCTGCGCCTGTCCAGCGACGCCGTCCTGGTCTACTACCAGGACTTCCGCAACTTCGTGGTCAACGTCAAAACCCTGCTCGGTCCACACGACATGAAGAGCAAGCTGAAGGGCAAGGACTTGAAGCGCGCGGCGCAGATCTGCGGCCGCTTGATCAAGCTCATCATCCGGTTCGAACGGAAGCTGGACGAGGCCGACAAGGGCACGATCGAGTCGCTGCTGCAGGTCATTTTGAAGCTCAGCACGCTGCTGCTGGAGTCCGGCGCTGCCGACGAGGCGCACAACACGCTGTACGAGGTGTGGAGCCGCGCCTGGATGGACCGGACCGACGAGTTGGTGGCCCTGACCAGCCGCGCTGTGGCCGGCGCGGTAAAGAAGCGCCTGCCCGCCTTCGAGAAGGCCGTCGCCAAGAACAAGGGCGCGGCCGCGGCGTTGACTGAAATCCTCACCGTTCGTGGGCTGTCTTTGATCCTGGACTCCGTGCCGCCACGCGACAGCGCCGGCGAGATGACGACGGAAGAATTTACGGAAGTTCTGGGTCGTCTACGCGTCGCACTGCGCAGCCATTAAGCTCCTCCCGGGCGGTCCCCTGCCCACAGTTTATCAACACCCTCAAAAGTGATACGTTGCGCGCCCCTGCAGGAGGAGAATCACACATGAGGGTATTCGGACACTTCATTATCGCTCTGGGGTTGGTGGGACTGGTGGGCTGTCAGTCGGAGGAACCGACGCAACCGACAGCTGTCGTTGTGACACCCTCGGAGACCGACAACGACACCCCGCGCGACGCCGTCGAGGAGACTCGCACCGATCGCGCGCCGCTGGAGGCCCAGGGCGCAGGCCCCGAAGAGGCCTGGGTCGGTCGGCTGCGCAAGGTCTGCGAGGACATCGCGGCTCCTGAGAAGCGCACCACGCGGCACACCGAGGGTTGGGAGAAGTGGAAGCCCCTTATCGATCTCGACGTCAAAGACCTGCGCTTCTACTCACCGCAGTTCGGCAAGTGGACCCTGGCCAAGGTCGACAAGCCCGATAAGACGGGCAAAGTCCGGGCGCGCGGGCCGTTCTTCGGCTTCGGGCTGACGGTCGAGGTCGAGAACAAGAGCGACCAGGTTCTGCAGGGCGACAACATCTATGTGTGGGTCACCTTCAAGTCGAAGACGGGCGAGCGCGTCTGTTTCGCGGACTCCGGCGCCAGCCGGTCCTGGAACCCCTTCGCCAAGAAGGGCAAAGGCGCGTGGTCCAAAGAGAAGGCCTTCTCCGAGTGGCCGCTGCGCCCGCGCGAGGTGAAGCGCTACACCGTCACACGCACGTCCTGCTTCACGCAGCTTTTTGTGGAGACCGAGCCGACCGAGATCAAGGCTGAGGTGTACATGCGCTTCCGTCCGCTGGGCAGCGACACCGTCATCGCCGGTCCGCTGCAGACGTTCGATCGCGCCGGCGCGCTGCTCCGTGGCGCCCCGCTGGCCGGTTCTGCCGGCATCCAGAAGGTCAAGACCAAGAAGGGGCCGATCCCCGCCCGCGCGCTGTACACCGCCGGTGACCGCGTGCTCGTGCTCGGCGACAAAAAGAGCGGCTGGATCCCGATCGACAAGCTGGCCGGCGTCACCCCGGACTCGCCGTTGAAGACAGAGGCGCTGCCTGCGACGACCGCCCCGTTCGAGAAGACCTATGGCAGCCTGACCGTCAAGATCGACAACTGGCGCACAAGTGGCTGGCGCAAGCACGCCGGCAAGCTCAAGCAGGGCCACAAGATGCTCACGGGCGACGTCGAGATCTCTGTGGACACCAGCAGCATCACAGCCGCGCTGCAGGCCGCTGTCGACTCGTCGGCGGCCGTGGTGGCGGCGGCTGAGGCCGATGTCGCGGCGAAATCCGCCGCCCTCGTGGGTGCGGAGGCCGCGCTTCAGGGCGCCGCGGGTACCGAGGCTGAGGGCGCGTTCAAAGAGGCGGTCAAAGCTGCCAAGGGCGAGCTGAAAGCGGCCGGCAAGGCGGTCAAGGTCGCCCAGAAGGGGGCCTCCGCGGCCGCCAAAGCGCTGGCGGGCGGCGTGTCCAAGTTCCTGAAGACCCAGGCCAAGTCGGTCAACTGCGGCAGCTTCAAAGTCGACGTCGGGCGCAAGAACCTCAAGCAGGCCAAGAGCTCGACCCTGAACAAGAAGACCTGCAAGCCGCTACTGGCGGGTGAGACGGTCAAAGGCACCATCAACTTCGACCTGGAGCGCTGGGACCTGCCGTTCATGGTCAGCTTCCAGGGCGCCGGCAAGGTGCTGCAGAGCCACCGCATCGCGTCGGGCGCGCTCGCCAAGATCCTCAAAGACTAGTTGTCGATGCCGCAAATTCGTTCCTACCCGCGGGCGCCCCCCCCCCCCCCCCCCCGAGGGGCCCCAACCCCAAAACACAC
>CAZJHX010000045.1:0-1436 GCA_964545715.1 uncultured Myxococcales bacterium
TGGATCTCGGTCGTCGGCTATTCGCTGGCGCTGGCCGGCGCCGTCTCGACGCTGGTGCTGGGACAGCGGGTCGACACGCTTGAATAACCCGCCGCGCCCTTTATGATGCGGCGCCATGTTGGATCCAAAAGCCATTTTGACCGATCCGGACCGCGCGATTGCGCAGTGGACCCGCCTGGGCCTTGACGGGGCCGCGATCGTCGCCGAGTTGACCGCCGAAGATCAGGTGCGCAAGCAGGCGATTCGAGCCCACGACGAGGCCAAGCGGCAGCAGACCGAGCTGTCCGGTGTCTTTCGGGACAAGTCCGCCTCCGGTGAGGCCAAGGCCGCCGCCCGCGAGCAGCTGAAGCCGCTGTCGGACACGATCAAGAACGAGGGCGCCAACATGAAGGCCGCCACCGACCGGATCCGCCAAAAGCTGATGGCGCTGGACAACTTTGCGCACGACAGCGTGCCGGACGGAAGCACCGAAGCCGATAACCAGCTGTCCCACACCTGGGGCGAGCCGCGGCAGTTCGACTTTGAGCCGCGTGACCACGTGGAGCTCGGCGAGGCGCTGGACATCCTGGACTTTGAAGCGGCCGCGAGGATCAGCGGCTCGGGCTTTGCGGTGTACCGTGGACTGGGTGCGCGACTGGAGCGGGCCCTGGCGTCCTTCATGCTGGACCTGCACACCACCGAGCACGGGTACACGGAGGTCTACACGCCGTACCTGGTCGTGCGTCACACGATGGAAGGGACCGGCCAGCTCCCCAAGTTCGAGGACGACGCCTTCAAGACCGAAGACGATCGCTTCCTGATCCCGACGTCCGAGGTGTCGGTGACCAATCTGCACCGCGGCCAGCTGTTGGAGCCGGGCGAGCTGCCCAAGCACTACACGGCGTACTCCTCGTGCTTTCGGCGCGAGGCGGGCTCGTACGGCAAGGACACGCGCGGCCTGACCCGCGTCCACCAGTTTCAGAAGGTGGAGATGATCAAGATCGTGCCGCCCGAGGCCAGCTACGACGAGCTGGACGCCATGGTCGGCAACGCCGAGGCCGTGCTTCAGAAGCTGGAGCTGCCGTATCGCGTCGTGACGCTGTGCACCGGCGACCTGGGCTTCGCCGCGACCAAGACGTTTGACGTCGAGGTCTGGCTGCCGTCGAACGGAGGCGGCTGGCGCGAGATCAGCTCGTGCTCCAACTGCGAGGACTTTCAGGCGCGTCGCGCGGACATCCGCTATCGCCCGGCCAAGGGCGAAAAGCCCCGGTTTGCACACACGCTGAACGGCTCCGGTCTGGCGATCGGGCGCACGATCATCGCTCTGCTCGAGAACGGGCAACAGGCGGACGGCAGCGTGAAGATCCCCACGGCGCTTCAACCGTATATGGGGGGCATCGAGGTAATCGCTGCACCCGCGTGAGGTTGGTGGTTGCCATTTGATAAAACGCTGCTAG
>CAZJHX010000045.1:1536-19203 GCA_964545715.1 uncultured Myxococcales bacterium
AAAACGCTGCTAGTATCCCTGCGGCCCACTCCCGGAGGGGTGGCCGAGTGGTCGAAGGCAGCGGTCTTGAAAACCGCCGTAGGGAGACCTACCGTGGGTTCGAATCCCACCTCCTCCGCCTGAGAATAAGTCGGGCGTAGGTTCTTTAAAAACTAAGCCTGGAGAGGTGACCGAGCGGCCGAAGGTGCTCGCCTGCTAAGCGAGTGTAGGTCTTCCTACCGAGGGTTCGAATCCCTCCCTCTCCGCCGTATATGCGCCCATAGCTCAGCTGGATAGAGCGGTGGTCTACGAAACCACAGGTCAGAGGTTCGAATCCTCTTGGGCGTACCAGCGGATGGACAGGCAATTCATGGGAGAGGCTCTCGCGCTTGCAGCCACGGCGGCCGGCGCGGGGGAGATCCCCGTCGGGGCGGTAGTCGTCCATGAGGGGATGATCGTGGGTCGCGGATACGATCTCCGCGAGTCCAGCAACGATCCGACTGCCCACGCTGAAGTGCTTGCCATCCGAGAAGCGGCTGCGCGCCTGGATTCCTGGCGTTTGCCTGGCTGCTCGCTGTACGTGACGTTGGAGCCATGCGTCATGTGCATGGGTGCGATTATCAACTCACGGCTCGAGTGCCTGATCTATGGAGCGCCGAGCCCCAAATCAGGCGCGGTTGAATCGGTTCTGGAGCTTGCTTCAGTGCCAGCCCTGAACCATCGGGTTCGGGTGCGAAGCGGAGTCCGGCACGCCGAGTGCGCGGCGGTCCTCGCAACGTTCTTTGATGAATTGAGAGACCGGAGAGGTGTCCGAGCGGCCGAAGGTGCCTGATTCGAAATCAGGTGTGGGTTCGCGCCCACCGAGGGTTCGAATCCCTCCCTCTCCGCTGATGGCGTCTTGAAAGGGGCGTCTTGGAGAGGTGACCGAGTGGCCGAAGGTGCACGACTGGAAATCGTGTGTAGGTTCTCCTACCGAGGGTTCGAATCCCTCCCTCTCCGCCAATTGTCACCTGCACTCACGAGCAGTATGCTCGTGGGTAGCGAGGGCTCGCGCAAGAGTGAAACTGTGAATCCGCCAGGCCCGGGAGGGAGCAACGGTAGCGGGGAAGCTTTGTGCGCGGGTCCTCCCTACACACGAGAGCCCTCCAGCCCCCCCATGGGTGAACAATGGCGTATCTGGTATTAGCCCGGAAGTTTCGACCAGCAAAATTCGACGAGATCGTCGGACAAGAGCATGTGACACGCGCACTGAAGAACGCGATCCGCTTGGATCGTGTGGCGCACGCGTTTCTGTTCACGGGTGCACGCGGGGTCGGCAAGACGACGGCCGCACGCGTGCTCGCCAAGGCGCTGCAATGTGAAAAAGGGCCCATCGAGGAGCCGTGCGGCGAGTGCAGCGCCTGCACCGAGATCGTGGCCGGCAGCGCGATAGACGTGCTGGAGATCGACGGCGCCAGCAATCGCGGCATCAACGAGATCCGCGAGCTGCGCGACGGCATTGCATATCGCCCGTCGCGAGACCGCTTCAAGATCTACATCATCGACGAGGTGCACATGCTCACCTCCGAGGCCTTCAACGCGCTGTTGAAGACCCTGGAGGAGCCGCCGCGCCACGTGAAGTTCATCTTTGCGACCACCGAGCCGCAGAAGATCCCGGTCACGATTCTCAGCCGGTGCCAGCGCTACGACTTCAAGCGCGTCCCGCTGGGCCAGGTGAAGCGCCACCTGGACTACATCCTGTCCAAGGAGGAGATCGAGGTCGCCGAAGAGGGCGTGCGAATGATCGCGCGCGAGTCTGAGGGCAGCGTGCGCGATGCGCTGAGCCTGCTGGACCGGGTGATCAGCTTCGCGGGCGAGAAGGCGGATGCCAAAGCGGTGGCCGACTCCCTGGGCATCGCGGATCGCAAATGGCTGGTCGACCTGACGCGCGGCATGCTGAGCGCCGACACCGCGGCGGCCCTGGGCGTGATCAGCGACGTGCACCACTACGGGTACGACATGCGCGCGTTCACCGCGGACCTGCTGAACACCGTGCGCGACCTGATCGTCGTGAAGGTATGCGGCGCCAACGCGCGCGCGGCCGAGCTGAGCGACTCCGAGGCGCGTGCGCTGACCGAGCTTGGCCAGGAGCAGCCGATCACGGCGCTGCAGCGCATGTTCCAGATCCTTTTGACCGCCGCAGACGATGTCGCGGCATCTCGCCACCCACGCCTGGTCCTGGAGATGGCCATCATCAAGTGCACCACGGTGCGCGGGCTGCAGAGCGTTCCCGACGTGCTGAAGCGCATCGAAGAGCTCGAGCAGCGCCTGACCTCAGGAGGTCCCAGCCCGGGCGGTGGGGGAGGCAGCGGGGGTGGAGGCCGCCCTAAGCCGCCGGCGCGCGCTCAACAGCCGCAACGCACGCCGGCTCCCGCACCTGCGGCCCCTCAGAATCGTCAGCCACCGCCGGGTCCGCCGCCGATGTTGGACGGGCCTCCACAAGGTCGCTTCGACGATGCGCCGCCGATGATCGAGGCGCCGGATCACACGGCGTCCCAGACCGATCTCCCGCCGCTGACCGCGGAGGGGTGGCCCGATTTCGTGGCGTCCATCAAGGGCTCGGACCCGCTGCTGGCGTCGATGCTGGAGAACGCGGTGGTCATGAGCACCGACGGCGGGCTGATCCTGGGCGTCGCCAACAAGTTCTATCGCACACAGCTGGGCGAGGGCGGCACACACGACCGGCTGAAGGCGCTGCTGCGCGCGGCTCACGGGTTGCACACGCTGGAGCTGCGCGAGGTGGGCCAGGAGGCCAGCACCATCGCGTCACGGCGATCGGCCAAACGCGCTGACGAGATCACACGACGCGAGCGCCGCATCGAAAACAACCCGGTCACGCGCACCGTTATAGAGTCCATGGGCGCCGAGGTTGTGGCGCTGAAAGCAATCGAGGAGTTCGACGATGACTGATGGCGGATTTGATCTCGGGGCGCTGCTGCAAAAGGCACGCAGCATGCAGGCCAACATGCAGGAGGCCCAGGAGAAGGCGGCTGCCATTCGCGTCGAGGGCAAGGCCGGCGGAGGCATGGTCGTCGCGGTGGCCAACGGCCGTGGACAGATCATGCGCCTGACGATCGAGCAGTCGCTGCTGGATACGGGCGACAAGGAGATGCTCGAGGACCTGACGGCCGCGGCGGTCAACCAGGCTTACAAGCTGGCGAAAGAGGCGCTGAAAGCCGAGATGAGCAAGGCCACCGGCGGCCTCCCGATGCCGTTCGATCTGGATGGTCTCGTGTGAGGATTCCCGCTTCCCTGGAGCGCGTCATCGGCGCCCTGGCGCGCCTCCCGGGCGTGGGTGAAAAGACGGCCGCACGCTTCGCTTTTCACATCCTGAAAGAGTCCGAGGGCTACGCCAAAGATCTGGCGGAGGCGGTCGGCGCGTTGCACGAGAGCGTGGGCCACTGCACGCGGTGCCACAACCTGGCGGAGGACGCGCTGTGCAATATCTGCGCGGACACGTCGCGCGACCAGAATCGGCTGTGCGTGACCGAGGGCATCCAGGAGGTCATGGCGATCGAGCGCACGGGCGAGTTTCGAGGCACCTATCACGTGCTGCACGGGGTGCTGTCGCCGATCCGCGGCATCGGGCCCGACTCGCTGAAGATCGACACGCTGCTGCCGCGCATCAGCGATGAAGCGGTGGACGAGGTGATCGTGGCGACCAACGTGGACGTCGAGGGCGAAGCCACCGCCCTGTACCTGCAAAAGCTGCTGCGTCGCTTCGACGGCGTGACCGTCAGTCGGATCGCGACCGGGGTACCGATGGGCGGTGAGCTGGAGTATCTGGATCAGGTGACGCTGGCCCGAGCGCTCAGAGACCGCCGCGAATTCTAGCAGCCTGCTAGGCGTCGCTCTCCAACCCCATGATGGTCCACTCGTTGTGGTCCGGCAGATCGAACAGCTCCTGTAGGACCTCTTTGGGGTTGGCGTAGAGCGGGTCGAAGTTCTCGATGACCCCGTGCAGCTTGCCGTCTTCCTCAGTCTCGAACTCGCCCCGGATCGCGTTGGTGATCTTGGCGTACATATCGTCGTACGCCGCCTGCTTCTCCGGGTCTTTCTTGCTGGGAGCGACGCGCAGCGGCGCCTTCTTCATCAGCCGCGGCAGCTTGCGCAGAAACTTGTCGTACGCCCCCGGGCTCTTCTCCTGCGCGCGCTTGCCCTGGCTGACCAGCGCCGTAATCCGCTTGTTCTTGCGGCGGCGCCTGATGAGCTTGGCCAGGCTGAGCGACGTCAGGAAGCCGCGGTTGCGGCGGGCCGCGTGAAACGTAATCCACATGACGAAGTGGATGGGGTGATAGTGATAGATGCGCCCATCCCACTTGTCCTCGAGCAGCCCGACCGCCTCGGCCACCTCTTTGGTCAGCCAGATGAAGGGCAGGAACTTGCGGATCTCGCGAGAGAAGAGGCCCTTGCGGCGCACCAGCTTCAAGAAGCCCTCGCGCTGGGTCTCGTTGTCCCACGGCTGGCCGCCGGTGAGGCTGGCGATCCAGTCGACCCGGTCGCTCCATTCGCTGACGTGATACGTGATCGAGCGCCGCAGCTGCTCACGGTACAGCTCACCGACATCGCGCTTGTCGGAGCGCGCGGTCCGAGCATAGAAGGCGCGGATCTCGTCTGGAGAGATCTTGTCGTTGGGCCAGAACTGCAGCTTGCGGTACGGGCGGTAGCGGGACGAGTCACGGAAGATCATCAAGATGTCTTCGGTGCGCACGGTGAGGTCGTCGCCGCGTGCCCGCTGCGGCGTGCGGAAGTGCTCGGCGTGGGTGTCGAGATCGATGTTGTAGAAGGTGCTCTCGCTGCTGAAGACCTCTACGTGTATCCCGTTCAGGTGGTCCTCCTCGGGATCGCGGCCGGCGACGACGCCCGCAAAGCCGAGCACCTCGCCCGCGGCCACGCGCAGCTCGAACTCCTCGGCGACCAGCACCGCGATCTTGGACGGGTCGGCCAGCGCGTTGCTCGTGTATCCGACGGTCAAAAACTCGGCGGCCTTCTTGTCCTCCGACTCGGTCACGCCGACGTCTTCGATGTCCAGGATCAGCTCCGCCAGCTGGATGTCGACCGGATCGCCCGCGTCCAACCTGCGTTGCAGCTCCTCGCGCTTGGCCTGCAGCTCCGCCTCGTAGCCGGCCACGGCCTTGTCGAGCTCGTCCTTGTCCTCTTTGAGCGCCTCCAGCTGGTACAGCCGCTTGGGCCAGGTGAGCCGCTCGTATTTGTCGGCCAGCGCGTTGGCGCCCTTCTGGTCGACATCCATCGAGTCCAGATGCATGTACAGGGAGAAGAACCGCAGCTTCTCCATCTCGCGGTTGCCCTCTTCGTCGACCTTGCCCTTCCGCTTGGGCAGCTCGACGTCGTGGCGCAGCAGGACGAAGTTGTTGTGACCGAGGTGCCGCCGGCCCGGCTCGAAGTGCGCGGCGACCACAATGCCGTCAAACATCGCGTGAACCCGGTGCCGCTTCTTCTTGATGCCCTTCTGAGGCGGAAACAGGTGTACACCGCCGTGCCACGTCTGGTTTGCGCCCATGGGGAACGTCCCGCCCTGCTCGGCCTTCTCGGTGTTGCGCATAAGCTGATACGCCGCGGGCGCAGCCTGGGTGACGCTCTTGCCCTGCAAGATCAACTCGGGCTTCCACGCCAGCGGGAACCAGTTGTACTCGTTTTGCAGCCCCGACAAGACACGCTGCCAGTTGAACGCCGGCCCCGGGTCCCACCGCTGGTCAGTGAGGTGATAATGCGCGACAAAGCCGCGCAGCTTCTTGAGGTCGCCGTCCTCCAGCATGTGCGGGATCACCTTGCCGTCGACGCTCATCGGGAACCACTTGTCCATCTTCAGCTCGCGAACGAACAGCTTCAGCAGCAGAATCAGCGAGTCGTACTGCCGCGGCGTGTACCCGTAGACGCGCTGCGTGGAGCCCTGGATCTTGCCCGTCTCCGGGCGCTCCCACTCGTAGCGCTCAAGCGCCTCTTTGAGCTTGCGGCCGGTCAGCCCGCGCTCCTGCAGCACCCGCTTGGTCATGACCAGATACCGCTTGCGCATGTCCTTGAACTGCTTGCGCGCCGCCAGGTCTCCGTTCTCCTTTACCAGGCGGTGGTTCATGTCGATGCCGATGCTCTGATCGTTGACGCCGGCGGCATGCGCTGTCCGCTGCGCGACGTCCGCGAACTGGTAGATGATGCCGTCCCAGTTGATGCAGAAATGCGTGGACAGCCCGCGGGCCAGAAGGATGTCGAAGGTCTTCTTGGCGTGCCGCGTCAGGTCCGCGTGCAGCACCACGAACTGGATCTTCTCCGCCAGCGCCTCCATCGTGGCGGGCTTACCCTTACGGTCCCGGACGATCGGCATCATGATCCCCTTGCCGACCCGCGCTCGCTCGAAATCCAGCTCCGGATCGTCGACAAAGTTGCGCACGAGCTTGGTGCTGGACTCGCCGCTCTTCACCAACGGGTAGCGCTCACCCAAAATGATGATGTCGTTGTTGAGCCCCTCCTGCCAGGCGTCCGCCCAGGCCGAGGCCTCCATTCCATCTTCATCAAACGGCGGCATCGATCACCCCTTGACGGCCTTTTTGCCGGCAGCTTTTCCCTTCTTGGCGACGGCGCCGAAGATCTTCTTGAACAGCGCTTTGAACATCTTGAACAGCAGCCACAAAACCAGCAGCACCAACAAGATGATCACCACGATGATCACCCAGTACAGCACTGTACCGACCTTGTTCTTCAGCCACTTGTTCTTCTCTTTGAACCAGTACGAGAAGCCCTCGCCAATAAACGGCGTCTCAAAGTCGTACTCAGGCGAGCGAATCGTGGCGTTCTGATACTTGATCTCCCCGTCTCTCTTCATGACGGGCACCGAGATCTTGGCTTTTAGCGAGATGCGATAGTTCTGAGCCGGCTTGAGCACCCCACCGATGGTCAATACGCGCTCGTTCATCAGCTCGTTGATCGTCGCCGCCGCCACGTCCGGGATATCGCGCGGGTTGATCACCTCGCGATACGTCCCGCCGGTCTTCAGCGACAACAGCTCCAGCCGCTGGCGCTCGAACTTGTAGCTGACGGCGCTCTTGTCGCCGCGGGTCATGGCGTAGGCGATGGAAAAGACCCGGATGTCGGCGGCCCGCAGCAAGGCGATCCAGTGCACGGCCCGCTCGCGCCACCGGGTCTGTACGTCGGTTCCGCGCTCGTCCAGCTTGCGCTGCACGCAGTCCTGAATCATCTGCCGGCCCTTGCGGCCACGCGTCTCCCCGGCGGCCCCGGCGCAGTGCTGCGGGCTGCTGGTGAAGAGGTTGCGGCACACCAGGTCCTCGTCGACGAACCCGTCACGCCCGTCCCCGATGACGACGATGGCCTTTCGACTGCCGGGCCGGCCATATTGCACGATCATGCGCAGCGCCTCCTCAAAGGCCCCGGTGTCCATCGTCTTTTCTTCAAGGTCGTCCAGCTCGTACTGCTGGATAGCGGTCGATGCGATGCCCTGCTCCGAGCACGGGTTGATGCCCGAGCGATCGATGCCGAACAGCCGCGCGTGCTTGCCACGAAAGCGCATGCGATCCACCGCCGTCGCCATCGCACCGCTCTGTCCTTCATGCAGCCCGCACGGCGGCGGCGCGAGAGGGTCCTCCCCGTCTTCCTGCTCTTCCTGGCTCTCCACCATGTACTTCAGCCGCGCCACGTCACACTGACTCAGGTTCTCGTCGTACCGGCTCAGCTCGCCTTCGGCGCCTTCGTACGTGCGATACGTGTAGAGCATCGGCCCGTACCAGACCAGGTTCATGTGGGCCACGCTCAGCTTGCTCAGCAGCGACCGCACGCCTTCATGATGCCGCTCCTCGAGCTGCTCGACGTCCTTGTACCCGCTGTGCCCGGCGGCGACGACGACCACGTCCATCGGCACCTCAGCGTCTTCCATGGCCATCATCTCGGTGATGGGCGGACGCTCCTCCGCAGGCATGTCCTCGGGTATCTCGGGCTGCACGCCGTCGACCAGCTTGACCAGGGGCTTGGGCCGCTTCTCCTCGCCGCTCGCCGTCATCACCGTCAGGGTCTTGATCTTCTCCGAGTCCTCAAACTGCTGGAGAATGCCGTTCTCACCGACCGTCAGAATCGAGAAATGCAGCTTGAGCGTCGGCGCCTCACTCGTGTCGATACGCGTGATCTTCAGCTGCGCACGAGAGGTCGTAATGCTCTCGTACCAGCGAAAATATCCGGGCGCCTCCGCCTTCTGCTGCTCGATCAGCTCCTTGAGCTCGTCCGCGTCGAACTTGGGCTTGCCCTTCCGCCCGCGCTTGCCCGGCTTGGACCCGACGCTCAGCGGGGCCGCGATGACGACCGCGGCCAACACAAGAAGCAGCCGCCGCATCAGGCCCCGAAGTTGAACGGCCGCACCTGGTACGTCACAGGCGCGCTCTTCAACGTCGCTGAGCCGACACGGGCAACCACGGTGTAGGCATACTCACCGGCGACCAGCTGCGGATGCGCGTACGGCAGCTCCAGCTCCCAGGTCGCGTGATCGCCGTCCAACCGGACGGCGCGCTGCAGCATCAACGCGGGCTCGTCGAACGCAGGCCCATCGATCCACAGCTCCAGCTCAGCGGACGCGCCGTCGGGCAGCCCGCCGCGCACCAGGTGAATCGCCTTCGACGCCATGGGATGCACGGGGCGCATGCACCACTCCAGCCGGGAGGGCCCACCGTCGCTGTTGAGCACGGCGACCCCCGCCCCGGTAGCCAGCGCGGCGCCTAAGAAAGCCCGTCGAGTTGGACCGCTGGAGTCTGCCACGCGGGCAATATATCAGCCCTGCGCAGCCGGCGCACTGTGCGTGCGGAGCGGTCAGTCGTTATCGCCGAGCCAGCTGTCAAACGCGCGATCGACCGCGTTGACCACCGGCTGTACATCGACCTCTTTGGTCCAGAACTCCTCGACCCCCAGCGCCTCCGCCGTCGCGCGCGCGCCGGCCGTCGGGGTGCCGGTCATCACGACCGCGCGCAAGGAGGGCTCGTGCTGCCTGGCAGCGGCGATCAGCTCGGTGCCGTCCAGGTCCGGCATGCGCAGGTCGGTTACAAGTACCGGCACCGCGTATTCGCGCACGACGTCCAACGCGCGCTCCGCATCCGGGGCCGTCACCACGCTGTACCCCGCGCGCATGAGCGCACGCGACACCACGTAGCGAGAGTCCTCGTCATCATCGACAACCAGCACGGGGCGGCGCAGGACGTCACAGCCCGTGTGAGCCAGCCGTCTTTGGCGCTCGTCCCACGCCGTCATCAGGTCTTCAAACTTCCGGGAGATGGAGCCGGTTCTCGTAGTGCATCTGCGGGTATTCATAGTCATGGTCGGCCTGCAATTCACCATGCATGCCAGAAGGGGCGTTCGACGCACTGCGCCCAAACCGCCCCCAATCCGAACACTGGTTCGTGGCAACAGGGGTACTGAAACGGGGGATGTTGGGGGGGCGCCTGCCACGGCGCGGTCAGTCCATTACGAACGGCGAGGACTCTTCCGCTTGCCAGCCAGCGCAGTGCCGCGCTTCACGGAGCTTACCGCTTTCACGCCCAACCCGCGCCGAATCGGACGCCTGGCGGCGGCGCTCGATTTGAGCTCAGGCAGCGGCTCCTCGGGCAGCGGCGGCGTGGGATCGTGGAAGAGCAGCAGCGCGTCCTCCGCGGGCAGCGATCGCGAGAAATACCAGCCCTGAAGCAGCTCACAGTCGAGCTCTTGCAAGGCCTCGAGCTGCACTTCGGTCTCGACGCCTTCGGCCACAACGCCCATGCCCAGGGAGTGGCCGAGCTCGACCATCGTCTTCACCAGCATGCGGTTGCGCGGGTCCCCGTCACCACCGAGATGGCGCACGAAGCTCTGATCGACCTTCAAGACGTCAAACGGAAACTGGTGCAGATACGACAGCGAGGAATACCCGGTGCCAAAGTCGTCCAATGCGAGCCCGCAGCCCATCTCCTTGAGGCCGGCCAGCGTCGCTGCGACCTCGTCAGGGCTCTTCATGAAGGCGGTCTCAGTCAACTCAAAGACCAGCTGTTTGGGGTTGGCGCCCGTCGAGTCGATCGCGCGCTGGACGACGCCGATCAGCTCACCATCCTGAATCTGCTCCGGCGACAGGTTGACGTGCAGCTTCAGATCCCTGGCCTCGGGCGCCGTCTCGGTCCACTCGGCCAGCTGCATGCACGCCTCTTCGATAACCCACCGCCCGATATCCGCCATGAGGCCTGTCTGCTCGGCGATGGGGATGAAGACCCCCGGCGAGACCATGCCGCGCGTCGCGTGCGGCCATCGGATGAGCGCCTCAAAGCCGCTGACTGTCAGGTCCACCGAGTTCATCAGCGGCTCGTAGTGCAGCTTGAATTCACCGCGGGAGATCGCGGTGCGCAGGTCGTTTTCGATGCCGATGCGCGTCATCACGTGCTTGGACATCGCGGAGTTGTAGACCACGTGCTTGGCGCCGCCGTGCGACTTCGCGATCTGCAGCGCGGTCATCGCAGCCTGCAGAATCTCGTCGCCGTTGGCCAGCCCCTTGTCCGCAATCACCAACCCGACGGCCGCCGACAGGTAGATCTGCCCGTTGGGGGTGCGGAACGGGTGGGTCAGGCCCTTCTTCAGCGACTCAGCCAGGCGCGAGAGAGACAGCTTACGCGGCACCTGCGCGCTAAGGATGGCAAAGCGCTCGCCGTCCAGCCGAACAAGGCTGCCCAGGTCGCCGATGTGCTTCTCCAGTCGCAGCGCGACCTCCCACAAGAAGTCGTCGCTGTCCGCGCGCGTCAGACCGGCCTGCAGCGTGTGCAGCTGCGCCATTTCGAAGACCATCAGCCCGAACGGCGGGTGCCCGGTCTTCAACTTCTCGGACAGCTCTCGCAGCTGCTCCAACAGATAGGTGCGGTTCGGCAGCTTGGTGACCGGGTCGAGCGTCTTTCGGTCGGTGATGTCGCGCGTGTAGATCACAAACCCGCGGATGGCCGGGTTCTCTGTGCTGTTGACCGCGTGCGATTCCACGTACATCACGCGGCCACTCGGATGCCGCATCCGATACTCGACCGTCCGCGCCGAACCGACGGTGCGAGCGGCGGACGCAAACGACTCCAGCACGCGCTCACGGTCCTCGGCGTGGAAGCTGTTCACAAAGACGGACCACGTCAGGTCCTTGGGCGAGAAACCCAGGATGGTCTTCGCAGAACCGGAGGCGAACAAGCAGGCCCACTCCTTGTCGAAAACCGTGATGACGTCCCGCGAATATCGCGTCAGGGACTGGAACCACTGCACCTTGCGCTTGGCTTTGGCCTCTTTGCGCTTACGGGAGGTGACGTCTCTAGCGACCAGCATGGCGCGCGGCGGACCAAAGCGCGCGCTGAACAGGACCGTCGCCTCCAGGTGCACCCAGTGGCCGTCGCTGCCCTTTGTTCTGAACTCGATGGTGAGGCGCCGGTCGCGATGCTCGAAGACCGTCCCGATCGCGGCCTCCAGCGCCGCCCGGTCGTCCTTGTGGACCGTCTTGTAGACCTTGCCGCCGATGGCGGTGTCGGGGTCGATGCCCAGGATGTCGGCCATCCCGCTGCCCAGGTGCCAAATGCGCCCCGACGAGTCGAGCTGGTAGACCAGTCCGGCCTCGTCCTTGCTGACCTCCTCGACGTAAAGGGACTGCAGCGTCTGCGTATTGGATTGAAGAAATCGTTTTTTGGAGGCCCCAGAGCTCAAGACGCCCTCACGAACAAAGTCGGATGCTGCCCAACTTGGATCGGGTGCTTTCGCCGGAAACTTTAGGCTTCTATAAAGGCCTCGACGGCTTCCAGTAGGTGGGCCGTCGCAAACGGTTTCCGAAGGAAGCGAGACCGGGCGTCGGCCAGCAGATCACCGTGCGCGGCGGTCTCGTCGCGACCCGACATGAAGATGATCGGCAGGTCTGCACGCTGCTCCCTGAGGCGACTTGCGAGCTCCACGCCGTCCAGATCGGGCATCACGCTGTCGGTAATGAGCAGATCGATCGAATGCGCGCCGTATTTCTGGATGAGGTCCAGCGCCAGCCGCCCGTGTGAGGCCTCGACGACCTGCAGACCGCGCGCCTCCAGTGCTCTCGCCGCGAGCTTGCGGACCGAGACCGTGTCCTCCACCAGCATGACCGTCGGGGGGCCAACCACTTCGGCCGCGCCGGCACGCACCCGCAGCGTGGCGGACGAGATCTCACGGTACGCGGGGATCAAGATCTGAATCGTGGTACCGCGCCCCAGAGCGCTGTCGATAGTGATCTGACCGCCGGTGTGGCTGACGACCCCGTAGGCGGTTGCGAGGCCGAGGCCCGAGACGGCCTGGTTCGTCTTGCTGGAGAAGAATGGCTCGAAGGCGCGCTCACGCGTGGTGTCATCCATGCCGACGCCGGTGTCGCTGACGAGCAGCTGCACATGATCGCCACCGCGCTGCCCCAGCTGCCCCTCCGGACACCTGGCGTTGGACGAGCGAATGGTAAAGACGCCGCCGTCGGGCATCGCCTCGCGTGCGTTCTCCGCCAGACACTGGAACAGCTCGTCGAAGTGCGCGGGATCGGCCTTGATGGGCTGAATGCCCGCCCCCAGGGCCAGCTCCAGCCGCACCTTCGGGCCCAACAGCCCCTGCAGTGCCGCGCGGGAGCGCTCGAGGCGCACGTTCAAGTCGATGATCTCCGGTCGCGCTGCGTCCGTGCGTGCAAACGTCAGCAGCTGGCTCGTAACCGCCGCGCCGCGCTCGCCGGCCTCCACGATCTCCTTCACATCGTCGCGCAGTGGGCTGCCGGGCGGCAGCTCCGTGAAGACCATCTCCCCCATGCCGAGCACGACCATCAGGATGTTGTTGAGCTCGTGTGCGATGCCGCGCGCCAGCCCGCCGATCGCCTCCAGCTTGTGAGAGTCCACGCTGGCGGCGCTCGCGCGTCGCGACTGAACACCCGCCCGGCGGCGCTCTATCGCGCGGCAAATGGTGCGCACCAGCCGGGAGGTGCTCAGCTCGTCGGGCGCAAGCGCATCGGCCGCGCCGGCGCGCAGCAGGTCGAGTGCGTGCGCGTCATTTCGGGCAACAACGATGAGCGGCACCTCGGACCAGCCGGCCTCGGGCGCCTGTGACAAAAAGGTGAGTGCGTCCCCTCCGTCGACCAAACTGCCGATCAACACCGCGTCAAACGCCTCGCGCTCGAGCAGCGCCATCGAGGACTCAACGTCCGGGCTAACCACCACGGTCACCCCGGCGGGGCCCCCGTCCGGCAAAGCGGCGACCAGGGTTCGATCGGCGCTTCCGGCCTCGATCAGGAGCAGGCGATAGTGAGAGGTCGCGCTCATTTGGTGGTGAACATCCGTGTTGTATTGGGCCGCATGCTAGCACCCGCAGTTGACCTTTGATAGAGCAGAGGAGGGGGTGCACGTGGCGAAACGCGTCGGGCTCGTAATCGGGCCGCTGGGGCTGGGACTGCTCATTTTGGTGGCTGAGGCCGGGTGGCTTGGACCGACAGGGCCGACGCCGGGCGCCGCAAAGGTCGCCGGGGTCGCCTTCATCATGGCGGCGTGGTGGGTGACCGAGGCGATCCCGATACCGGCTACATCCCTGATACCACTCGTACTTTTTCCGTTGCTCGGGGTCGCGCCGATGAGCGTCGTGGCCAAGGCGTATGCCGGACCGTTCATCCTGTTATTGATGGGCGGCTTCATGGTCGCGCTGGCGCTGGAGAAGTGGGACCTGCACCGCCGTATCGCGCTGGGCGTGATCATTCGCGTCGGGACGAGGCCGCACCGCCTGATCCTGGGCTTCATGATCGCCGGTGCGATGCTCAGCATGTGGATCAGCAACACGGCCACGACGCTGATGATGCTGCCCATCGCGGCCGCCGTGATTCAGCGGATGAAGGACCGCCGAAACAACGCGGAGGACATGCGGGCCATGGGGGTCGGGCTGATGCTCGGCATCGCATACGCCTGCAATGCCGGCGGTCTCGGGACTCCGATTGGGACGCCGCCGAACCTGATCTACCAGGGCCAGTTCGCCAAAGCCTTTCCGGACATCACGCCGCTGGGCTTTCTGGACTGGATGTTCATGGCATTGCCCATCGTCGTCATCATGATCGGGGCGATCTGGTGGGTGCTCACACGTGGGGTCAACAAGGTCTCCGACGACCTGGATGTGGGCGACAAGGACTCGATCGGCGCCGAGCTCCGCGGGATGGGCCGCCTGACGACACCGGAGCGACGCGTGCTGGCCATCTTTGTGGCGACCGCCCTGCTGTGGGTCTTTCGCAAGCCGATTCTGATCGGCGACCTGTCCATCGGCGGCTGGGCGCCCATGTTGGGGCTGGGCAAGCGCGTGGATGACGGTACGGTGGCGATCGGGGCCGCGATCGTCATGTTTCTGGTGCCCGCCGGCGCCGGCAAGCGCGGAGAAGCGCTGCTGGACTGGGAGACCGCGGTCAAAATCCCGTGGGGACTGCTTCTGCTGTTCGGGGGCGGTCTGGCGCTGGCCGCGGGCTTTCAGTCAACGGGTCTGAGCCGCTGGGTCGGTCACGGGCTGGCCGCGCTGGCCAAGATGCCGACCTGGGGGCTGGTGGCGACGGTCTGCCTATGCGTGACCTTCCTTACGGAGATCACCAGCAACACGGCCACGACGACGATCCTGATGCCGGTGCTTGCCGCAGTGTGCATCGAGCACGGCATCGACCCCGGTCACCTGATGCTGCCGGCCGCCTTGAGCGCCAGCTGCGCGTTCATGCTGCCGGTCGCAACGGCGCCAAACGCCATCGTGTTCGGCAGCGGGCTGGTCGAGATGAAGGACATGGTGCGCTGTGGCTTCGCGATCAACCTGATAGGGATCGCGGTGATCAGCGCCGTGCTGCTGATTCTGTAGCTACCCGCGCTTAGCGGTCGGATGCCAGGATCAGGAGCAAACGGAGGATGTGCACGAACAGGACCACAAAGTCTGTGAAGAGCGTGACGCTGGCCGCGATGTGCTCGTCCATGGGGTACTCACGCATGATCTTCTGCGTGTTGTAGAGCACCCAGCCCGAGAAGAGCAGAACCACGCCGAAGGACACGGCCAGTGAGAACCACGTGGCCTGGAAGAACCAGTTGACGATCGACAGGCCGATCAGGGCGACGGTGCCGACGACCAGCATGCCGCGCATCCACGAGAAGTCCTGCTTGGTGAAGAAGGCGTAGATGCTCAGTCCGCCGAAGACCCCCGCGGTCAGGCCGAACGCCTGATAGATGTAGGTCATGGTGCTGCCGGCGATCATGTCGCCCATCAGCATGGCCACAAGGATGATGTCGCTGATGACAAGGCCCGTGAACAGGCCGTAGGTCGCAAACGCGATCACGTTGACCACCGGGGTCTTGCGAACGGCCTGAACGACGAAGGCCAGGCCCATCCAGCCGGCAAAAACGAGCAGGTGGCCCATAAGGCCCAGCCCCAGCATGCGGGCAGCGACGCCACTTTGGACAGAGGCATAGGCGCCGACAGCGCATAGGACCAGGGCGCCGGTCATCCAGGCATAGACCTTCTTCAGGAAGGCCATGCGGTCGGTGACGGCGCCGGTTGATACGGATCGTGGATGTACGGTGGCGACGTTTTGCAGCTGTGCCATGGTCGAGATCTCCTCCAAGTCGTTAGCAGAGCAACGAGCAGATGGGATGATAGACGTAAACCCGGGCACCCGCCACGCTATTTCCACTGGTTTCTGCTAGCGTGCTCCGCGATGAGCGTCATCGGCGTCTTTGACTCGGGCATCGGCGGGCTGACTGTCGCCCGTGAGATCGCGGCGGCCAACCCGTCCTGCGATCTGGTTTATCTCGGCGATACCGCCCGCTTGCCCTACGGCGCCAAGTCCCCGGAGACGGTCACCCGCTACGCCGTGCGGTGCGTCCGCTTTCTGGTGGAGGCTGGGATCGAGGTGCTGGTCGTGGCGTGCAACACAGCCAGCGCATGCGCTCTGCCGGCGCTCAAGCGGGAGTATCCGTCACTGGACATTCACGGCGTGGTCGACCCGGGTGCGAGGAGCGCGGTCGCGGCCACCCGGTCGGGCGCGATCGGAGTGATCGGGACCGAAGGCACCGTCAAGAGCGGCACGTACCCAGCGGCGATCAAAGCGCTGCGCCCCGACGCACAGGTGACGTCTCTGGCGTGCCCGCTGCTGGTGCCGCTGGCGGAGGTGGGCTGGCTCGACCACGAGGTGACGCGTCTGACGCTACGGACCTACCTTGTGCCGCTGGTCGACGGGACGGAGATCGACGTCCTGGTGCTCGGCTGCACGCACTATCCGGTCTTGAAAACCGCCATCGGCGACGTGTTGGGCCCGGAGATCACCCTGGTGGACAGCGCTGAAGCCGTCACGGCGGACCTGGGCCCCCTGGCGGGTACCGGGCGACGTCGCTTCTGCGTCACCGACCTGCCGGAGCGATTCTATCGAACGGCGGAGACCTTCTGGCGCGAGCCGCTGGGCGACGTCGAGCACGTGGACATCACGACGGCGTGACGGGCCTCGCGGCGCCAAGCGACGCCAGCAGCGCCACCCCGACCAGCAGCGCGTTGCAGGCCGAGAACAGGATCAGCGGCACGGCGTGCATCGTGAACCAGTGGTTGGAGATCTGATACTCAAAGCTGGCAAAGGCGCCCCAGGCCTCGATGGCGAACGCGCCTATCAGCGCCAGCATCATCGTCTGCACACCGGCTGGGTCCCCGTTGGCCGCGCGGTTGTAGACGGCGCACGCCACCAGCACCAGCCACGGGCCGAGCCCCTGCACCATCAAGAATAGAAAGCCCTGGCCCAGATCGATCGCGTCACGGGTGGCGGCAAACGCCACGGTCATGTCCAGCGCCGAAAACGAGAACGCATACCCCGCCTCGTAAAAGTACGACTGGTGCAGGAGCAGGGCGAAGCCCGCCATGACCGGGGTCGTCAACGAGGTGTTCCGCGTGCGTACGTCACTGGCCAGCCAGGCGACCAGGGCCACACCCAGCATGACCAGCATGCGCGCGTCCACGGCCAGGGCACGGTAGGCGATCAGCCCGACCGCGATCACGACGTTGCGCGCCATCTTGGGATCACCGCGCAGCGCGACGGCCGCCGGGGGAGCCAGCAGGCCCACGAGGAGCAGCTTGATCATCCAGACGCTGCCGACGGCCTGATAGACGCCCGCCAGCACGCCAAGGACGCCAAGCGCGGCCCAGACGATGGCGGCATGTCGGCTGCGATCGCGGCGCCGGGCCTCGGCGGCCAGACCGATCAGCGCCAATGCGTACGCCACGTTGGCGGCGCCAAGCGGGTGCGAGTCCGCGCTGCGGTGGTCCAGCACGTCGCCCACCCCGTATGTAAAAGCCGCGTACGCGCCGACCAGAGCGGCCAGCACCCAGGCTACGCGTCGGCGATCTTGAGCGACCAACAGCGCACCGAGGACGCCTACGATCAGCATCGTGCGATACATCTCGCTGAGCGGTCCGTATGGCCAGCGCATGACGCTCTGCCCGACCATGAGCACCACGACCGCCCACGCGACCCAGACGACCCCGCGCGGGTCGGGCACCCGGCGTGCGACGACAACAGCGACTGCGGCGATGGCGGCGATGATGCCCGCGCGAGAGAGAAAGCCGCGCGGCGCGAAACCCCAAACCCCCAAAAACAGAAACCCCACACAAACCCACCCCACA
>CAZJHX010000045.1:19213-68507 GCA_964545715.1 uncultured Myxococcales bacterium
ATGCCGCGCGGCGAGATCGCGATCTCGCCAAGCAGCTGAATCGACGGAAACTGCCAGCCATCAAAGAAGATCATCAGAAACGACAGGGCACACCAGGACGAAGCCCACACCGCCGGACGCGCAGCGGCGCTGGATCGGCCCGCGCCGAAGATCAGCGCGAACATCGCCAGCAGGCCGAGCGCCAACCCGGCCGGACGCAGCCACCCGCGGCCCATGGTGTCGATCTCTGTGACCGCCGTCTCGAGCCGTGCCAGGTCGGCGTCCGCCGGCAGGGTCACGTCCACGCCGGCCTCGTCCGCATAGCGCTGCACATAACCGCGGCGGGTGGCCGTGTGGGCGTTGGTCAGCGCGCCAACCTGCTCCGGCGTCAGCGTCATCACATCAAAGGCAGCCGGCGTCTCCGCGGTGCGAGGCGCGCGCAGCCCAAACAGCGCGGTCACGGTGGCCGCGACGTTGTTCATCGGCTGAACGATGTCCCTGGCCGGCAGAATCCCGGGTCCGGCCCAGGCAAAGGGCGCGCGTCTGGCCTCCGGCTCGCCGCCGCCGTGGTTTCCGCGCAGGCTGCAGCCGTGATCGCTCATCAGCATCCAGGTCGCGTCCGGATGGGCGTCATAGAGCCGGCCGATCGCCGCGTCGATCGTCTGCAGCGACGTCCCGTAGTCGCTCAGCGAGCCGTCGTCCTTGCGGACCAGCGCGCCGCTCTGGTGAGCCGCCTTGTCGGAGCTTGTGACGTGGATGACGACCAGCTTGTGGGCCGGGTCTGCGAGCGCCTGCTCCGCCGTGTCCAGGGTCTCGCGGTCATCGGTGGTGATGCCGCCGGGGGCGTATTGGTAAAACCCCTTGTCCTCAAACGACAGGGTCTTGAGGGCGTGCGCGCCGAAAAGCTGCGTCCATGAGGCGTCCCCCAGCAGCGCGATGCCGTGATGGGCGCCGACGATGGAGAAGGCGCTCTCGTCCTCGAAGGTCTCGATCCCGAAGTTTTTCAGCGACCAGGAGATCGGCGGCGTCATGCCGGTCGCCATGGTCACGACGCTCATCGTCGTCAGCGTCATCTCCGTCGTCAGGTTGACCCCGGACGCCCCCGCGGCGGCCACACGGGCAAACGCGGGCATCACCGTGGCATCGGCAGCCGCATCCTCACGCAGCGAATCGATAATGACGATCACGACGCGCGACGCGGACGGCGAGACGACCGCAGTGGGCACGTCGTCACCCCGAGGCGGCAGCGGTCGCTCGGCCAGGTACCGCTCGTACATCAGCATGCCCAGCGCCAAAATGGCGCCGATCGTCACCACGGTCAGTCCGACGATGCGGACGGCGCGGGCGCTGGTGGAGGTAAGGCTCATCGGCGCGGAATCATGCTACAGTCCGCCGCGCTTTGCCACGTTGGACGCTAACGGCAATCCTCTTGTGCGCCGCACTGGTGCGCGTGCTCTTGATCGGCCAGGAGTCTTACTGGTTCGACGAGATCTGGGCGGTCAAACAAGTGCGCGCATCGGCCGGCGACCTGTTGGCGGACCTGGCCCGGGAGGACGTTCATCCCCCGCTCTACCCGCTGGTCTTGTGGGGGTGGGTGCGGCTGTTGGGCGAAGCAGAGTGGGCCACGCGGCTGCTGTCGGCCATCTTCAGCACCGGGGCCGTCGGCATGCTTTACCTGATCGGCCGTGATCTCTACGACCGCCACACTGGGCTGCTGGCAGCCGGTATTTTGGGCCTCAACGCTTACGCGGTGGCCTTCGGACAGGAGACGCGCGCCTACAGCATGATGCTCTTTTTGGGGCTGCTGGCGACGTGGCTGTTGATCCGATGGTGCGCTGAGCCCAAGTCGCGCCGCGCGATGGGGCTGTACATCGCGGCCGGCATTCCGCTGGCGTATGTGCACGTGTACGGCAGCTTTCTGTTGCTGGCGCACGGGCTCTATGCCCTGGCGTACGTGCCGGCGCTGCGCACCCGCATGATCGTCGCAGGGCTGGCGGTCGGCGCCGCGTTTGCGCCCTGGGTGCCCGTCATGTTGCGCCAGGTGGGACGCGTGCAGGAGGGCTTTTGGATCGCGCCCCTGGACTTCGTCGACCCGCTCAAGTGGCTGTGGCACTGGTCCGGGTACTCGATCCCGGGCACGATCGTGTTTGTCGCGCTGGTGATCCGCGGCATCCGGGAGCGCGCCGCGCCCAGAGCGCTGGTCTTGCTGTGGCTGACGGTGCCGATCGCCGTACCGGTGGCGCTCTCCCTGCTGGGCGAGCCGATCTTCCACCATAAATACCCGATCGTGATCGTGGCCGCGCTGTGCCTGCTGGCGGCGCGCGGAATCTTGACCATCGAGCCACAGCGGCTGCGAATGGGGGCCCTGGCCGGGTTCGCCCTGCTCCTGATCGTGGTGCTGCCCACGCGCCTGTACTTCAAGGTGCACAAAGAGCAGTACCGCGAGCTGGCCGCACTGGCCGTTTCGGAGGCTGACGCCGGCGTCGTGGTCTTCGGGGACGAGAGCGCCCGCCCCTACCTGACGTTTTATCTGCATGACGAGCGCGTGACGTGGCTGTCGGCCGACGACGATGTCACCGCGCTGGAGACAGCGGCTCGCGCGGCGCAAGGCAAGCTGGTCTACGTGCTGGTGCACCCCAAAACCAGCGACCGCGAGGCAGCCCTGGCCAAGCGCTGGGAGCGCACCGATGAGGTGGTTCTCAGAGAAGCGCGGGCGTTGAGATACCGCCTCCGTTGAAGTCCAGAGGGCGAAAGCAGCGGTAGACCGCGTAGGGCTCGATCTCGGCATCCAGGCGGCAGTTGGATCGGACCCACGCAAAGAGGCTCGGATTGGCCTCCAGGCTGTCCAGCTCCGGCGAGTAGGGGTGCATGTTCCACACCACCCACCCCGGACGGCGAGCCACGACCATGGTGTAGCGGGCAAAGCCGAGATTTCGCAGCACCGGCTCCGGGTTGCTCTCGCTGAACAAGAACCCGTACACAAACGGCGTGGCCGACCGGCGGCGGGCCATGTACAGCAGCTGCTGCTCGTCGTTGTTGGTCAGCACGCGATCCGTCGGCAGGCTGTGCTCCCGCAGATACTCGGCCACCTTCTCGTGCGCCGGGTAGTCCCAGTGATCGTCGACCCTCTCGGCGCGAGTCATCCCTCGGCCGTGATCGTACACGGTGGTCAGTGTGGCCAGGACCAGCGGCACCGCGATCAGCGGCAAGAAGGCGCGCTTGGGGATCCTGGCGGCCAGCAGCGCGACGGTCGGCAGCACAAACGGTATGGCCATGTGCATGTGATAGGTCCAGCCATGGCGCTGGCCGACGAAGATGGCGACCGCGCCCAGATGCAGCGCCGCCAACGCCCACGTCCGATGTACCAAAGCGGCGATCCCCAGCCCGACCAGGAACAAGGGCAGCGTCTTGGCCAGCGCCTCCGTAACCGGCACGGTCAACACGGTGCGGTGCAGCGGCAGATAGGTCGTCTGAATCTGAAGGAAGGGCGCCAGCGCTTCGTAGGCATACAGCCAGCCGACCACCGCCCCAAGCGGCACCAGAAAGCCGGCAAACGACCACAGCGAGGCCTTGAGCCCCTCGCGGGTCCCGCGCTCTTTGAACGTCGGGATCATCCACGCCATCCAGCACAGCCAGACGACGGGCAGCACGGCGATCTTGATCGTGGTCGCGCACCCCGCCAGGCCCCCCGCGACCAGGGGATGGCGCCCGATCAGGGCAAACGCGCCCAACAAGAAGAAGCCCTGGAACAGCTCGCGCTGGCCGCGATCCCACGGGGTGATCCCGACAAACGCCCAGATCGCCACCGCGAGGCCCAGCAGCAGAGCCTCGCGCGGCACCCGATCGCGCAGCCACCACGCTCCGCCCACGAGCGACAGCGTGCTGAGCGTCACGGTCAGACTGTGAAATGCGGCGTCCTCAAACGCCGTCAGGACGCCCCAGGCCCAGTGAAGGATCATGACCCCGGGCGTGTTCACGTCGAAACACTCCCGGTACGGCATGTCGCCGACCGTCATCGCCCAGGCGTAGAACTGAAAGATGGCGGGGTCGTTGCCCAGGGGATACCTGAAGACCGCCCACACATGGGCGCCCCAGAGCGCGACGAGCAGGCCGGTTATTACGCGGAGGATAGAACGACCGCCGGATCCAGCTTGGCCGCACGGTTGGCCGGGACCCACGCCCCTAGCAGGCAGAAGATCAGGGCAAACGCGATAGACCCGGCGACCAGCACCGAGCTGTAGATGAAGAAGTCCTCGGGGATGACGGGAAAGCGCTCTCGCAGCCCCTCGGCCAGGATGTTCACCAGGCGGGAGACCCCGAAGCTGGCGCCATTGCCGACGACCCCAGCCAGCAGCCCGATCAGCCCGCTCTCGGCCAGCACGATCTTCCGGATGTCCCACCGCGACGCACCGATCGCACGCATGACCCCGATCTCACGCTGGCGCTCGTACACCACCATCAAGAAGGTGTGGCTGATGTTCATGGCGCTGATCACGATGATGATGATCGAGATGAGCAAGAACGTCAGCGTCACCACCATCAGCATCTCCGCCGCCTTGCGCGCAAACTTGGAGTTGCGACTGAGATCGAAGCTCTGCTTGCGGACCTGCTCGATGACGCCCGCGACCTGCTCGTTGCGCGGGATCTGCAGCAGGACGCTGTCGTAATACTCGATGGACTGGGGCCCCAGAAAGAAGTGATTGAAGCGCTCGACGTAGTTCAGCGGAACCGTGCCGCCCAGGTGCATCGCCTTGTCGCTGAAGCCGACGATCTCCGACCACCGGATCTTCTGCCACACCGGCTCCATGGACGTCCGCAAGAACGAGAAGCCCAGCCTGAAGTAGCCCTTGAGTCCAAGGACGAAGCAGGGATTGGGCAGCGCCTGCGTCCCCAGCTGACTCACGACGGTCGAGTTGTAGAAGTCGATCATCATCGGGTTCAGCGCGACCGGCATATACGACGCGCACCGTCCACGCTTGCTCAGCACGTTGCGGGCGGCGCAGTAGCCCTGCGCGGGACAGTCGCCCCGGTGGTTGTCGTAAACCTCGAAGTACTTCCAGCTGCCGATGTTGATCTCGGATTGCTCGAGCATGCAAGACACGCCGGCGCACTCGCCCTGCTTCAGGCTGGTGGGCAGCTGTCCCACGTGCGCCAGCGCCTCCTCGACCGTCGCGAACTCGTGAACCACGACGCTGTGCCGCCTCAGCGCCTCGCGTGCCTCATCGCTGATCTGAGCGCCGACCGACCAGATCTCCGCTTTGGAGCGCTCGGCGTTCATCACGTCGTCCAGCGTCACCGCCCCGACGCGCGCCACGGCCACGTACAGGTCCATATCCAGCTGGTCGTGCTTCACGCGGCGCGCGGCCAACCTCACCGGCTTCAGCTGCTCCTTCTTCCGCGTCTTCAGGATAAGCCAGCGGTCGTAAGAGCAGACCAGGCCCTCGCCGCACTGGCTGGCCGCGGTACACGGCTCCCGCGCGTGTTTGTCCCGAAAGCTGCGCCAATACTCGCGCGTGCGGCACATCCCCTCGATGCACTCAAACCCCTCGTGGGGGCAGTCCGCGTGACGGCGGCAGCTGACCTCTCGGCGCCGGCACATGTCCTCGCTCTCGGCGTTGCTGCACGTCCCTTCAAACGCCCGCATATCCGAGACCACCTTCTCGCTGATCTCCAAGCCCTCGATAAATCCCTCGCCGGCCATCCGCCGGTCCAGAATCCCGGTCTCGATCTTGGCCGGAAAGCGCGCGCGCATCTTGGGGTAGGCCGCCTCCACCGATGAGATCGATCGCAGCTGATCGACCGCCGGCTGGTCCATAATGCGCGGTCCTCCCGCAAGCACGCCACCGATGCCGCTCTGCTCCCCATCGTCAGACGCCGACGCCGCGACGCCGCCGATCGACTCGATCTCCAGCTGATCGATCGGGAAGATCCGATTGAGTACGCGGTCCCGAATCCCCTGGCTCAGCGCCAGAAAGAACGTGAACGTCCCGATCCCCACGATGATCCCGATCGACGAGAAGACGAAGTTCTTCTTGGAGCGCGCGATGTTCTGCAGAACGACGCGAATGAGCTTCTTGAGCGGCACCTGCTACCTCGTCAGCAGCAGCCGGCTGGATGTCTCGCCACCCGCGGCGTCCAGGGTAAACGCCAGCTCGTACATCTGGGCCAGGTACCGCGTGGCGCCGCCCGGCAGGTTCAGATTGCGGACCGCCTTGAGCAGACCGTCAAACGAGAAATAGCCCCCCGCCAGCATCGGCCCGTGCTCCATAACCGAGCGCGCCAGCGGCTCGCGCGTCAGCCCGTGCATCGACCCGGCGTTGCCCGCCATCGCATCGTACACACGCTCCAGCGTGGACGGCCCCGTGGTCAGAACCAGGAGATCCCCCGCCAGCATCACACCATAGCGCTCGCACACCGGCTTCTTGGCTTTGGAGCCCTTGGGCGCCCGCTTCTGGGTGCAACCGCGCTGCAGCCGAAAGACCTGCCATTGGGGGTGCTTCAGGCGCTCGATCTCAAACCCGAACTTGCCCAGCACGTCCTTCTCGGCCCACCACTTGTCGAAAAACGCCTTGGGCTCCTTGAGCTGGACCGCACCGACCAGCTGCACCGTGCGGCCCAGCCACACCTTCAAGTCCGACACCTTCATGACGTCCTCGGCTTTGGCCTTTCGGTGCACGCCGACCAGCCCGACTGCCATGTGCCCGGTGAAATGCTCCAGCACGTCGTTGGTCAGATGCTTGTCGCCCAGATCCTCGTGCACGAACTTGCCCAACAGGCCGGCGATCGGGTCCATGCCCTTGCCGCCCATACCCAGAATCGCGCCGAACTGCGCCAGATCCGCGCCCAGCTTAGAGACCTGCTTCAACATGGCCGCAGCGCCATCCGTGTTCACGCCTACGCGTGTGAAGAACACGGTATCGCGCGGGAGCAGCTTGCCGAAGTCCGGCGCCGTCACGGAGTCCGGAATGATCCACTCTTTGGGCAGCAGGGTGGCGCCATCCTCCACCTGTACCGTGGCATGCAGGTTGGCCGCGCACGGCTCCACCTTCACCCGCGCGGCGGCGTAGCTGACCTTGCTGAGGTAACCCGAGATCCGGCCGCGCACGAACGTGTCGACAAACGCGGGCAGCTGCATCGCGTCCAGAAAGCCCAGTCTTGGCTTGCCGTCCGGTCGGCGGGCCAGACCGTCGCCGGCGGCAAAGAACAGCGGCCCGTCGGTACCCAGCTTGGCCTGAATCTCCTTAAAGCGAGGCGTCTCAAAAAAGCCGCCCTTATCCCCCGTGCCCTGCAGCACGGCTTTGACGCCGGCCGCCGGATCCTGGCCGAGCCCGCGGTACACCAGCACCAGCAGCCCGTCATGCGCAGCGAAGGCCGCATGGTCCGCGCCGTCATCGCCCTCGATCGTGTAGACAACAACGCCGTTCTCGTCCGGCGCGCTCTGGCGGGCCGGCGCGTGCCCCAGGTTGATGAACTTGGCCTTCAGCGCCAGCACAAAGGTCTCGGCGTCCTCCACCCCGAAGAGGATATGCGCCATGCCCGCGCGACTGAAGACGACCAGCCCCGCCTCCGGATCCACGCCCACCCGGCGCAGCCCGTCGGCGTCGCCCAGCTCCACGCCTGTCTCCGGCTTCAGCAGCTCGCGAAAGCGCGCCGCCTCCTGAATACCGCGCGTAAACACGACCATCGACTCGGTGAACTCATCCACCCGCGGGATATACAAAAGCGCGTCCGCGTCAGCCGGCGTGAACTCGGTGACGTCCGCGGCCACGCCCATGCGCTGTAGATGGCGCGCCCCGAAATAGCCGGCGGTGATCGCCAGCCCGGCCACAACGGCCCATGTGATGCGTTTACGAATAAGCCCCACTAACGCATGGCTAGGGTTTCAGTTCAAATCGGCGCAGCGCCTGATAGCGCGGCCCCTCATCAGTCAACGTGCTCTGGTACAGAACCATTTCACGCAGCACGCTGGTACGAAACGACGTATCCAAAAGAGGTGTCAACTCGCGGGCCACCGGGTGCGCTCCACCCTCCCGCGCCCGCGCGATAGTGATATGCGGCGTGAACCGGCGCGGCTCCCCGCCATACCCCAGCCTGCGGCTGGTCGCGTTGACCTCCCAGTACAGCTCGTCCAGGGCCTTGGTCTGAGCCTTGACCCCGACCCACAGCACGCGCGGCGACCGCATGTCCGGAAAGGCCCCCACCGCCCGGAGCTCCACCGGCACCGGCGGCCCGGCGCACTTGGCCAGCGCATCGCCCAGAGCGTCCAGCTTGTCGACCTCCACGTCGCCGTAAAACCGCAGCGTGATGTGCCATGACCCCAGCCGCACGAAGCGAAACGCCGGCAGCAGCGACCGGCGCATGGCCTCGGTCGCGTTGTCCACGTCGATGATCGTCTCGCGATCCAGCGTCAGCGCACAAAACACACGCGCCGTCTCCTGCTCGACCTCGACCTGCTTCTTGCGCCGCTTCAACGCCCCTCCACTGGATTTGCGACCCGCTACCGGGATTCTCTATGATCGCGTCATTCTTCGGCACTTACCAAAGCTCGTGCTCATCCTGATCATCGCCGCGTGCGCCGCCGATAGCCAGTCGGCCTCGACGCCCTGCGAGATCGAGGCTCGCATTCTATATCCGGACGGCCTTTTGCACAGCCAACCGTGTGTCTCCGATGACGAGTGCTTGTACGGCGTGTGCCACTCATCGCCTGCAATCGCGTCCTTCGCCTTCTGCACAAAAGAGTGCGCATGCGGCCCCAACTCGCCCTGCAACGACGAAAACGGCGGCGGCTGGGAGTTTGTGTGCCAGCAGTACGACGGTGGCGCCTGGCCCGGCGAATCGGTGACGTCGGTGTGTACGCAGGTCTGTAATACGGTGGCCGACTGTCCCGTGCTCTACAACGCGTGCGAGCGCCTGACGGGCAGCCGAAAGGTCTGTCTGCAGCGGTAATCGCCGGCCTGCGACTACTGATACTCCTCGAACTCGTCATCCGGATCGATCGGGCCGTCGTCGTCCTCGCTGTCTTCCTCGTCGTCGTCTTCGTCGTCCTCGCTGCCTTCCTCGTCCTCGCTGTCTTCTTCGTCGTCCTCGATGCCCTCGGACTCCTCCTCGTCGACAGGCTCATTGACGGTCGGGGTGATCTCGCCACCACCACCGCGCGGCGCCAGCATCTCCGGGTTGTCCTCATCGTCGCGATCGCGATCGGCGGTCCGCGGGCGACGCGCCGGCTTGCGACGGTTGTTTTTCGGCCGACTGCGCTCCACCAGCTTGCCCGCGGGACGGGCGGTCGCCCGCGTTCGACTGGGCCTCGTGGGCGTCCGACCGGCGCGGCTCGGCGGCGGCACCTTGGGGCGATTCAGCTTGGGTGACGTCGGACGCTTGCCCGCCGTCGAACCCGGGCGCTTGCCCGCGAGAGGCTGTGCTGCGCCCGTCAATTTCGGAGCGATCCGTCGACTGGGGGCCGCAGCACGGCACGGGCTCGGCCCGGTCTTGAACTGCTGCAAGCGACCCTTGCAGTGAAAGCCGTAGTAGTACTTGGTGCCCAGCCGAATCCGCGCCCTGCGAAGCGCGGACGCAAGCCCGGTCTTCATCCCCGCGTGGCTCTCGTCCTTGGCCACCGACCCGTCAGCGCGCACACCGTCGCCCTTCCAGGCGAAAAACGCGTCGGTGAAATGCACGACCAGCTTGATGTCGACCAGGGTGTCCGCCATCTTCGGGCCGACAAACGACAGCGTGTGCTTCTGTCCGC
The DNA here is from genome assembly GCA_964545715.1 of uncultured Myxococcales bacterium. Lineage (GTDB taxonomy): Bacteria > Myxococcota_A > UBA9042 > CAZJHX01. The sequence goes on from CAZJHX010000045.1 coordinate 28,938, forward strand.
TATCCAGCTGCACCTCGACGTGCTCGCCGCGCCCCGAGAACTTCTGCAGCAGCAGCATGGTCGGCTGACCCGGGCGCGCGCGCCCCCCCACGCCCGGCAGGTCGGACGGCTTACCCAGCTGGGCCTCCATCTCCACGTCGCCGAGCTCCACATTGAACGCCTCGCCGACCGGGAACGGGTTCGGCGGCACCTTGATCGGCAGATACGGCACCACAGTGTCGCTCAGCGTCATGTTGATCGACGCGGTGCTGTTGGCGATTCCACCGCCCCAGTCCACCAACAGCTTGCCGGACAGGCGGGCGTTCACGTCCAGGTCCATCATCTTCTTGAAGATGCGCATCGGAGCCAGGTTGATGCCGGCGATCTCGTCCACCGCCAGGGTCCAGCCGCCGTCCTTGGCCTCCAACGTCGCGCCTTCGATCGAGCCGCCACCGGTAAACTCCGCCGTCAGCGCAGCCTGCAGCTTCTTGCCCATCATCAGCCCGACCGTGTTCAAGTCGACCCGCAGGGCGTCGATCTGCACAAGTCCCGGCGGATTGACGATCGCGGGCACCTCATCCGCACCCTCCGAAGCGGGCTCAGCGGTCCTGTCACCCGCCGGCGCCGGCTCGTCCGCCGGACCGCCCGGCATGGCCCCCGGCGCGCCGTCCGTCTCATCCTCGCCCGGCACCGTGGGGGGCTTGATCGGCAGCTGGATCGTGATCCCACCCAGCGTCACACCGCTGATGCCGTGCAGCTTCAGCGAGTCGATCTCAACCTTGGTCTTCAGCTTCCTGGACGCCTGCACCTGAACGTAGTTCTTCACCTTGCCGGTGGGTATCGACAGGTAGATGAACCCCACCAGCGCGACCGAGAAGTACGTCGAGTAGGCGAACCCTTTGAGAATGTTGCCCAGCATTTGGCGCTACTCCTCTTCCTCTGCCGAATAACGCAGAGTGGATGCCGTAAGGTTCTTGATCTGGGCAAAATCCGGGTCGCGACTCCATCGCACGATATGCAGCTTGGTCACAAACACCAGATTATCCAGCGCCTCGACATCGCCCAGGAAGCCGAACAGGTCGACGGTCCGGGCAAACCCACGGCGCATCTGGAACTGCTTTTCGACCCGGAAGATCTGCGGCCCCTTCTCCTTGCGCCGCTTTTGAAGCAGCGGCCGCTGAGCCAGGTCACCCGTCACCTGAAGGATCTTGTTCAGGGCCGCGGTCTCGTCGTCGCCACCGATGCCGGTCCGATAGCGCACCTTGGTACGCACCGCCGTCTCCGCCACCGGGTTGTCCGGGCTGAGCGCATCCGGGTTGGTCTTGAGACGCTCCTGCATCCGCGCATAAGCCTCGCGCGAGGCCAGGTAGGGACCGGCAGCCTTCTGAATCTTGGTCCAGGCTTTGCGGTTGGCTTTGATCTTGGCCTCTTTGTCGGACAGCGTGCCGCGCACCCAGAACACCCCGCCGCCGATAACCAGGCAGAGGACCAGCGCCATCAGCGCGATGACCATGTTGCGCTCGCGAGGACTCATCCGCGACAGCGCGCCTGACAATCCAGCGCTCATCGGCCGCCCTCCTCGCCCGCCGCCGTCGCCGCGCCCTCGATCGGGCACTTGACCTTGAACGTGACCTCAAAGCGCACCCAGTCGGCGTGACGTCCGGTACTGACGACCTCGCCGATGTCGCGCCGCTTCACCTGCACAAAGCACGGCTCCGCCTCGATGCGCTTGCGAAAGATCTCTTTGCCGGTGACGTTGGACTCGTGGGTCTCGGCGGTCACCTTCACGTCGCTGAAGACGTCGATATTGACGACGCTGAGCTCGATCTTGGACAGCTGGTCGTCCACCGGCTTCGCCCCGGCGTCACCGGCCGCGTCGGGCTCTCCCTTGGCCGCGCCGGGCCGCTTCAGCCGTGTCTCGTCGGTACCTTTGCCACCGGGGGCGCCGAAACGTGGCTTGCCCACCGCCGGCTTGGGGTTTGAGGCGCTGGGCCGAGCACGCGGCCCGCCACGCCGCCCCGGTATCGCCGGAATCGGCCGAATCGCCGGATCCAGCGCCATCGGCCTGGCTCGAATCGGGTTGCCCTGCAGCGTTCGGCCGTTGTTGGTCGGCGCCCTGACGGTCGGCGGCGGAATCGGCCCCCCCGGACCGGGCGCGTGGGCCCCGATCGCAGTCCCGTTCAGGCCCTGTTGAATCGCCGTGATCTTGTCCAGCACCGCGATCGCCGTCATGGGCGGGAACAGCTCGGCCTGCTCGCCTGCGGACGGCGGTCTGTTCAGCTTCTTGAGCGTCTTGCCGAAGCTCCGCTCCGTCTTGCCCAGCTTGTCCTTTGTAAACTCGCCCAGCGTCTCATATTGGGTGTCCAGCACCCGCTGCAGGCTGTTGTTCTTTACAAACCCGTACACCGCGCCAACGACCAGCAACGCGGCCGCCAGCCCGCCGAGGTAAGTCAGCTTGTCCTGCAGAAACTTGAAGTCGCCTTCGTAGGCGTACTCACCACGCCGGAAGTTCAGCGTCGTCACGTGTTTGCTGGCGCCGGCCTGCAGCAGCGCGAGCCCCAGACTCTTGGCGGCGCCGGACGCGCTGCCCTCGACATGCGAGACCTTGTTGAAGTCCAGCGACCCCAGCGACACCGACTGCACCGGCATGCGCAGCTGCTCGTTGAGCCACGGCACGCAGTTGGCGATGCGGCTGCCGCCCCCGGTGACGCGAATGCCCTGCACTTTGCGACCGGATTGGCGAGAGTACGCCTGACAGCTCTGGCTGATCGCGACGACCAGCGGGTGCATGGCCTCGGCTGCGATATCCGCCAGCGACGAGCTCTGGCCGGCGGCAGACCACGGCAGCTCGCCGTCCTCGTGCTTGAGTTGCTCGGCCTCGTCGAACTCCAGGTCCAGCTTCTCGGCGATAGCCTGTGTGACCGCCTGCCCACCGCGCCCGATCGAGCGCGCCAGGCGCAGACGCCCCTCTTCTACGATGCACAGCTTGGTCGTGCGATGCCCGATATCCACGAACGCGACCGTGCCCTCGCCGACCAGGTGGTCGTAGAGGTTCAGGTAGCTGATCGTGTCCAACGTCAGCACGCGCGGGTCGATCCCGGCGTCCTCCAGGCCCTCCAGATAGCGCTCCATAACGTCGTGCTTGACGGCGGCCGCAAAGATCTCGGTCTGCCCATCGTCGGTCTCGCCGACAGGCTGGTAAGAGTAGTTGATGTCCTCGACGCCCAGCGGAATCTGACCCTCGAGCTCAAAGCCCAGGACGCTGTCGATGCGCTTCGGATCGCTGAACGGCAGCTGGATGAAGCGCGTCATCACGCGGTCGCCCGGCAGCGCGCACACCACGGCTGCACCCGGTCCGGTCACCTCTTTGCCAAGGTCCGCCAGGACCTGCGCCGCCGCCCGCTCAGGGCGCGCTCGCCCGGCGTGCGGAATCTCGTACTCGCGGTAGCCGTCCCACGAAAACGACCTGAAGGAGGCGGTGACGGTACTCACCTTCACGCTGAAGGAGCCGATGTCCAGGCCTATGATTGTCTGTGCCATTAGTTAGTACTCACGCCAATATACATAGTCGCCTGTCGCAGTGTCGATCACGGCCGTGAGGCCGCGCGCGGTCCCATAGGACGTGCCCGCGGTCTCGATCCGAATGAACTTTGCCTTCACCCCGAAATCGGTCTCTACCGCCCGGTTGTTGAGGATCGGCTTCCCGAGGAGATCCCCGCGCAGATTCTTGAAGAACTGCCGCGTCACCTGGGTAATGTTGGAGAAGCCCGGGCTCACCAGCGACTGCCGCAGCTTTCGGCAGATATCCAGGCAGTAGATCGCCTCGTCCATGGGCGGGATGATGCCCGTGATGCCGCCCCCCGGCAGATAGCAGGCCTCCACCATGTTGCTGGTGTAGTACGGATCGCAGAGCACGTCTTTGAGCGTGTCAGGCCGAATCTGGTTGATGTTGACCTTCAGCGTGGGAAACGCTGTCACCGAGTCCGCCATGCTGCAGTACTTCTGTGGGGTCATGCCCTCCACAAACTGCAGCTCCTGCAGCGTGTCGATCTTGGCGTTCTTGGGCTTGATGTCCTTGTCGCCCGCGCCCTTCTCGCCTTGCGCCGACTCGATCAGGTTGCCCTGAAGATCGATGTCCGTGCGCTGGGTGTCCGGGTCGATCCAGTCGATGATGTTCAGCACCAACTCGGCGGCCTCTTTGTCGATCTCGCCCGGCAGCAGCGGCTCGTCGCGCCCGGCGATCATCTTGGCGTACAGGTGGCGAAACAGCTGCCGCTTGTCGCTGACCGTGTTGATGCGATTGACCGACATCGAGCCGTCTTCCGGCTTCGCCACACACTTGCAGCTGCCGCCTTCCTCGACGCCCACCCCGGCCATGCCCGTGAAGTCGAACATCGGCTTGCCCAATAAGATGAGCTTTCCCGTACAAAAGGCGTTGGCGAACTGGCAGGCCAGCGTCCAGGGCTCGACCTGCTTGGCCTGCTTGGCCATAGCCCCGCCACCCAGCGACTTCAGCGTGTTCTCGACCAGCGTCTGGCTCTTGATGACCAGGCGCGCGACCTCCATCGCCGCGCGCGCGTGGTAATAGGCCGTCACATCGTCGCGCATGTTGGCCGCCACGTGCAGCCGGATATAGCTCTTGTAGTTGTACTCCGCGCTGAAGGCCGCGACGATCGCCAGCGTCATCAACACGATGATCAACGCGACGCCGCGCGGCTGTCCGTGGTCCACTTGAGACCCGGTGCGCAGCTCGCAACGAACGGCGGCCCATGCCCCTTTGATGCGGTCGATTGGCAGGCTCAAAACGGCGCCGCCTCCCGCTGCTGTCGAAGCGCGGCCTGCGCAGCGACGCACTCCTTCTGTTTCTGGGTGGTCGGCGCGCCGAACATCAGCGGGTTGTTCACGTAGACGCTGGTCTGCGTGGCAAACGCAAAGACCTGCTCACGTGCGTCGTACATCTCGAGCTCGATCTTGATGCGCGTGGGCAGCGTAAAGCCGGGCTCAGTCGTGTCCAGGCAGTCCTCGACCTTCCAGTCGGACTTCCAGCTCTCGTCGTACTCGTCCCAGTACTCGAATCGCAGCTTCTTGACGCCCACCGCCACGACGTACTCCTCGCCGCCGTCCTCGGGATCGTCGTCGATGACGGGCTTGAAGCGGCGGATCAGCTTGCGCCCCGAGCGGTCTTTCGAGCGCCCGCTGAGCCGGTACTCGACCACGCCCTGGTCGGTCTCGAGCCCACCCGCCTTGACCGGGATGTTGCCCAGATAGGTGAACAGCACCTTGTCGCGGTCACCCACGAACAGCGTCTTGGTCGTCTCGAGCTCACCCTGATTCATGGACAAAAACGCATGGCTGAGGTCGCGGGTCAGGCGCTCCAGCGTCACGCGGGCCATGTGATTGACCTCCACGATGTCGTCTGTGTCATCGCTGATCGCAAACATGGAAGACATCACGCCGAAGATCAGCGCACTCATCAGCCCGAGCAGGCCGACCGCCACGATCACCTCCATCAGCGTAAATCCGCGCTTCATCGGCCGCCGCCCCCCGAGAGCGGCTTCTCCGTTGTCGGCGCGCCCGGAATCGGCTGTCCGGTCTTCGGCTGACCCGGCTGGCCCGGCTGACCCGGCTGCAAGCCACCCACGCCCGGGATCTCCGGCGTCTCTTTGGTGCCCGCCCGCAGCTCTTCGGGGATGCTGATGATGTAGGTCTCGATCTCCAGCACGGGATCCTTGGAGTCGTGCTTGTCGTGAGAGATGCGGATCCGCAGCTTGCGCGTCTGAGACGCCGCCAGCGAGATCACCATCGGAAACAGCATGAACATGCCGTAGATGTTCTGCGTGACCTTCTCCACGCTGATGTTGCACATGGTCTTGAACTGGCTGGGCGGCATCGGGCACACCGGGCTCACGCCAAACGGCATCGCCTGGTCCGGGATGAACAGAAATCCAAGCGCCGGGAAGGCCTGCAGGATGCTGCCGTTCTCGCCGACGCCCCCCATGATCTGCTCCAGCATGTTGCTGGCCATCTCGCCCAGCTGTCCCTGATCCAGGTCCAGCTTCTCCAGGTCGTACTCGCACTCAAAGCCCTTGCCGGCGTCGCGCGGCAGCTCGCAGTGCTTGTTGCTCACGTCGTTTTCGGGAAAGCCCTCGGTCCAATACTCGGCCTCGAGATCCAGCACCACGCCCCGCAACAACAGCGACGACTGCGTGTACAGCGGCGCTTTGGCCTGCAGGAAGCCGCCCTGAATAATCGACCCGGACAGGTACGCGAACACCACCGCGAGAATGGCGGTGGCGATCATGACCTCCAGCAGCGAGAAGCCTCTGGGGTGGGAGGGCGGGCGATGAGAGCTAATTTACGTCCTCCTTGAAGTTGCTGGCGTCCAGCTCCACGTCGTGGATGCGGCCCAGACCGGCCAGGCTCATCACCTCGACCGTAAACACCTCGGCATCCTCACCCTCGCCGCTCTCCAGGTAGATGAGCGCGCGCTGAGTGAAGCCGTGCGGATAAAACAGAATCGGGACCTTGCCCTCGGTCACGGGATCCATATCCTCGCGCAGCAGAACCCCGGCAAACTTCACGCCCTTGGGCAGCTTGCGCGGCTTGCCGAGCTGGTTTTTGCGGTAGGACTTCACCCGCTTGGGACCATCCGGAGACGTGCTGTCGTCCACCGGGATGCCCGCCTGGCGCGACGTCTCCTGGCTCAGACTCTTGGTCTCGGAGCTCAGCAGGTTCATCAGCTGTCCGGTCGGCGTCGTCGTGTCCGCGGTGACTGCATCGGTCACCTCGCCGTCGCCCTGGGCCCCCTGCGCCGCATCGAACAGCCCGCGGTCCTCGTCGTCGTCGTCGTCCTCGTTGTCGCCGCTCTTGCCGTAGGTCGTCACAATCGGGTCGGAGGCGCTGCCGTCGACGTTGATCATCAATCGCTCGCAGTCCCCGCCCTTCTTGAACGGCGCAGCCTGGTAGGTGCCCGCATCCAGATCGAGATACAGCGCGTAAACCCGGTTGTTGATGGCCGACAGGTTGTACGTGTAACGCACCGCGGTCGCGACATCGGACGCACCCTGCCGCGTCTCAGCGGACGTGACCGCCCCAAACGCCATCACCGCCAGGCCCATCGCGATCGCCATGATGACCATGGCCACGATGACCTCGATGAGCGTCATCCCGCGCGGATGCTGTCGCCGTCGACCTTTGCCGCGCGGGACCCGGGCGGGTCCTAGTCTTCGTCGCGATTCGTACAGATGTCGTCCTCGTTGCCCCCGGTCCCGTCCGGACCGTTGCTGCACAGCGTGAAGTCGTCGATCTGACCGCTGTTACCCGGCGAGTACTCAAGCTCGTTGTCCCAGGGGTCGGCCACCTGGTTCTTCTTGATGTACTTGCGCTCGACCAGCTCGTTCAGGTCCTTGGGCAGGCCCCGATGCGTCACTGCAAACGACGCGACGCTCTTGGCCACGTTGTCCACCAGCGTCTTGGTCGTCTCGATCTTGGCGTCCTTGAGATACCCGACCACACCGACGGCGACCACGGTGGCCACGATGCCGATGATGGCGATAACGACAAGGATCTCGATCAGGGTCATGCCCTTGGGGGCACTCTTCATTGGTCTCTCCTCAAAATAAACAAAGTCATCAGGCCCCGCTGCGCAGGGCTTCGTTCATGTTCAACATGGGCAGCAGCACCGCGAATACGATGCACGCAACGATAATGCCGAGAACGACGATCATCACGGGTTCCAGCAAGGTGGTCAGGCGTGAGACCTTGGTCTCCACCTGCAGCTCATACGCCTCGGCGACATGGTCCAGCATCTCCTCGACCTCGCCGGTCTTCTCACCGATCGCCACCATCTGCGTGACCATCGGCGGGAAGTGACCGCTGCGCTTCAGCGGATTCGAGATGGAGTCGCCGTCACGAATCGCCACGCGCGTGTCCTCCAGCACGTTGCGATAGACCGCGTTGTCCACCACGTGCTTGCAGATCTCGATGGCGGTCAGCAGCGGCACACTGCTCGACATCAGCGTGCCCAGCGTCCGGGCAAAGCGCGCCATCACGATCTTGCGGATCAGGTCGCCGAAGAGCGGCACGGTCAGCTTGAAGGTGTCCCACTTCAGCTCCCCGCGCTCCGTCTTGATCCACTTGCGGAAGTAGTAGGTCACAACGAAGAAGCCGATGATGATCGCCAGAATCCAGTTCTGGAAAAACTCGGAGACCCAGATGAGCCCCACGGTCAGGAACGGCAGATCGCCGCCCTGCTCGACGATGACCTCGACCAGCTTGGGCACCACGAACGTCATCAGCAGCGCCACGATGATCATCGCGAACGAGACCATGATCATCGGGTACATCAGCGCCGACTTCACCTGGCTCTCCAGCTTGACCTGGGCCTCCATGAAGTCCGACAGCCGCTGAAAAACCAGCTCCAGCGTGCCCGAGGCCTCGCCGGCCGAGACCATGTTGCAAAACAGGTTCTTGAAGACTGTCGGATGCTCGCGCAGCGCTAGATGCAGCGCCGAGCCTTCGTTGACCGCCCGCCGCACCTGCGCCATCACATTGGACAGGCGCTCGTTTTCCGTCTGGTCCACGATCGCCGTCAGCGCGTCGACCAGCGGCACACCGGCGCGCAGCAGCGTGGAGAGCTGGCGCGTCATCTCCGAGACCTCGGTCTGCGGCACCTTGTTGAAGAAGGAGAACTCGACGTCGCGAGAGGCGCCCTCCTGCTTGCGACCCGTCGCGCGAATCGTCGCCTTGGTTTTGCCCTTGGCGTCCTGCTGCGCGTACTCGGTGAGATAGATGTCCTGCCGTCGCAGATCCGACCGAAGCGAGCGCGCGTTCTCCGCGTCGTGAACGCCGTGGCACGCTTTGCCTTTGGCGTTCAGCCCTTTGTAGGCATAAACCGGCATTAGCAGTGACCCAACGCTACGACATCTCCTCCGCAGTCACGCGGACGACCTCGTCAACCGAGGTGACGCCGCGCAGGATCTTCATCGCGCCATCATCACGCAGCGTACGCATGCCGTTCTCGATGGCCTTGCGCTTGATGCGGCTGGCGTCCGTGCGCCCAACCACCAGCTCTTTGATCTCGTCGTCGACCACCAGCAGCTCGTACAGCCCGGCGCGGCCGGTGTATCCGGTCACACAGATCTGACAGCCCTTGGCCTTGTAGAACTTGAAGTCCTCACCGAGGGCCTCGATGTCGATGCCCAGCTTGATCAGCTCGTGTTTGGGCGGCGTGTACGCCTGCTTGCACTGGTTGCAAAGCGTGCGCACGAGACGCTGCGCCATGATCGCCATGACCGTGGACGCCGACTTGAACGGCTCGATACCCATATCGGTCAGGCGGGTGAAGGTGCTGGACGCGTCGTTGGTATGGATGGTCGCAAAGACCAGGTGGCCGGTCAGCGACGCCTGCACCGCGATCTCGGCGGTCTCCAGGTCGCGGATCTCACCGATGAGCACCACGTCCGGGTCCTGACGCAAAATGGCGCGCAGCGCTCGACTGAAGGTGAACTCGATCTTCTCGTTGACCTGCATCTGCCCGATGCCCGGCAGCTGATACTCGACCGGGTTTTCCACGGTCAGGATGTTGATCTCGGGGCGGTTGATACGCGTCAACGCAGCGTAGAGTGTGGTCGTCTTGCCGGAGCCCGTCGGGCCGGTCACGAGGATGATGCCGTGAGGCTGCTTGATCAGCTCTTTGAACGTGTCCAGGTTCTCGTTGTCGAAGCCCAGCTTCTCCAGGTCCAGCAGCACGGCGCTGGTGTCCAGCAGACGCATCACCAGGCGCTCACCGTGCGACGTAGGCACCGTCGACAGACGAATATCCACGTCGCGACCCGCGATCTTGACGCGGATGCGGCCGTCTTGAGGCAGCCGCTTCTCGGCGATGTTCAGCTCGCCCATGATCTTGATGCGGCTGGTGATCGACGCCTGCAGCCGCTTGGGCGTGCGCACGATCTCCGTCAGCACGCCGTCCCGGCGAAACCGGACCACAACCTCTTTTTCATAGGGCTCGATGTGGATGTCGGACGCTTTCTCTTTGATGGCCTGGTTCAACACCGAGTTGACCAGCCGAATGATCGGCGCCTCGTCGTCGCCCGCGTCCAGAATGTCCTGCGCCAGGTCGTCCAGGTCCTCTTGAATGCCGTCCAGCCCCTCGGACGCGACCTCGTCGACGACCTGCTCCGCGCCGGCGCGGCGGTCAAAGACGACGTTTATCGCGTCGAAGATCTGCTCGGGCGGCGCCGCGACCGGCTCGACCTCAAGCCGAAACATCGCGTGCAAATCGTCCAGGCCATAGACCTCCAGCGGGTCGGAGACGGCCACCACGACGGTGTCGCCGCGCCGCTCGATCGGCACAAAGTTGTACTGCCGGGCATAGCTCAGCGTGAATGCGGCGACCAGACCGGGATCGATGTCCTCGGCCACGATCTCGCGGATAAACGGCATGCCGACCTGATCGGCCAGCGCCTCGGTCAGCTGCGACGAGGTCAGCGCGTCGCCGTCGACCAGCAGCTCGCCCAGGCGTCCCCCCTTCTCCAACTGCAGCGCCAGCGCCGCGGTCACCTGAGACTCGGTGACCCATCCGCGCGCGATCAAGATCTGTCCCAGCGACCGCGGATTGGCGGGAGGCTGCACAGCCTGCATGGTCGGCAGCGTATCCGGTGCGTAGACGTCGCTCACTTCTGGCCGCTCGGGGCGCGACGCGGCTTGGCTTTGCGGCGCGGCTTGGCTTTGCGGCGCGGGCTCTTGCGGTTGGACTCAACCTCGTACGGGTCATAGTCCAGGTCGTGCGTCTCGGGCGCGCCGACGGGGTCCAGATCGGAGTCGTCGAACAGCTGCTGCTCCAGCTGATAGCGCTCTTTGCGCGCCGTCTCGATCACGCTGTGCATCTCGTGCAGCAGACCGTGCTTCTTGGCGTAGTTGATCTGGCCCATGTACTCCTTCTTGCGAGTGGCCAGGAACTCGGCAAACCGGCGGATCTCGTCCATGCGCTGCTCGTGAATGCGCTTGAGATCGCTCGGGTCGTCGATGATGTGCGGGATGATGATCATGAGCAGGTTCTTGCGCTCGATCTTGGTCGTCGTCTGGCGAAAGAAGATGCCCAGCAGCGGGATGTCGCCCAGCAGCGGGATCTTTGTCGTGCCCTCGACCTCGCGATCGTTCATCAGGCCACCGATGACCACCGGCTGCTGGTCGCGGACAACCACGATGTTCTTCACGCGCCGGTTGGACGTGTTCGGCGCGCCCGTGCGCTGATCGATGCCGTCGAAGTCGTCGATCTGCTGCTCGATCTCCAGCCGCACAAACGCCGACTCGTTGACGGTCGGCTTGATCTTCAAGCTGATCTTGATGTCCGCGTACTGAATCGACCCCAGCCCGCTGAACGCGCCCAGAGTCGAGCCCAGACCGCCCAGGCCGCCCAGACCACCGGCCGCGCCGCCGAGACCCAGCCCGCTCAGACCGCCGAGACCGCCGAGTCCGGCCAGCGAGCCCAGACCGCCCAGACCGCCGCCGACACCGGCGTTGAACGGCACCTTGCGACCGACCTCGATCTCCGCTTCCTCGTTGTCCGTCGTGAGGATGTGCGGAGTCTGCAGGATGTTGACGTCCGAGTTGGTCTGCAGCGCCTTGAGCGTAAAGCCAAAGGCCGGGATCGAGATGTTGCTCTGCCCGGTCGCCGCTCCTGCCGTACCCAGCGACGCATCGACCAGCGGACCGATGAGCAAGGCGCCAAGGCCACCGCCCGCGTCGGTCAGCGCGCTGACGTCCGGGAGCCCGTTGCCGAAGATCAGCGGCACCTCTTCGCCGGCGACGTCGATCGGCGCGCCACCGAAGCCCTTGATGCCCACCTCGCGGTTCTTGTCCGACGTGATCTCCATGATCACGGACTCGAGGTAGACCTGCTTGCGACGCACATCCAGCTGCCGGATTACACGACGCAGCGTCAGGTAGTCCTTGAGCGACGCCTCGATCACCAACGAGTTGGTCGGCTCGTGCGCGGTGATCTTCACGTCCTCGCCAATCGTCGCCGCGCTGGTGTCTTTGGAGGACCTGCCCTTGGACTTGCCCGTCGAGCGCTTGGTCCGCCGAGAGCTGGATCGCCGGCTGCTGCGGGTGTTGCCCCCGCCCGTCAGCGACTGCAACGTGGACTGCACGTCTTTGGCGGCCGCGTTCTCCAGGTGGTGGATGTGGATCTGCCCTTCACCGGGGATGGGCACGTCGATCTTGCGGATGAACTTGTCGATCCGCATGTAGGTCGCCCGGTCGGTGATGATGATGAGCTGGTTCGTGCGCTCGTCGCTCTGCACGGTCAGCTCGGATTGGGAGTTGCCCAACGAGCCGCCGGTCGCCGGACGCCCGGGGTTGGTCTTGGCGCGCGAACCTCGAGCGGTCGGTCGCGACGGACGACGCGAGCTGGCCTTGGGCTTGCTGCCGCCCTGCTTGCCAAAGACCGCCTCGACCTGCTTTTGGATATCGGCCGCGTCCGAGAACTCGATGGGCCGCACCCAGATCTTCACGGCGCCCGTCGGCCGATCGACTTGCTTGATCAGCTTGCGCAGCCGTCCGATGTTGCTGCCGATCTCCGTCAGGATGATCGTGTTGGTCGGCGCGTAAACGGTGATGTCCGCTCCATCGGTGGCGAAGTTCGTGATCAGCTCCTTCACCTCGTCGGCCAGGATGTGCTTCACCGGGATCAGCTGCGTCACCATGGTGTCGGTGTTGGGCGCTCGCTGGCGACCCTGCAGAATGGGCGCGCCCTCGGTGCGGGCCTTGGGCTTGGCCACGATCCGCAGAAACTTGCCGCGCTTCACGATGGTCAGGTTGTTGGCCTCGAGCGCCGACAAAAACGCCTTGTAGGCCTCGTACATGGTGACCGGCTCAGGGCTCATGATCGTGATCTGCCCGGACACGCCCTGCGCCAGCATGAACCGCTTGCCCGTCATGCAGGCCATCAGCTTGGTAAAGTCCTCCAACTTCAGGTTTTGGAAGTCGATCGACACCAGCGCGTCGAGCGGCACCTTCTTGCAGGGGTACTTGTCGCCGTAGTTCTTGGTGACGGGGATGACGTTCTGGTCTTCGGGCTTCGGGAGATCTTTGGTGCGCCCCAACGTCTTTGGGTCAAAGCGCTTGTCCAGCGGCTTGTCACCCGTGCGATTGATCACACCGGGCTGCCCGTCCAGATTCCGCTCGGGCGGCCCCTTCTTCGGCGGCGGCACGACCCGCTTCGCCGGGGGCGCTTTGTCCGCCGGGGGCGGCGGCGCCTTCCGCTGTGCAGAAGCCGGCGCGCTCAGCGCGAGCATGATCGCGACGACAACTCCCCTTGTCATCGCATGTGTTGTCGGAATCCGGTTCAAATCGTTCTCACTGGATCGTGTAATTGAATGTCTCGAGCTTCCCGCGTCGCTCGATCTGCAGTTCGATCGCGTTTGACGATTTCAGCTGGTTGAACAGCTCCATCGCCTTGTTCGGGCTGTTGATCGCCTTGCCGCTGATCGAGCGGATGATGTCGCCGCTGCGAATGCCGATCGCGCGATACAAGCTGCCGGGACGCACCCCGACCAGCTTGAAACCCTCGTACTTGCCTTTTCGATAGTTCGGAATCACGCGGGCCTGCATGCCGAGCTGAGTCAGGTCCGTCAGCTGCTCATCGAGCATCTGGCGGTCGATCTTGTACTCGTACGCGCCCTGCTTCTTAACACCCTGCGAGTAGTCGTACGCCACGCCCCGGTTTGGTGACCGCCCCGGTCGGGGCTTGGCGCTATCGCCGGGCTTGGGTCGCGTCAGCTTGCCGCCCTTTCCGCGCCCGCCGCTGATCCGATTACCGCCGCCTCGGGTTTTAGGCGCCTTCTTCTCCTGCCACATGCCGACGTGGCACAGGTTGTTGCCCTCGCGCAGGAAGATGATCTTGGGCTGGATATCCACCACGGTCGCCTTACCGTTGACCTCGGTGCCGATCTCCACCATCTCGCCGGAGCCGTTGACCGTCAGCTGCGCAAACCGCTCGCCTGTCGTGTACGGGTTGACCAGCGTGCCGACCAGCTCCACGTTCATCTCGCACTCTTTAGGCTTCTCGGACTTCTGCTCGCATTGGCCTTCGCCGTTGCACTGCTCACCGTCGCCACACTCGCCGCAAGTGCCCTCGCACCCGTCGCTGCCGCACACCTTGCCCTCGCACTTGGCCTTGCAGTCGGGATCTTTGGGCTTGTCGGCCTTCTTGGGATCCACGTTGAACGGATTCCGGGCGGACAGCACCTGGCCCAAGGTCCCGCCGTCCGCTTTGGTCAGCATCTTGGCCTCATCGGCCGAAGAGGCGATCACCACGGCCTCAGGCTTGACGGTCAGGTACTTCGTGGCCAGGAAATCGACCACGGTCTGGGCCAACAGGTAAGCCACCACGCTCAATGCGAGGAGGTTTACGACCCAGAAGTACTTCTTGAATAGAGCTTCCATTCCAGCGTGATTATGAGGTCCTGTAAGAAACTGTCCACTTCTCCGATCGGGCTCCTTGCTGACACTTTGTCAACAAGTCCGATCGTTGGTTTGCATGTTGTGACATTCTGTCAATTCACCTCAGACGAGGCCGGCAGCTTACGGTAGATCGTGCGCGTTGCAATGCCGAGCAGTCTCGCGGCCAGCCGTTTGTCGCCTTTGGTCATTTTCAAGGTCTCCTGAATCAACCGCTGCTCGACCTGTTCAAGAGGCGTGCCCAGCGGGATCGAGATCGTGCGCGCCGCCCCCTGATTGGCCCGAATTCTTGGCGGCAGCTGGTCCGCAGTGATGTGATCCTCGCGAGCCAGCACCACCGCGCGCTCCATCGCGTTTTCCAGCTCGCGCACGTTGCCCGGCCACTGATAGCCGCACAACATCTCCATCGCGTCCGGCGTGATGCCCACGATGTTTTTTCTGTTCTTGGCCGCGTAGGCCTCCAGGAAGTGGTGTGTCAGCAGCGGGACATCGTCCACGCGCTCGTGAAGCGGCGGCAGCTCGATGGTGATGACGTTCAGCCGGTAATACAGGTCCTCGCGAAAGCGGCCCTCCTGCACCTCCAGCGCGAGATCCTTGTTGGTGGCCGCCACGATGCGGCAGTCCACGTCGACCGTCTGCGTGCCGCCCAACCGCTCGATCTCCCCCTCCTGCAGCACGCGCAGCAGCTTGACCTGAACGTGGGGCGCCATCTCGCCGATCTCGTCGAGAAACAGCGTGCCTTTGTGAGCGCGCTCGAAGCGCCCCTCGCGGCGCTGGGTGGCTCCGGTAAAGGCGCCCTTCTCGTACCCGAACAGCTCGGACTCCAGGATCGTATCGGGGATCGCCGCGCAGTTGATCGCCACAAACGGCTTCTCGGCGCGCCCGGAGCCCTGATGCAGCGCACGCGCGATCAGCTCCTTGCCCGTGCCCGACTGGCCGGTCACCAGCACAGTGGCCGACGACGGCGCCACCTGGTCGACCAGATCCAGCACCTCGCGCATGCCGATAGACTGCCCGATGATGCTGCGCTTACCCCGCGTGCGATCCAGCTCCGCGCGCAGCCGCAGGTTCTCCTCGACCAGCTGGCGCTTCTCCAACGCCCGCCGGACGGTACGCACCACGTCGTGCCGCTTAACCGGCTTGATGACGAAGTCGTACGCGCCTTCTTTCATCGCTTCGACCGCCATCCCGATCGTCCCGTGAGCCGTCATGAGGATCACTTCGGTCTGTGGGCTCACGGCCTTGACTGACTTCAACAGATCCAGGCCCGTCATCTTGGGCATCTTCTGGTCCGTGACGATGACGTCGATAAGCTGCGTCTGCACGACGTCGAGCGCTTCGCGGCCATCGCTGGCGCACGTCACGTCCCAGCGCTCGCGCTCCAAAACTTTTCGCAGCGGGGCCAGCACGCTGGGATCGTCGTCTACGACCAGAACTTTTAATCCTGTGAACTCGCTCATCTCTCGCACCTCGTCCGTGGCAAACCCGGCGTTGCAAGCCAGGGACCACTTCAGCACACCGGCGCAGCACACCGTTCAGCCTGATTCCCGGGCAACCAAACCAGGCGAATTGTGACATTTTGTCAAACATACCTGTCAGATTGACATGTGAAAGACGCGAAAAAGATTCCAACCCGCTCGCGATTTTTTTTGAACATCGCCGCACGGCCTCCCGTCTTAGCCGTCACGGAACGCATACGAGTTCCTTTTGAAGACGCAATGGAGGCTGGATATATGACCCGCTTGATAACGCCGATGGCGTTCGCATCGCTGCTGCTCTTTGCAGGGTGCCCTAACTTCGGTCCGGACCAAGCCGTCGACATGAGCAAGCTCAAGTGCGACGCGAACGGCTGCCTGCTGTGTGAGCAGTTCACCTGCTACCAGTACAGCTGTGAGACCGATTTCCAATGCCCTGAGGGCTACGGCTGCACGGCCGGCAACGCGTGCATGCCCGACGGCAGCGCCACCACGCCCATCGGCGGCGGTGGCCCCGGCGTGACCCAGCCCCCCGCGGACACGCCCCCGGTCTCCGGCGGTGACTGCAGCATCTCTGCGCAGTGTCCGACGGGCACCATGTGTGTAAACGGCACGTGCTCGTCCGATACGGGCGTCACACCGGACCAGCCGCTCACGCCTGACTGCAACGCGGACGCCGACTGCGGCGCCGGGCAGTTCTGCAACGCGGGCACCTGCAACAGCAAGGACTTCCCGCTGCGCCCCGAGGGCACCTGCCAGTTCAACCTGGACTGCGGCGCCACCGGCATGTGCGTCAACACGCGCTGCTACTTCGAGACCGCCACCGGCGCCTGCCCGTCGGGCGCTGAGGACATCTCGGGCTACTGCCTGCCGACCACTACGCCGGCCGGCGAGTGTCAGTTCAACAGCGAGTGCGGCGCCAGCGCGCTGTGCATCAACGCCACGTGCCAGACCATCTGCACCAGCGACGGCTCCTGCGGCGACGCGACCTACTGCGGCGACCAGGGCCTGTGCATCCTGGACGACCGCCCCATTCTGCAGTGCCTGACCACCACCGACTGCGCCCACGACCGCAGCTGCGTCGACGGTCGCTGCCTGAGCAACTGCGAGGCCGCCGCGGCCGACAGCGCATGCACCGGCGAGACCGAGATGTGCAGCTTCGGCTTCTGCATGCCCACGGCGTCCTGCTTCCTGAAAGCGGACTGCGCGGGCGACTTCGACTGCATCAACGGTGGCTGCGGCACGCTGGGTGTCGACATCAACCAGCCCGAGCCCGAAGAGGCGGCGGACACCCCGGTCGAGGACCCGGCCGAGGATACCCCCCCTGAGGAGGGCGATCCGGCTGAGGGCGACGACCCTGAGGAGCCCCACACCGACTAGCGTTTACACGTTGCCCCCCGCGCCATCCTGGCGCCGGCCCCCTCGGGGGGCCATAGCGGCCGCTCCTGCGGCCGGGGTGCTGGTGGCAACCGAATAGACCCGACCACACACTGGAGCGGGGTCCGGCGAAATGCCGGGCCCCGCTTTTTTCGTTTGGTGACCGCCGCGCAGGCCTCGTTTGGGGGCTTCTTTGATTCGCGCGCGTATATACGCGACAATCCGGTGCTCTGATAATGACTGGTCGAGGCATCCCACTGAGCAACGCGCGCGCAACACGGCGTGAAGCGAGTGGCCGATTATGGGTAGCATTCCAATCCACATGAATATGAAACCGACTCCACGGATTTTGGCCCTGGTGCTTTGCGGGGGCTTGCTCCTCGCCCGACCTGCCGCGGCTGTCCCCGACCTGACGTGCACGATCACGGCCGTGCCCAACTCATCGCCGGGCAAGGTGCAGCTCACCGTCGTCATCAAAAACGTCGGCGACACCGACGCCGTCCCGGGCGACGACTGGGTCGGGTTCATCCACGGCGCGGCGTTCGCGCACAAGGACGCCGAGCCAACGCTGGACGACATCAGCGGCATCAGCTTCGTGCTGGATACGCTCAAGGCGGGCGAAGAGGCGACGGTAGACCTGATCGCTCCCGGCGAGGCCGGCGCGACCACCGAGTTCCCGGTGGATCCCGGTCCCAACACCGCCTACGCGACCATCAACGTGGACTACGGCGGCGGCACGTTCCCCTACGCCGACGAGACGAACTTCGACAACAACGTCTGCGAGTTCAAGTACACACAGGAGGTCGGTCCGGATCTCGAGCCGGACATCCAGGTGACCAACCTCACCGCGGGCCCGTCCAGCGAGTGCGCCAACCCGGACCTCATCTGCACCGAGCTGACCGTCACCGTGGAAAACAAAGGGCTGGCCACGGCGCTGGGCCCCTTCCTGGTCGACGTATACGCGCTCACCGGCGAGGAGCCGACGTGCGGCGAGACCGACCCGGACACCTTCTGTGAAGTCAAAGATGATCTCGGCGTCGACGCGTCGGCGGTTGTAACCTGCGCCGTGCCGATCGGGTTCACCGGCGCCGGGCTGAAGACCATCTGGACGTGCGCCGATCCGCCAAGCGAGGAGTCGCCGAAAGGGCTCATCGCGGAGTCGGACGAGACCAACAACAAGAAGTCGTTCGGGCTGCCGATCGCCGGTCCGCCTGACCTGACGGTCAGCGACATCATCGTGGCCCAGGAGGGTGGCGAGGGCGCCGACGTCACCTACCAGGTCGAGGTCAGCAACCTGGGCGGCACCAGCTGCGACGAGCCCGAGGTGCGCATCTTCTGGCAGGCGCTCGCCAAGCCGGATCCGGCCGCCGACACGCCCACGGCCCCGCCCAAGACCGTCGGCGCCGCCATCGCGCCCGGCAAGATCGGGGCGACCAACTTCACCCAGACCGGCCCCATCGGCGGCGACTGGACCGTGTGGGCCTGCGCTGACTGCCTGGACCCCTCGGACAAGGAGCTGGATGAGGACAACAACTGCTCCTCCGCCGACTACAACGTGGCCGGCATCCCCAACGAGCCGCCCGTCCTGGACGGCATCGACGGCCCGGACCTGTGCGTCGAGGCCGGCACCTGCAAGTGGAAGCTGAACATCACGGACACGACCGCCGCGGACCCGCTCAAGTTCGAGATCGCCGAGGGCCCGCGGGGCATGTACGTCGGCTCCGAGGTCGGCACGACCAACGCCATCGTGTACTACTCGCCCCCGCTCGGGTCGACCAGCGCCTCCACCTTGTTCAAGGTCACGATCACCGACCAGGCGGGCGCCACGGTGACCGCCAGCAAGACGTTCGCCATCCACCCGCCGCCCGGCCCGCCGGACGGCTTCTCGGGCGTCGTCGGCGAGCCCAACTTCGGGCTGATGCCCAACAATGCGATCGGCTCCGCCTGCCCCATGGTCGAGGTGCCGGGCAACGGCTTCGCCTTTGTGGAGACCGACAAAAACGTCGTGCGCTGGTACCGCGACCCGGTCGGCGCCGAGGCCGACTTCGTGGACTTCAACCCGGTCTGGCAGAAATACCTGGTCCCCGACTTTGAGCTCAGCTGCCACATCGAGGCCCTGTGGGGCGGCGGTTACGCCCTGCTGGATACCGTAAACAACGTGATCCTGCTCTTTGGCAACGACCACAAGCTGCTCAAGCAGATCGACGTCAACGCCGTCGCTCCGATCGCGATCTACAGCGACATGTTCACCATCATCGCTCCCAGCACGATCGTGCTGCTGGACCCCAAACAGAGCACCGGCAAGCTGGTCTTCATCGACTTGACCACGGGCAAGCTGGACGAGACCTGGGGCGGCAACGCCAAGGCCGAGCTGGGCACGGGCACGCCGGGCATCATGACGATGTACGACCCGGGCGACGCCGCGATGTACACCTACGACCGCTACCTCTGCCATGACGCGGGCACGATCAGCGTCTACAACATCTTCCACGCCTCGCAGCAGCTGATCACCTACAACCAGGAGGGCGGCGTCGAGGCAGCCAAGACCATCGGCTACAAGAACTGCAACCTCAGCCCGGACTGTGAGCCGCTCCTGCCGCCCGGCCCCGCGGGCGATGAAGAGCCCAACTGGGTGATGCTGGCCGCTCCAGACTGCGGCATTCAGCTGGTCGACTACTCCACCAACACGTTGCAGTGGTACGACAAGAACCTCGAGCCGGTCACCAAGTTCACCAAGCCCCCGGCTGACGCTGAAGACGCCTGGCCGGTCGGCGCGGTCTCGCTGGCCGCCGAGGGCTTGAGCGTCAACAACGTGGGCTGCGAGG
The DNA here is from genome assembly GCA_964545715.1 of uncultured Myxococcales bacterium. Lineage (GTDB taxonomy): Bacteria > Myxococcota_A > UBA9042 > CAZJHX01. The sequence continues at coordinate 49,060 of CAZJHX010000045.1, forward strand.
TCCTGGGCTCGGGCGGGTTCACCTGCCAGGACAAGTCCGGCCAGAACGGCTTCGTGATCGACGGCTCCGGTGTGCAGTGGAAGAACTGCCCGGACCTGGACATCACGCCGCTGGCGCTGAACTTCGGCGGCGTCGCGCTGTACGACAAGAAGAAGCTCACGCTGACTTTGTGCAACAAGGGTGGCGGCGTCCTGCTGATCAACGAGGCCAAAATCGGTGGTCTGAAGCTCGGCGAGGGCCAGCTGTTCTCGCAGAAGGGGCTGGGGCCCAACTCGGATCTGCTGCTGCCGCCGGGCGCCTGCACCGAGGTGAGCATCACGTACCAGCCGGACGTTCCCGGCGAGCATTCGGGCTTCCTGGCGTTGGACTCAAACGCCTGCGGGCAGGTCATCGTGGACGTGGTCGGCCGCAGCGGACCGCACATCGAGATCACACCGGACCCGATCTGGTTCAAAGGTGTCGCCGAGGGCAAGCACTGCCAAACGGTCACGATCAAGAGCATCGGCTCGGACCCGCTGATCCTCTCGGAGAAGGTCGACTTCGTGCCGCCCGAGAGCAACCTGCTCAAGCTGTTCAGCTGCGCGCCGTCCAACGTCGACGGGGTGGAGCTGGCGCCGGGCGCCACCTACGACCTGGAGTGCTGCTTCGACGCGCAGGCGCAGGGCGAGTACGCCACGGCGCTGCAGGTGAAGAGCAACTCGGCCCTCTTCAAGCCCGAGGAGATCGACGTCTTCGCGAGCACTGCACCAAGCATCTCCGCCCGCCCGACCGGCTTCAACCTGCATGAGGTCCAGGTCGGCAGTAAGAAGACCGCGACGCCGGTGCTGATCCAGAACGTGGGCTTCTCGCCGATCACGTTCGAGGCGCCCAAGCTGACGGGCCCGCCCGGCTTCGAACTCGACCTGACCACCTTCAAGCCGACCCTGGGCTACCAGGAGGTCACAACGCTCAAGCTCAGCTACACGCCGCAGCTGCCCGGCACGGCGGTGGCGGTCGTCACGCTGGCGCACGACGATCCGAACCAGGCGCCGTACATCTTGATGGCTGTCGCCGGCACCGGCACCGAGCTGTCGGAGGGCTTTGCCGGCGCCTTGTTCTTCGCCGATCCGGACGGCCCGTTCACCGGTCCGCTGGACCTCGGGAACACGGTCATTCAGCTGAGCACCGGCGGCTTCGCGATCTACTCCGAGACCACCGGCGCCATTCACGTCATCGACGGCCAGGGCGCACCGGATCCCTGGTTCGGCATCGGCGGCAAGGTGCAGGTCATCGGTCCCGGGGGCGCCTTCCCCGACGCGGTGGGCCTGGGCACAAACCTCATCGAGCTGGAGTCCGGCGGCTTCGGCATGCTGGCGGCGTCTGAGCACCGGTTCTACGCCATTCGGCCTGACGGCAAGCCCAACGCGCTGGTCGGCAAGGGGGGCGTCATCGACATCAAGGCGGTCTTTGCGGGCGCAGGCACGCTCTCCGACTCGCTGATTCAACTGCCGCTGGGCGCGTTCAAGCACGCGGTGCTCGTGGTCTTCGACGTCGACGCCGAGCAGCTGCTGGTGTTCCGCACGGACGGCACGCAGGACAACACCGAGATCGCGATCGGCGGCGAGCTGAACTTCCTGGGGATCAGCGCGATCGCCGGCGGCGGGCTCGCGACCGGCACGGGCGACACCATCGCGCTCTCCGAGCAGGGCGGCTTGATCCTCGGCGACGCCGAGACAGCGAAGTTCTATACACTCAACAAGAACGGCAAGTCCGCTATCGGCGAGTCCATCAAGGACGTCGTTCCCTCGTTCGTGGGAACGCTGGCGGCGTGCGGCGACGGCACAACGGCCTTCCTGGACCCGGCCACCGGCATCGTGACGCGCCACGACTTCCCGTCCATGGACCTGGACACCGGCTTCGGCGACGGCGCCGGCCAGATCAGCTTCAAGCTGGCCTACCCCGACGACGGAGACACCGGCGCCGGCCTGATCTGCAACGCGGACGGCGGCTGGCTCGCGGTGGCATACGCGGGCTGCGACTGCCTGCGCTTCACCGACTTCGACGGCAACCCGCTGGCGCTGGTCCCCCAGTTCGTGAGCGACCTGCCCAAATCCCTGCCCTTCGGCGTGGTGCCGGTCGGCAAGACGAGCGCGCCGCAGACCATCACGGTCGGCAACGGCGGCAGCTACCCGCTGATCGTCAGCGCGATCTTCTCCAACGGGCAGTTCCACCTGGCCGACGGTACGAAGACCGTCGAGATCGCCCCCGGGGACAGCTACGACCTGGAGATCGTCTTCGAGCCGAGCGGCGCCGGCTCACCGGCGGAGACGCTGGTGCTGACAACCAACGATCCCGATACGCCACAGACCGAGAAGATCGATCTGACAGGCAGCACCGGCCCACACCTGACGGTGCAGCCGACGGAGCCGATCCTGGACTTCGGCAACGTGGTCGCCAACCCCGAGAAGGCGCCCGAAAAATGGCTGACGTTCGGTAACGACGGGGCGGACACGGTCACCATTCTGTCAATGGTCAAGGACGGGCCCGCGCTGTTCCAGAAGGTCACCGAGATCAACGACAACACCACCATCGCGCCCGACGAGGTCAAAACCGCGTCGTACCGATGCGTGCCTGGCGACAACGACAGCGGCGTGCACTACGGCACGGTGTCCATCGAGCACGATGACCCCTCGCAGCCGTCCCCGATCACGATCACGCTGGTCTGCCGCTCCAGCGCACAGCTCAAAGTCGAGCCGGCGGCCGTCTCGTGCGACAACATCGGCCTGGGCGTCAAGACCCTCTGCGGTACCGTCTCGTTGCAGAACGTCGGCTACGAGACCCTGACCGTTTACGACTCGGCGACGACCGGGCTCGGCTTCGAGACCGTGGGTGGCAAGATCGTGCTCGAGCCGGGCGACTCCCCGCACAAGATGGCGGTGACCTACCAGGCCCTGAAGCCGGGTGTGTCGACAGGCACGCTGACCCTGCTTCACGACGACCCGGCCTCTGGCGGCGTGACCCAGGTGCCGCTGTCCGCCAAGGTGTCCTCGGCGCTGTCGGTGAACCCGCCGGCCCTGGACTTCGGCGCCTTGAGCACGGGCGTCAGCGTCTCCCTGCCCATCGAGCTGCTCAACGACGGATCGGCCGGCAGCGTGGCCTTCATCGCGGCCACCGCCAGCGGCTCAGCCGTCTTCTCGGTCTCAGAGACACCTGAGACGGGGACGACCATCGACGCGGGCGGCAGCGTGACGATCGGCGTTCGCTGCGCCCCCGGCGACAGCACGGGCGAGCATAAGGGCGTACTGACCATCGCAACAGACGCCCCCGGCTTCGGCGCGATCACGACGCCGCTGACGTGCGTGTCCGGCGGCCACATCATCGCGAGCCCGGCCAAAGTCGACTTCGGTGCGGTCAAAACCAATGGAAAGAAAGCGCTGCCCGTCACGCTGAAGAACATCGGCATTGCGCCGGTTGAGCTGGTCTCGGCCATCGTGGGACCGGCCCCCGAGTTCACCAGCTTCGGCCTGACCGACTCGACGCTGGGCGGCGGCCAGGAGACGACGATCTCCGTGCTCTTCAAGCCGGCCGGCACGAAAGACTACTCGGGGACCATGACCGTCTCGCCCGTCAAGGCGGCTCAATTGGAGGTCCCGCTGTCCGGCGTGTCGGGCGAGAAGCTGGCGCTGGTCGCCACGTCCAACCCGCTGGACTTCGGCGTGGTAGCGCTGGGAAGTACGCAGACGCGCTCGGTGCTCGTGGTCAACCAGGGCAGCACGGACATCCAGGACATCACTATCGCCTTCCCGGCCGCGAAAGAAGACAGCAAGGACACGGTCGGACCGTTCACCAAAAAGGACGCACCGGAGAAGATCCAGCTGCTGAAGCCGGGCCAGTCCCAGGCGATCACCATCGAGTTTTCGCCCGGCACCGTAGGCAACTACGAGACGCTGCTCACAGCCAACGGCGCGGAGCTCACGATCAAAGGTCGCGCCGGCGGTCTGCTGGTTGTTACGCCGGCTGCGCTGGCCTTTGGCGAGACCCCGGCCGGAGACACGCCGACGCTGCCGCTGGTTATCGCCAACACCAGCCCGTCCTCGTCGCTGGAGGTGAGCTTCTTCCAGAGCGGCGACGACAACGAGTTCACGCTGCAGGGTCTGGACCCGGCGGGCGCCACGCTGGCGCCCGGTGAGGTTCTGGAGGGCGTGACCGTGGCGTTTGGACCGCAGACGTCGGGCAACTTCGCCAGCACGCTGACGTTTTTCAGCACGAAGGGCGTGGAGGGCGGCTCGATCGCGGTCGAGCTGACCGGACGATCAGGAGCGCAGGCGCGTCTGCTGTATCCGCCCACGGGCTTCCACGGCTTCGAGGCCGTCAAGGTCAACGCCGTCGAGGGACGCCCGATCCGCATTGCGGCGACCGGCAACGCGTCCATGAAGATCCTGGGCTTCACGATCGAGGGCGACGAGGACGTGTTCAACATCTTCGGCCTTGACGAAAAGACCGGACAGGCGGTGATCACGCCCGGTGGCGTCGCCGAACTGGTAGTGACCTGCGCGCCGACCGAGCCCGGTGTGTACCAAGGCACCGTGCACCTGGCCACCGATGACGCCGGCACCCCCGACATCCCGGTCAAGGTCGTGTGCCGTACGCCGTTCGCGGCCATCCCCTCGCCACCGTCGCTGGGCTTCGGTGGCGTCGCGGCGCTGGCGACCAAGACGATGACGGTGACCGTCACGAACAAGGGCAGCGCCGTGCTGCTGATCAGCGGCGCCACGGTTCAGGGCCCCCCCGGGTTCGAGGTCAAGAGCTTCATCGAGGACGTAGGCATCCAACCCAACGCCTCGATCGACATCGACGTGGAGTTCGCCCCGCCGGCGTCCAACGCCTATTACGCGGACCTGGTGATCGGCAACTCGGATCCCGTGCAGGGTGACCTCGTCGTGCCGCTGTACGGCTGGGCCGGACCGCACGCGTCCGCCGATACGCCGGTCGTGAACTTCTGCACGAGCACGTCCGACCATATCGTGGTCGTCTCCAACACCGGCACCAGCGTGCTGAACGTCAACGACGTCACACTGACGGTCACCGACGCGGACTGGAAGCCGCCGGCGGCCGGCGACGACCTGGAGGCGCTGGACTGGTACTGGGACGATGAGGGCATCGTCGACGAGCCCGAGACCGAGTTTAAAATCAACCCGGGCGAGTCCCGCGACATGGTGCTGACCTACCCGCCGGGCAACCTGGTGGCGTCGGTCACAGGCGCCGACATTCATATCAGCAGCGACGATCCGGCCGGCACGTTCACGATTCACGCCGTCGTGGGCGACGGCATCAAAGCCGTGCCGGGCTTCACAGGCAAAGCCGACGTCGGACCGCCGGCAGACACCCCCGCCTTCCCCGCGGCGTCCGGCCTGGGCGCGGGCCTGGCTGAGCTGTGCACGGGCGGCTTCGCTACCTCGGGCGACAACGCGCTGTTCTTCAGCGAGCCTGCCGCGGCCGGCGGGGCGACGCCTCTTGCCTATTGGGGCTCGAGTCCGGGCGTCACGGCGCTGCAGAAGGTCATTGAGAACAAGTCCGCGGCGGCGGATTTGGCCAAAGCGGGCGTCGACGCGCTCCTACTCGAGGACCTCGGGTCGATCCTGGCCACCGACGGTGGGACGCTCATTCTGGGCAGCCCGTCAGCGGGCGTGTACGTCTTCCTGCGCGCGGACGGCAGCCTGGACACCGACGCCATGCCCGGCGGCGTGCTCCGCCTGTCCGATCTGCTGGGCCAGGTCGCCGTTGCGGGCGCCATCGCGGCGCGTAAGGATGGCTGGATCGCGGTCGATCGCCGCAGTCGGCAGCTGATCGGGATCACCGCCGACGGACAGCTGGACACAGCCACGTTCGGCCCCAAAGTAGACGTCGACAAACCCGGACGAACGGGCAAGATCGCGCTCAAGGCCCTGTACGACGACCCGAGCGCCACCCTTGGCGACACCGTGCTCGTTATCGGCGGCGGCACCAAGGAGCGCTATGCCGTCAGCGACGGCGGCCACGGGCTGATCTACATGGTGGCCATCGACGGCGAGCTCTACAACGAGACGGCCGGCGACAGCGGGCTGATCGATCTGACAGCGGAGCCCGCGTTTGCTCCCGGGCCATTCGGCATCGGCGGCGGCATGGTCGCCTATGACCCGGGCTTCGGCGTGCTGGATCAGGCAACGGGGCGGCTGCTGTTCATCACGTTCGCGGGTGACGCCAACCCGATCGTGACCGGCGACGGCATCATCCAGTTGACCGGCGCCAGCGGCGCGTTCAACGGCGCCGGTGCATTGGGCGTGGGGCTGGTCGTAACCAAGGTCAGCAGCGAGAAAGCCAGCGGCAAGCTGGTCGTGCTGGACGTCGCCGAGCAGGACCTGCTCTTCGCCGATCCCGACGGCACCACCTTCTCCTTCAAGGCGCCCGAGCTGGGCGTCGCGCCATGCCCGATCGCGCCGATCCCAGTCGCCACGGGCAACGCGACAAGCGAGGTCATCACGCTGAGCAACACCGGCGACGGCTTCCTCACGATCGAGTCGATCGACACCGGAATCGCGACGGCCCTGCCCGAGCTGGGCGGCGCCAAGATCACGTCGGGCGACCCCAAGGCCTTCACGCTGAGCTACACCGCGGAGAAGGCGGGCTGCTACCAGACCAACCTGGTCATCAACCACGACGGCGTGAACTCGCCCACGATCTGCCCGGTGAGCCTGGCCACCCTCGAGGAGTTCCAGGTGACGCCAAAAGAGGAGTACGAGTTCCCGGCGCAGGTCCCCGGCACGTCGTTTACCAAAGAGTTCATCGTGCGGAACACCGGCTGTCAGCCCTTCACGCTGAACAACATCACGCTCAAAGAGCTGGGCTCGAAGCCGGACGATCAGTTTGCGCTGAAGAAAGGCTTCGACGCGCCCGTTCCGCTGGGTCCCAGCGAGCTGCATGCATTCACTGTGACGTGCCAGCCCGGCGTCGACGGCGTCCACGAGGCCAACGTCAACTTCGAGACGGACGGCCCCACGCCCAGCCCCGTCAAGGTGCAATGCGCGACAGGGCCTTTGCTGGTGCCATGCAGTGGCCCGCCGGTGTGGACTCTCGGCGCGGACGCCGAGACCATCCAAGCGGTGTGCATCGAGAGTCTCGGTGGCGCTGAAGCCAACATCACGGCGATTACGATCGTAGGCGACAGCGACGAGGCGTTCACCACGGTCGGCCCACTGCCGCTCGGCCCGCTGGCCATCGGCGCCACAGCGACAGCGTCGGTCCAGTTCGCGCCTTCTGGTCCGGTAAAATGTCCAAAGACCAAGAAGCCCAGGCTGGTCGTGGAGTACGACGGCCAGACGTTGGAGATCGAGCTGTGCGGAGACAGCGCCGCGATCGAGGTGTTCGAGCCGACGTGCCCGATCGACCTCGGCTGGGTGGCACTGGACGAGGCGACGTGCCAGGACGTCACGATCAGCAACGCGGGCATCGTATTGCTCGAGATCGACCCGCAGCCGGACTCGCTCGCCGACACCATCTTCTCGTGGGAGCCTCAAGAGACCTACAAAATCACGCCGGACCTGCCCAAGAAGGCGACCGTGTGCGCCACCGCGACCGAGGCCGGCGAGTTCGAGGCCGTGCAGAAGTTCGAGGCGCTGACCCTGGTGTCCAAGGATGACAACGACCAGATCGGCTGCGGCGTGCACGCGTGCGCCGGGGCCTGCATCAACGTCGACAGCAAGACCGTGGACTTCGACATCGTCAGCAGCATCGAGAGCGACCCGTCTGTGCTGGAGAAGACGCTGGTCTTCACCAACACGGGCTCGGTCAAGGGCACCGTGAGCGCGGAGTTCACCGCCGGAGCCGGCGCGGGCGCTGTGTTCTGCTTCGTCAACGAGGCGGGCGAGTGCGAGACCAGCGTGGACAGCCTGGACATCCCGCCCAACACGGAGGGCGGCGACCCGGTGCCGGTGGAGATGACGCTGCGGCTCGCGCCCTCACCTGGCGCGCACGACGTGACCATCCAGCTGACCATCGCGGGCGCCGTCTGCGACTGTCCCACCGACGTGAAGGTGCGGGCGCTGGCGGGCGTCACCAACGACGAGGACACGCCGACGGACACGGGTGATGACACGACAGACACCACCGACACCGGCGACGAGGACCTGGGCACCACCGGCGCGGGCGAGGGCGATAATGGCGGCTTCGGCGACGACGGCGGCGATCACGTCGAGCAGGACGGCCCGATCGCCGACGGTGGCGGCGGCACCGACTGTGGCTGCGACCTGGCCCCCAGCCGGAAGCGCTCGGTGCCCACCGGCCCGGCGGCCTTGATACTGCTGCTGCTGCTGGCGGTTACATTCCGTCCCCGGCGCTCGCAAACAGACTGACCACATCTTTGAGGATCGGCGCTATCGCGGTCGAGGCCACATAGGTGGACCCGGTGGCGTCGGTCGTCAGCGACGCCAAGCTGTAGAACACGTCGCCCAGCGCGATCAGGTTGCCCTCGGCGCCGTAGCGCACAAAATGCCTGAAGCCGTACTCCGGCAGATCGGCCCAGGGTAGAACCCAGTCGCCATCGGGTGACTGCAGCTTCATGTTGAACCCGGCCATCATGTTGGATGCCTCGCCAAAGACGATCTTGCCCAGCAAAGAGTGCTTGATCAGAGTGCCGTCCGCGGCGTGCATCGTGCCCTCGAAGTAGGCCTGCGCGTCGTCCACCCAGACGACGGCGAACCGACCGTCCGTGTGCATGCCAACCACGTGGGTGTCGCCATCCGCGGACCCGCTCTCAGAGTGCTCGACCAGCTGCGGCTCGGCGTCCAACGGCTCGGCCTGCTTGTCAAAGCGCTGGTACCAGATCGGGCTGGAGGCGTCGCCCTGACACGTGAGGACGAAGTCGCCGGTGGCCTCGTTCATGGCCACATGGGCGCCAAAGCCCGTGCAGACCCCCGGCCCGAAGACTTTGTTGACGACAGGCTTGCCGGCCTCGTCGAACACCGCAAACGACGTCTGCTCCACCGCCCCGGGGCAGTCCAGGCACGGGGATATTTCTGTCCAGACCAGGACTGCGCGGCCGGTCTGATCGATCGCCAGATCCCACTTGTCGGAGGCCGTCGCGGTGGTGACGGGAAAGGACTGCGTCAGCGGGTCACAGGCCGCGTCGTACAACCGGAAGATGATGCGCGCCTTCTGCGCAAAATCGGGCGCTCCAAAAGGGGCCAGGTACGCAAAGCTGGCAGTCGCGGTGTTGCCGCTGGTCCAAGACCTGGCGACATACGTCTTCTGCGCTGAAAAGCCGGCTCCATCGAAGTTGACGAACTTGTCCTTCACCAGCGTGCCGTCGGGCGCCCAGCACTGGGCCCACAGCTTGTCGGTGCCGTCGAAGATGTTCAGGCCGGCCGCAAAGAGGCTGCCGTCAGCGGCCACATCAAAGTCCTGAACGGTGAAGTCCGGGTTGTACGTCATGGTCGGCTCGATCTGGCAGTTCACGTTGCAGCCGTCGCCGTCCTCGGTGTTCTCGTCGTCGCACTGCTCGGTGGCCTCCAACGTGCCGTTTCCGCAGCAGTCAAACGGTAGATAGACGCAGCCCTCGTCCTCATTGCACTGGTCCGCGGTGCAGTCGGCCCCGTCATCGCAGTCGGTCTCCACCCCGACGCACACTGCGCCTTTGCACTTGTCGTTCACCGTGCACAGGTTGCTGTCGTCGCAGTGCGCGCCGTCGATCTTGGGCAACAACACGCACTTGCCCAGGCCGGGATCGCAGATGCCGATCTTGCACGGATTGTCGGACGCGCAATCCAGCACGGCGCACGGATCGCTCGGGACGTCGGGCACATCCGGCGGTTCCGGCGCGTCCGGCACGATGGGGGTATCGGGCACGTCCGGGACGTCCACGATCGGAACGTCCGGGGCATCCTCGACCGGGACATCCGGCGGGACGTCGACGGCATCGACCACGTCGGCGACATCAAGGGGCGGCACATCAGCCTGGACGTCGTCGACCACATCGGCCGGACCGAGATCCGGCGGCGGCGTGACAACTTCGGCGTCCGAGGCGGCGGGCAGATCGGTGCTCTCAGTGGGGCCCGCGTCGACCGTCGGGTCGGGGGTGCAGGCCGCCAGCATCAGCACGATCACCGGTGTCAGGCGCATAAGGGAGTTGTAGTGAGGCGGACGCCCCGAGGCAAGCGCTCAGGCGTAGTTGCGTACCACGAGGTCGGTGTTGCGACCACGACGGGCGCCACGGGCCGGACGCGCACCGTGCAGCTCTTTGACGTCGTAGCCGCGATACAGCTGCTTCACCAGCGGGGTGCCGGAGTTGGACATCATCACCAGGCAGCCGCGACGGTCCAGGATGCGGAAGACCTGATACAGCTGGCCCTGCTGAGCGTCACTGAAGGCGTTCTGACCAGAGCTGGTCGACCGGCCGCCCGCCGACACCGCGTGATAGGGCGGGTCCAGGTACACGAAGTCCCCCGGGCGCGCCACGTCCAGCACCGTCTGGTACTCCCAGCTCTGCAGCTCGATGCCCTGCAGCAGCCGCGACACATTTCGCAGGTTTGTGTCGTTGCAGATGGTCGGGCTGTCGTAGCGGCCGATCGGCACGTTGAACTGCCCCTTGCGGTTGACCCGATACAGGCCGTTGAAGCAGGTGCGGTTCAAGTACAGCATCCGCGCGGCCCGACGCACGGGCGTCAGCGTCTGGGGATCCAGCGCGCGCACGGCGTAGTAGAACTCTTTGTCGTACGGATAGGTCATGACCTCTTCGACCACGCGCTCCACGTCATCGCGGACCATCCGGTACAGGTGGATGAGCTCGGCGTTGGCGTCGCTCAGCAGCGCCCGGCCGATTCGCTGAATATGCATCAGGTAGAGGAAGACCGACCCGCCGCCCAGGAACGGCTCATGGTAGGTCTCGAAGTGCGACGGAAAGAGCGAGTCGTACGCGGACAGCATCTTTTTCTTGCCGCCGGCCCATTTCACGAACGGCTCAGCGCGCAGCTCGTGGGGGATGCTCTGAAAGTGGTCCATCGCTGGAGAAGGGGGGCTGTAATGTCTCAAAGTTGCCATATATGGTCACATACATCCGGCATTTGTGGAGACGCAACCCCTTTTTTGCGGCGGGCTGTGCAAAGTCTGTGGATTAACTGTGGATTGGCCCGAGGCGCGGCCGATCAGTCGATGGGTCTGCGGCGCTCTTTGAACCAGACTCGATATTTGCGCATTTTTTCGACCTGCTCCTCGGGAGCGTGGTCGCGGCACGTCGCGTACTCGTCGCTGTCTTTGGGCGCCGCCCAGCGGACCTCCGGGCAGTCGTTGGGGTTGTAGGCCATCTCCATCGCCTGGCGCCGGTTCAGCACATCGGCCACCGACAGCGTGTGTTTGCTGCCGTCGGTGCGCGTGTACTCAAACGTGCGCTTGGCGGCGTCGGCCATCAGCCCCGCCTCCAGGGTCTTCTGCGCCGCCTCGGGCGTCATGCCCTCCGGCAGGATGAACCGCTTGGTGTACTTCACGACCCGCCGCGGGTAGTCGACCACGGTCTGAATGGCGATCAGCAGCCGCAGGTCGCGTGATGGCGTCGAGTAGTCCTCCCACGCGCCCGCGGTCTGGAAGATCTTCGCGCGCTCCGGCATGTCGATCAGGCGCCCGCCGGTCTTGGCCTTATATGCCTCTGCGGCGTTGACCGAGAGCACGCGGCGCTCGATCTGCTCCTGGAGAGCATCAAGCGCAGAGTCAAACGCGGCCTTCGGAGACATCGGCACCGGATTGATCAGCGCGTCCATCCGCTCGTAGAAGGCGTCTTTGCCGTTCTCCCACTGCTCAAGCGAGTAGTCGCCGTAGTCGATGCTGTTGGCGATGCGCTCGTTGGAGAAGACCCGCACCTCCCCGTCGCGCTTTCGCCAGACCGGCCGAAAGCGCTTGAAGCCCGCCCCTGAGACGGCGTCGTCCTCGGGAAACAAGAACGACCCGCGCCAGAACCGCCGCCGGCCGACGGTCTTGTCCGGCTGCGCGTCCACGCCAAAAAGGATGCCGGGCTTGCCCGCCTGCTGAGGTACCCACTTCTGCACGACCAGGATGTGGCCGTAGGGGTCGGCAAAGATCGCGCCCGGCCGCACCCCGCGACGTGTCAGCTTCACCGGGTAGAAGTCGGACCGCTCGTCCTTGGGAGGCGTCCGCGGAGACGAGCTGTGAATCGTGCCGCCGACCTCCCGCTGGGCAAAGTGCTGGAAGGCCCGCACGACCAGCTGCTTCTGAGCGATCGACATGTTGGTCTTGTATTCACGACTGCACCGGGGCGCCCGCTTCACAGTCCCGCGCCGGCAGGAGCGAAACGCAAAAGGCAGCTTCAGCTTCCACGCGAAATACGCGCGCAGGTGATACGGAAAGTCCGCGCAGTCCGGCTTGAGACGCACCGCCGTGTCCTTGCTCGGCCCGTCCTCCCCCAGATTGAGGTGATTGTAGAGCAGGTTCTTCTCCGGGTTGCGCAGCACCTCGTGCACGGGCCGCCAGCTGGGCTGCTCGTCGTTGGGCGCCTCGAACAGGTGCTCGATCCACATGCTGTAGAGGTTTTCGGTGTCGCGCTCCCACTTGATCCGCGACTCCCAGACGGGGTCCACCTCGGGCTCCACGAGCGCCACACGCCCGCCCCGTGGCTTGACCCGGACCCGCTGGCAGGCGTGAACGACCTCGCCGCTGCCGATACCGATCCGCCATCTGCCGGGGCGCGGGTTCTTGATACGGGCCATCCAGCTGTACGGCGGCCCGCCTGTGTAGACGGTCTCCAGCGTGTGCAGCTCGCCTTTGGGGTCCAGCGCCGCCACCTCGGTGCCCTCCAGTGGGCGCTCGCTGGTGATCATCACGGTCAGCGGCACGCGCTTGTTGGGCCACCGCGGCGACGTGAAGATCGCGACGTCCAGGCTGTCTTTGCACGGACCTTTCTGCGGCACATTCGGCGGAGCCGTTAGCAACGCCAGGGCAATTACACCTGCGATCATGGGCCAAACACCGCCATTCTTGTGAGGCGCTCGATGAACGCCGTTTTGCTGGTGTGCCGGCCCAGCTCCAAATCGTGCACTGCCACCCGGTCCACGCGCATGACCTGCTCGGCGCCCTCTCCGCACGGTCGCAGATACTCGGACAGCGACGAGACCACATACGGCTTGCCGCCGGCCTCCCCCAGGTACAGCATGATATGTCCCGGCATGTACAGCAGCACCACACCACGGGCGCCGGCCTCCCCGATCGCCGCGTGCTTCTCATCGTCCGTCTTGCCCTTCAGCGACACGATCGTGCCGCCGCTTTTGCTCTGGTACGAGGAGTGGCGCGACAGACGCAGCCCCGTAGAGGCGAAGACGTCCATGATCAGGCGCGAGCAGTCGCGGTTGCCCCGATAACCACCCCAGCCGTAAGCGCGGCCCAGCTGTGCGAGCACCAGCCCAAACAGCCGGGATCGGGTAAATGGCAGGTGCCCCGTCACCCAGCCGTCGGGGGCGGCGAGTGCCTTGAGCCCGTCCGGCGTCGGCAGCAGCAGCGTGTCCCCGGACAGCTTCGGAAAGCTGGTCCCCATTCGCAGCACCGGCCCACCCTTGACCTGGATACCGTCAGACGTGACGACCGCCCGCGGGGTGCGATCCCGAAAATCGCGGGCCTGAGCGGCGGGCAGCGGCGGCGTGACGGCCGCCGAAGTGATCCACCCGACGGCGTGGCCGGTGTGCACGTACAGCCAGTCCGAGTCGCCCCGGCGCATCACCCGCACGATCTCGCCCGGATGCACGCCCGAGCAGCGATTGCGGTCAAAGTCCTCGTCCACCGGCGGCTTGTACAACCCGCTGGTCAGCGGCACGCACCACAGTGTGGTCTCGGTGTGCACGACGCGCACCTCGTCCGCGGGTGCGGCGGCCCGAGCCAGCGTCTCGGCGGTCTGGTAATCAGGAGCCCTGGCCTCGATGAACCGCCCGTCCTGCAAGCGCGCGCGCAGCCAGGTGAAGCGCTCTTCCAGCTCGTCGTGTACGCGCTTGGCGTCGACAATCTCGGGCGCCAGGTTGTCGCGAAAACCAAACTTGCGCGTCTTATTGCGCCGGTTCAGCCGCGCGATCTCGTCGGCATCCAACAGCTGTCCACCGGGCGTGGGCCAGTGCGTGGGAGCGTCCGCCAGCGGCGCGTTGAAGACCGTCGCGCACGAGGTCTTTTCGGATGTCGGGGGCGTATGACAGCCCGCCAGAAGGCACAGCAGCGCCGCAGCTCGGGTCATTCAGTGAAGCCCGCCAGGATCGCGTCGACAAAGCGGTCGGCCAGCAATCGATAACCGCGCGAGGTCAGATGCACGTAGTCCTTGTAGGCCAGCTTGGGTGTCGAGTGCGCCCAGCTGACGATGGAGAAGCGGCCTCCGGTGGCCGCGACCGCGTCGAAGAAGCCGCAGCCGAGCTCCTTAGCGATCTCGCGCTGCGACTCCACGATCAGCTCGGTGCGCGGACGCCGCGTAAACGACGGCAGGGGGTCGCGCTTGGACGTGCGCTGGACGATGGGCCGATCGGTGGGTCCGAACAGCACGCAGCTGGCCTCGGGGGCCGCCTTCCGCACCCGCTTGAGCACCCTGCGCAAATTCCGGCGATACACCCGGATCGGCTGATCTTTGTCGCCCGACTCGTTCGTGCCGTAGGCCAGCACGATCAGCGCCGGGTCGCGCCGCTGCACCAGCTTGCGCCACAGCGGCAGGTTCCACTCAAGCATGCTGGCCGCGCGGGAGCCGTTGATCCCCAGCGTGTCGACAACCACACCGGGCGCGTCGCGCTCGAGATACGCCCCGTAGACGCGAACCTCGCCGTTGCCGCGCGGACGCATCTCAAAGTTGTGGTTTCCCTCCACCATCTCGTGCTTGAAGATGCCGAGCCCGAGCTTGCCGCGCGTCCGAACCCGCTTGCGCTTACGCTGCCCGTCGATCTTGATGTAGAGGTCGCCGCCCCGGGGCTGGGTCATGTACAGCAGCTCAAAATAGTCGGCGCGGGACCCATAACCGCGCGTGGACGTCCGAAAGCGCGCGTACTGCCGCCTGGAGTCCGCGCGCACGCTCATGCCCGCGACGCCCAGCATGCCGTCATCGTGGCACCACGGCTTCTCCGAGTGCCGGATAAAGTCCCAGTGCCACCGCCAGCTCTTCAGCTTGGAGTTCTCGAACTTCAGGTCCTGGTGGCGATACGTCTTCCAGGGTCGCGCAGGCATGAAGAACCCGTGCCCGGCGTCGCCGAAGCGCTCCTGCAGCACCCGGCGCATGCGGCCCGTGAAGATGTCCGCGGCGGTGTGCGACGCGCCGAACTGCAGGATGCGGGTTTTGCCCTCGCCACGCGCGGTTTTGCGCAGACGCGCCTGAAACTTGGCCAGCGACGTTCCATCCGCGTCGTCAACCCCGATTCCAGCCCCTGGCGGCGGCTCGTCCACGAGCGCATCGTCCAGCGTTGGAACGGTCAGAGACACTGAAAGGACGGTCAGCCAAATCATCATCATTGAAAAGTATGCTGCCACCCTATTAGTGGCGCAAATTTGTGCCATTATCCGAGGCATGCGAATGGGGCACGCACTGACGATCCTGGCGGTGGTTGCGGTCATCGGACCGGCACCGGCTTCCGCGTACAGCTTGCTCGGCGGCAGCACACTCGGCGTGCGCGATTCAGCGCTGCACGTCCAGCTGGGCTACCCCGACCTGACCGTGCGGTACCACATCCCGGTGCTGGAGGGCATCGAGCTGATCCCGCGCGTCGGCTTCCACTATACCAGCTCGTTTCTGGCCGGCGATCTGACCCCGGGCGTTGTCGGCAACAGCCTCGGTACCGACATCAAAGTCCACCTGATGGACCGCGACAAGTTTCACTTGAGCGCCTATTGGGAAGTGCTGCTCTTCTTTAACTACGGCGACAACTTCGGATCGGGCTGGAAGGTCGGCCTGCCGGGCGGCGTCGCGATGAACTACGACATCACCGACGGCATCTCGCTAATCGCCACGGCCAACGTGCCGATCACGATCACGTTTCAGCCTCAGATCGCGTTTGTGCTGCCCTTTGAGTTCTCGCTGGGCGCCGAGGTGCGGGTCACCAGCAACATCAACCTCAGCGTGCAGTTCGAGGTCGGTCCGGTCCTCTTCGTACCCAAGAAGAACGAGGGCGCCGACCTGAGCCTGCGCCACAGCAGCATCGTGGGACTGAACCTCGGCGCGCTCGTCGGTATCGGGTATCTGCTGTGAGCGTCGTCGTCCGCGAGCCGCAGTTCGCCGACGACCGCTGGTATCCATCCGGCGGTGACGCGCTCGCTGCCAAAGTGGACGGCCTGCTCGACATCGCGGCGGCGCCGGCAAAGGCCATCGGCATCGTGGCGCCGCACGCGGGCTACTACTATTCGGGCGTCGTGGCAGGCGCGATCTACGGCGCGGTGCAGGTGCCGGACCGGATTATCGCGGTCGGCCCGAACCATCGCGGGATCGGAGCCAGGCGCGCGATCATGAGCCAGGGAGTGTGGCGCATTCCGTGCGCAGACGTACAGATCGATCACGTGGCAGCCGAGGTCGTGAAAGCGCACATCCCGTCGCTGACGGAGGACTCGGTGGGGCACAGCCTGGAGCACTCGCTCGAGGTTCAGATGCCGTTCATCGCGCGGCGTAATCCAGCGGCGCGCATCGTGCCCATCTGCACCTATCCAATGAACGTGGACCAGTGCCGCGGAGTCGGTGTCGCCCTGGCGCGGGCTGTGCGAGCGCTGGAGGGCGACACCCTGATCGTGGCGTCCAGCGACATGAATCACATGGAGCCGGCGGTCATCGGCAACCGAAAGGACCGATTGGCGATCGATCGCTTCGAGGCGATGGACCCGGCGGGGCTCTTTCACACGGTGCGCAGCGAGCAGATCACGATGTGCGGCGTCGTGCCCGCCGTGATCATGTTGTACGCGGCGCTCGAGCTGGGCGCGGCACAGGCGACGTGCGTGAAGTACAACGACAGCGGCGACGCGTGCGGCGACAAGACCCAGGTCGTCGGCTACGCGGGCATGATGGTGGTGTAATGACAGACAAACCCGAGTCCTTCGAAGAAATTCTGACCGCCCTGGAGACCGAGGTGCAGCGCCTGGAGCGCGGCGATCTGCCGTTGGAGGATGCACTGGCGTCCTTTGAGCGCGGCATGACGCTGGCCAAGCAAGGCTCGTCGACGTTGGAGGCGGCGGAGAAGAAGGTGGAGCTGCTGCTCAACGTGCAGGACGACGGCACCCCTGAGACGCGCCCGCTCGATTGAAGAAGATCCGTCTCGATCAGCGGGTCGTTGCCGACGGCCTCGCGCCGTCCCGCGAGCGCGCCAAGGCGCTGATCCTCTCAGGCATCGTGCTGGTTGACGACACGCCGGTCACTAAAGCCGGTACACCGGTCGCCCCGGACGCCGCCGTGCGACTGAAGTCGGGCGCCGCACCCAAAGCATGGGTCAGCCGCGGCGCGCACAAGCTGCTGCCCGCGCTCGAGACATTTGGTGTCGACCCGACCGGCCGCGTGTGTCTTGACGTAGGCGCCTCCACGGGGGGCTTCACAGACGTCCTTTTGCAGCGTGGCGCCCAGCGCGTGTACGCGGTGGATGTCGGCTACGGACAGCTGGCGTGGAAAGTCCGCCAGGACCCGCGCGTCGTAGTGCTGGAGCGAACGAACGCGCGTCATCTGACCGCCGAGCACGTGCCCGAGTTGGTGTCGCTGGTCGTGGTGGACGTCAGCTTCATCAGCGTCACGCTGCTGCTGGAAGCCGTCGTCGCGCGCACAGCCCCCGACGCCGACCTCCTGGTGATGGTAAAGCCGCAGTTCGAGGCGGGGCGGGGCAACGTCGGCAAAGGCGGCGTCGTCCGGGACGAAGCCGTGCGCGCACAAACCATCGAGCGGGTCGGTGATGCGGCGACCGCGCTCGGACTGACCGTGCTGGGTTCGCGCGACAACGACATTCGCGGCCCCAAGGGCAACTTGGAGACGTTTCTACACCTGCGAACGCCACAAAAAACTCTGTAACTAATGATCTACAAAGGCATACCGTTCGTAGGTCAGATACCTGTGAGATACCGCCGCCCTGTTGACAAAAGCCAATGTGCTCAGAGAAACTCGGCGTCAAGGTTTACAGGTTCGTGTGGTTCGGGACCTGCTTCCACGACCGGCGTAGCAAGTCGTGGCGGTTGTAACTATGGCAAACACCATTGTGTGTGATGGAGTAGAAAATATGAATCGTCGGGACTTTGGAAAGATGGTTCTTGCGGCCGCTGGCGGCATTGTCGCAGCCGGGGCCACCGCCACTTCCGCTTCTGCCCGGACGCGTACCGACGCCTCCGAGGGCGGCGGCTCGTGCAAGGGCTCCGGCTCCTGTAAGGGCTCGGGCTCCTGTAAGGGCTCCGGCTCCTGTAAGGGCTCCGGCTCGTGCAAGGGCTCCGGCTCGTGCAAAGGCTCCGGTTCCTGCAAGGGCTCCGGCTCGTGCAAGGGCTCCGGCTCGTGCAAGGGCTCCGGCTCGTGCAAAACCGCCAGCTCCTGCAAGGGCTCCGGCTCCTGCAAGGGCTCCGGCTCCTGCAAGGGCTCCGGCTCCTGCAAAGGCTCCGGCTCCTGCAAAGGCTCCGGCTCCTGCAAGGGCTCCGGCTCCTGCAAGGGCTCCGGCTCCTGCAAAAGCCAGGGTGGCTGCGGCATGTAGTCGCGCTCGGTCGCCCCGCATGGTCTCACGCGCCTAACACAGCGTGTGCCGGCCGTCGGGGCGCACCGTCTCTTCCCTGCCTCCTTTATGGTCATCAATAATCGATGGAACTTGCCGGATCTCGGCATCGGCGTAGGACTTCGTCCTGAGTTCTATCCGTACCTGACCGAACATTGGCCCGCAGTCGACTGGTTTGAGGTCATCTCCGAGAACTTCATCGACACCGAGGGCAAGCCCCTCTACTACCTGGACATGTTCGCCGAGCGGTACCCCATCGTGCTGCACGGCGTCTCGCTGTCCATCGGATCGACCGATCCGATCAACTACGACTATCTGAGCAAGCTGAAGGCCCTGGCCAAGCGCATCAACGCGCCGTGGATGGGCGATCACGTGTGCTGGACCGGCGTCGGCGGCATCAACGGTCACGATCTGCTGCCGGTCCCCTACAACGAAGAGACGCTGGCCCACCTGGTCGAGCGCATCAAGCTGGTTCAGGACTTCCTGGAGCGTCCGCTTGTCCTGGAGAACCCGTCCACGTACGCCTCGTTCACAGTCTCGACCATGACCGAGCCCGAGTTCATTGCAGCCATGGCAAAAGAGTCGGACTGCGCCCTGCTGCTGGACGTCAACAACATCTATGTGCAGGCGCGCAACCACGGGCTGGACCCTTGGGACTACCTCAAGGATTTCCCGTACGACCGGGTCGTGCAAATACACCTGGCCGGCCACACGGACAACGGCGAACACAGCAACGACACCCACCACAACTACCTGGTGGATACG
>CAZJHX010000046.1:0-48620 GCA_964545715.1 uncultured Myxococcales bacterium
CTCGAACACGACCTGTAGCGTCACGCCCGGCGCGATGGCGTCCGGCCAGTCGATACCCAGCCGGTCGCCCAGCCCCAACGCGATGGTCGTAAAGAGGCCGACAAACGCCAGCAGAGCCCCGACCGCGCCCAGCGTCCGCAGCGGAATGCGCCGGGTGACCGTCATGGCCAGACCGACCACCGCCAGCGCGCCGGCGACCAATAATAGAAGCCAATAACCACGCTGGGGCGGCATCGACTGATTAGCGTCACCCACGCTGACGATCGTCTCGCCCAGCTCCAGGTCCGATTGCACCTGGATGCCCGCCGCCCGGTCGTACGGGCTGACCGACCCGATCGTGTTGTCGTTGCAGGAGACCGCGATCCACGGCAGGAAGAAGGCCATCACAGCCAGCATGCCGCCGCTGGTCACCAGGCTGGAGAGTAGGCTGCGCACCCGGTCAGAGTTCGCCGCCGTCGCGCTCGACAGCCCACGCCAGCGCCTGCCAGGCGGCGCGCCGTCTCAGGGTGGCCGACCACGGTGCGCTGATCGCGCGGCGCAACGAGACGGACGCATCCTCACCCGGCGCGTTGCGCAGCGCCCATAGCGCCGAGAGCGCGCGTCCGTCCCGTCCGGCCGCGGCGTGCAAGCGCGCGATGGCCATCAACAACCGCGGCTCGTCCGGCGTCAGCGCCAACAGCTGTTGGTATACGACCAACGCCTCGGGGGAGCGGTTGTGGCCGCGGGCGTCCGGGCGGGCGAGTTGAGAAGCGACCGCGCCGTTGACGGAGGCCAGGTTCATCAGAAGCCGCTCTCCGGCCGGCTCGGTGGCGCGTACCAGCACCAGGACCGGGATCGAGCGTGGAGATCCGCACTCCGCCTCGACCTGCACCGAGCCGGCGAGCACGGCTGAGCGGCCGTCGGGAGCCCACCGGGCGGTGATCCGCGAGTGGGCCGCGACCATCGGCTGCTCGCACGCGTGCGGTACCGGGATGAGCGCCACGTCATGCGGTCCGTGACCGTCGACCAGCTGCACCGAGTATTCGAAGGCCCGTGACCCATGGAGCGGGCCCGGGAGCACCATAACCGCCGCCGTGCGGTCCGGGGCGACCGGACCCGGGAAGCCGACCGACTCGATCTGGTGGCGCGTCTTGAGATCCGCTTCGACTTTGCCGGGCTCGGCGTTGGTGTCCAACTCCAATAATTCGACCTCGGACCCGTCACTGGTGGCGAGCACTTCGAACCGGCCGGGACCGAATTGCTCCGAGACGTGGCGGACGAGCACGAGGCCGTCTGAAGAAAAGCCCACGACCTCGTACCGCGCCCCTGTCGCGTGAACAGCGTGTGCACTTGGTGTGCTCACCCCGATCGAGAGCGTGACGACCACCGCTGCTAAGAGCGTTCCTGGGTGGCAAAACGGCATGAACAAGGAGTTTACCAACACCCACGACTCTGCTACCACTATGCGGCCCATTTCAGGGCTGGGGTCCATTGGAGGCAATCATGGAGCTTATTTTCGGGCTCGGGTTCTTCGCCGCCGCCGCGGTCGCGGTGTCTGCCGTTCTGAAGCGTCAGGCGCTGGCCGGCGAGATCGACAGCTTGACCAAAGAGCGCGACGGCTCGGCCGCAGCGGTCGAGAAAGCCGGAAAGCGGGTCAAGGAGCTGGAGACGAAGCTCCAGAAGAGCAAGGACGCGCTGACCAGCCAGACGTCGAGCGACACCGACATGTCCGCGAAGGTCGACAAACTGGAGAACGACAACCGCCGTCTGCGGGACACCATCGAGCGTACCTCGGGCCGTGAAGAGAGTATCGACCGGCGCCTCGCCGAGCTGCAGTCGGAGATCGATCGCCTGGAGGGCGAGTTGAAGACGGCCAAGGAGGCCGGCGCCGGCTCCGCGCGCAGGGCTGATACCGAGAAAGCCGAGGCGGTCGCCGCCGAGCAGTCCCGGCGCGAAAAAGCGCTGGCTGACCTGCGCGCCACGGCCGAAGAGGCCAAGACCGGCGTCGGTGAGGCCTATCAGGCCAAGGTCGAGGCGATCGTCCGCCGCTACGAGTCGATGAAAGAGCGGGTCCACCGCGCAGAGAAAGAGGTTCGCCTGGCGCGCAAGAAGTCGCGCGACAACCATCGCGCCTACTGGATCACGCTGCAGCAGCTCGATCTGGCGCAGGACCGAATCTTCACGCTGGAGACAGGTGAGGCGCCCGGCACGCGCAAGCCGCGCCTGAAGCGTGCGCTGGGCGATCCGGGCCCGGCCCCGGCGTCCACCGACTCCAAGCCGCGTCCGATCCCGTCGGAGCCCATCGATGTCACGGGCAACTTCCCTCTCGAGGAGGAGGAGCCGGCCGAGGCCGCGCCCGTCGAGGAGGCTGCGCCTGTCGAGGAGTCCGCGCCCGAGACCGCTGAAAAGGCTGAGGCCGCGCCCGCTGAAGAGGCTGCGCCTGAGCCTGAGGCCGCGCCCGCTGAAGAGGTTGAGGCCGCACCCGCTAAAGAGGAGGCTGAGGCCGCACCCGCTGAAGAGGCTGAGGCCGCACCCGCTGAAGAGGCTGAGGCCGCACCCGCCGAGGACGCCGCACCTCCGGCTGTTCAGACCGCCGTGGAGAAGGCGCGCGAGGCCGCTACCAAGGCGGCCGAGGCCGCAAAAGCCAAGGCTGAGGCGGCCACCAAGGCTCGCGCCAAGGCCCGCGCCAAGGCGTCCGCACGCGCCAAGGCTGCCGTTGAGGATGCCGTGGAGACCGCCGACGCCGTCGCGCCCGCCGAAGAGGACGCCGATGCCGCTGAGCTGGCCGAGCTGGCCGCCATGGCCGAAGAGCGCGCCGCCTCCTAGAAGTCCTCGGGCTCTCCTTTCACGATCCTCCTGAAGATCTCGCCGTATTTCGCCTCACTGGCAGGCCGCACGCCTTTGATCCGCAGCAGCTCCGCCGCCGTCACGGGCCTGGCGCGCGCGATTCGTCTCAACGTCGCGTCCGTGCACACGCTATAGGTCGGGACGCCCGTTTTGCGCGCCAGCTCGTCGCGGGCCGCCAGCAGGGCCGCATACAAGGCGTCGTCGCGCTCGCTCAGCGCCCTCTCCCTGGCAGGCGGCAGGGCGTCCGGGGCTCCGAACGGAGGCATGGAGAGCGACACCGCTCGGCGGCGCCACATCACCTCGGTGCCCAGCTCGGTGAGCTCGTAGCGGCTGCGCGTGCCGGTGACCCGCGCCAGGCATTTGGCCCGGCCCAGGGCCTCGATCAGCTCTGTGAGCAAACGCCGCGACCAGCCTTTGAGAATGCCGTGACTGCGCGTGCCCACCAATGGGCTTGCGACGACCTGTGGGGTCGACTCCCCGGTGAGCGCCTGCGCGATGGCGGTCGATGTGGCGGTGCCTGCCGTGCGCGCGACGGCGCTGAGCACTTTTTGCACCACCACCGCCTCAGGCGGCGTCATCGGACGCACCGGAATCGAGGCGATCGTCGTCGTGTTCGCGCGCTCTCGCCGTGCGGACGCCGTCAGCTGTCCCGACAGCGCGCTCATTACGGCTTCGCCCAGGCAGTGGTCACACGCGCCACACGCGCCCGACAGGCTCTCCCCGAAGTAGTCCAAGATGTAGGCGTGACGGCACTGGCGGCCGTACGCGTAGTCGGTCAACTCACGCAGTCTGGCCTCATCTCGGGCTTGTCGCTTCTGCTGCTCTTCGGGCGTCAGAGATGAGGACCGCTCTCTTTTGCTGATCAAGTAGTCATGAATGGCCGTGTCGGCATACGTGAACAGCAGCGTGCACAGCGCGGGTCGTCCATCGCGCCCGGCGCGCCCGGCCTCCTGGTACAAGGCCTCGACGCTGCCCGGCAGCTCGTAGTGCGTCACAAAGCGGATGTCGGCCCGGTCCACACCCATGCCGAAGGCGTTGGTGGCCACCATCACCCGCGTGCGTCCTTCCATGAAGCGGTCCTGAATGCGGCGCCGCTCTGCGGCCTCCAGCCCGCCGTGATAGAAGCCGACCCACTCGCTGCCCTTGTCGATGCGCGCCCGGGCCAGCTCGGCCGCCACCGCCTCGGCGGACTTACGGGTGGCGGTATAGATGATCCCCGCCTGCTCCGGGTTGTTGCGCAGGTAGCGCTGAATCAGCGCCATCTTCTGCGGCTTTCGGCTGATCGGGACCACGTCGAAGCGCAGGTTGGCCCGATGAAAGCCGAAGACGTAGGTGTTGCGCGACTCGATGCTCAGTCGCTCGATGATGTCCTGGCGCACGTCAGCCGTCGCGGTCGCCGTAAACGCCGCCACCCGCCGCGCTCCCAGCGCTTTTGCGACCTCGCCCAGCCGGCTGTAGTCCGGGCGAAAGTCGTGCCCCCACCAACTGATGCAGTGCGCCTCGTCGACGACAAACAGCCCGATGTCCAGGCCCTTCAGCCGGTCCACGAACCCGTGCTTGAACCGCTCGGGCGCCACGTAGACCAGCTTGTAGCGTCCCGCCAGCACGTCACGGATGCGCGCCTGCCGCTCTCGTGGCGGAACACTGGAGTTGATGAGCGTGGCGGGCAGACCGCGGGCCTGCAGCGCGTCGACCTGGTCTTTCATCAGCGCGATCAGCGGCGAGACGACCAGCGTAACGCCGTCCAGCAGCATCGCCGGCAGCTGGTAACACAGGCTCTTGCCGGCCCCCGTCGGCATGATCGCCAGCAGCGACTCGTCGGCCAGCAGCGCGCGCACCACGGGCTCCTGTCCGACCCGAAAGTCAGGGAATCCAAAATGACTGTGGAGCTGGTCTCTCAGCACTGTGGTTGCCCCCGGCGGCAGGCTTAAAAAACCGAACCCCCGACCGACGCCACGAACGTCGGCCAGAGGGTCGAAGGGGGTAATTCTGTAGTGCTAAAGAGCAAATGGGGAATCAAACAACCGCCCCCTCTCAGAGCAAGTGTCGTGCCACCTCTGTAAGTTGCTGAGATCATGATTTTGGAGCTGCCATCAAGCAAGGGCATTCTCAGGCTGAGACAAACCGCGGTGCGCAATCTGAGACGCCGTCTCATTTTGACGCGGTTGTTGGTTAGCCTCTGCACCGACATGTACTATCTCACGATGCTCGCCCGTTTCATTCTGATCGCATCGCTCCTCCCGGGCTGCGGGCAGTTTGATAACTCGGCCATCGTCGACATTCTCGGCCACGCCGACAGCGAGCTTGGGACGCCGCCGCCGTGCGTCGTCGACCACCCTCTGGCCTCCGGCTCGCATGTGGTTGGTCCCGGTGTGCTGGGCGCCCCGTACGTCGGCTTTCTCAGGGCCGTCGCGCCGCCCGACGACCTGGTGCGCTGGACGGCGTCCGAGCTGCCTGACGGCCTGAGCCTGGATCCCGATACGGCTCGGATCAGCGGCATCCCTACCGCCTCGGGCTGGCTGCGGGCCACGGCGGTCAATGTCGAGTGCAGCGACGCCTCCATCGACGTCGAGCAGTTCATCGACGTGACCGATCCATGCGCCGATCCGGCGACCTGTCCCGCCGCCGACTGCACCGAGATCACCCACCAGCCGCTCCGCGTCGAGGTCAAGCGTGTCAGCCAGACAGGGGTGGTCTCTGCCGTCGGTCCCGGAGAGTCGCTGGCCGTCGACGGCGCCACTCTGCGATCCAATCGAGTGCTGCCCGCGGGCTCTCCGACGACCCACCAGATGATCTTCTCCATCGCCGGGTCCAAGGAGGAGGTGCTGGTCGACTACACGCTGCCAGGCGGCCCGTTTCTTCCCATCCGAACCGGCGAGGCGCGCGAGCTGCGCTATCTGCACGGCGAGGACGGCGATCGCTACTTCTTTCTGTCGCGCGTGCACCTGAAGGTCTTCGTAATCTACGACGGCTATCTCCCAGCCGCGGAGCTTCTGCAGCGCTGCCCGGGCGCCGGCGCAGGCAAGTGTCTGCTCGGCGACCTCTCCGTGGTCCCCGTCCCCTGTGAGGTGCCCGGCGGGTGCGCCGACCGCGAGACATTGGCTCTCGATATGCCCGAAGCCGCCCCTGCTCTCCTGTTGCCGGGCGACTCCGAGGACCTGGAGTCGCAGCAGCTGACGCGGTTGGTCAGCGCGTGGCAGCCGCCGCCTGACGGATGCGCAGAGGACGCGTGGCCCTATCATCTGTCGTTCTATCAGCTGCGTCCGGCGCTGTGCACCGTAGCCGAGGCGGTCGTGCTCAGTGGTCCCCAGCCCGCCGCGCCTACGCAAGCACACGTCGACGGCCGCGTGTTGACTCCCGACGAGGAGCCGGTTTTGAACTGCGTGTGGAACATCGAGATGCCCGACGTGGCGGCGCCGGTAACCCGGTGGACCGAGACAGACACGGACACCGCGTTCGAGATGCCGCTGGTCGGCGACTACCAAGCGCGCGTAACCTGTACCGGCAGCCACCGCAACAACCCGGTCGCGCCCTGCGAAAACCAGCCCGCTGAAGTGGCGCTCTCCGCGGCGATGGCGACTCAGGCTCGCGTGGAGCTGTTCTGGACCCAGGGCGGCCCGGACGTGCCCATCACCATGACCGTGGCCGGCGTCCCCGCCAAGCCCCAGGGCACCGGCGGACGCGTCCTGGCGCTGGACCTCGCCAAGCGACCGGCGCTTGAGGCGATCGAGATCACCCACGAGTCTGCGGGAGAGGCCGGAGCCGTGCAGGTCGTCCTGCGCGTGCTCGAGGCCGGCGAAGAGCCCTACCGCGCCGTGTCCCTGCTGACGCCCGACACCATGTGGAAGCCGGCCCAGTGACGGTTTGGATGGTCGCGTTGGCGCTTCTGTCGGTCCCGCCCCCGTCGGCCAAGCCGCGCAGCGTCTCGCTGGGCAACGCTTCCAACGGGACGCTGCGCCACAGCACGCGCCTGCCGGTGAAGGGGCCGCACCACCGCGTGATCAAAAAGACGCGGCGGCTGGGGCAGCATTACGGCACCGACGAGCTGGTCCGGGTCCTGAAGACCGCTGCTGCCGCCGTCGCCGCAAAGACCCCCGGATCCGTTCTGCTGGTCGGCAACCTGAGCAAAAAGGGCGGCGGCGATCTGCGCCCCAGCGTGTCGCACAACAGCGGACGCGACGCGGATATCGCCTTCTATGCGATGGACGCCCGCGGACGACCCGTGCACTCGCTGAGGGGCTTCAAGCGGTTTAACGCTCGCGGGCGCGCCGGAAAGCTGCGCTTCGATACCGCTCGAAACTGGACCCTGGTTCGCTCTCTGCTGACCAACAAGACCGTTCAATTGCAGTGGCTCTTCATGTCCAACAGCTTGCGTGAGCGCCTGCTGGACCACGCCCGGGCGGCCGGTGAGCCCGCGGATGTCATCGAGCATGCCTCCGCCATCATGGGACAGCCGGGCAACAGCAGCGCGCACGCCGAGCATATTCACGTGCGTCTGTACTGCGCGCTGCACGAGCGCCTGCAGGGGTGTCGCAACTACGGCACCACCCACCCGTGGATCGACCGCTACACCGACGAGCTGCTGGCGCGTACACGCGAGCTTGTCGCGGACTTCGCCAAGCCCGACACCGTCGCTGCCGTCGCCGCCATTCGCATGGTCGGGGCCATTCGCGGGCACTCAGCGGTTGACGATCTTTCTAAAGCCATCGGCGACGTGCGCCCCGAGGTGCGCTCGGCTGCCGCTCGGGCGGTGATTCTGCTCGACGGCGCTGAGGCAGCCGTCCCCGCGCTCGTCAAGGCCGCTCAGACCTCTACCGATCGTGCCTGGACACACCAACTGGTCGGCGCGCTGGGCAAGCTGGCCGTCAAACAGGGGGCCGCTGTGCTGGTCGAGGTGCTCGCCGCCGTCAAGATCCGGCAGCCGCGCACTCGCAAGCTGGCCGCCGAGGGCCTGGGGCGTATCGTTCACATCGAGGGGGTACCGGCCCTCATCAGCGCGGTCGCCGACAAAGATCGCAGCGTACGGCAGGCCGCCGCAGACGCGCTGCTCATGATCACCAATCACAACTTTGGCGTCGGTCGCCGCTCTGCCTCCCGCTGGCGTCGTTGGTGGCGGCGCAACAAGGACCGCGACCGGCTGCAGTGGGTGCGCGCCGGATTTGCTCGTCATCATCGCATCCGCGTGACGCGAAGAGGTCGCGTATCGGTGCTGCAGTCCCTCTTGCCCCTGGTCCGGGCTGGCGGCGCCGTCGGCTTCAACGCCAGAGCGCTCTTCGAGCAGCTGACCGGCTTCACCATGACGCAGGGTCACTTCACCGATTTTCAGATGTTCCGCTTCTACCGGACGTGGTTAAAGAACCATCCCAAGGGCCGCGCGCAGCGGTGAGCAGCCGGCGCGGTCGGCCTCCTGAAACACCGCCGTCAGCCGGTCCTCGATACCGTTGATCCCGCGCTCCACGCGCGCTCGTACGTCCGGACCCGGCGACAACAGCACCAGCACGCCCTCGATGACCGCCCCCGCGTTTACGACAAAGTCCGGCGCGTACAGAATGCGCCGGGTGTGCAGCGTGTCCGCCAGTGCGTCATCCTCCAGCTGGGTGTTCGCCGAGCCGCAGATGATTCGGCACCGCAGCCGGTCCACGTTGGCGCGCGTCACCACGGGGCCCACGGCGCAGGGGGACAGCAGGACGCACTCGCGCTCGACGGCCCCGTCCGTGGAGATGACCTCCGCCCCGGTCAGGGAGGTTCTTAATCGCTCTACTGCAGCCGGATTGGTGTCACAGAAGCTCAGGCTGGTGTCGCCGTTCAGCGTGGTCGCGACGATGCTGCCGACCCGGCCGACGCCCTGGACGACGACCGCCGGTTTGCCGGCCTTGTCATAACCGTGTGCCAGGGACGCCCGAACGCCGGCCAAAACCCCTTGTGCGGTGGCCGCAGAGGCGTCATTGCGCACATCGTTTACATAACCTGTGGCCTCCCGGACCCAGACCAGCTCAGAGTCGCCGGTGCCGACATCCGGACCGCAGAGGTAGCGCCCCTCCAACTGCTGAACGGCCTGCCCGATCGCCCGGTACGCGCCGTCCAAATGCAGGTCCGGATGGTCCACGATCACCGCTTTGGCCCCGCCGCACGGCAACTGCGCAAACCGCGTCTTCAGCGTCATCTGTGTGGCCAGGCTGCACGCGTCCTCGATGGCGTCGTCGTCCGTCTCGTATGCGCGCCGCCGGATTCCGCCAACGCCCGGGCCGCTTTTGGAGTCGTGCACCGCGATCCAGGCGCGCAGGCCGACGTCCGCCGCGGTGACGGCAAACAGCGCCTCGCAGCCCGCCGCCGCGCTGTGCTCACGTGCGACTTCAGTGATCTGCATGACCGCGCCCTATTCGACGCCGGGACAGGTCTTCGGGAACTCGCCGGTCGGCTCGTTTTGGCCCTCGGTGCCGCAGTCGTAATATCCGGCGCCCGCGCTCCACCCACAGCTGGGCAGCTGCATGCAGTCGGCGACCATCACTTTGCCGTTGGGCTCGCACCACACCAGGACATTGTTGAGACAGCAGCCCTCGTTGGTCAGGTCGGCCGGGCACGGATCGCCCTTCTCCAGGCCGGGAGGCGGCCCGCCGGTGTCGCCCCCGGTGTCGCCGGTGTCGCCGGTGTCGCCGGTGTCGCCGGTGTCGCCGGTGCCATCGCCGGTGTCGGTGGTGTCTGTGGTGTCGCCCGTATCTCCGGTGTCGCCCGTGTCCACGCCTCCGCCGCCAAACCGGCAGGCGTCAAAGTCGTCCACACAGCCGGCCTGCGCCTGACACAGCAGGCACTCCGGCGCCTCTGGATTCTCCGTACACGGCCCCAGGCACTTCTGAATGGTGCAGTCGATGACGTCGCCATAACACCCGGCGCAGTCGGCGCTGAGCCCGGTCTGCTCCGTGATGCATTTTGCCGAGCAGTCGTTGCCGATCCCCACGCATCCGAGGCCGCAGTTGGTGCTGGCCATGCCCAGGTCAGCGGACTCCAGAATTTCGGTGTCCGCCGCGTTGTTGCAGGCGCCCTGGACGCCGCCGGTGTCGCCGCCCGTGTCCGTCGTGTCGTCTCCGGTGTCGCCGGTATCCCCCGTGTCGCCCGTGTGGGTCGTATCGTCAGTGGTATCGCCGGTGTCGCCCGTGCCGGTGTCGGTGTCCGTCGTCGCAAAGCCGGTATCGGACGTGACGTCGCCTGTGTCCTCCGCGCACTTGCAGACACTCCAGATGCCCGACTCCAGACATGTTCTCGAGCCCGTCGAGTCGGAGCTGCAGCTGCACGCCTCCGTTTTACCCGGGTCATCGCACTTCTTGCTCTTACTGCGGCCGGTCCCAGTCGCCGAGCACGCCGCAATGACGAGCACGAGCACTGAAAGACCGATTGCGCACCCACGCATGTTTCACTCCCACGCCGATCGCGCGCCATTATAGGGAAAAGCGGTTTAGAATGCGTATTCGTTTCAGTCCAGAGAGGCTCTACCACAATGACCAGGCCAAAGCGCCCCGGCGGCGAACTTGCCGCACGACCCCTACATTTCATCTGGCTCGTCGACTGCTCGGGCTCCATGGGCGTGGATGGCAAGATCCAGGCGCTGAACAACGCCGTGCGTGAGGCGCTGCCCCACATGCGAAAGGTCGCCGATGAGAATCCTTACGCCAACGTGCTTGTGCGCGCGGTCAGCTTCTCGAGCGGGGCCCAGTGGCACGTGTCGACCGCCACGCCGGTGGCCGAATTCGAGTGGGTTGACCTGGAGGCCGACGGCGTCACCGACCTGGGCCGCGCACTTGCCCTGGTTTCTGAGCAGCTGAGCATTCCCCCCATGACCGAGCGCGCGCTGCCGCCCGTGTTGGTGTTGGTCTCGGACGGCCAGCCCACCGACGACTACGCGACCTCCCTGCACGCGCTGCTGGGCCTGCCGTGGGGCAAGAAGGCGGTGCGCATCGCTATCGCGATCGGTGAGGACGCGGACACCGAGGTGCTGGATCGCTTCATCGCCAACCCCGAGCTGAAGCCGCTGGCCGCCAACAATCCGGAGGCGCTGGTCAAGTACATCAAGTGGGTCTCGACCGCCGTCTTGCAGGCCGCGTCTGCCCCGCCGAGTCAGACCGGCGAGTCCGCTCCCGCCGCCAACGTCCCGATCCCGGCGCCACCGGCCGAGGACACGCCGGCCACCGCTGCTGACGTCTGGTAGTGCCTGTCAACGACGCAACCGAGCTCACCTGGCGCCTGGGTGGCTGCTCAGTCCGCGGCGCCTCCCACGGGCGCACCGGGCAACCCAATCAGGATGCGGTCGCCTGGAGCCGCCACGCGATGGCGGTGTCCGACGGTCACGGCAGCCGCCGCTGTCCACGCAGCGACGTGGGCGCGCGCATGGCGGTCAACGCTGCGCTGATGGTTCTCGAGCAGTTCGCGCATGAGCACGCCGTCGGCGACCTGCCGGATCCCGACGCATGGGACGCGCTTCCACAACGCATCAGCACGCGCTGGCTGCTGGCGGTGGACCGGCACCTCGCGTGGTCACCGCTGGACGACGACTCTACCGTGCCGTACGGGTGCACGCTGCTGGCGATGGTCGCCACGGATCGCTGGGCGGGCTGGCTGCAGATCGGCGACGGCGACATCCTTGCGGTGACCGCCGGCGGCCTCGTGACCCGGCCGGTACCCGGCGATCCGCGCCTGCTCGGCAACGCGACCACCTCCATGTCCGGGCATCAGCCGTGGCGCGACTTTCGCGTGCACGCCCGCTCTGGTCCGCCACCCGCGCTGTCCGTGCTCACCACCGACGGGTATTGCAACTCGTTCGCCAGCGACGCCGGCTTCATGCGCGTCGGCTCCGACCTGCTGTCCATGATCGAGTCGACCGACCTGCCTTCCGTCCTGTGCCAGCTGCCCGCGTGGCTGACCGAGACGTCTGTGCTGGGCAGTGGCGACGACATCACGGTCGGCCTGGCGCTGAATCGATGATGCGCCGGCCAAACGTCGTCGTCGTGCTGGCTCGCTGCGAGCGGCGCTCCTCGACCGAGCGCTCGGCCGCCTTCGGTGTGCGCATCGAGGAGCGGGACCCCGGACACTGGCACGCCGATTGGGCCTTTGCGCTGGCTGAGAAGGCGGGTGTCAAAGAGGGCTACGACAAGACGGAGATCGCCGGACGCTTCAACTTTGCGCCCGGGTATCCGGGGTGTCCATGGTGTGAGGCGCGCGCGATCGTGCAGTGCGGCTGCGGGCGGGTTGCCTGTTGGGACGCCCGCACCGGGCCCGTCCGGTGCCCCTGGTGTGGCGACACGTCCAGCGTGGACGGCGAGATCGATCGACTGGCCGCCGGTGGGGACCGTTGAGCGACCTCCTCCAGCGCGGCGCACACGTCCGAGGCGAGTCCAGCGGGCTCACCTGCCACATCGTCGAGCTTCTGGGCGCCGGCGGGCAGGGCGAGGTCTACCGCGCGACGCTTGGGGGCGCCCCGGTCGCGGTCAAGTGGTACTTCCCGCGCACGGCGACCACGGAGCAGCGCCGCGGGCTGGAGCGACTGATTCGGCAGGGCCCACCCGATACTCGCTTCCTGTGGCCGCAGGAGCTGCTGAGCGACCCGCGGTCCGGTGCAGGTAGTTTCGGCTACGCCATGCCGCTGCGGGACCGGGGCTATAAGGGCATCGTCGACTTGATGCAAGGCCGCGTGGACCCGTCGTTTCGGGCGCTGTGCACGGCGGGTTTTCAGCTCGCCGACAGCTTTCTGCAGCTGCACGCGCGCGGGCTGTGCTATCGCGACATCTCGTTTGGCAACGTGTTCTTTGACCCGGGCACCGGCGACATCCTCATCTGCGACAACGACAACGTGGGCATCGACGGCTCAGCGGCGTCGTCGGTCGTCGGCACGCCGCGCTTCATGGCGCCCGAAGTGGTTCGTGGGGAGGCGCCGCCGGGCACCGCCACCGACCTGTACTCGCTGTCGGTCCTGCTCTTTTACATGCTGGTGGTCCATCACCCGCTGGAGGGGGCGCACGAGGCCGCGATCAAGTGCATGGACCTGCCCGCCATGACCCGCTTGTACGGCACGCAGCCGCTGTTCATCTTTCATCCCACCGACCGCAGAAACGCGCCGGTGCCCCAGCTGCACGCCAACGCGCTGACGTACTGGCCGCTGTATCCCGAGCATCTTCGGGCGCTGTTTGTTCGGGCGTTTACCAGCGGCCTGTCCGACCCGCGCGGCGGCCGTGTTCGGGAGTCCGAGTGGCGGGCGGGCATGGTGCAGGCGCGCGACGAGCTGCTGTATTGCGGGGCATGCGAGGCCGAGAACTTTGCGGGCGCGCGTCCCTGTTGGGCCTGCGGCGCTACGCTGCGCAAGCCGTTTCGCCTGCGGTTCTCGGGGCTCGACGTCATGCTGAACCATGACACTGTGCTCCATCCGCACCACGTGGATCCGGCGCGCTCGTACGACTTTTCGGTACCGGCGGGCGAGGTGAATCGCCACCCGAGCGATCCCACTGTCTGGGGGCTCAAGAATCTGTCATCGAGGCGGTGGACGGCGACCACGATCGGCGGCCAGGTGCACGACGTGGAGCCCGGACGCAGCGTTCGGCTGGCCTCCGGGACGCGCGTGAATTTCGGGGCCTGTGACGCGGAGATCATCGGGTGACGCGGTCCGGGTCGGACGCGGTGGTCGAGACCCTGACGGCGCTTATCGCCGAGCATGGTCCGTCGCTGTCCAGCGATCGTCGGCGGGTGGAGGCGTTCTTGAGCGACCTGTGCCCGACCTGCGTACGGGAGACGGCCTTGATCGGGGTTGCCGTGCGCCACCATGTTCCGCGCGACCTGGGCGCACTGCGCGGGGGGCTGACGCCGGCCGACCTTCAGCGGCTCACGTCCCGTCTGTACGAGCGCGCGGGCATCGCCTCCGAGCTGGGGGTGTGGGCGGTCCGGGCGTGGGCTCGGGCGCTCGGCAAAGGGGGCGCGCGACCCGTGGCGCAGCAGCCGGTCCAGTCGCTGCGAAAGCTGGCGACGCGATCGATGACGGCCGCCGACCAGCGGCACTGCTTGTCCGGCCATCGGGCGGCCGTTACGCGTGCCGTGTTCAGCGCCGACGGCCAGGTGATCGCGTCAGCGTCCGAGGACGGCACGGTCATGCTGTGGGAGGCGACCACAGGCTGGGCGCTCAAGACCCTGGCCGGCCACGCCGCGCCCGTGACCGACGTAGCCTTCAGCCCGGACGGCGAGCACCTGGCCAGCGCCGGGCAGGACCAGATCGTTCATGTGTGGACGGGGTCGGGCGCTGCTGAGCGCGCCCTGAAAGGGCATAAAGCTGCCGTGCGGGCGATCGCATACGCCCCGGACGGGCGCCAGATCGCGTCGGGTGATGACGGCGGCGAGATCCGCCTGTGGCAGGTGCAGGGCAAGCGCGTAGTTCGCCGGTTGGACGGCCACGCGGGCGCGGTGCTGTCGCTGGTGTTCACACGGGACGGCCATCGCCTGGTCTCTGGCGGGGCCGACGGCGTCGTCGTGCTGTGGGACGTGGGGAGCGGGCGCCCGATCGCGCGGTACACGGGTCATGTGGGTGACGTGAGTGCGGTGGCGGTGGACGATCTCGGTCAACACGTGGCTGGGGGCGGGCAGGACACCACGGTGCGCGTCTGGAGCCTGGCCGACAGCTCGGAGCCCGGTCTGGTTCTGGAGAACGAGTACCCGGTCACCGGCGTGGCGCTGAGTGGTGACGGTGGGCGCCTGTTTGCCGGGACGTGGGGCGCCGTGGTCCAGGTGTGGGATGTGTTCGCCGGCGTTGAGCTGCTCCGGCTGGAGGGCCACGCCGGCAGTGTCAGCAGCGTGTCGCTGAGCGCGGATGGTCGCTATGTTGTGACCGCGGGCTCGGACCGGACTGTGCGCGTCTGGCCGCTGTGAGCGCGACGCGTGCGCATGGCGTCGTTTACACCCCGCCCCAGATCGCTCGATTTCTGGTGCGCGACGCGTTGGGCGAGGTGCCGTCCACCGGCGTCCGTCTGCTTGATCCGGCGTGCGGCGACGGCGCGCTGTTGGTGGAGGCCTTCGACCAGCTGCTTGCGCTTCGTGTCGCTGCGGGGCAGTCGCGCAGAGCTGCTGCGCGCGCGACGTTGACCGAAAACCTGTTCGGCATCGATATCGACCCCGCTGCGGTCGCTGCGACGCGCCGTGCGCTGTGTGCGCGCGCCGGCATCGATCTGCCGCTGGCGACGACCCTGCGGTTGGGCGATGCGCTGCTCGGACCGCCGCCGGGGCGCTTCGACTGCATCGTGGCCAACCCGCCGTACGTCCGGATCCAGCGCAACAGCGGGCAGGCCGCGGCGCTCAAGGCGGCCTACAGCGCATGCACCGGCAGCTTCGATCTCTATCTGGCGTTCATCGAGCGGTGCCTGTCCCTGCTGTCCGCCGGGGGCAGAGCGGCGTTGATCGCGCCTCGGGCGTGGCTGGTAAACGAGTACGGGCGGGGGCTGCGTCGGGTCGTCGGAGAGCGGCGCGCGCTGCGTCGCTGGATAGACCTGGGCGATCACCAGGCCTTCGCCGACGCCACGACCTACACCGCGCTGATGCTCTTCACGGCCGAGCCCAATGACGATGTGCAGCACGCGAGCGCCGCCGATGGCGCCTTTGAGGACGTGCGATGGGAGCGCACGCCGTGGGATGAGCTGGATCCGGCGTCGGCCTGGCATCTGCTGCCCGGCCCGCAGAGAGCGCTGGTGCGCCGGCTGGCCGCAAGGCACCCGACGCTGTCGGACGTCACCGAGGCGATCGTGGTCGGCATTCAGACCAGCGCCGACGATCTGTACCACCTGGAGCGCCTGGGCCCGGACGCGTATCGATCTCGGGCAGGCGACGACGTCCGCATCGAGGACGCGCTCATGCGCCCGCTGGTCTCCGGACGTCACGTCGCTCGGTACCGGATCGAGCCGCCTCGCACCCATCTGCTGTTCCCGTATGACCTCTCGTCTGCGCCGCGCCTGTTCACGGCCACTGAGCTGGCGGCGAGTTTCCCTGGGGGCTGGGCGTGGCTGTGTCGCCACGAGCAAGTGCTCAGAGCACGTGAGCGCGGCAAGATGGACCGCGATGATCGCTGGTGGGCCTACAACTACCCCAAGAATCTGGCTCGCCAGACCCGTCGCAAAGTGCTGGTGCCGCGCCTGGTCAAGCGCCTGTGCTGCGCGGTCGATGAGGCCGGCGAGCTGTTCATGGACAATGTCGACGTCGGCGGCGTGTTGCCGCACGATCCCGCCGATCTGTGGTGGCTGGCCGCTGTGCTCAACGGCCCGGTCGCGCATTTCGTGTGGCGTCGTCACACCCGGCCGTTCCGCGGCGGATATCTGGCCGCAAACAAGCAGTTCATCGCGTCGCTGCCCGTTCCGCAGGCCACCGCGGCCGATCGCCGGGTGGTCTCGGACCTCGCCCGCTCGGGGCATCACGAGGCCGCAAACGCCGCGCTCGCCGCGCTCTACCGGCTCGATCCGGATGAGCAGTCGCTCGTTTCAGCCGACTTTGGGGACTCGTCACCCCAAGGCTGATCCGCCCTGACTGGGGCCAACACCCCCACAATTATCCCATTTTCGAAGGTGATCCAGTCGCAGTGCCCCGTTCGTATATTTGGCACGACCGTTGCGATGGGTTGGGAGCGGAGTGAATCGATATGGGAGCCATTACAATCGTCTCAGATAACGCCGGCTGGCGAGCCATCTTGCTGACGGCCGTCGAAGGGACCTCTGCGGAGCCGCATTTGCAGCCGGTGCTGGCCCAGCTGGATATCGCTTTTGCAGACGCTGAGCTGCTGATGCCCTCGCGCGTTCGTGCGATGTACGTGGACTCGGCGCTGTCCGAGCCCTTGCTCACCCGTGAGCTGGCCCTGGCGCTGGACACCCTGGACGGCGATCGCCT
Source organism: uncultured Myxococcales bacterium (assembly GCA_964545715.1). Taxonomy (GTDB): domain Bacteria; phylum Myxococcota_A; class UBA9042; genus CAZJHX01. The sequence continues at coordinate 16,720 of CAZJHX010000046.1, forward strand.
CTCGGCTGCCCGCGCCGTGCTGGCCTGCCTGCCCGACGTCCTGGCCGAGCTCGGAGAGGCCGTGACGGGCGGAGATGTCTTCGCGTCTGCGCTATTGGATCGGCTGCTGGCCCTCGAAAACGCCTACAGTCTGGCCCGCATGGCTCCGCGTCAGCGCGACTCCGTTTACACATGTCCTCGCTGCGCCTCGGGTCACATCCGTGAAGAGCATCGCTCTGAGTTCGGTGGCCTGCACATCACCGTGCACTGCGAGCTCTGTCGCGCAGCCGCGGAGTTCGACGTCGGCGGCCGCCTGGAGCAGTCCTGGCTGAGGAGCGCGTCATGATGGGCCGCTCTTGTTCACCATCACGCCACGTGCGCCCCACCGCGCCGGTCGAGTCACCCGACAACACGCCGCAGCATCGCAGCGTAACGGTGGAAGAGCAGGTCCCCGACGGGGTCGAGGTCGGCGCGTCGGTGTGGCTGTGGCGGACGCCCGACACTTCCAACCTCTGAGATAACTTGCTAGCACCAAGGGATGTCGGCTCCCGCTCCCAACGATCACATCAACCGCGTCTCGCGTGACCTGAACCTGCCCAACCGGGGCGTCGCCGCTGTGCTGCGGCTTCTGGACGACGGCGCCACCGTTCCCTTCATCGCCCGCTATCGCAAAGAGGCGACCGGCACGCTGGACGAGGTGCAGATCCGCGCGGTCGCCGAGCGCCGCACCGCGCTGGCCGAGCTGGATAAGCGCCGCAAGGCGGTGCTGAGCGCCATCGAGGAGCAGGGAAAGCTCACCGACGATCTGCGCAAGCGACTCCTGGCCGCGGGAACGCGCGCCGAGGTCGAGGACCTGTACCTGCCGTACAAGCGCAAGCGCAGCACCCGTGCGTCCAAAGCGCGGGATGCGGGACTGGAGCCGCTGGCGCGACGGATCATCGCCCAGCCCAGGGATGGTCATCCCATGTCGGAGGCGCGGCGCTTTGTCAGCTCGGACCGCGGCATTGAGGACGCCGATGCGGCGCTTGCCGGTGCGCGCGACATCGTTGCAGAGCTGTTTGCCGAGCGGCCCGACGTGCGCGCGATGGTTCGTGAAAACTGCAATCGGTACGGCGTGCTGACGTCCAAGGTCGCGCGCACAAAGAGCGCGGAGCGCACACCGTTCGAGCAGTACTACGACTTTCGGGAGCCGCTGGGGCGCGTCAAGTCGCACCGGTTTCTGGCCGTCGCGCGTGGTGAGCGAGAAGAGGTGCTGCGCGTGCGGCTGGAGGTCGATGAGGATCGCCTGCTGCCGCGGATTCTTCGCCACGTGGGCCTGCAGCCGCGCTCGGCCTGGTCCGGCCAGCTGGAAGAGGCGGTGCGCGACGGCTTCAAGCGCCTCATGTTCCCAAGCGTCGAGAAAGAGGTGCGCTCGGCGATGAAGGAGGCCGCCGATCTCGAGGCCGTGGACATCTTCGCCCGCAATCTGCGCAACCTGCTGCTGCTGGCCCCGCTGGGCGGGCAGCCGGTGGTCGGCATCGATCCCGGTCTGCGGACCGGCTGCAAGTGCGCCGCGGTGGATTCGACCGGGCGCTACCAGGACACGATGACGATCTATCCGGCCCGCGGCAGCGATGCAGCAGAGCGGGCGCGGCAGGACGTGGCCTCGTTTGTGCGCCGCTACAAGCCCCGGGCAGTCGCTGTGGGCAACGGCACCGGCGGGCGCGAGACCGTGACGCTGGTGCGCGAGGCTTTGAAGGCCGCGGGCAGCGACGACGTCCTGGTGCTGGAGGTCAACGAGGCCGGAGCCAGCGTGTACAGCGCGTCCGACGTCGCCCGAGAAGAGCTGCCGGATTTGGACATCACGATCCGGGGCGCCGTTTCGATCGCGCGGCGGCTGCAGGATCCGCTGGCCGAGCTGGTGAAGATCGAGCCGAAGTCCATCGGTGTCGGGCAGTACCAGCACGACGTGAACCAGCCGCTGCTTCGGCGGAAGCTGGGCGAGGTGGTGGAGAGCTGCGTCAACCACGTCGGTGTGGAGCTCAACACGGCCAGCCCGGCGTTGCTCGGTCACGTGGCGGGCATCGGGCCGGCGCTGGCTGGGCGCATCGTTGCGCACCGGGACAGCAACGGCGCATTTCGGCGCCGGCGCGATCTTCTGAAGGTCACGGGGCTGGGCGCGCGCACGTTCGAGCAGGCGGCCGGCTTTTTGAGGATTCGGGACGGCTCGGACCCGCTGGACGCGTCCGCCGTGCACCCCGAGCGCTACGATCTGGTGCGTCGCATGGCGAAGGACCACGGCGCGACACCGGCCGACTTGATGGGCGATCCGGCGCGCGCGACGGCTATCGACATCCGCGCATACATCGCCGGTGATGTGGGCGAGCCGACCCTGCGAGACATCGTCGCGGAGCTGGCCAAGCCCGGTCGCGACCCGCGCAAGACGTTCGAGCCGCCCAAACGCCGCGACGATGTTCAGACGATGGACGATCTGCGCCCGGGCATGACCCTGGAGGGGGCGGTCACCAACGTCACCGGCTTTGGGGCCTTCGTCGACATCGGCGTGAAGCAGGACGGCCTGGTCCACATCTCACAGCTGGCGGACCGCTTTGTCCGCGACCCACACGAGGTCGTGGCCGTCGGCGATCGCCTGACGGTCCGCGTCCTCGAGGTGGATCACCAGCGCAAGAGAATCTCGCTGACCGCTAAAACGACTCGCAAATAAAGCGCTTCTTGGAGCCGCATTCGGTGTCGTTCCATCGATGCACGCCCTTCGTTTTCAGCTCGGCGCAGTCCTCGTTGCCGTCGTTGTTCGGGTTGGGACCGCCCCAGGCCGTGAAGGACCCGTAGGGCTCGCCGGTCTCCCAGGTGAAGTTGCCCTCTGACGCCTTGTCGCTGAGGCCCAGCCACCAGTTTTTGTTGGGCTTGAAGGCTTCGGCCTGCAGCGCCACGTTGCCGTGCTCTGACGCCGAGGTCAGCGACACGAGCCGATAGCCACGGGCGTTGCAGTAGTTGCGGGCGTGGAGCCATTTCATCTTGCCGGGGCCGCCTTCGCCCTGGGTTCCGCAGAACTGGTAGGCGTGCCCTGTCGGTCCGATTTGGGCCCACTTGCAACCGCAGTTGGCGCCCTCGTCGACCACGCCGTTGCAGTTATCGTCCACGCCGTTGCACGCCTCGGCCGGCAAGGGACCGCAGCTGCCGCACGCGTTTTTCACGCCCTCGTCGACCTGGCCGTTGCAGTTGTCGTCGACGCCGTTGCAGGCCTCACTGTTGGTCGGGGTGCCATCGCTGCAAACCAGCCCCACGCCGTTGCAGACCCACTGGCCCTCGGCGCAGAAGTCGCCGTCGGGACCGTCGCACGCTGCGCCCTTGCTGGGGAACGCCTCGTCGACCTGGCCGTTGCAGTTGTCGTCGACGCCGTTGCACAGCTCAGCCGGCACCGCGCCGCAACCGCCGCACGCGTTTTTCACGCCCTCGTCGACCTGGCCGTCGCAGTCGTTGTCTACGCCGTCGCAGACCTCGGCCGGCACCGCGCCGCAGCCGCCGCAAGCGTTCTTGACGCCCTCGTCGACCTGGCCGTCGCAGTCGTTGTCTACGCCGTCACACACCTCGGCGGGCGTTGGACCACAGGAGCCGCACGCGTTCAGCAGCCCCTCGTCGATCCAGCCGTCGCAGTCGTTGTCCACACCGTCGCAGATCTCGGCCGGCACGTCGCCGCAGCCGCCGCACGCGTTGAGCACTCCGTCGTCGACCAGGCCGTCGCAGTCGTTGTCCACGCCGTCGCAGATCTCGGCCGGTACGTCGCCGCATCCGCCGCAGGCGTTCAGTACGCCCTCATCGACCTGCCCGTCGCAGTCGTTGTCGATGGCGTCGCAGACCTCGGCGGGCACGTCGCCGCAGGCCCCGCATGCGTTCTTGACGCCCTCATCGACCTGCCCGTCGCAGTCGTTGTCGATGCCGTCGCAGACCTCCGCGTTGGCCTCCAAATCGTCGGTGCACGTCAACCCGCCCGACTCGGTGCAGGCGAAGACGCCGTCTTTGCAGAAGTCAGCGTCGCTGTTGTCGCAGGGCAGTCCAAGCGTCAGAAACAGCTCGTCGACCTGACCGTCACAGTTATTGTCCTCGCCGTCACAGACGTCCTGCGCCTGCGAGTGGATCGCCGGGTCCTCGGGCGCGCAGTCCAGCGCATTGGGGTCGCCGTCACCGTCGATGTCCGGATCGACACAGTCGGCCACGCCGTCTGCGTCCAGGTCCGTCGCGTTGTTGTCCACGATGCCGTCGCAGTCGTTGTCTTTGCCGTCGCACAGCTCTTCGGCGCCCGGAAACACCGCCGGGTCGAGGTCATCGCAGTCCGGGCAGGACGCTGATGAACATAGCGACTGGTCGCTATCTTTGTCGTCGTCGCAGAGGTCGCTGATTCCGTCACCGTCAAAGTCGTTCAGGGCGTCGTCGCCCTCGGGAGCACAGTCATCCACTTCCGGCTCTTCCGGCTCTTCCGGCTCTTCCGGCTCTTCCGGCTCTTCCGGCGGCTCGGGGGCCGGCTCTACCGGCTCTTCGGGCTTTTCGGGCGGCTCGGGGGCTGGCTCTTCCGGCTCTTCCGGCTCTTCCGGCTCTTCCGGCTCTTCCGGCGGGGTCTCTTCGTCCTCCGAGCCGGGCGTCTCGGGCATTCGGCTGGACTCGCCGTCCTCGATATCCGTGTCTGTGGGGCGCTCATCTGACGCCGCCATCAGCACGCACACAAACGTTGGGTCGCTGCCGCGCGGGTTCTGCACGCCGACGCAGCCAAATCCCTCCGGGCAGCTGTCAACGCAGCCGATTGTGCAGACGCCTTCGATACAAAAGCCTGTGACGGCGCCGTCCACGCATTGGTCGTGGCTGGAGCAGGGCGCGCCAAAAAACGGCGGCGTGGCATCTTCGTCCGGTCGCGGATCGTCCAGCGGCATCAGCTGGGGATCGTCCCCCACCGGCGGTAACCCGACGCCTATCGCATCTGTGCCCCAAACATCCAACGAGCGGACCGGCGCTCCATCACGCCCTTCGCACCCGCCGACCACACACATTAAGCTGACTACGCCCCAACGCGCGACTCGCTTCGCCATCGTCTGACCTCACTTCAACAAATTTAGTTGGACACGTGAGGGGGTACGACCGCGCAAGACGTGCGGATCGAATCAATCTTTTTCAGGAGAGAGAGACAGCGCTAAGGCGGCGTAGGTGGCCATCATGCCCACCACCACCGGGCCGTGGCCGGCCAGCAGGTGAATCGGCTGTGTGATCGGGCAGTGCGTGCTGAGCGCGATGACGCCCGCGGTACCGGCGACACCCGCCGCCAGGGCGATGCGGCGTGCAGCCCCGTGCTCCTCACGGTCCAGGCTGAACATCAGCAGGGCGATCGGCGCGCCCGCCCCCAGTCCGAACAAGAAGCAGGCGGTGGCGCGTGAGAACAGATCGTCGCCCGCGCCCGCCAGCGAGGCCGCGTGGCCCACGTGTGCCTGTGGAGCCAGGCCCAACGCAAACGGCGCCAGCACACATGCGGCAGCCGCAGCCAGCCACACCCAGCCGGGCAGGGGCGGCCGATGCGCCGGGCGAAGCGCGACCCAGAGCACCGACAGGTTCAAGATGGCGATTGCGCCCACCTCCAATGCGAACCGCGCGCCGGGATAGATGCCCATGTCGACCCGCCGCGTGGTCAGGCTGACGATCAGCGCGACCAGCGCCACGGCAAAAGCGCCCACAGCCAGGCGCAAAGAGGTCGGCTGGCCGCGCAGCCATGCCCTGACACCTTTTTCGTTTTCCACCTGCTCGGCGATAGCGGCGAAAAGCGCATCCGGATCGGGGCCGTTCGAGGCGGCGCCCTCCAGGGCTGCCAGCTCGTTGCGGTCGCTGTTTGTCTCGTTCTCCACGGTCTAAACTTCCCTTCTACGACCTTGCTTATCCCGACCCGCCGTGAATGGTTACACCCATCCCCGACAGAATATCCCGCAGCCGCCCATAGCCCCGGTGTGCGCGCACCTTCACCGCGCTCAACGACGCGCCGACAATCTTGGCCACCTCCGGAAACGGCACGCCCTCCAGCCAGTGCAGCTCGATGACCTCACGCTGGTTGTCCGGCAGCTGTGTCAGCGCCTCTCGCAGCTTCTGTGCCTGCTGCGTCTTCACCGGATCGTGCGCGTCCGCCACTGGGTCGGACCGGCCATCCAGCTCCAGCGCGTCCTCTCGGCGCCGCTTGAGCTTGCGCAGGTGCTGCCGCTTTACGTTCATGGCGATGGTCAGCAGCCACGGCCTCAGCCGCGCCCCCTGGCGAAAGTCGTTGCGCGCCCGGTGCAGCTGCAAAAACGTCTGCTGCACCATGTCGCCGCATGCCGCCTGGTTGCGCATGCCCCGATTCATCACTCGTGTCAGCAGCGGCCTGTAGCGGTCAAACAGCGCCCGCAGCGCAGCGGTCTCGCCCGCGACATACGCCGCCATCAGCTCTTCGTCGGTCCGCTCGCTCAAAGGCAGCCGCCGCTGGACGTGTTCTGCTCGCCGTCCAGGCCGTCCGCGCCTTTGCTGTCGCCGTCTCCGCCGCCGATACCGCCGCTGCCCTGCGTCTCGAACGTATTGTCGCTGCATACCGGATCGGCGCCGGGCCCGAGATACAGCGCGTAGGCCACGCCGCCCGCGCCGCCCCCGCCTACGCCGCCCGGGCCGCCGTCGCCACCCTTGCCGCCGGCCGCACCGTCGGTCGCCTTGTCATGACCCGTGCCGCCTAATCCGCCTTTTTTGCCCGCGCCGCCGGTGCCGCCGATGCCTCCGGTGCCGCCATGGCCCCCATTCTTGTGCGCGATGATGTTGCCCTCGAGGATCGGCGTGCCCGCTACGACAAACACGCCGAACGAGCCTCCTCCGGCGCCGCCGCCCAAGCCGCCGTCGCCGCCACAGCCCGCCGAGCCTCCGCCGCCTCCGCCGCCGCCCCAGACCGCGCAGCCGAACGTGCCCCCGTCATCTCCGCCGCCGGATCCGCCGCCGGCGCCGCCCGAGCCATGCGCGCCCACTCCACCGGGAGCGCCGCTCTCGCCCTTCCAAAGCCCAGTCGGGGTCACGGTCTGGGCGTTGCTCGCCCCCGCTCCCACGGGGCCCGCCATCCCGGTTTGGCCGTCTTCGCCCACGGTGCCGGGCTGTCCGCCGACCGCGCCGCCCGGAGAGTCTGCGCCCGTCTCTCCCTTGGCGTCGTCGCACGACCCATTGGCGCCCTTTCCGCCAGCACCGCCGTCATCCGGGCAGTTGGAGACGCCCGCGGGGCCGCCCTTGCCGCCATAGACCTCAAACTCGTTGCAGTTGCAGTCCGTGTCCGCGGTTGTGACGCCATCCGAGCCCTCCTGGCCGTCGCTGCCCTTGCCGCCGGTCGCGCCCACGCCGCCGTTGCCGCCGTTACCGCCCACGATCACGCAGTCCACCAGCGCCGCGCCCTTGGCCCCGTTGATCCACACCGCATAGCTGCTGCCGGACGTCGTCGGGTTGCCGCCGCTGCGAATCGTCACCGTCGAGATCACCGTGGCGGCCCCCGCGTCACCGATAATCAGCGTGCGGATCCCGCCCTCCGGTTCGACCGCATCGTTGCTGATGATCGCCTCGTGCGCCGCCGGGTCTCGCGCCCACTCGCCGTCCGCGCTGAAGCCGCCAAACACGCTGATGCCGTCCAGTACCGTCACCTGCCCGTCGTACGTCCCCGCCGCCAGGTACACGTGATGGCGGCCCTGCTCCGCCGCGGCCGCAAGGCCCTTTGGCACCGTCAGCAGCGGCTTGTCCATGGTGCCCGGGTTCGTGTCGTTGCCCGAGGGCGCCACAAACACCGCGTCCTCGATGTCGCCGTCGATCCCGTCGCAGTCAGCGTCCGTCAGTGCCGCGTCCGGCGTATCGGTCTCGCCCGCCTTGTCGCACTTGTACTCGCACCCGTTTTCGGGCTCGCCGTCCAGGTTGTAAAACCCGTCCAGGCACTCCCCCAGCGCGCACTCGCCGCCCTGACAGAGCGCCGTCGCGTTGGGGAACTCACATACCTTCCCGCACGAGCCGCAGTTCTCCGGGTCGCCGTCGTAGTCGGTCTCCGGTCCGCAGATGCACGAGCCGGAGTCCGGCACGCACTGGCCGCCATCACACGAAAAGTCCGGTGGGCACTCACCGCAGGACTGGCCGCAGAAGGTGCCGCCGCCGATCGTGATGCACTTGTCCTCGATGTCGCCGCAGTTCGCGTCGTTCAAACAGGGCGCGCACAGGTTGTTGATGTCCGGCAGGCAGATGTAGACGGGGTCTCCGCCCGGGCTCTCGAAGTACTTGCAGTCCCACGCATTGGGGCACTCCTCGACGCAAAAAACCGTGCACACCGACAGCCCGTCGCCCTCGCCGGACGGTACGCAGAAGCCGGATTCACAGTCGTCGTTGAGTTCGCATGGGCACAGAAAGCTGCCCGGGTCAGTCTCGCATGACACCACGTCGGGCCCGGTGTCGGGCGGTGGTGGGATGTCGGGCGGCGCCAGATCGGGCGGCGGCACGTAGTCGTTGGGTGGGCTCACCTCTTCCAGCTGCTCGGTGTCGACGGCGTCGGAGGCCTCGAGCGGCGGCTGCTCCACGATCTGTGGGTCGCCTCCGCACGCGACCAGGCATGCCGCCAGCGCCAGCTGTCCCAACGCCCGCGTCACCGGCCGACCACCCCGAGAAGCACGTCCGGCCGATCGGTGATGACCGCATCCACACCCAGTCCGATCATGCGTCGCATGTCCGACTCGCGATTGACCGTCCACGTGAACACCGCAAACCCGCGCTCGTGAGCCATGCGCACCACCTGCGCCGTTGCCTTTTTGTAGCTCAGCCCAATCGCGCTGGTCCGCGCCCTGAGCGCTTGCCGAAAGACCTCTCGGAGCGCCGCCTCGTCGGTCGGCACCTCGTCCAGCAGCCAGCTGGTCGGGAGCAGGGGCTCCGCTTTTGCGATGGTGGCGACCGCCTCGCGGGAAAACGAGAACACGATCAGGTCGTCCGGCGCCACGCCCGACTCGCGGATGACCTTGAGCACCGGCAGGGCGGCATCGCGCTCCTTGATCTCGATGATGAAGCGCAGCTTGCCCTGAGTCAGGGCCAGCGCCTGCCGCAGCGTCGGCACTTTTTCGCCGGCGAACCGCTTGTCCTTCCAGGCGCCCGCGTCCAGCTCGACCAGCTCCGCCGTCGTCAGCGCGCTGACCGGCTTGTCGACACCGGTCGTGCGCTTCAGCGTGTCGTCGTGCATCAGCACGGGCACCCCGTCTTTGCTGAGCATCACGTCGCACTCCGCCATGTCGGCCCCGGCGTCGATGGCAAGCTTGTAGGCTGCGAGCGTGTTTTCGGGGGCGCGCCACGACCAGCCGCGATGCGCGACGACCAGCGGCCGGGTTCGCAGGTCCGCGTTGCCGGCACGCAGCAGTGACTCAGTCACGGATGCCTCGTTTCGACTGCAGCCGCCGACCGCCACGGCGACAATGACCCACACGATTTGGCGCACCGCCGCACAGTACCACACATGCTATCGTCACCCGACCTTGCCCGCTCTTCCCCGCAAAGCCCTGATCGCGCTGCTGTTGCTGGCTGTCGCCGGCGTCGGCGCGGCCTTTTTGCCCATGCGCCAGCTCATCACAGATGCCGCCGGGTGGCTGCGGACTGCGGGTGTCGGCGGCATGCTGGCCTTCGCCGGCGCCTACGCGGTTCTGACCGTGATTTTTGTGCCGCGCGCAGCCCTCAATCTCATGGCGGGCTGGTTATACGGGGTGGCCGTCGGCACCGCGGCAGCCGTGACCGGCAGCATGTTCGGCGCCTGGATCGCGTTTATCATCGGGCGGGTCTTCATGCCCGACGTCGTCGACAGGATGGTCACCGTCGGGCCCATCCGCGCGCTGGACGTCGTCGCCCGCCGCCACCCGACCCGCCTGACCATGCTGTGGCACTTCTCATTGGTGCTGCCGTTCGCGTTTATCAACTACTACATGGGCGGCGCGCGCGTGAAGACGTTCGACTTTCTGCTGGGCAAGCTGATCGGCGTCTTTCCCGCCACCATGGCCTACGTGTATCTGGGCACGCTCGTGCCTGACCTGGTCGCGTTGGCTGAGGGCAGGCTGACCGGCGAGGCGCAGACCATGCGGGTGTGGATCAGCGTGGTGGGCGTCGCGATCACGGTGGCGGTCATGTTCTGGATCGGGCGGGTCGCTCAGCGCGCGCTCTCGGAGCTGGAGGTCAGCAGCCGGCCAGATCGCGAAGCAGCTGGATCTCGTTGAGCAGGTCGGGGTCCATCACCAGCTTCTCGATTTTCTTGTCGTTGATGCCCATCCCGGACATCCCCTCGGTGGCCTTGAGGTACAGCCACGCACGGCCCCAGATCGTCAAGATCGCGTCGCGCCAGCACTTGTCCTTGCTCAGCAGCGAGTAGACGCCTGGCTTCTGCGTACGGGCCATCCGCAGGTAGCGCGTGACGTACCACAAGAACGTGAGGATGCCGTCGCGGTCGCTGGCGCCGAAGCCGCCCTTCTGATCGTGGAAAGCGTACGCCACCGCCAGGGAGTTTACGTATTGCGTGGTCTCTTCGAGGACCATCGAGAAGCCCTGGTCACCCATGTCGAAGGTGCCGTCGGTCGAATCGCCGGAGAGGTAGGTGGTGCCGTAGAAGTCGCAGTCTCCACCGCCGCCGAATGTCGCGCACGGAGCGTAGAGCGGGGCGTACTCGTCCCCTTTCAGCAGCGACGCCGCAAACGTCTGGCCACTGGGTGGGGCGCCCCCGCCTTTGCAGGAGAACGCCAGGCTTTGGTTGATGATCATCTGCTGATTGAACAGGTCCAGCAGGTCCGCCGTGTGGCCGCACTCGTGGACGACGGTGCCGATGCCCTTGAGCACGGATGAGGCGCTGCCTGTCCCGTAGGTCTGCAAGAAGAACTCGATGCAGTTCTGCGACGTGCCGTTGACCCCCTGGCCCTTGGCCATGTTCACCAGGTAGTAGCCGATGGGGTACCGCACCTCCAACACATCCAGCACGAACTGCTGAAACGCCGCCGGTGAGAAGCTCGATATCAGGCCGGAGATGTCCGCGTCCTTGGGCGGCAGCGTCTCCTTGTATTGGCCGTCGATGCAGCTGGGGTCGACCTGCGCCGGCGGATCGCCGCCTGTGGGGTCGCCGCCTGTGGTGTCGCCGCCTGTGGTGTCGCCGCCTGTGGTGTCGCCGCCTGTGGTGTCGCCGCCTGTGGTCTCTGCACCCCCGGTATCGGTGGTGGCTGCGCCGGTGTCGGCGGTGGCTGTGCCGGTGTCGTCGGTGCCGGTCAGATCATCGGCCCCGGTGTCGCCGGTCGCTGCCGATCCGGTCGCATCGCTGCCGCCTATTGCATCGTTGGATTTAGAAGCTCTTCCGCCGCCTTCGGGGGAACACGCGCTGAACAACAGCGCAAGACTGGAAAAACAGAGAAGGGCCTGCCAGCGCATCATCAAACTACCTCCGCTACCGCCGGGCGGGCGAAGGGTATCAGAACCGGGCTGATTCTGGGTAGGGTTTGCTTACTCGGGCGCGCAGTGCGCGGCCACGCAGGCGTCATAGACCTCGCCCATGTCCTCGCGGCACCTGTCCACGTTTTCCTCTTCAGCGATACACTGCAGATACGTCTTCTGGTCCAGCGCCTGGCACATCTCACGGCACGTGGGCGCTTTGGCCGGTGCGCCTGAGCCCTCGACGTCGATGTCGACCGGGGGCCCGACCGTCGGCTCTTCACCGACAGGCGCGGGCGAGTCCACGCACTCGGCGCCGAAACAGGTCTGAAACACGTCGTCGCCCTCTTCCAGACACGAGGCGTCGAAGCCATGCTCGGCGACGCAGTCTCTGGAGGCGATGCGCGCCTCGTGTGCGCAGTTGGCCGCGCACTGTGACTGCACCTGACGATGCGTGGCGCACAGCACCTCAACACAGATGGCGATCCGGTCGGTGGCGCGCGCCTCGCAGTCGATCCCGTCCATGTTGCTGTCGGGGTGAGCCGCGCAGGCCTCGAACTCCGCTGTCCATTGCGCAGCGCAGCTGTCCTGGCACCGCGTGTCGGTGTTGGCGTGGATTGGCTCATCGAGCTGATCGGCGTCGGGCAGCCCGATCTCCGGCCACGCCGGGTCATCGAAGACCGAGCTTGCGGGCCCGCCGGCTACCGAGTGATCGTGGACCCCACAGCCACAAATGAGTGCGGCGGCGCCAATGACGGTTAAAAAGCTTCTGTTTGCGGACATGATCTTTCCCCCCCGGGTGTCGATACGGGGCGATAGATGCGCAAGCCGCGTACCAGCTTTTGCGGCGCTTGAAGCCGCGCGGCTTTCGTAGTTAAATCAAGCGCTTTCGTGATCGTTCGCCGATCGCGGAGGTGGGTCGAAAGCGACCCATGGGGGTGATTGCACACCCTGCTCACAACGCGACTTGGAGGACCGATGGCCCTGACCCGAGACCAGGCTTGGGAGAAGCTGTGCGAGTGGACTGAGACCGACTCGCTGCGCAAGCACGCGCGCGCTGTCGAGGTGGTAATGCGCGCCGCCGCCCATCAATACGGCGCCGGCGACGACGACGTCGAAGCATGGGGAATCGCCGGGATGCTCCACGACGCCGACTACGAGAAGTGGCCCGAAGACCACCCCAGCCGGGTTGTGGCCTGGCTGCGCGAGATTGGCGAGGACGCTATCGCCCACGCGATCTCAGCGCATTACACGAAGTGGAACGTGCCCTATAACAGCACCCTGGACAAGGCGCTGCTCGCCTGCGACGAGCTCACGGGCTTCATCGGCGCGTGCTGCCTCGTGCGTCCCGAAGGGGTCCGCACGCTGACCCCCAAAAGTGTGAAAAAGAAGCTGAAGTCCAAGACCTTTGCCGCCAAGGTCGAGCGGGACGAGGTTACCGCGGGCGCCGAGCTGCTGGGCGTGGACCTGGGCGCTCACATCCAGTTCATAGTAGACGCACTGAAGCCCCATGCCGACGAGCTCGGCATTGGGGGCAACAGCTGATTTTTCGGGATTTTGGAGCCAACACGCGGATTCGAACCGCGGACCTGATCATTACGAGTGAACTGCTCTACCAACTGAGCTATGTTGGCAACGCACGCCTGTAACCAGGGTGGTGCGGCGCGGATGGTAGACGACGGTTTCAGCGTCGTCAAGACGCTTAAAGGCTGTATCCCAATCCCACTTCAAAGCTGAGCGGCAGGTCCAGCTCAACCCGGTCGCTCGGCAGGATGTAGGCCGCGAACCCGGCGCGCGTCGTGACGTAGATCTGGGGCGTCATGAAGAACTGAGCGCCCAGCGCGGTGTGGAAGCCCACCATGTACTCGTCCTGGTAGGTGTTCTGCTCGGTGAAGTTGCACTTCTCCTGCACGTTCCATTTGCACCACGGGTGCGTGGTGATGGTGAACTCGCTCAGCAGAAACTGCGCCTCCAGGCCGAAGCGCGTGAAGATGCGCCACCACTTGCCCCGGTAGGCGTAGCTCAGGCCGCCGATGACGCGCAGGCTCGGGAAGCTGTCGGTCAGGTCGCGCTCAGGATCGGTCGTGGAGATCAGCATATTCAGCTGCGCGAAGGTCCCCAGGCCGCTGAGAAACTGCCACTCGACGGTCAGGCCCATGCCCAGGTTGTGGAACGCATCGCTGGTCAGCCGCTTGTCGCCGAGCAACGTGCCGAACAGGTTGTACGAGAAGCTGGTGTCCAAAAAGACCTCGGACACGCTCTCCTTGGGCGGCTCGGGACCGGCGATCTGCGGCGGCAGGCAGGTGATCCATCGGGATACGAAGCGATCGATCTGATCCAGATCCGCATGCTGCTCGGTCGAGATGAAGTTGCTGCGATGCGACACGTTGCGACTGTGGCGGTCGTGCACCAGAATCCGAATCTGGGTCCCGCTTCCGTCCGTCGTGTTCTCCAGATAGGCGAAGAAGATGGCGTCGACATCGATATCCCGCATGAATCGCTCGAGGCGCGCCGTCGTGATCAGCGGGTTCTTCTTTCGATGCGTGGCTACAAAGTCGTGCAGCGCCCCGGAGATGGCCTGTTCGAAGCTTCCGGAGAAGAAGCCGCGAGAGAAGCGCCTCCCAGGCTCCCGCCAGAACATCTCCTTCAGGCGCAGATGGATGTCCGGATTCTTCTCCTCCAGGTAGCACTGCGCCAGTGTCAGCGAGAGCGTCGCCATGGTGGCCGGGTCGACGATGTCCTCGTACACGGCGAAGAGCGCCTTCTCGGCGTCCTCCAGGTGCCTGATCGCGTTTTTGACCTGCAGCGCCTTGTACTGGCTCATGCCCAGCTTCAGGTAAGACAGCCCCAGCTCGCGACGGTCCGTGTGGTTCTTGCCGATCGCGGCGACTCGCTCGGTGACCTGATCGGGCGTGACGACATCCAGAAACGGCTCGATGGCCAATCGCTTGAGCAGAAAGCTCTGCAGCGCCTCCTGCGGTACAGGCGCCTTCACGCCTTTTTGCCAGACTTGGTCCGCCGAGATAGCGAAGTTTCGGACAGGCAGCACCGCGATACGGCGATTGCGGGGTCCGGCCGGCTCTTTGGCGCTCGCCTGGACCGCGATCACCAGGACCAGCAGCGCTATTGCTGTGTTTCGGTGACGCATTCGTCGCAGAGCTTGTCGCGGGTGGTGACCAGTTGGTCGGATCGGACGAACCGGATGGTCGTGTCGGAGTCGAGCTCCCAAACCAGCTCGTTGCCGTCGACAGTCATGATGATCGTGCGCTCGTTGGCCCCTTTGCAGTCGGTGAAGCCGGGGATGCTCAGGACATCGTTTTTGTAATGCGCCTCGAAGTTGCGGCACTCGCACTGCTTGCACTCCGTGACGTCGCTGGTGACCAGGCTGTTCAAGAAGTGCATCGTGCCGACAACCTCGGCCCCGAAATGCCCCAGATTGAGCTCGATGAACTTCGTGCAGTCGGCGCCCTCCAGCGCCGAGCACCCCAGCGCTGTGATGTCCACCGGGTTCTCTTCGTCCTGCTCGCCGGGCTTCAGCACCCACTTGCCGCTGAGAAAGCGGCTGGCGTCACAAGCCCCCAGCAACAGCAGGGCGCCCAAACCGATGAAGAGGGAGCGGTACATGCGCAGCTCCGAGGACTCCTAGCGCGGTCGGCGCATGTCGCTCTCACAGAAGACGTCGGCTGTGAAGACTTCGATGCGAGCGGTTTCGTCGCGCCAGGCGTCGGCGTCCAGGCCGGCCTTGATGCACGTCTGCGACAGGAAGGTCTCGCGGTCCCAGCCCTGTTGGGTTGCGACCTGCGGCAGCAACGTCCCTCGCTTGCGGCCCAGGGTGACGAGCAGTCCGTGGCGCCCGGGCTCCACCTCTTCGGGGGCGACGGCCTTCAGTGGGCTGAGCACGCTGAGCTCAAACTCGGTTTTTGGGACTTCATCGAGGCGCATCGGGCTGAATCTCGGATCGCGCGCGGCGGCGCCGACAGCCATGTCCACCACCGTCTGCACAAGTGGTCCGTCGCCTTCGAATGTACCGATGCAGCCGCGCAGCCGGTCGCCGATGTGCAAAGACACAAAAACGCCCTGCTTCGCTTTCAGCCGCTCATCGTCTTCCTCGACCTGAGGGACAACACTGCGGCTGACGTACTTGAAAACCGAGTTTCGAGCGACGCGTAGCAAGCGAATTTTCTGCTCATAGGTGAGATCGGGGAGGTCATCGGCCATCGTGGGTACGGTGCACCCTCGATGATGGCCCTGTCAACCGACGCCCTTCGGCGTTGTCGTTCCTGCGCTATCGGTGACGCAGGCGGAGTTCGAAACCCTTCTTATCGCTGCAAGGACAGATCTGGAAGTCGTATCGACCAGCCCACTTGGAGCGGATCTTCTTCGCAGTCTGCTTGAGCGTATCGCGGTTCGAGTGCTCTCCTATCTTCATCCAGGTGGCGGCATTCACTTCGTCGTCTGCCTCGGCGATCTTTTTGTCGCCTTCCTCGCCCATTACTTCCAGGCTCCTGATTCGGGGCCTCATGACCCCGTCGCCCTGTGTCAATAAGCAAGCACCATGCCACCGGGCACTCTGTCCGATGGATAATCGGCGCCTGCGAGACTCTATGCACCTACTGAGGTACATCGTGCCCCCAGGCGACGCTCTTCAGAGGGTTATCACGTGTTCGTGTCCGACACCAATGGTGTCGCACCTTTTTTCACTCAGGTGTGACGCAGGTGTCACAGCCAGGGTCTTGACTTATAGGGCTTTCTCTCATAGTCGCTTGGGCCCGTGAAGGCGCTCGGTAAGCTGTCTGTCGTGATCCCCGCTTACAACGAGGCGGGGCGAATCGGCCCCACTTTGGACCTCGTAAGGGCGTGGCTCTCCGAGCACGTGCCCGTGTACGAGATCATCGTCGTGGACGACGGCAGCACCGATGAGACCGCTGAGATCGCGATGGGCGCCGGAGACAATGTTCGCGTGGTCAGAAACGACGGTAATCGCGGCAAAGGCTACAGCGTCGCTCACGGCGTTCGCGAGGCCTGTGGGGATACGATCCTCTTCTCCGACGCGGATTTGTCTACGCCAATCGCAGAATGCGCCAGGTTGTCACAGGCGCTGGCCGACGCGGACATCGCCATCGGCTCCCGAGCGCTGGAAAAGTCCAACGTCACCAAACATCAGCCCCTATATCGCGAGACGATGGGGCGCATCTTCAACGGCATCGTCCAGGTGCTGGCCGTTCGCGGCATTCGCGACACCCAGTGCGGCTTTAAGCTCTTTCGCGGCGACGTGGCCCGCAAGCTCTTTTCGCAGCTCACGACGGACGGCTTTGCCTTCGACGTCGAAGTGCTAATGCTTGCGCGACGGGACGGGTACCGCATAGAAGAGGTGCCTGTGACCTGGATTAACGACGAGCGCACGCGTGTGCACCCGGTGTATGACTCCTTGAGAATGCTGCGGGACGTCGTGCGCCTTAGACTCAGGCACTTATAGAAAGGAACCAGCAGGCCCTATCATGAAGCTCAGCATCGTCATTCCCGTCTATAACGAAGAGCGCACCGTCGAGGAGATCATCGCGATCGTACGCAAGGTCCCCTACGACAAGGAGCTCCTGGTCGTCGACGACGGCTCGACCGACAGCACCCGCGAGATCCTCAAGCAGTACGAGGGCGATGCCGAGGTCAAGGTCTTCTATCAGCCCCAGAACATGGGCAAGGGCGCGGCGTTGCGTCGCGGCTTCGAAGAGGCGACGGGCGACATCGTCCTGATTCAGGATGCCGACATGGAGTACGATCCCGGCGACTACCCCAAGCTGCTGCAGCCCATCCTGGACGGCAAGGCGGACGTGGTCTACGGCTCGCGCTACCAGGGCGGTCCGGGGCGCGTGCTGCACTACGGTCACACGATGGGGAACCTGTTTTTGACGTGGGTCTCCAACATGTTCAGCGACCTGAAGCTGACCGACATGGAGACCTGCTACAAGGTCTTCAAGCGGGAGGTCATCCAGAACATCATCTTGGAGTCCAACCGCTTCGGCTTCGAGCCCGAGGTCACGGCCAAGCTGGCCAAGATGCGCGACCTGGTCATCTTCGAGGTGCCGATCTCCTACGACGGGCGCACTTGGGACGAGGGCAAGAAGATCGGCTGGAAGGACGGCGTGAGCGCCATCTGGTGCATCTTCAAATACAACACCAACCTGGCGTCAAAGCAGTATTACAAGAAGGACGTCAGCACGTTGAAGAGCCTCGTCCGCAACCAGGATTAGAACTCGTAGACGGCCAGGTGCTGTACGCCGGCTACGCTCCAGGTGAGCAGCGGCGTCGTGCCCATCCCAACCAGATCGCTGTACAGCGGGTGTCCCGGCATTCGCGACACCAGCACGTGCGTCGCGTGATACGGCGCGGCTGATTTGATGTCCTCGCGCAGCAGCATGCGTCGGGTCAGCTGGTCCAGGACCTTGCGGTAGCGCTCGGCGGCCGGGGCAAAGGCCACCTCAGCGTTTTTCGGCAGCTGGGCGTTCATCCAATTGACGACGTCCGCCGGCAGCAGCTGATCCGTGCGCGTCTCCATGCCGTGCGCGGCTGCGCCGGCCGGGCCACCGATGACGGCGTTGTGGTACGCGGGCTCGAACGGGTGCACCCGAACGAGATCGATTGCGGTCGGGGCGATCACTACCGCCAGCAGCACGGTCGCCATCACGGCAGCGAGCCGCGGGCGGCCCTTGGGACCTCGCTCGACGACCGCGCGGCCCAGCGTCGAGGCGCCCAGCGTGGCCAGCAGCGCGATCATGGGCAGTGCGGCCGCAAACCCGTCCGTTCCATTGTAGTAGGGGCTGCCGTTCAGGGCGAAGATCAGGGCCAGCGTGGCCAACGCAGCGAGCGCGAACAGCCCGCCGCGCATCCGGTCGCCGTCGCGCCGCAACGCCCGGACGGTTCGGATCGCGCCAAGACCTGCCAGCACACCCACCGTCAGGGGCATTCGCAGTAGAAACAGCAGCAGGCCGTGACCCGCGTTGGGCGCGCGCGTGACGCTTTGGTCGTAGGCCTCGCCAAGCACCATGAAGGGTGGGTGCGCGGCCCGAAACGGGTCGTAGATGACCGCAACCCAGCGCGTGATGCCCTCGCCGGCTGAGTGGAGGTGCGGCCACACGATAAACAGCAGCCACGGAGCCAGGATCACCGGCAGGAGCACCGCCGGCGAGACCCGGCCCAGGGCGACCGTTCCGGGGGTCGTCGTGGTGTCGGGGCGCGGCGCCAGAAAGTGGGCGGCGATGATCCAGGGGACGACCATCACCAGCGACTCGTGGCTGGACATCAGGCACGCCAGCAGGCCGAGTACGCCCAGCACGAGCTGGACCGGCGGCCGCTTCTGAACCGAGGCGTACATCAGCAGGGCGTACGAGAGCGCGACCGTGGCCTCTGGCCCAAGCGTGCGCGCGTGGAAGAGCGTGCCCGGGATGAGCAGCATCATCAGCGTCGCGACCAAGCCCCATACCCAGCCGGCCAGGTGCGTGGCCGTGAGCGCGGTGATCGCCACCGCCAGGGCCATGGCCAGGGTGCCGCCCAGCGATCCGGCGGTGACGGGGTTGTCTTCGCTCGACAGGCTCGTGCCCAGGTTGGTCACCAACACGGGCAGCGGCAGGTCTGGTCCGGTGAGGGCGTCGTCGGCTCCGGCGGCGCGGGTCGCCCGGTAGGCGTCGGACGCGTCGAGCAGGTCCAGGCCCGCGGCACGGTATCCGCCGGCGAACGGTGAGGTCAGGGTCAGGGCGAGGGTCGCCCCGACCGCCGCGATCACGACCAGCAGCCCGCCGATGCCGGCTTTCAGCGCCCTCATGGGGACGCCTCCCGCCCGGTAAGCGCCGTGAAACAGACGTGACGCCAGTCCGGCTTGCGTGTGCTGACGGTGAACGTGACGTCATGGCGACCACCGGGGGTGCGCGCGGTCCATTGGCGCCAGTCGCGGGGGCCGCGGTCGTCTCTCAGGGTGTTGCGGTGCACGCGCTTGCCGTCGATGGCGACTTCGAAGTCCACCGGTTCGCCTGAGCGCGGGACGTCCAGAAGCGCCACCTCCCCGAACAGCTCTCGCTGCAGCTCGACGCCGGGGAGCGTGATCCTGAGCGGGACCGCCTTGCGGCTCTTTGCGGTGGGGTGGGCCCAGATGCAGGAGCGCCACTTTGGCCCCTGCGGTGCGCTGACGCGCCCCCGATAGCTTCCGACCCACAACCACGGCTTGGGTCCGCAGATCCAGCGGTTGCCCGTCCAGGCCGTGCACTGACGCGCGCCTTGATGCACGGTGGCTGTGCTCAGGTAGGTCCGCAGGTCCAGGGGCTCACCGGCCGGTGTGGCTGTATCCGCAAAGGGGACGTCCGGCTCTGACAGCGCCGGGGCCACGTATGCATAAAGCACCGTGGCGGCGCCTATCAGAGCGCTCAAAACCAGTCCGATCCGGCGCGGGATAGCGACCACGGCGCGGACCTTAGCACAGCCCGCCATAAGATTGACGCAGGCAACCTGTTCGGCTAGTGTGACACCGCCTGTAGTCCATTTTGGCCTGCAATTACGGGCAGGAGACACCATCCCAGCACTGCTCACAACCTTTGGTCCAGCGATGGTCGCCACGTTGATCGTGGTCGGCTGCACGCCGGAAGAAGTTTGTCCGAGCGGGAGCGTCAGGGCGGGTGAGCACTGCCGCTTCGTAGAGAGCGATGTTTCGTTCCCAAGCGAAGTGCAAGGCGTCGTACCGGGGGCAGATAGTGCCGTCGTCGACGACTCAGGCGCGACGGAAGTACAAGACGGCGACACTGTCGTCGACGAGACCGACGCCCCGGATACCGAACAACACACCGACATCGAAGCCTCTGAAGTCTCTGATTCCCAGGAAGAGTCACCGCCCGACGACATTGTAGAAGGGCAGCCAGACGCAGAGGATAGTCGCTAGTTCACTCCGGGGCGCGGCTCCAAAAGGAGTGCGCACTATGACAATTCGAATGTTGATCGCCGCCGACGAGGAGGAGAGCCGCGTCGCCGTCGTTGATGGGACCCGTCTCGAGAACCTGGAGATCGAGGTCGCGGGCGGCGAGGGCCGGCGCGGAAACGTCTACAAGGGCGTCGTCCACAAGGTCGAGCAGAGCTTGCAGGCCGCTTTCGTGGACTTTGGCGAAGAGAAGCAGGGCTTCCTGCCACTCAGCGAAATCCACCCCCGGTTGTGGCCCAAAGGGGTCACCGAGAAGCGCCCGGATATCGGCAAGCTGCTGAAAGAAAAGCAGGAGCTGATGGTGCAGGTCGTCAAAGACGAGATCGGCACCAAAGGCGCGACGCTGACGACCTATGTGTCGCTGCCCGGCCGGTATCTGGTGCTGATGCCGGAGAGCGAGAAGCACGGGATCAGTCGCCGCCTGAGCGACACCGAGCGACGCCGGCTCAAGGAGACCATCGACGCGATCGGCGTGCCGAGCGGCTTTGGCGTCATCATCCGTACGGCGGGCCAGCAGCAGCGGCCGCTGGAGCTCAAGAAGGACCTGCTCTACCTGAGCAAGCTCTACGACACCATCGAGCAGAAGTTCGGCAAGCGCCGTCGGGCGGGGCTGATCTACAAGGATCGCAGCCACGCCGTGCGGTTCATTCGCGACTACTTCAGCGACGACGTGGACGAGGTGTGGTGTGACAACCGCAGCGTGCTGAAGGAGATCAGCGAGTTCATGGGCGTGCTGATGCCCGCGTCCAAGGAGCGCCTGCGCCTGTACGAGGGCGACGCGCCGATGTTCATCAAGTTTGGCGTCGAGGACCAGATCGAGAGCGTCTTCGCACGTGAGGTCGAGCTGCCCAATGGCGGGTCCATCGTGCTGGACCAGACCGAGGCGCTGGTCGCTATCGACGTCAACAGTGGCCGCGTGAAGGGCGAGGACATCGAGGAGACGGCGCTCAAGACCAACCTGGATGCGGCCGACGAGATCGCGCGCCAGGTGAAGATCCGTGACCTGGGCGGTCTGCTGGTCGCCGACTTCATCGATATGCGGGAGCGCAAGAACAACCGCGCCGTGGAGCAGCGGCTGCGTCAGGCATTTGCGCACGACAAAGCCAAGATCAAGTTCGGTCGGATCAGCGCGTTTGGCCTCATGGAGTTGAGCCGGCAGCGGCTGCGCAAGAGCCTGACGGGGTCGATCACGCGCCGCTGTGCGGTCTGTGACGGCACGGGGCGGCATCGTGCGCCGGCGTCGGCGGCCCTGTCGCTGCTGCGGCGCATCGAAGAGGCGTGCCTGCGTGGCAACGTGAAGTACATCCGGGCGACCACGCCGGTGTCCATTGCCAACTTGCTGCTGAACCGTCGCCGCAAGGAGATGACGGAGCTGGAGGCCAAGCTGGGCAGCATCGTGGAGGTGGTCGCGCACAAGGACATGCCGGCGAACCTGGTCGCGCTGGACATCGTGCTGATCAAGGGCGGCCGATCGGCGCCGCAGCGGCTGTACCAGCTGCTGGACCTGGTCCGAAACGAGGTCGTGCGCAAGGATCAGAGCCCACTGCCGCGACCCGAGGACGGGTTTGAGGCGCTGGAGCTGGACCACACGGCGATCTATCGCGCGGTCGCGGAGCGGAGCGCGACGCTGAAGGCCGAGCAGGAGCTGGGCGAGGACTTCGAGTTCAGCCCGCAGGAGCCGGACTTCAGCGAAGACGACAAGCCGCGCAAGTCCCGCCGCCGCCGGCGCCGGCGCGATCGGGGGGGTGACGAGCCTGCCGCCAAGAAGCAGGAGGCCGCGGCCGCTGAGCCGGAGCCCGTCGAGGAGAAGCCGGCCGAGGAGCCGGTGATCGCGGAGCGGAAGAAGCAGGGCTTTATCGCCTGGATGAAGCGCATCTTCGGCATCGAAGACGCGCAGGCGGAGGTGCTGTCCGAGGACGACTCGCCTGCGAAGCTGACAGACCCGATCCCGACTCCGGAGCCCGGCCCGGAGGACGTCGAGGCCGAGGCCGATGCCAGGGCGGCGAAGGCAGGCGGTGGACAGGCGGAGGAGCGAGACGATCGTGAGGGGCGGCGCAGCCGGCGTCGTCGGGGTCGCGGTCGGCGCGATGACAGAGGCGGACGTGACGCGGCCGATGCCGGTGCCGCGCAGAGTGCGGACGACGGCGAAGAGGAGGGCGGATCGCGGCGGCGCGGACGTCGTGGTGGTCGCCGGCGGCGAGGCCGCAGCGGTCAGGGCGGCGACGCAGAGGCTAAGGCGCCGCAGGAGGCGAACGACGCCACTGAGACGGGCGCAGCTGCTGAGAAGGCGCCGAAGGACAACGACGGAACGCGTCGTCGTCGCCGTCGCGGCGGCCGGCGCTCAGAAAGTGATGGGGCTGACGCCGGTGGATCGAAGGATGCGGCGGCGGACGGCGCGGCGGCCCCGGCTGCGGCCAAACCCGAGCCTAAGGCGGCTGCTGCGCCCAAGGCGGCTGCTGAGCCCAAGGCGGCTGCTGAGCCCAAGGCCGCGCCTGAGCCGAAGGCAGCTGCTGAGCCGAAGCCCGCACCCGAGCCCAGGGCGGCACCTGAGCCTAAGGCGGCTGCCGCGCCTAAGGCGGCGGCAAAGCCCAAAGCGGCTGCCGAGCCAAAGGCGGCACCCGAGCCTAAGGCGGCACCCGAGCCTAAGGCGGCGGCCGAGCCCAAACCGGCTGCGGAGCCTAAGAAGGCACCCAAGCCCAAGGCGGCGCCCGCGCCCGGCACTCCGAAAGCCGAGCCGGCCGCTGCCAAGCCGGCCCCTGAGCCTGCAAAGGCGGCGGCTCCCAAGCCGAAGGCGGCTGCGGCGCCTAAACCGGCCGCTGATTCCAAGTCGGCGCCGACTGTGGCGGCCTCGGCCGCGCTGGCCCCAAAGACGGGCGGCGACAATGCGGAGAGCTCCGAGAAGGCCGACCGCGCCAAAGCTGCGGCACGAGCGGCCGCGGCTGCAGCACGAGCGCGGGCCAAGGCCTCCGCAGCCAAGAGCCGCCCCGTGTCGGAAGAGACGCCTCCTCCGGCGTCCGACAGCTAAGCTCTACGCCCTTCTTACGGCGCTGAAGAGCGCGTCGCGTGCCAGGCTTTCCAGTCCGCGGGCGTGGTGTGCGCCTTGCCGGTGATCTTCTGCAACGCCCATGTGATCGACTTGAGCAGCTGCTCGTCCTTGGTGTCGATGGCCGCCATCAGCGGCGCGGTCGCCGTGCTGTGGCCGATGCGGCCAAGTGTCTCTGCGGCGGCTGCGGCGATCTCGTTGTTGTCACCCGTCATCAGGGCGGCGACGCCCGCGACGCCTTCCTTCTGAGCCAGCGAGCCCAGTCCCCACAGCGCACGCTTGCGCAGCTCTTTGGGGGCGTCTTTGCGTCCGGCCACGGCGATCAACCCGTCGATGCCGCGCGTGTCGCCGATAGCGCCCAGCGCGTCGACGATCGCGGCCTCGGCATCGCGGTCGCCCATAGCGCCCAACAGCATGGGCACGGTGGTCTTGTCGCGCAGCGCTGCCAGGGCGCGGATGGCTGCGCTTCGGACAGTGGCGTGCTCGTTGGCCATCAGCACGACCAGCGACGCCAGCGCCCGCGGGTCCTTGAGGCGCCCTAACGAGACGGCGCAGGCCTCGCGGACGAAGCCGGCGGTCAGCTCGGACTGCGCGCGATTGATCAGCGCGGGGACGGCGCTCTTGTCGTCCAGCCGGCCGAGGTTGGCGGCGGCGGCCAGCTGCACACGCGGCACCTTGTCGAGCAGCGTCGCGATCAGCGCCTGCACTGTCGCCGGGGTCTTGTACCCGCCCAGGGCGTTGGCGGCGTAGATCCGGTTTCTCGGGTCGTCCGCGGCGTCGGCGACCACCTTGCGCAGGGTCGCGGCGGCGTCTGCGTGTCCTATGCGGCCAAGCGCCTGGAGGGTCTCGCCACGGATCGGCCCCGGTGTGTCCGGGAGCGCCGCCAGCAGTTTGGCGGTGCGAACAGCCGCGGGCCCCAGAACGTCATTGCCGGCGATCTTGGACGCAGTGTAGCGTGTGAGCTGGTCCGCGGCGCGGAGCCCCGCCAGCACGGTGGCAAAGCTCTTCGGTCCACCGTCCAGCAGCTGTTTCAGCGCGGGGCATTGGTCGGGCTTCAGCACGTTGCATTTGGCGGCCGCCTCGATCGGAGCAGCGCCCTCCCGGGCCGGCGCTGATGAGGGAAGGGCCGCGACCGCGAACAACAGAAACATGCAATACAATCGGCGCATGGCGGGGTTCTACCACACGCGCGTCCGGGCGTGCGGGACGCGGTTTCATTTGTACGGACGTCTGCTATAGTCGCGCAGACTTAGGAACCTCAGAGGGGGGGTATTATGGGTCGTCTTTGGCGCATTATTAAAGGCTGGTGGTTCTCCTTGATCGGTAAGGCGGAGGAGGCTAATCCCCGCGCGATTCTGGAGGCGGAGATTGCGGACTTCCACAAGGCCACGGCGCAGTTCAACGAAAACCTGGCCAAGCAGGCCGGCATGATCGAGCGCTTGAAGGCGCAGATCGCCCAGGAAGAGAAGAAGGTCGAGATGATCACGGCGCGCGCCTCCGCGGCGTACGCGGCCAAGAACATGACCAAGGCCGGCCAGATGGCGCTGACGCTGAAAGACACCAAGCGCGAGCTGGCTGAGAACCAGAACCAGCAGAAGAGCGCCGAGGAGCTGTACAAGAACCTCGTTCGCCAGCGTGACACGTACATCAAAGAGGCCCGCGGCCGGATCGACGCCGTCAAAAGCAAGATCTCCAAGGCCGAGATGGCCGAGGCGCAGGCCAAGCTTACGGAGATGGCCAGCGACATCACCTTCAACCCGGACGGCACCGGCCTGGCGGCGTTGGAGGGGAGCCTGGACGAGCGCATCGCGGACGCGGGCGGCAAAGTTCGCGTGGCCAGCGAGACGATGGACAACAGCCAGTGGAGCATGACGGAGGCGGAGCAGGGCGCCATGGAGGCGCAGGCGCTGGCCGAGTTCGCCAACCAGATGGGCCTGGAGGGTCCGGTGGCGGCCCCCGCGGCACCGGCAGCCGCTCCCGAGACGCCCGATCTGGGCCCGATCGAGGCCGCGCCTGCGGAGTCCGTCGAGTCCTAGTTCCTAGTGGTTCCGCACTGAGTAGATCCCTCCTGACAGCGAGTAGTTCAAATGGCAAAAAAGGCGGCCGCGAAGGGCATCGCGCTTCCCGAGTGGGCGGACGAGATGCGCAAGGTCTTCCGATCCGGCGCGGTCACCCAGTTTCTGATCCATGGGGCCATCTTCGACCTGGTGCCGTTCACCGGGGCTGACGGCAAGACCAAGCTCATGGGGCTCAAGCAGTTCCTCGAGGATGTGATGCTGCAGCCCTTCGACGTGGTGGTCCGTTACGACCGCGCCACGGGCATCCGCATCTCGAAGGGCATCAAAGAGGTGCACCGCTTTCTCAAGAGCTACGACGAGTTCAACCAGACGGCCTACGCCAAGAGCCCGGCGTCCATCCCGCGGCAGCCTGCGGTGGCCATGTTCGTGCTCGATCGTCTGGTCGATTGGTGCACGCAGCATAGCGCCATCGTGGACAACAAGTTGGTGCGCAAGCCGCTGCGGCTGGCCATCTTGATCGACTACGTGCAGTTCATCGCGCCGCGCGGCGACAGCCTGCAGGTCTCGGGCACGTACGGAAAGTCCGTGATCCGGCTGCTGGACTGGGCCAACGATCCGGCAGTTGCGGAAGCCAACGCGCTGACCATCCTGCTGACTGAGAATCTGTCCGACGTGCACAGCTCGATCTCGTCCAATCCATACTCTGCCAAGCTGCACGTGAAGCTGCCGGCCGCTGAGGAGCTGCACGCCTTTGTGGAGCTGTTGGAGGCGCGCGATCCCAAGCTGAAGAAGCACATGAAGATGGGCGCCGACGTCATCGCCCAACGGCTGGTCGGATTGTCTCGGGTCAATCTGCGCAACGCACTGATGTTTGCGGCGCGCAACGGCATCAACATCGACGCGGAGTATCTGGCCATCAAGCGCCGAGAGCTCATCGAGAAGGAGTGCCGCGGACTGCTGGACTTCATCGAGAGCGACACCACCCTCGATGACGTGGCGGGTCACACAGAGGCCCGTAAGTGGCTGCGGGAGGACACGGAGCTGCTCAAGAGGGGCATGCTGCGGTCTATCCCGATGGGCTACCTGTTCTGCGGCCGCATCGGCACGGGCAAGACCTGGCTCACAACGTGTTGGGCCGGCGAGATCGGCATCCCGTGCGTGGTCTTCAAGAACTTCCGCGACAAGTGGCAGGGCTCCACCGAGGGCAACCTGGAGAAGATCTTCGAGATCCTGCACGCGCTGGGGCAGGTGATGGTCTTCGTTGACGAGGCGGATCAGGCGACCGGCAAGCGCGACAGCGGCGGCACCGACTCCGGCTTGAGCGGTCGCGTCTACGCCATGCTGGCCAAGCTGATGTCCGACACCCGCAATCGCGGCAAGATCATCTGGATCTTCGCTACGTCGCGCCCGGATCTGGTCGAGGTGGATCTCAAGCGCCCGGGCCGGCTGGACGTCCACATTCCGCTGTTCCCACCACAAAACGACGACGAGCGCGCGGCCCTGTTCAAGGCGATGGCGCGCAAAACCGGCGTGCCGACGCGCAGCCTGCCCAAGCTGCCCCCGACCGAGGGCCTGGGCGGCAACGAGATGGAGGCCATTCTGGTCCGGGCGCGCCGGGTCTTCGATCTGCAGCCCAAAAAGGGCGCCAAGTCGTTCAAAGAGGTGCTTAAGGGTGTGGTGAAGGACTTCCGCCCGATGGCGCACACCGCCAAGCTGAAGTACATGGATCTCGTGGCCGTGAAAGAGTGCACCGACACGCTGTTTTTGCCCGACCAGTACCGCGATCTGACCCAGGATGAGGTCGACGACATGATCGCCGGCCTCGCGCGGCGTCTCTAGTCCTGAAAGACCCAGAAGGGGCCGACGATCATCCGATGCAGGCCGCTCGCCTTGAAGGCGCGAATGGCGTCGTCCGGGCTGCACACGATCGGCTCGCCGTGCATGTTGAACGACGTGTTGATCACCGACGGCACGCCGCACAGCTCCTGGTGACGGCGCACGATGTTGTAGTAGTCGGCATTGTTCTCTTCGTGGATGACCTGCGGGCGGGCCGTGTTGTCCAGATGCACCACGCCGGGTGAGCGGCCGGCCATCGCGTCGGTGACCTCAAACGTGATCGTCATGTAGCGTGCCGCAAGCTCGCCGCCCTCCATGCCCTTGTAGCAGTCGGCCGCGTGCTCGGCGGTGGTGACCGGCGCGAAGGGCATGAACTCCGTGCGGTTGAGCTTGGCGTTGAGCCAGTCGTTGACCGTGCGGTCTGCCGTTCGATACATGATCGTGCGGTTGCCCAGGGCGCGCGGCCCGTACTCCAGGCGCCCGGCGTAGCGAGCCACCACGTTCTTGTCGAGCAGGGCGCGCGCTGCGGTGTCGGCCATGTCGTCGGGCCGCTCGTAGCGCAGGCCGGACTCCTCCAGCGCGGTGCCCATCTCTTCTTCGGTGTAGCCGGGGCCCAGGTAGACCGAGTCCAGCGGCTGGTTGACCGCCATATCGTTTTCAGCGAGCCACGCCAGGCCGGCGCCCATGCTGATGCCCTGATCGGTCATCGCCGGGTGGATGTAGATGCGCCGCACCTCGGGCAGGTGCAGGATCTTCTGGTTGACGACGACGTTTGCAAATGTGCCGCCCGCCAGTACGACGTCGCGCAGGCCCAGCGCGCGCACCGCGTGTTGCACGTAGTCGACCATGACATCTTCAAGCCGCTTTTGGGCGGCCGCAGCCACATCTTCGGGCGCCATCCCCGCCAGCTCGCCGTAGACGCCGCGTTGTTTGGACCGCCACATCAGGTCCGGCGTGACGAAGCCCGTGCGCTCCTTGTTCAGCGAGAACAGCTTCTCCATCAGCGGATAGGCTTTGTCGGGACGCCCGTGCGCTGCCAGGCCGGTGACCTTGCCCGCGTTCAGGTTGTGAAAGCCCAGCAGCTGGGCGATCTCGCCATAGAACTGCCCGGGCGAGTGCCGAGCCGACGAGCCGTATTGGTACTCGCAGCGCCCGTTGCGACACACAAAGACCTTGGACGAGAAGCCATCACCCATGTTGTCCGAGGTGATCGCCAGGCACTCGTCGAAGCCGCTGGTCAGAAACGCCGAATAGCCGTGCGCAGTATGGTGGTCGACCAGGTCGCCCATCTTGGGGAACTTGCGCTTGAGCATCATCTTGGAGACGGCGTGCGTCCCCCAGGCGACCGCCCGTCCCTTGGACATGGCGTGCTGAAAGTACAGCCACGCCTTGTGCATGGCGCCGAAATAATCGTGCTCGGCCTCCGGCAGCAGGTTGCCGGTTACGCGCGGCAGAAAGTGGTGGCGGTTGGCCGGCTGGATGACGTCGATGTCCGAGATGTCGAGTCCGGCAAAGTCGAGACACGCCTGAATCGCCAGCTTGGGAAAGCCCGCCTGATACTTGATGCGGCTGAGCCGGCCCTCGCACACGTTGAAGACGGGCAGCCCGTCGCGAAACAGCGTGGCGTTGGCGTTGGAGTCCTCGTGCAGGCTGATCAGCCAGTGCCGAGCGCTCTGAACTTCTGACTTAGGAAGCGTCTGCACGGCGCCTTTTCAGCCACAGCTCACGGCCGCCCACGGCGCCGAGGATCAAGGTTGCGACGCTCAGAAGCAGCGTGGGGCTGATATGCGTGCGCAGCATGACGGCCAGCGTGAAGTCCAAAACCGGCAGCGCGAAGATGCCGATGGCCAGTCCCGCGGCACCGAGCACGACCGGATCACGGTCCTCCAGCGCGACCCACGCCAGGGCAATACCAGGCGCGGCGACGGCATACAGAAAGACAAGGGTGTCCAGTGCTAGGGATCCGGTCACGCGCGTCATGTTGACACCGTGCGGTATCGGTCGGCAAGCTTCCCCGCGGAGAAGTAGTAGGACACAGCAATATGAAAGGGGTGTACTCGCGGCGGGTCATCGACCACTTCCGCAGTCCTCGAAACATGCGCGCCATGGCCGACGCCAACGGTCAGGGTCGTGCGATCAACAAGGCGTGCTCTGACGTCGTCCACATCTTTATCAAGGTGGAGGACGGGGTTGTCGCCGATATCAGCTTCAAGTCGCAGGGGTGCGTCGCGTGCATCGCGGCGGCCAGCATGACCACCGAGCTCGCGATGGGCGCCACAGTCGACAAGGCGTACGCCTTGGACAAGGCCGACATCATCGACGCGCTCGAGGGGATGCCGCCGCCGAAAGTGCAGTGCTCCATGATCAGCCCAACCGCCTTACGAGTCGCGATCGATGACTACCGCAGCAGCTCCTGAGCGCACCAAGCGCGTCAGCCTGGTGATCGCCGCGCACGACGAGGCGGATACGATCTCGGACGTGGTCGGGCGGGCGCGCGAGGCCATCGGCGCCGACTTGTGCGAGGTGATCGTCGTCGACGACGGCTCGACAGACGCAACGGCCGCGGAGGCCGAGGGGGCGGCGGCGCGCGTGGTCAAGCTGTGGCCCAATCGCGGCAAGGGCGAGGCGCTGCGTGCCGGTATCGCGGAGTCCACCGGCGACTGGCTGGTGTTTATCGACGCGGACGGCCAGGACGACCCCGAGGAGATCCCGCTGCTGCTTGCCGAAGCGCGCGGCGACGCCGTCCTCGTGAACGGCTCACGCTTTCTGGGCGACATGCGTAGCGGCGCGATCAGCGTGCCGAACTGGTTTGGCAACGTGTTTATGACCGGCGTGCTGGACGCGCTGTTTCTGGCCCGCATCACCGACAGCCAGGCCGGCTTTCGCGTGATCCGCGGTGATGTCGCCCGCGCGCTGCCCCTGCGCAGTACGGAGTACGAAATCGAGACAGAGATGCTGGCCAAGGTGCTGCGCGGCGGTCACCGGGTGATCGAGGTGCCGGTCACGCGTTATCAGCGCGCGGCAGGGCGGACGGACTTTCGGCGTATCCGCAACGGGCTCCGCATCCTGGCTACGATCGTCCGTGAGCGTTTGTTATGATCGCGCCGGTTCAACCAATGACGCGCCCCTACCGGATCGGCGTCGTGTTCGGCACACGGCCCGAAGTGATCAAGCTCTACCCCGTCCTGGCGGCGCTGCAGTCGCACGTCGAGGACGGCTCGGTCGTCGTGCGCACCATCAGCACAGGCCAGCAGCGCGAGCTTTTGGCTCAGGTGCTGCGCCTGTTCGACTGCAAGGCCGACTATGACTTCGACCTGATGCGCGACGGGCAGGCCCTGGCGCACGCTCACGCCCGCATGGTCACCAGCCTGACCGGCGTGTATCACGACGAGCACTTCGATCGCGTGCTGGTGCAGGGCGACACGCTGACGTCGTTCTCCGCTGCCATGTGCGCGTTTTATGCGCAGATCCCCGTCGCCCACATCGAGGCCGGGCTCCGCACCTGGGACATCGGGCACCCGTACCCTGAAGAGGTGCACCGCCGCTGGATAAGCGCGTGCTCGGACATTCACTTCTGCCCGACCGAGAGCGCCCGCCGCAACTTGATGGACGAGGGGATCCCGGCGCGGGACACGCTGCTGGTGGGCAACACCGTCATCGACGCCATGCGCCTGGTCGAGCACCGGGTTGCCCCACCGTCCGAGCTGCCGTCTCCGCGTGGGCGTCGCCTGTTTGTCACGGTGCATCGGCGCGAGAACCACGCCCGGCTGGAAGAGGACATTCTGCCGGCCATCGCGGCCATCGTGTGCGCCAACCCCGACCTGGACGTGGTCGTCAGCATGCACCCCAACCCGTGCGTGCTGGAGCCGACGCGACGCGCGCTGGGTCATCTGGAGCGGGTCCACCTGACCGAGCCGCTGGACTACACGGAGTCGCTCGGGCTGGTCCGGCAGAGCACGCTGGTCGTCACGGATTCAGGCGGGCTGCAGGAAGAGGCGACGGCGCTGGGTACACCTGTGCTGGTCGTCCGCCGCCTGACCGAGCGAATGGAGGCGGTCTCTGCGGGCAACGCGCTGGTCATCGGCACCACCGCGGACGAGGTCGCCAATCGCATCCAGCGCGTGCTGGACGACGACGCATTGCGCGCCCGCATGTCGGTGCCGAGCGAGGTCTTCGGGGACGGCCATGCCGCCGACCGAATTGTGGCCCACCTGCTTGAGGATCTGTAGGACGAGCGCTTCCAGCCAAACAGGGCGCTTCAACGCACTGCTGCTGGCGGTCTGTGCCGTCACCTTCATCTTTGCGCTGCTGCGGTTTGACGGGCCCGCCAAGGGCTACTGGGACACGTACATCACGGCGCCGGCCATGTTTATGAACAAGGTGCCCGTGCAGTTTGTACTCAAGGACGACAAGCCTGCCTTCAATCCGCAGCTGAAGGGCGTTCTGCCCGATGACCTGGTCGACAAGGACGACTTCGGCATCATCACCAAGGACCAGCGCCTCGGTGGCGGGATCACGGCGTCCGTGCCGTACGCGATATTCGGTCAATTCGGCTTCCGTGTGCTCTTTGCGTTTGCGCTGATGCTCATAATTCCGTTGACGGTCCTGCTGGTGCGCGAGGTCG
>CAZJHX010000046.1:48630-66944 GCA_964545715.1 uncultured Myxococcales bacterium
CGCGCCGGGCAACGATCTGGGCGGGTTGTTGGGCGGGGTGGCGCTGGCCTGGAACCCGTACATGCTCAACGTGGATCGGCTGAACGCCAACGCGTTTTCGCTGCCGCTGATCCTGCTCCTGATGCTCATGTTGTTCCGCAAGGACATCAAGCTGGTGGCGACCGGGCTCATCTTCGGCGTGCTGGCCGGCATCCGCAACGAGGCGGTGTGCTTTGTGCCGGCGATCATGTACTGGATGCTCAAGCCCGATGGTCAGCGCAGCTTTGTGCAGCGCTTCGGTCGCCTGTTTGTCATCGGCACGCTCACGGTCGTGGCGCTGTCGCCGATTCTGTATTGGAAGTGGTACGCCTTCGGGCACCCGCTCATGCACCCCAGCCAGTACGCTCACTTCCAGGGCTTTCGGCCGGAGTTTGCCCACAGCTTCTTCGGCATCGCCTTTGAGTTCAACGGGTTGTTCAACTGGCCGCTGCACACCGATCTGGTGCGCACGCCTCACTTCGGGTACCCGACCTATCTGCTGTTCCCGCTGGTCACCATCCGCGCGCTGGGCCTGCTCATCGTCGCGGTCGCATTGTACGGCGTCGGGCACCTGTGGCGGGTGCGGCGCGACGTGCTGCTCTTCTGCGTGATCATGATGGCGCCGGTGTACATCCTGTTCGGGCCCCAGGAGAACTGGGAGGAGGTCAAGATGACCTTCATGCTGCTGGCGTGGCCGCCCATCGGGCTGTTTGTTGCCGCCGGAGTCGCCGGCATGCGTTCAGCCCCCGACCGCAAGCGCGCGTTTGCCGTCGCTGGTGCGCTGGTCGTGGCGACGTTCATCACAGTCAAGCTGCTGGGCATGGTGCACGCGCCTCAGGACATGCGGTGGTACGTGCGCTTCCCCAACGCCGACATCGAGAAGAACCCCGCGGCACAGCACGGGTTGGACGAGACCGAGCGCAACGACTGGGTCTACTTCCAGAGCTTCGAGAGCGAGGCCGAGATCGAAAAGGAGCGGGCCAAGTTGAGCGCGGGATTGCCCTGGCCGGCCCTGTATCTGCCGTTGCAGTGGGACTTTGGCCGCGAGTGGGCTGAGATGAAAGACGAGGTGGGCAAGCGCGAGTTGGTGGTGCTCGAGATCTGGGGCTACATCTACGGGACTCGGCGATGACCGCTGCGCCTCTGAGCATCACGTTTCTGCGCACGTCGTCGGTGCTTATCGAGTACGAGGGCGCCACCATTCTGACCGATCCGTGGTTCCAGATGAGCATGCGCGGGCTGCCCGTGTTTCGTAAGCCGGGGATCGCGCTCGACGACCTACCGCAACTGGACGCCATCGTGGCCAGCCATCTGCACCGCGACCACTTCGACAAGGGGGCGGTCAAAAAGCTGGTTCACCGCGACCTCGACATCGTCGGCACGGTCGGCACCGCGGCGCACTGTCGCGAGCTGAATGTGAAAGTCCATGACCTGGCGCCATGGGAGCACACCCGGATCGGGCCGTTCGACATCACGGCGACCCCGGCCGAGCACACCGGACCGCCGCCGCCCGAGGTCAACTTCATGGTGGACGCCGGACCCTGGCGCGTGTTCTTCGGCGGCGACGCGAAGTGGAGCGCCGCCTACCGGCAGATATCGGAGCGCTTCGCCCGCATCGCCCTGGCCATACAGCCGATCGGCGGCACTTTGATCTTTTGCCACCGCACCACCATTGCCCCGCACGACGCCGTGCGCGCATGCAACTACCTGCGCCCGCGTTGGGCGATCCCTATTCACGAGGGCGGCGAGTGGCTGCCCGTGCCTCCTGCCAGCTGGCACCCGGGGCGCAACCGGCACTTCATTCGCCAGTTGGCGCAGTCCGGCCTGCCGGTGCAGCCTTGCGTGCTGGCCCCGGGAGAGTCCGGTGTGTTTTCAGGGGATGAGGTTCAGAAGAGGCCCTGGGCCCCTTAGCCGGCGGCCTGAACAGGCTCTGGGACGGCGTGTAGGGTCGGCACCGCCAGGGTGATCTCGCCGTCGGCGATCTCCACGGTCCTCACGTCATCGGTGAAGTCGACCGCGCACACGTCTTCGCGCGTCTCCCCCAGCCGGCCGTTGACGTTGATGTCCTCCAGCTGCAGGACCTCTTTCAGCTCGGTCTCGAAGACCGTCCGATGGAAGTCACGCACCTTGCGCAGTGATGGGATCGCCACGCTGGCGCCTGACAGCGCGACGCGCATGGCGCCGTGGTACCCGACAAAGACCGTGAGGCCCGCCAGATAGCGCTTCCAGGTGATCGGCTTGCCCGCGTTCTTTCCGCCACAACAATTAGCCATCGTGTCTCTCCCTTAGCTGGCCGCGGCCAGAGGTTTGTTGTCGGCAGCAGCGTCGGCTTTCGCGAACTGCTCTCGGCGGTGGGCCAGAAGCTCGGACAGCTTCACGCCCTTCTTGGCGAAGTACTCTTCGACGATCTTATTACAGATCGCCGCTTTCTCATCGATGAATCGCGTGACCTCGTGCTCGTCGTGCTTCACCTTCTTGTTGAACAGCAGGTACGGCATGTAATAGAGCTCGCCCGCCAGGCACGTCGGCTGGATGCACAGGTGGCGGTCCATCACCTCGTAGCCCATGTTCAGGTCCCACTTGCGGATCAGCTCTTTGCTCTCGGCTCGCTGGATGTCGTAGACCGGCGTTCCGAAGTCCACGGTGAGGCTGTCGTAGAAGTGGTCGATCATCGTCAGCGAGACCAGCATCTGCTCGACCATCTCGTCGGTGTCGACGTTGGACCCGTCCGTCATGTACCGGACGCCGTTCTCCAGGCAGTAGATCGCGCTGCGCATGTGCATCGCCATCTTGCAGCCCATGAACCAGATGAACCCTGATTTGTAGCTCTTGTAGTCCTTGAGGACCGAGTTCACGAGGATCTGGTCGAAGTAGTCCTTGGTGGAGATGAGCGTGTAGGTGAAGCGGTTGCCCAGCTTCTCGTTCAGCTCCGTCACGCGCTTGTGCGTGCGGTCGTGATAGTAGTGCCCGTAGCCGTTCTTGTACGTGACCAGGTGCACCCGGTCATACATCTCGGCCAGCATGATCGCCGTCGCGGTGGAGTCGATTCCGCCGCTGAACATCAGTGTTATTTCGCGTTCATGCACGTCCGGAAAACCGGCGCCGCTACCCATCCGACCACTGGTCGGCTGAGTGGACAGCAGGACATCGTCTTGCGCCTGTGTACTCATCCCTTCACACCTCTCCACCGGACATTGTCGCGATTCAAGGCGTCGAGATCAAATGGAACTTGTACGCCGTCAACCACCTGAGGCATGCTGCCGGCCGTGGCCGCCCCCGATGAGACCGCCTTGAGAGGATGGATTTGCGCGCCCGCCATGCGCTCGGCGGACGGTCGCGTGCTGTCCTGGCTGAACGATGAGAACCCCGGCTATCCGTACGACGAGGCGACGGTGCTGGTCGCGCGTCTGCACGAGTGGATGGGGCACACGGACCGCGCCGCTGAGCTCCGCGCGGTTGTGGATGCACGGGTCCGCCGGTGGGGGCTGCTGGGGAGAGACGCCATCGGGTTTGTCTTCGATACGGCGCTGGCGCTTCCACTGCTGTCCGAGCCCGAGCCGGTCGCGTCGCGCCTGGCCGACATGCTGGGCACGCATCGCGTCGTGGATCGCGTGACTCGGCCCGGGTGGTGGTCACAGTCCTATGGTGCACATCAGATCAAGGCGCTGTCGATGCTGGCGGGGTTTGGCCGTCGTGCATTGGCCGAGGAGCTGGCGCATCAATTGACCGCGCTGTGCTTCGACGGGCGGCGCTTTCACATTCACCCTGACAGCGGCGCGACCTATGTGCACAGCCACTGCTACGCGCTGGAGGGGCTGATCCGCCTGTCGTTGCACCCGGGCCCGGTGGGCGCCGGTGCGGACTGGCTGGCCGAGATTCAGCTGCCCGACGGCGCCTTGCCGGCCTGGGCTGGAGAGCATCAACAGGAGCAGCGCAACCCGGCGGACGTGGTGGCTCAAGCCGTCCGGATCTGGGCTGTCCAGGACGCGTCGCGTTATGCCGAGAACATCCGGCTGGGCCTGGCTCGCCTCGCCGCGCTGCAGGCGCCCAGCGGTGGCATTGCGTACACGGCGGGCAGCGCCGATCTCAACAGCTGGGTGGCCGTCTTTACCCTGCAGGCCCTCCGCTGGGCCGAGTTCCCGCCGTCGGCGCTGGAGCGGGAGCAGTTGATCTGATGGCTCAGACCGTCCTGGGCCTCTGGGACGGACACGACGCGGGCATCGCATTGGTCCGCGACGGAGTCCTGGAGTTGGCGCTGAGCGAGGAGCGCCTGTCGCGCAAGAAGCGGGCGTCGGGCTTCCCATACCTGTCGCTGGCCAGATGCTGGAGTGAATGCAACCTGGACCCGGCCGAGGTCGACGTCGTCGCCGTGCCCGGGCGGTTTGGACGTCTGGTGCAGAGGGCCGGCGACGCGTTGTATCGCGCCTCGGACCCCGCCCGCGACGTATTGAGCCTCTCCTCCACGCTGATGCGCACGCTGGAGACGGGGATCTCTCGGATCCCGGGCTTGCGCGAGCTGGAGTCCCTGGGCAGCCACGGCGTGTTGGCGGCCCGCCTTCGACGACTCGGCGTACGGGCGCCGATTACCTGGGTGCCGCATCACGACGCGCACGCGTGGACTGCCCGCCTGGTAGCGCCCGCCGACGACGCGATGCTGGTCACCATGGACGGCTACGGCGACGGCCTGGCGGGCACGGTTGACGCGTTTGGTCCGTCGCGTGAGGACTTTGCCAGTCCGCAACACAGCGTCGCGCTCGTGTACGGCGCGGTCACAACGGTGCTCGGATTCTCTGAAGGCGACGAAGGCAAGGTGATGGGCCTTGCCGCGTCCGGCGACCCGTCGGTGCTGCGCGACTGGTTTCGCCAGGTCATCGGCTACGGCTGCTGTGACCCGAAGCTGGGCGGGCGCCTCGGTCGCGAGGAGCTGTTGAGGCACCGTCGCGAGGACGTGGCGGCGGCGCTGCAGCACCGGGTGGAGGAGGTCATCACGGGTTGGATCGACGTGCGGCACAGAGGCCGGACGTCGCTGGCGGTCTCAGGCGGCCTGTTCGCCAACGTCTCCCTGAACGGCCGGCTGGCGGAGCGCTTCGACGCGCTGAGCGTCTTCCCTCACATGGGCGACGGCGGCCTGCCGGTGGGGGCGGCGGCGGCGGTGTGCGGCGGTTTTGACTTTGGACTGCCCTTCTATGGGCCGCGCTACACGACGGCGGACATCGAGACGGCCGCCGCGGCGGCGGGCCTGAGCCTGACCCGGGACGA
Organism: uncultured Myxococcales bacterium; assembly: GCA_964545715.1. Taxonomy (GTDB): domain Bacteria; phylum Myxococcota_A; class UBA9042; genus CAZJHX01. The sequence continues at coordinate 53,908 of CAZJHX010000046.1, forward strand.
GTATCCCGAGGACACGCTGCTGCGCTCTATCGAAGACGGCGCACTGTGCGGCCGCTTTGTCGGGCGGTCGGAGTATGGACCGCGCGCTCTGGGGCACCGCTCCATCTTGCTGCGCGCCGATCGGCTGGACCTGGCCGACACCTTGAACGCTCGACTGCAGCGCGACGAGTTCATGCCGTTTGCCCCGATTCGCCGTGCGGGCGCGGGCTCGCCGACGATGACGGTGGTGGTGGACGCAGACGCCGTCCTGCGCGAGCATTGCCCGGCTGCTGTCCACGTGGACGGCACCGCACGGACCCAGATCGTGGATAAGCAGGTAGATCCCGGCATGAGCCGACTGCTCGAGCGCGCCGAATCCTGTGGGATGCCGGCGCTGATCAACACCAGCTTCAACCGCCATGGCGAGCCCATCGTGGAGTCCCCAGCGGAGGCGATGTCCCTGGTCCGCGACGGCGTGCTCGAGCTGATGCAATGCGACGGCTTTGTGGTGCGGCGGCAGTGAGCTGGCTCACCGATTCGGTCATGCTCGGCCGCGCGATAACCGCGCACAGGGCCCCATTCAAGCTCACCGTCGCCGTCACCTACGTCTGCGATCAGCGCTGCACCCACTGCCGGATCTGGCGGCGCGGTCGCACCGATGAGCTGGACGCCGCCGAGTGGCGACGCGTGTGGCGGGCCGCCTCGGACACCCTGAGCTGGATCGACCTGACCGGCGGGGAGGTCACCAGCCGCCCGGACTTTGCCGAGATCGCCATCGCCGCCGTCGAAGAGTGCTCACACCTGGCCATGCTCCACTACCCGAGCAATGGTCGCCGACCCGAGGTGCTGGAGCAGGTCACGCGAGCCATTCTGGGCGCCGGCCCGCGCCGCCTGGTGCTCAGCCTCAGCCTGGACGGCCCGCGCGAGACCCACGATCGCCTCCGCGGCGATCCGGGCGCCTTCGATCACGCCATGGACAGCTATCGCCGCATACGCGCGCTGGGCGTCGAGGTCTACTTCGGCATGACCCTCTCGCCGTGGAACGTGGAGCTGCTGGACGCCACCCAGCAGGCGATCCGCGACGAGATCCCGGGCTTCGGCTGGCGCGACCTGCACGTCAACTTTCTGCACGAAAGCGACCACTACTTCGGCAACACCGGCATCGAGCGCAACGACCCCGACCGCCTCCGCGCCGTCATCGAGCGCTTCATCGAGCGCCGCGGCCTGGCCCGCCACCCGACCCAGCTCCTGGAGCGCCTCTACCTGAAGCACGTCCCCGAGCATCTGGCCACGGGCCGCTCGCCCCTCAAATGCTCGTCCCTTAAAAGCCACGGCTTCATCGATCCGACGGGCCGGGTCTACCCGTGCCACATCTGGGACGAGCCGGTGGGCCGCCTGCGTGACCACCATTACTCGCTGTCCGAAATCTGGGCTCTGGAGCGCACGCGCGCCGTCCGCGCCGAGGTCGAAGCCGACCGCTGCCCGGGCTGCTGGACCCCGTGCGAGGCCTACCCGACGATTCTGGCGAACCTCCCGGGCTCGATGCTCTAACCCGCGTGTCGGCTGGTCTTGGCTCCGGGTTAGAGCTCGAGGATCGCGCGGGCCAGGACGTCGTCGCACAGCACGTGGTTGACGAAGCCGCCGCGCACGATGGCGCGGGCCGAGCGGGCCTTGCGCGGGCCCGATGCCAGAAGGAGCACCAGCTTGTTCTTTTCGATCTGGGACATGCGGCGCAGCTGCTCGGTGTCAACGCCGATCAGCTGCTCGACGCGGTTGTGTTTGTTCAGCGGGAGCAGCGCGCCGGTCTCGTTGATCGGGTTCAGGCAGACGTCCGCCATCGCTTCGTCCGGTGAGGCCAGCTTGTAGCCCTGGGTTGCCAGCACGCGCTGCAGCGGGCCATCCGGGGTGAGGCTGTCGCCGACGCCCATGACCGCGATGTCGATCTCGGTGAGCTGGTCCAATACCGTGGTGATCGAGCGCTGGCGCAGCATGACGTCGCCGTCGTCCGTCAGGTAGCCGAAGGCGCGCAGGGTGTAGCCCTGGATGCGCTCCTGGCCGAGCAGGGCGCCGAGGCGGTAGGCCAGGCCGCCGACCAGGACGTCCGCCAGCGAGATCTGCTTGTTGAATGGCTCGATGCCCAGCGGGTAGAGGCGATATGTGCGTTCGGGCCACGTGAGGTCGCCGTAGCCCACCTGGCGGACCAGCGACGCGACGTGGAAGCCGCCCGCCAGACCCATCTGGCTGGCGTGGGCGTGGCGCTTGAGGAAGCGCGCGATCACCTCCAGGCCGAAGCGGCCCGTGATCAGCGGACCCATGTGGCCGCCAAACTTGTAGGCCTTGTTGACCGGGTTTTTGACTACGGTCACCTTCAGGCGCGACTTTGCGGACTCCGGCAGCGCGGGATCCTTGCGCAGCTTGTCCACCACGCGTGCGCCCAGGTCCGTGTCCAACGCGTCGTCGCCGACCATCAGCTCCGCCACACCCAGGAAGACACCGGACTGCGCCAAGCGTCCCAGCTCCCACTCCAGGCGGTCGCGGTTGTCGCTGTCGTCCAGGTCGCCCGCGTCCACGCCTACCGCTTCACAAACCTCCTTCGATAGCGGGTCGCCGCTCAGCAGGTGCTCGAGCGCGGTGACGAAGCGGGTCCGGTTGGGGCTGAGCGCCGGCATGCGGCGGGCCCACTGGACGCCGCCGCGGCCCTCTACGCCAAGCTCGCCCAGCAGGAACTCGGGCGTCACGTCGAAGACTCGCGACAACGCCACAAGCTGCTGCACGGTCGGCGCCCGCCGATCGGAGCGAAGCAGGCTGTAGGTCGAGGGCGACAGCGGCACTCCAAACGTCTCGCGGACCTCTTTGCAGATCTCGCGTGCGGCGACCGGGTGACCTTGACGCTCGGTCAGCGCGCTCTCGGCCTGAAGCAGACGTTGCCCAATTCGGATCTCTCCGATCTTTCCATCTAATGCTGGCATGGTGCGGTCGAGTTTACCGTAGCTTAACGACTTGCCCAAGTACTGAGCGACGGTGCTAATATTCGGCCCATGAATCAGATGAGTCCATGGGAAATGGTCGTCGATTTTTTCACGCGGCTGCTCAGAGGCCGCATCGACGGAGCCACGATCACTGCCAAATCCAAGATGAAGGGCGTGGAGTACAAGGCCAAGGCCGCCGCCTCAAAGAAGTTCAACGCCGCGGTGGACGGCGCCATGAACAAGGGCAAAGAGAAAGCCCAGGCGATGACCAGTAAGCAGAAAGAGGCAGAAGAGAAAGCGGAAGCGAGCGAAGAGAAGAGCGAGGAGGGATGAGAAAAGGCGCGCCGCCGGTGAGACGGCGCCCTCTCCCGTAGGCGCAAGGCCTACATCATGCCGGGCATGCCGCCCATGCCGCCCATGCCGCCGCCGCCCATCGGGGGACCGCCGGCATCCTTGGGCTCCGGCTTGTCAGCCACACCACACTCGGTGGTCAGCATCAGGCCGGCCACGCTGGCCGCGTTCTGCAGCGCGATGCGCACAACCTTGGTCGGGTCGATGACGCCGGCCTCCACGAGGTTCTCGTAGACGTCGGTGCGCGCGTTGTACCCATACGCTTTTTCGTTGCTCTCGCGGACCTTCTGGACCACGACCGAGCCCTCCTGACCGGCGTTCTCGCTGATCTGGCGGAGGGGCTCCTCGACGGCGCGACGGATGATCTTGATGCCGGTGTTCTCGTCCGAGAAACCGAGGTCCAGACCCTCGAGCACGTTCTGGGCGCGAAGCAGCGCAACGCCACCACCGGGAACGATGCCCTCTTCGACGGCCGCGCGCGTGGCGTGCAGCGCGTCCTCGACGCGGGCCTTCTTCTCTTTCATCTCGGTCTCGGTCGCGGCGCCGACCTTGATGACCGCCACACCACCGTGCAGCTTGGCGCGACGCTCTTCGAGCTTCTCGCGATCGTAGTCCGAGCTGGTCTCAGCGATCTGAGCCGAGATCTGCGCGATGCGGGCCTTGATGTCCTCCGCGTTGCCAGCGCCGTCGACGACAACGGTGTTGTCCTTGTCGATGGTGATGGTCTTGGCGCGGCCAAGGTCGTTCTCGGTCACGTTCTCGAGCTTGAGGCCGAGGTCCTCGCTGATGACCTGACCGTTGGTCAGAATCGCGATGTCCTGCAGCATCGCCTTGCGACGATCACCGAAGCCGGGAGCCTTGACGGCCGCGACTTGCAGCGTGCCACGCAGCTTGTTGACGACGAGCGTGGCCAGAGCCTCGCCCTCGACGTCCTCAGCGATGATGAGGAGCGGCTTGCCGGCGCGCGCAACCTTCTCCAGAACGGGGAGCAGGTCCTTCATGTTGGAGATCTTCTTCTCGAAGATGAGGATGAAGGGATCGTTGATGACCGCTTCCATCCGCTCCATGTCGGTGCAGAAGTACGGGCTGAGGTAGCCGCGGTCGAACTGCATGCCCTCGACGACGTCCAGCTCGGTCTCCATCGACTTGGCCTCTTCGACCGTGATGACGCCCTGCTTGCCGACCTTCTCCATCGCCTCGGCGATGATCGAGCCGATCGTCTCGTCGTTGTTGGCGCTGATCGTGCCGACCTGCGCGATCTCTTTGTGACCCTGCGTCTCGATGGACATGCCCTCGAGCTCGTTCACAATCTTCTTCACGGCTGCGTCGATGCCGCGCTTGATGCCCATGGGGTTGTGCCCACCGGCGACCAGCTTGGCGCCCTCGCGGTAGATGGCCTGCGCCAGGACCGTGGCGGTCGTGGTGCCGTCGCCCGCGACGTCAGACGTCTTGGAGGCGACCTCTTTGACCATCTGCGCGCCCATGTTCTGGAAGTTGTCCTCCAGGTCGATCTCTTTGGCGACGGTGACGCCGTCCTTGGTGATCGTGGGTGCGCCGAAGCTCTTCTGGATGACGACGTTGCGACCCTTGGGGCCCAGCGTGACCTTGACCGCGTTGGCCAGGGTGTTGACGCCGGCCAGCAGGCTGCCGCGAACGTTCTCGTAGAATTGGATCTCTTTACTCATGAGTACTTCTCCCTTAAATCCCTGTGTCTACTCGACGACGCCGATGACGTCGTCCTCGCGGAGGATCAGGTGCTCTTCACCCTCGATCTTGACCTCGGTACCCGCGTACTTGCTGAACAGGATGGTGTCGCCAACCTTGACCTCGAGGGGACGGGTCTCGCCGCTATCCAGCAGCTTGCCGTTGCCCACGGCCACAACCTGGGCCTCCTGGGGCTTCTCTTTGGCGGTATCCGGAATGATGATCCCACCAGCTGTGGTCTGCTCTTTGTCTACACGCTTGACCAGCAGGCGATCCTGCAAGGGGCGAATCTTCATTGGTTTCTCTCCTAATTTCAGTGACTTGGCACTCTCCCCCTGAGAGTGCTACAGCGACTCGAACGCGGAATGTATAGGCCACTGCTCGAGGGTGGCAAGCGCGAAAATGAATTTTCCTGCCGAAACCCTTAGAATGCGCGAAACGACAGCCGCCCCGTTTGGAACATTCAGGAGCCTTTTAGACCCATGACAGCCGTAGTGCGCACCGCGCGCCAACACTCGTGGCCTCTCGTCGCCGTAACCGCCGCTCTGCTCTTTGTCGGGCTGACGGTCTCGAGCTGTGGAGACGACGAGCTGATCTTCCCAAACCTATACCTGTCGGTGACCAGTGAGCCGTTGCCGGATGGCAGCCGCATTGCGCAGCTGCGCGGCACGTTCTTATGGGACGACGGCAGCAAGCAGTCCAACGTCTCCAAGATCCGGTCCGATATCGACATCGGCGCGGGCGGCACATGGGTGATCAGCGTCAAGGCTCCGGGCGGTGCGGCGACAGCGGCTACCCTCATCGTGCACGGGCTGGTGGATGGCGACGCCTCTCCGGCGGCGGTCTGGTATGGGCGCGTCAACCCGTCGGTGGAAGAGCAGGTCGCGGTGCATCTGAAGGTGCTCGGCACCGACTGCGATGCGGACGGCGACGGCATTGAGGACTGCGACACCGCTGGGTGCTGCCCCTCGGGCGGAGGCGTCGTGAGCGACTGCAACGATGACGACTCCGTAGCCAGCCCGCTGTCCGACGTCTCCTGTGAGATCTGCGGTCAGTCCAAGCCGCCGCATGACGTCGACTGCGACGGCGTGCCCGACTGCAAGGACTCGGACGGCGACGGCGTAATGGACTGCCAGGAAGAGAAGCTGGGCTGCGACCCCGGCGGTACCGAGGACATCTGCGACGGCAAGGACCAGGACTGCGACGGTCAGACCGACGAGGACTTCACCCCGGTCGCCTGCACCAACAAGGTCGACGGGATCGGCGAGTGCACCGGCTTGAGCACGTGCGGCGGCGCTGTGGGCGAGGGCTGCGACGCAGCGACTCCGGTCGCCGAGACCTGCGACAAGATCGACAACGACTGCGATGGGCAGACCGACGAGGATGTCGCGGATTGCGGCGAATGGACGGGGGATTGGGACGGTGATGGGGCGATCGGCGCCGACGACTGCGACGAGTACGACGCCCGCTTCCACAAAGGCTCGACGTACGCCAAATGCTGTGACGAGGCTGACGCGCCGCCCGATGGCGCCGACCCCAACTGGTGCGACTACGACTGCGACGGCTCGCCCAACCTGTGCATTGAAAAGGACACCGACAAGGACGGTGTGCCCGACGACATCGACTGCGACAACGGCGCGCACGACCCGACCATCTATCAAAAGACGCCGGGCAAGGCCGGTGCGCCCGAGATCTGCGACGACGGGATCGACCAGGACTGCAACGGGTCGGACGCGATCTGCGACACCGTGGGCGATGGCGACAAGGACAAATGGGGCCTGCCCGGCGACTGCGACGACACCGATCCCGATGTGAATCCGGGGGCGCCTGAGGTGTGCGACGGCAAGGACAACGACTGCAACGGCCTGATCGACGACGGGAACCCGGGCGGCGGTGAGGCGTGCAACCACCTGACGAAGTGGAACGTGGGCGAGTGCGAGCCAAAGCTGGAGGGCACGCTGGTGTGCGTGCCGGACGCGCAGAAGCTGGAGCCGGATGATCTGGAGCAGGTGGATCCGCCTGGCGTGAAGGCCGCCGTGATCTGTGTCGGCTACTACCAGCCGCCCGCGCTCGAGGCGTTCTGTGACGGCAAGGACGAGAACTGCAACGACAAGATCGACGACTCGTTTGACTGGGATCTGGACCCCGATGGCTTTGTGCGCGTCATTGGCGACGAGTGCGGCGCCGGGATCTGCGCGGACGGCGAGGTCGTGTGCCACCCGGACGCCGCGAACCGCGACGTTGACGGTCAGCTTTGGTGCAGCGGTCTGGCCAACAAGATCGAGGGCGTCGAAGGTGTGGATCACTGCGACAACCTGGACAATGACTGCGACGGCGAGGTCGACAACCTGGTGCTCGCGCCCGATGACCTGCCGAACACCGGCTGCCCGAACCAGGGCGCGTGCGCCGATGCGCCGCAGGATGTCGACTGCTGGTGCACCGACGGGGTCTGGGAGTACGACATGGCGGCGTTCCCCGAGTGGCCTGTCGAGGCGATGTGCGACGGCATTGACGGTGACTGCGACGGTGAGATCGATGAGCAGTCAGACGGTACGCAGATCGGCGATACCTGCGACGGCGTCGGGCAGTGCGGCGAGGGCAAGATCGAGTGCGCGACCGGCGACGCGGTGGTTCATACGTGCAGCACCGACTTCAACGGGTCGCAATCCGGTGTGAAGCCCGAGGTCTGCAACACGCTGGACGACGACTGCAACGGCGAGATCGACAACGGCATCGAGTGGCAGGGCATCCCGCTGGGCGACGCCTGCGACGGCATCGGCGCGTGCGGTAACGGCACGGTGGAGTGCTCGCTGCAGGACACGGTGGCCACGTGCTCGTCCAACCCGGATGGAACCGACCCGCAGGACACCCCTGAGGTCTGCGACACCGTGGACAACGACTGCGATACCGAGCTCAACGAGGGCCAGTTCTGGCAGGGGATCGCGCTGGGCGATCAGTGCGACGGCATCGGGCAGTGCGGCATCGGCGTGGTCGAGTGCGCGGCCGACACGACGGCGACGTGCTCGACCAACGATGACGGCAGCGATCCGGGCAACACCCTGGAGGTCTGCGACTTTGCCGACAACGACTGCAACGGCGCTGTCGACGAGAACCACACCTACGAAGGTATTCCGTTGGGCCAGCCGTGTGACGGCATCGGCGTGTGCGGCAACGGCACGGTGACCTGCGCGCAGACCGGCGCCGCGGTTGCGACCTGCAGCACGAACCCCAACGGACCCAACGCGCAGAGCACCGATGAGGTCTGCGACACGCTGGACAACGACTGCAACGGTGAGCCGGACGACGGGCTGCAGTGGCAGGGCGTGGATCTGGGCGACACATGCGACGGCATCGGCGAGTGCGGTGAAGGCACGGTGGTCTGCAACGCGGCCGAGGTCGCGACGTGCAGCACGAACGCGGACGGTCCGGACGACAACCTCACGGAAGATGAGGAGGAGATCTGCGACAACAAGGACAACGATTGCAACGGTGAGACGGACAACGACATCACCAACGACACGACGGGCGCGGACGCCGTCTGCAACTTCACCGGCGTGTGCAACAAGACCAACATCACCTATCAGTGCCAGCCAGGCGGCGTCGAGGTCTGCATTCCGCCCGCGCCGGGCAACGACTTCGGTTACAAAAACCCCGAGGAGACGTGCGACGGCAAGGACAACGACTGCGACGGCGAGACCGACGAGCCGACGACTGTTATCGCGGTCGGAGATGACCTGTGCGACCTCACCGTGGGCGTGTGCACTGGTATGGAGCCGACCTGCGATGGGCCGCTGGGCTGGGTCTGTCACTACGATCTGATCGCCGCCTACTCCGTGACCGAAGGCGCGACGCAGTGCGATGACAAGGACAACGACTGCGACGGGGTCACGGACGAGTCCTTCACCGACAAGGGCAACGCGTGCACCCGCGGCGTGGGCCAGTGCCAGCTGACCGGGACGCTGATCTGCAACGGATCCAACAACGGTCTGGTGTGCAGCGTGACCGGCGCGGAGCTGGGTACGACGTGTGACGACGGCGACGCGTGCACGCACACGGACGACTGCAGCGGCGGCGACAACTCGGACTGCGCCGGCGTCTCTTACAGCTGCATTCCGGATGGCCTGGCCTGCACCGACGACAACTGCTCCGGGGACGGCAACTGCACGTTCGACCTGCAGGCCGGCAAGTGCAACATCGGCAACAAGTGCTACGACGCTCAGGCGCTGAACCCGTCCAACGACTGCCAGTGGTGCGATCCCACCAAGGACACGGCGGACTGGTCGCTGCGTCCGAACGGCGCGCAATGCGACGACTTGAACGCCTGCACCGTCAGCGATGCGTGCAACGCGTCCGGCGAGTGCAAGGGCACCGGCAAGGACTGCGGCGACGGGCTCGACTGCACGATCGACGCGTGCTCCAACGACGTCTGCGACAACAGCGGGCTCAAGGTCGGGACCTGCCTGATCGCCGGCGTCTGCTACAACGACGGCGCGGAGCAGATCATCGGTGGCTGCAAGACCTGCCAACCCAGCGTCAGCCAGTCCGTCTGGAGCGACAAGCAGGACGGATTGTCCTGTGATGACGCCCAGAAGTGCACCCAGTTTGACGAGTGCAAGGTGGGCGTCTGCGTCGGTGAGCAGAACGCGTGTAATGACAGCAACGAGTGCACCGCGGACAGCTGCGACAACGGCGCCGCGGGCAACGGGTGCGTCAACGCGGCCCTGGATGCCGCGCCGTGCGATGACGACGGCAACGCCTGCACCAACAACGTGTGCTCCGGCTCCACGTGCACCCATCCGATCAAGACGGACGGATGCCTTATCGCCGGCGCCTGTTACAGCAACAACCAGGTCAACCCGGACAACCAGTGCCAGCTGTGCGTAAACGCCACGGCGCCGGCCGCGTGGACGAACAAGGGCAACGGCATCACCTGCAACGACGCCAACGAGTGCACCAAGGACGACGTGTGCGACGGCTCGGGTGGCTGTGCCGGTGTGGCGCTGGCGGACGAGGACTGCGACGACGGCAACGACTGCACGTTCGACTTCTGTCCCGGCGCGGCGGGTTGCCAGTACTTGAAGGTGCCGGACACAACGGCCTGCCCGAACAACGCGGATGCTCTGACGTGCACGATCGACCAATGCCTGGATGGGGTGTGCGACAGCGCCACGGTGAAGTCTGACGCGTGCTTGATCTCAGGCGGGTGCGTTGACGAGAACACCGAGGATCCGGGCAACCAGTGCGCCTCTTGTCAGCCGGGTGTGAACCAGGCCGCCTATGAAAACAAGGCCAACGCGACGCTGTGCAACAACGACAGCACCGGCTGCACCAAGGATGACGCGTGCGTGGACGGCAGCTGCATCGCCGGCTCGGCCGTGGACTGCTCGTCGCTGACCGACCAGTGCAACACCGGCACCTGCTTCTCGACGGCCGACAACACCAGCGAGTGCCAGGCCGTGGCGAAGCCCGCGAGTACCACCTGCACGACGGATTCGCTGCCGTGTACCGAGGAGACTTGCGTGGCCGGCAGCTGCTCGGCGCTCGAGATCACCGCCGGCTGTGTCATCAACAACAACCTCTGCGTTCAGGCCGGCGCGGTCGACCCGGCCAGCGAGTGTCGGACGTGTCAGCCGTCGGTCAGCAAGACCACCTACTCGCCCAAGGCGGAGCTCACCCCGTGCACGGACGACGGCAACCCCTGCACAACAAACACGTGCAACGCCCAGGGTGTGTGCGCGCATCCGGCCAAGGCGGACAACACAGCGTGTACGAATGACGGTAAGGACTGCACCGACGATGTCTGCAGCAGCGGCTCGTGCGTCAACAACCTGCAGTCCGGCAAGTGCCTGATCTCCGGGGCCTGCTATGACAGCGGCGACGCCAATCCTGCGAAGGAGTGCGAGGCGTGCAATCCGGCACTCAACGCCTTCTTGCCCAAGGGCGTGACGGCGCCCTGTACACCGGACGCCAACCCGTGCACGGACGACCACTGTGACGGTGCGGGCAACTGCGTAAACACCAACTCGTTCATCAACACCCCGTGCGACATCGACTCCCTGACCTGTACGACGCAGAAGTGCGACGGCTTTGGCAACTGCGATGCCACGACAAACGACGGCACGTGCCTGATCGGTGGGACGACCTGCGTAAACGTAGGCGCCGAGGACCCGGCGACAGTGTGCAAGACCTGCCAGGCGACCGACAAGACCCAGTACACAAACGTGGCCAACCCCGACAACAAGGACTGCGACATCTGCGGCAAGTGCGTGGATGGCGGGTGCGCGGCCGACCTCTCCCAGGATACCGATTGCAACTCCTGCGGCAGCTGCGGTGGCCTGGGGACCTGCGATGCGGACGGCAAAGGCACGTCGGGCGACGGCACCTGCGGCTCGTACGTGTGTGACGGCAGCAACCTGCCGTGCCCGACGACGTGCGTGGATGACACCTTCTGCAACGGCACGACCTGGTGCCAGGGGACGTCGTGCGTGGCCAAAAAGGCCGACGGCGCTGCCTGCAGCGGCAACAACAACGAGTGCACCAGCGGGTTCTGCACGGACGGCGTGTGTTGTGACGCGTCCTGCGGCGGCGACTGCGAGGCCTGCAACGGGGCCGGCGCGTGCCTGCCGCATGGCAGTACGGAAGATCCCGAGAGCGACTGCGGCTCGTTTTTGTGCAGCGGCACCAGCGGCTGCGATACGACCTGCGCGGTGGACGTGGACTGCAAGACCGGGAACTGGTGCAACGGCGCCGCCTGCGAGCCCTTGAAAGCCAACGGCCAGGCGTGCGGTGGCAACAACGAGTGCGTGAACACGTGCATCAGCAGCCTGTGCGCTAACCCGTCCAGCACCAACGGCGCGTGCGACGCGACCGACGATTGCACTGCCAACCACACGTGCAGCGGCGGTCAGTGCCTGCTGGACAACGGCGAGGGCTGCACGGCCAACAGCGAGTGTCTCAACACGTGCATCGGCAGTGTGTGCGCCGTCACGTCGGTGACCAACGGGCCCTGCGAGGAGACGGCGGACTGCGATCCTGCTCACACCTGCTCCGGTGGCCAGTGCCTGCTGAACAACGGGCAGACCTGCAGCGCCAACAGCGAGTGCCTGAATACGTGCATCGGCAGTGCCTGCGCCGACCTGGCGGGGACCAACGGCGCGTGTGACGCGACCAACGACTGCACGTCGAATCACACCTGCACGGGCGGACAATGCCTGTTGGACAACGGACAGACGTGCAGCGCCAACACCCAGTGCGTGAACACCTGCATCAGCAGCGCCTGTGCCGCGGTGTCGGGGACCAATGGCGCGTGCGATGCCACCGACGACTGCGCGGCGAATCACACGTGCAGCGGGGGTCAGTGCCTGCTGGACGACGGCCAGGCCTGCAGCGCCAACACCGAGTGCGTGAACACCTGCATCAGCAGCTCCTGCGCGGCGGTGTCCGGGACCAACGGCGCGTGCGACGCGACAGATGACTGCGCGGCCAACCATACGTGTACGGGGGGGCAATGCCTGCTGGACAACGGGCAGGCCTGCAGCGCCAACACCGAGTGCGTGAACACCTGCATCAGCAGCGCCTGTGCCGCGGTGTCGGGGACCAATGGCGCGTGCGATGCCACCGACGACTGCGCGGCGAATCACACGTGCAGCGGGGGTCAGTGCCTGCTGGACGACGGCCAGGCCTGCAGCGCCAACACCGAGTGCGTGAACACCTGCATCAGCAGCTCTTGCGCGGCGGCGTCCGGAACCAACGGCGCGTGCGACGCGACCGATGACTGCACGGCCAACCACACGTGCAGCGGCGGTCAGTGCTTACTGAACAACGCCCAAACCTGTGCGGCCAACAGCGAGTGCCTGAACACCTGCGTGAGCCTGGCGTGTGCGGACGTGTCGACCACCAACGAGGCCTGCGATGCGACGGACGACTGCGCAGCCAATCACACGTGCAGCGGCGGTCAGTGCCTGCTGAATAACGCCCAGACCTGTGCGGCCAACAGCGAGTGCCTGAACACCTGCGTGAGCCTGGCGTGTGCGG
>CAZJHX010000047.1:0-66807 GCA_964545715.1 uncultured Myxococcales bacterium
GATCGTGAAGTCACACGTCAGGTCCACATCGGGGTCCGAGCCGACGACCGCCACCGAGTCCACCACCGGCGGCGCGTTGGTCACGCCCACCGACAGCACCGCCGCACTGGACGCCGCCATGCCGTCAAACGCCGCCACCGAGCACGTCACCGTCGTGCCCTTCTTCACCAGCGCTCCCGGCAGCGTCGCTGTGTCCGCGCCCACCGGCTCGCCATCCACCGCCCAGCTGTACTGGTAGGCCACGGCCTGCGGCCAGCCGTCGGAGTCTACCGCGTCCGTCGCCACACACGTCAGATCGTCGCCCGTCTGTGGCGACGCCGGCTCAAACGCCACCTGCGGTGGTGTCGGCGCCTGATTCTCATTGCAGTTGCCCGCCTCACAGTAACCGCCCGCGCCCTCGTCCAGCTCACAGTCCAGCTTCTCAGACACCGCCACACCGACACAGTCACCGTTGTTGCAAGAGTCGGATGCCGTACAGACCGACCCGTCGTCGCAGGAGCCCGGGTTGGGCGTTGTCGTGCAGCCCGCCAGCGGATCACAGGCATCCGTCGTACACGCCTTGCCGTCGTCACAGGGCAGCGGCGCGCCGGCCTCACACACCCCCGCCGCGCAGACGTCGTCCACGGTGCACACCGAGCCATCCGCGTCGCATTCCACGGCGTTGTTGTTGTGCACGCACCCGATCGCGCTGTTGCACAGGTCGTCCGTGCACGGGTTGTTGTCGTCGCAGTCGGTCGGCTTGCCCGGGGCGCACACCCCCGCCGCGCACGCGTCATCGGTCGTGCAGGCGTCGCCGTCGTCACACGCGCCCGGTGCCGGATCGTTCTGACACCCGCCCGCCGGATGACAGCTGTGCGTCGTGCACAGATTGCCGTCGTCGCAGTCCGACCCGTTCGGCAGCGCGATCTCGGCCGTGTTGCTGGTCAGCGTCAGCACACCCACGGTGGCCTCCACCACGCACTTGACCCGATCGCAGTGCGAAAACAGCGTCGCCGGCAGCTCCTGCAGGCCCGGCTTGAGCGGACCGTCGCCAATCTGCCAGCTGTAGGCGTACTCGATCGTGGGCTCGCCATCCCCTGCCGGCTGAACCAGGTCGCACGTCACAGCCCCATCCGCACCCTGGGGTGCCGAAACCGCCACGATCGGCGATTTGGGGATGGGCTTCACCACGATGACCGCATCGGAGGCCAGCGCTTTGCCCGAGGTCCAGCCGTCAAACGGCGCGGCGGAGCAGACAACCGACTCCCCGCCGGCCAGGCCCGATGTGTCGAACGTGGGCTGGTCCTGCCCCAGCGCCACCGCTCCGTCCACAAACCAGGCCAGCTTCACCTCGTCGCCCGGGCAGTCATCCGAATACCCGGCCCACCCGCACGTCAGCAGGTCGCCCAAGAGCGGCGACTGCGGGGTCAGCACCACGGACTCGAGGCTCGGCGCCGTGTTCACCGGCGTGACGAGATTGGAGCCGACCTCGACCGTGGCCAGCCCGTCGGTCACCGTCGCAAAGCACTGCAGCGCGTGCCCCTGCTGAATCGACACGGCCCCCGTCGACTTCGTCTTGAACGGCGCCGGCTGCCCCCCGATCTCCCAGCGCCACGTGATCTCCAGGTCATCGCCGTCCGCGTCCGCCGGCCCCACAGCCGCGCACTCGAAGGGCCCACACGGCGGACCGTCGGTCAGGGTCGCGCCGGCCAGGGTCGGCGGCGCGTTGCCGATCGTCACCAGGTTGGAGGTCTGCGGCGCGCCCTTGTCGAAGCCGTCATCCGGCGTGATGACGCACGCGATCTCGTCGCCTTTGGCAAAGACGCCGGCCAGCGTGGGCCCCGTCTCAGCGCTTAACGTCTGGCCGTTCTTCACCCACGAGTAGGCATAGGCGGCCGGATCGTTGTCCGCATCCAGATAACCGCTGGGCTCACAGGTCAGCGTTGCGCTGCCGGTCGGGTCGATGGGGGACAGCGTCGCCGCCTTCAGCGTGGGGACAAAGTTGATGACGCTGACCACATCCGACAGCTGCGGCGCGCCCTGCGACTCATCATCGATTGGCGTCACCCGGCACCGGAGCTCGTCGCCCGGGCTCAGCGCGACAGCGACTTGAACCACGTCCGTGCCCAACACGGACAGATCCGGCAGCAGCAGCCACTCGACCTGCACGGTCTCCTCGTCGGCCGGGTCTGGGTCCAGCCAGCCGCTGTGCCCACACGTGAAGCTCTGCAGCCGACCGGCCACCGGTGGCGTTGCAGAAGCGGCGGCCAGGGTGGGGGTCGTGTTGACGATCACGGCCTCGTTCAGCGCGTCCAACGTCGGACCGCTGCTCTCCGAGTCCGCGGACGTCGCTCGACAGGTCACGACGTCGCCTTTGTCGAACCACTCCCCATCCAGCACGGGCGCGGTCTCGTCGACCGGCTCGCCGTTGACCAGCCACTGGTACGACCACACTGGGATCTCGCCGTCCGCGTCGATCGCGTCGCCCGCCGAGCAGGTCAGCTCATCCGCCTCTCCACAGGCCTCGGGCTCTACCAGCACGGCTCCACCAACCGGCGGGCTGTTGCTGATCACCACGTCGGCCGAGGTCGCCTCCGCCCCCGTTACCGCGCCGTCGCCAGGGGTCAGCACGCAGCTGAGCGTGGATCCCTTGCCCGGCACGTCCTCGGTCGGCAGCTCGCAGGCCCCGGTAATCACGATCTCAGCGCCCTCGCTCCACCACACGCAGGAGTCCGTGGCCTCATCCTCGGGGTCCGGGTCGTCCCGCTCCGCGCAATGGCATGAGAACTCGGTTGTCACACCACCGTCCTCGGGCGTGATGACGGCGCTCGTACACGTGGGTGGGGCATTGCCGATGATCACCTCGGCGACCGCAGCCTCCGACTCACCGGAGGTCCCGACCGCCGTCACCACGGCCTGCCACGACTCCCCCTTGGAGGTGCTGTCCGCCGCGATGATCAGCTCGGTATCCGGCGTCTTTTCGCCGTCCCGGTACCACTCGATTCGCGCCGTCTCGCCGTCTCCGAGCCCCACCACCGCCATCAACGGGTCCACAGTCGTCGGCTCGGCGGGTGAGATGCTCAGGGTGGGGGTGGCCGGCGGCGGCTGACCGTAGTCGATCGACACGTCCGTACCCGTGTCGGTCGTCGGATCGGCTCCGGTGTCCGGCGTCGTGCCGTCTTCATCGGGCTCACTGCAAGCGAGCACCAGACCGGCGGCGACGAGGCACAGGACGGCTGGCCACGCTGCTCGCATTCGGGTCAGTGTACCGTTTCCCGGGTCCTTTCTGCTACAAGGGGTCCATGGTTCGCGCCGGATGGTGGGTCAGCGCAATGTTCTGGGTCGGCCTGGCGGCCTGCGGCTCAACGGAGCCCGGCGCGCCGGATGCGACCGCAGCCGACCTCCCGCAGCCCCCCGAAGACACGTCGGTAGACGCGGTCGAGCCGCAGGATCCCATCGTCGTGTTGCAGATCACCCCGTCCGACGCCATCGGGGTCCCGACACCGCCCGAAGCCCGCATCACCGACACCTGGGACAGCGCGTTCCTGGCCGCCAACACCGACGGCTTCTCGCTGCAGCCCCTAATCCGCGTGGTGGTGTCCAAAGGCCTCGTCGACGTGGGCACGTTCACGTCCGAGCACGTCTACCTGCACCCCGAGAGCGACGCCGACCAGCGCATCGGCATCGAGCAGCGCGTCTACGACCCCGAGACCGAGACGCTGTCGTTTCTACCGGCCCGGTACCTGGCCCAGGCCACGACGTATCGCTTGGTCGTGGACGGCCTCAAGTCACATGGCCAGGTCGTGGAGTCCGCCTCCGTTGCGTTTACCACCGGGCGCTTCACAGATGAGCTGACCGATCTGGCAGCGAGCGCGGACGATTGGGATGCGGCGGTCACCGTGGTCGCGGAGTCGACCTCGGGCCTGCTGGCCTGGACTGCGCATCGGGCCACCCTGCACGCGGGGACACCGCCCGTCCTGCCCTGGCCCGCCTGGGAGAGCGGCGGCGGGCTGCTGAACGAGCAGTCGATCACGGCGGAGGCCGGCGGCGCGCCCGTCACCCTGGCGATCGGCCCCAGCGGCATGTACGAGGGCCCGCTGCCCGACGGCGGAGGCGATGTCGTCATCCGCCAGCACTTCGAGATGTTCGTACCCACGGGCATCGGTCGCGTCGTGCTCGGGCGTTATCAGTCGCCGTGGCTGCTCAACGACGAGCAGCTGCTGGTTCACGGCCCGGGCGAGAGCGCGCGCCAGGTCTGGTTCACGCTGTGGCTGCCCGAGGGCGATCCCCCCGACGGCGGCTGGCCGGTCGTGCTGTACGCGCACGGGTATCGCAGCCACCGCCATCACGCGCCGCTCCTGGCCGGGCAGCTGGCGCAGGCCGGGCTGGCCACGATGGCCGTCACCGCCGTCGGGCACGGCGGCGGGCCGGACGGCTGGATCGAGCTGGACGGCGAGCAGTACCCCGACGGCGGCCGCGGCGTCGACGCCAACCACGACGGGATCTACCTGCTGGAGGAGGGCATGCGCAGTGATCCGCTCGGCCCCAGCCACGGCGCCATCCGCGGCCTGACCGACGGTGTCCGCCAGAGCGTGATCGACTACATGGCCGCCATCCGGGCCATCGAAGCCGGACTGCCCGATGTGTCCACCTCGGCCAACGCCCGCAGCTGGTTCGGCATCTCCAACGGCGGCCGGATCGGCGCGCTGCTGATGGCCGTGGATCCCAAGATGCCCGTCGCCGTGCTCAACGTGCCGCCGACCGAGTCCTTCAGCCCGCTGGCCGACACCTGGCGCGGCCTCTGGAGCACCATCTTCGCCGCCACCGCGCCCCCGCTGACCAACGGCGCGCACCCGCAATGGGGCGACTTCGACGAGGACATCCCGTTTCGCGGCGGGCCGGTCCAGGTCGGGCTCTCCCCCGGCGCCGCCCACATCCAGGCCTATCTGGACCGCTACCGTTGGGCCACCATGCCCATGAACGGGGCCGCCTACGCCGGTCGCTACGCCGTTCAGGGCAAGCGGATCCTGGTGCAGATCGGCCGCGGCGACCCGGTCGTGGTCAATCCCGGCACGCTCGATCTCGTGCGCGAGGGCGGCCTGCAGGCCACCACGTGCCTCTTCTGGCCCGAGCGCTCGGCGTGGCACGACCACCTGGGTGTGGAGGCTCAGCCGCTGGTCCACGTCTTCGCGGTGATCCAGCCCAATGGCCCGAACTGGCATCCCGGCGTCATCGGTGTCGCCGCGCGCGAGCAGCTGGCCCAGTGGTATCTCTCGCGTGGCGAGATCCTGCACGATCCCGACCCGGACGCGGAAGCGGGCCTCTTCGGTCTGGGCGACGTCTTCGAGGTACCGCTGAGCGACGCCGCCTTTCAGGAACTCGACTCCAGCTTCGGCTACGATCCCGCCCAGCTGTACGGCCCGTAAAGGAGCGTCCCATGAGAGATCTCGAAAAGCGCATCGGGCGCGAGCTGACCCAGACCAACGCCCGCTTCGGCATGTTCGGACCGGGCGACCGCGTCCTGGTCGGCGTCAGCGGTGGCAAGGACAGCTACACACTGCTGCACATGCTTCAACGCGCACAGCGCCTGGCGCCGTTCTCGTTTGACCTGGTCGCCTTTCACCTCGACCAGGGCCACCCCGGGTTTGACGTCGGCGTCATCGAGCGCCACCTGCAGGCCGTCGGTGGCCGATACATTATCGAGCGCGTCGACACCTACAGCATCGTGACCGAAAAGCTGGCCCCGGGCGCCACGCCCTGCTCGTTGTGCTCACGCCTTCGCCGCGGCGTTTTGTACAGCGCAGCTCGGCGACACGGCTGCAACGTCATCGCGCTGGGCCATCATCGCGAAGATCTGGTCGAGACGCTGATGCTGAACCTGCTCTACGCCGGCCAGCTGCAGACCATGCCGCCCCGCATGGTCAACGACGCCGGCGACGTGGTCGTCATTCGCCCGCTGGCGACCGTCGGGGAGGCGCTGATCCGGCAGTTTGCCGTCGAGCAGGGCTTTCCCATCGTGCCATGCACGCTCTGCGGCCGCGGAAAGGACCTCAAGCGCGACCGCGTGGGGGCGCTGATCGACGCACTGGAGACAGAGATTCCGGACGTGCGCAGCAGCATCATGACCGCCATGGCCAACGTGCGTAAGAGTCACCTGCTGGATTCGAGAATCTACGACCACAAGGCCGCGGGTCAGTCGTTGTCGAGCAGCACGCCGCCCGGGTAGGCGTAGCTGACGTCGCAGTCGTAACCGTACGCCGTGACGCCGAAGGGCTCAGCGGAGTCCAGCCGATGCACGCCGTCCTGAACCGGCACGCGGATCAGCTCGTACGAGGAGCTGCCGATCAGCGCGCCGCCGTCACCCGGGATCGGGTTGCCGTCCAAGATGACCTCGGTGCCGACCAGGCGCACGATGTTGATCCAGTCGTCGCTGTAGCCGGGCGGGGTCAGCACCACGTAGTGGTCCAGGTACTGCTCGGTGCCGACGCCAATCGTAAACGCCGGGTCGCCGATGCCGGTCAGGTTGTCGCCGCAGACCGGGTCGAAGATCTCGTTGCCTGCCGCGTCCACGATGTTGCTGCCGGTCATGTAGTGGCCGACCTGAATCGGGCCGCCGTTGGGACCGCTGGCCGTAATCATGTGCGGGAAGGCGGCCTGGTACTCGACCCACTCGCCCTTGTTCAAGATGATGCCGGCCACCTCGGGTACAGCGGGCTCGGTGTTCACGAGCGTCTCGTCCTCGGCGGCCATGATGCGCCACACGTCGTACGCCCCCGCCGCGCGCGGC
This sequence comes from uncultured Myxococcales bacterium, assembly GCA_964545715.1. Classification (GTDB taxonomy): domain Bacteria; phylum Myxococcota_A; class UBA9042; genus CAZJHX01. Next base: position 6,767 of record CAZJHX010000047.1, read on the forward strand.
TCAAAGAGGTCCGCGACGTACTCGTTGACCCAGGTCTTGACCGGCGCAAGCTGATGCTCCAGGTGGTCGCAGAACTTGACCTTGATCGACGGCACAAAAGCGCAGTTGTGGGCGGCGAAGACCGCGATGGGGCGGTCGCTGGACACCAGGGTGCCGGTGAGGTCCAGGTTGTCACCCACCTTGGGCTCGATGGTGTAGTTCAGGACGTCGCCCTGGTTCAGGTTGTAGGTCGCGGTCTGGCCCTTGCTCACGGGCTCGACGAACGCGCCGCCGGCCACCTGACCGCCGCGCACGTCAGCGCTGGGCGTCACGAGCACTTTGGTTGTGCCCTGCGCGGTCGCGACCACCGTCACGTAGCTGGGAAAGCCGTACTTGGGATAACCCTGATCGTCAAAGCCCTGCGCCTCGGTCCAGAAGCTCTTCCACCCCATGACCAGATACTCGTTGCCCAGCGCGTCGGTGGGAAACAGCAGCGTCGCGTCGTTTGAGCGGACGTCCGGACCGTTGGCCGGGTTGATCAGGTGCACCGTGATCGGCTCGTCGCTAACCAGGTCCCAGGACCAGCGGTTCAGCGAGGTGGTCAGCTGCGCGCTGCCGGTCGGCAGGGTGTAGGTCTTGAGGTCCTGCGCGTCCACCGTCAGCTCTTCCTCGGTGAACGGCAGCGGCTCGCCGTCTTTGTTGGACGTGATCACGATGTGCGCGGGGTTGTCGGCCAGCGTGTTGGACACCACGACCACAACCGGCCGGTCGGACTCGCTGCCCTGCGGGAAGGACTCGAAGTTGCCCAGGTCGACCAGCGCATAATTGCAGCCGACATTGGTCTTGGCCTTGATCGCCGTCGTGCAGCTGGACTGGCACTCGCCGTCCAGGCACGCCAGGCCCAGCTTGCACGTCTCGGTGTGCTCGTACGCGCTGCCGTCGTCCTGACACACGCCGATCTTGTCGGGCGCCAGGCATTTGGCCTCGCCGGGCACACACACGGCAGGCGTGCACTCGTCGTGCCCCTTGCAGATGTTGCCCACCGGACAGGGCTTCTCCTCGAAGCCGCTGCCGTCGGACTTGCAGACCTTGCGGCTGTAGTCCGTCACGCAGCCCAGCGACGTCCCCGGCGTGCACGGCTGGTCCGGTTGAGTCGCGTCTTCCTTGTCCTCAGGCCCGTCCAGCCCCAGCAGAATCGCGGGGATCTCGGGCTCCAGACGAATGACCTCGGGCTCATGACACGCCGCCGTCACCAGCAGCAGCGCCACCATCCAAACGACTCGCTTCACGCGACCACCTCGGTTGCGACTTTCAGCAGGTGCGGGCGCTCGATCTGAAACCGCGGCCAGTCCAGCACATCGCAGACATCGTGTACGTACGCGGTCTGCCGCATGCCGACCAACGCGCAGGTTACGCCCGGCAGCCCGGTGACCGCTGCGACCGCCTTGGACGACAGCGACGCGTGACGCACCTCCTCGGGCAGACCTGGATCAAGGGCACGGGCGATTCGATCGCTGCGCTTTTGCGACGATCGAGCGCACTGAACGCGCAGCCCATCGCACAGCATCGACAGCGCGGCGACATACCGCTCCAGCCACAGGTGCCAGGCGGCTTTCATGGGGCCGTCCAGAATGCCGTCGATGTGCTGCACCAACTGGCTGACTTCCGGACTGAAGCTGTGACTGAGGTAGTCGTCCCAGCGGATCGCGTCGTTGAGTTCGTCGGCCTTGGCTTTGATCTTGGACGAGTACTGAAACAGCGCCGATTCGGGATCGGATTGGTCGATCTCCAGCGCGACCGCCAGGCCCGCTGAGAACTCCTTCTCCAGCTTCTCTACGTTCTTCTGCAGGCGGCTGACGCGCAGCGCCGAGCGGGTGTTGAAGTCGGCCAGCCGGATGAGACCGCCGCGCCGAATCGCGTTCAGCGGGCGATTGGTGAGCACGCCGACATCATGCTCGTCCGCCGCGTTCAGCACGGTCTGAGTGCCGGCGGCGCCGTTGTTGGCGATGACGGCGGCGCCCATCTCCAGCAGGTTCAGCGGGCACTGGATCACGGCGAAGTGGTGGCTGGGTCCGCCGACGCGCTCCGCGATCTCCAGCATGCGGGTCAGTGACGTACCGTCGGGACGCGCAACCGGCGCGTTGAGCGTGTTGGAGGAGACGCCGTAACAGCCGATCTTGCCGCCCTGCACCTGCGCCTCCATGCACTCGAACGCTCTCTCCAGGCGCTCATAGAACACCTCGCGGCGGGCGTCCAAAGACAGCTCTGAGCCGTTACGCTGGGCGTCCAGCAGGTAATACTCGGGGTTGTGCAGCAGGTAGACGTCGATGCGCTCGAGCCGCGTGCGATCGAGCGTGCGGTTGAGCTGATCGATGATGAAGGCCGGGTGGATGCAGTGCCAGCAGCCCTCGAGATACCGCACCATGTCCGGAAACGGGGCCCCGCCGCTCTCGCGACGCCTGGCCAGCTCCAGATTGGCGCCCTGCACGTAGCCGACCTTGGACACCACGACCACCTCGTCGCGACGCCCTTCCGTGGCCACCACCTCCATGACATCGCCGACCAGGCGCTCGCTGGCGCCGTCGCCGTAGTTGGTGGAGGTGTCGAGCACGTTGCAGCCCGAGCTGAGAGCCTGCAGCATCGAGATCCGGTGCTCATCGACGCGGTCCGTAACCCGGTAACAGCCGAAGCCGACAGCGCTCACGAACAGGCCGCTGCGCCCCAACTGGCGATATGCGGCGGCGTGCCGGCCCGCGGCGACCATCCGATCAGCCACGCGGCGTGTGCCTGCGGGGGTCGCTCCGTTGGATTGCTCTGCCGTGGAGTGCATGCGCGAACCTTACCCTAAGCGCCGAAGCGCGTCGACTGCACAGGGCTCTTCCCTGGCCGCGAGAAAAAGGCCCGAAAACGTGCGTCCGCAAGCTTCCGAACAAGCGTTTTCCACCCTTCTAACGCGCGCGCATTAATGCTATAGTTCGCGCACAAGGGCGGCGGTGTATTCATCATCGGATGATAGCGCTGCATAAGGGGGTCCTTGTCACAGTGGGTTATTTGCTGCGGAGGAAGTCCATGCGTCGGCTCGGGTTAGCCATTGCGCTGGTAGTTGGGATGCTGTTGGAGAGCTGTGGTGGTGGTTCTGGACGTCGTAGCGTCGAGCCTGGGGATCATGTCCCGGGTGAGGATACAGCGGCGGACTTCAACCCCGATGACGGGGGCGACGACCCCACAAACCCCGCAAGTCCGGACAATCCGTTCGGGCCTCCTGCAAAAGTCGAATGTGACGCCGAAGGCGCCAGCCAGATTTGTTTCGACGGTGAAGAGCACCTCATCGACGTCGGTGAGTGCCGGTCGGGTGTGCGCACCTGCACGGAGGGCTTCTGGACGCCGTGCATCGGCCAGGTGATTCCTGTGCCCGAGTACTGCGACTTCAAGGACAACAACTGCGACGGGCAGCTGGACGAGGGCGTGCTCAGCGCCTGCGGCGACTGCAATCCGTACTGCAGCACCGACAAGGGCGGCGCGGGCACCGAAGACCCGCTGAACCCGGAAGAAGAGAACTCCATGAACGTGATCACCACCAACGAGGGGTGGATCACGCTCACGGAGAAGTCGGTCAACCTCAACGTCATCTGGATCGCCAACTCGCAGGAGGGCACGGTCTCCAAGCTGGACACCACGACCGGCCACGAGATGGGCCGCTACAAGGTGTGCGGCGACCCGTCGCGTACGGCGGTCGGCAAGTTTGGTGACGGGTGGATCGCCTGCCGCTCCGACAAGGCGCGTGTCGCCTATATCTACAACTTCGAGGGCGAGTGCATCGACAGCAACGGCAACGGCACCATCGAGACCAGCCGTGACCTGGACGGCAACCATCAGATCTCCGGCGCCGAGATGCTCCCACAGGGGCAGGACGAGTGCGTGAAGTGGATGGTCGCAACCAGCGGCGTCCCGGGCAACAGCTCCAACGCCAACGTCGCCCGCGCGCTGGGTGTCACGCTGGAAGAAGACGCCTGGGTGGGCTTGTGGGAGAGCAAGCAGCTGGTGCAGATCGAGAAAGAGGCCGGCGCGGTCGTGAAAGCGGTCAGCATCCCAGCCAACCCGTACGGCCTGGCGGTTGACCAGCAGGGCGTGGTCTGGGTCTCCGGTCGTGGCGGCGGCCTGCTCGTGCGCCTGGATCCGCAGACCAACCAGGTCACGTCGATGAAGCCCGACTCCAGCTACAGCCCGTACGGCATCGCCATCGATGAGTTCGGTCGGGTCTGGTCGGCGCAGCTCGGCGGCAGCGGCAACAAGGCCTACATGTACGATCCCAAGACCAACAGCTGGGCCTCCGTAGCGGTTCCGGCGCGTGGTCGCGGCTTGGTGGCCAACTTCAACGGACGCGTGTTTGTCGCGTGCGACCAGAGCAACAAGGTCGCGGTCATCGACATCACAACGCTGACCAAGTTCAACGAGATCTCGCTGGGCGGCGGTCACTTCCCGATCGGCATGGCGGTCGACTCCGCCGGCTTCATCTGGGCGGTCAACCAGCAGAGCGGCTCGGTGCACAAGATCAACGGCAACTCGCTGGCGGTGGTGGGCAACTACCCGGTCGGCAAGGGCCCGTACACCTACTCCGACATGACCGGCTCCGCGTTCTTCGACGCGGTCCCGCCCGGCTGGTACCGGCACCGCTTCGAGGCGTCGCAGCTTGGCGGCGTCACCGGTCTCGCGGCCATGAACAACGCGCTGTGGGGCACTCTCAGCATCGACTTCGTGGCGCCTCCCGGGGCGTACATCAAGTTCCGCGTGCGTACCGGCACCACCGAAGAGGACGTCAACAAATCGCTGTGGACGCCGCTGGTCGGCCCGTTCCCCGATCAGACCTTCCCGGTCGACCTGTCGACCGTGCTGGAAGAGGCGGGCCACTTCTTGGAGCTCGAGGTCTGGATGTATCCCTCGGAAGAGGGCGCCAAGCCGCTCGTGAAGGGCTTTGACATCAAGTACGAAGCCGCGCCCTAACCTACTGCACCTGGTAGGTCAGCTGGACCGGCTGGCCTCGTCTCATCACATCCAAGCGAAAGGACCGGGCTGACGCCAGCTCGTTGTACAGCGCCATCAGCGCGTTGGGGCGGTCTATGGCCTGGCCGTTGACCGACGTGATGACGTCACCAGAGCGCAGACCGATGCGGCGATACAGGCTGCGCGCGCCCACGCCGTGGAGCTTCACGCCGTTCATGCGGCCCTTGACGTACCGCGGCACGACGCGGGCACGCATCATCTCCTGCGACGGATTGTTAATGGTCTCCTCCAGAAACTGCTTGTCGATCATCCAGCTGTTTTTGCCGTCCGATTTGATCCCGATGGGCGCCGCGTCGGGTCGAGGGCGCGACCAGGCAGCCGTCCGGGTCGGCGCTTTTGACTGAGTGAGCGGCCGTGGCGACGCCTTTGCGATGGCGCGAGGGCGCACGGTTCCGTCCCAAAGCTCGGCGTAGGACAGCGTGTCGCCTTGCCGCAGAAAGATGACGCGCGGACGCACCGCCACAACCTCGGCGCCCCCCAAGATGATCGAGCCCCGAGCCACCGTCATGGAGGCCGCGCCGTTGATCAGAAGCGTCGCAAACCGCACCGCGGGGTCGCCTTGAACAACGATGGTGCCCATCAGCTCGACCGGCAGCTCAGTGCGCTGGGGCGCATACTCCACAGGCTTGGAGGGCGGCTCGACCGGGAGCCCCGGAGGAACACCAACGGGCGGCTTGACGGGCTCCGGTGGCGCGGTCAGCCAGCGTCCGGAAGCGCGACGTGGCAGGTCGGGCGGTGAGGCCCCGTCATACGCTGTGGCGATCTCGGGCAGCGCGGGTCCTGACGCCGCGGTGAGGTCGCTGACGGCCTCGCTGATGAACCAGGCCATCGCGACGAGCCCAGCCACGTAAAACGTCCAGAAGTAGCTGCGTAAGGCGTACATGTCCCAGGCTTTTGCAACGTCCAGGCCACCAACCAACCCACTGTAATCACAGGCGACACGGTGCGCCGACTGACAAAATGGCACCGTACCGACACGCCGGCGCGACAAGCCCGTAAAACTTGCACAGCAAGCCCGAAAACACTGACAGATTGTGTCACCCGGGACGTGGGCATCCCGCGTCTAAACGCAGTCGGTGGCCGCCGACAACTCTACTGGCACACCCAATGCACCGACCGCGGCACACAACAACAACGACCGGGTGGAGGAGATATGAGAGCTCTCAGTGTGGTGGTGTGCGCCTTTTTTGCGGCGTCTTGCGGAGCCGATGGACGAACCGTCTTCGGCCCACAGAATTACAATAACGACGTGGGGCAGACCGACGTGGAGTGCCACATAATCGACGGTGACTTTTCGACAAAATGCGTCGAATGGGCGGAGGCGCCGTTATCGGCGTCGACGGCTGACTTCTATTTCGACTATGCCGGCGGGCGACTGCATCTGCTTATCGATCAGCACTCGGTGACTTCGGCGCCCCAGTGCCAACACACGTTGGCGCTGCTGACCGCAGGGGGGTCCCGCCGGTGGGTGATCGACATCCACGACGATCACGCTGCCCTGTGGCTCAACGGGGAGGCCGTGCCCGAATCGGGCAACATGTCGGTTGCGGCCCGCGGCTTTCGCGCGTCGGCTGATCATCAGACGGAGCACCCGATCGTGGAGCTGTCACTGCCGGTTCAGGCGGGGTCAGTCGTGCTGAAGGTCGCCGAGTCGTGCTCGGGCGCGCTGCCTGCAGAGACCACCGTCTTTCAGGGAGAGGTCTCCACGGCAGACGGCGCAGTGTTCGAGGCGGCGACGGGCCCCGTCATCTATCGGACGTCGTCTCACGAGGCCGGCATCGGTGAATCCCTAACGCTGATCGGAGCCAACCTGGGACACGCCGTCGGATCCGTGTATGCGGGGGACCTGACCGCTCAGGTGGTCAGCTGGAGCAGCGAGCAGGTGGTGGTGGAGGTCCCGTATGTCGAGAACACGACCATGCTGCACGTAGCGACCGCGGACGGCAGCAACTCCAATCCGCTGAAGCTGCGGCGGGCCTCGTGTCACGTGGTCGACGGCAGCTTCACCGACCCGATGGGCTGCCCCGAGTGGCCGGACCCGCCGATCGTCGGCGTGTACGGCGATCTGTATCTGTCCTATCGCGCCGGCAAGATCTACCTGCTCAACGATTGGCACCTGCGCGACGACGCGCCCGTGGAGGAAGAGAGCTACAACCTGTTCAACTTCGCCACCGCCGGCGGTTTGCAGGTCTGGCAGGTACACGTCCACCCCAACCACATTCGGGTGTGGCTCAATGGGTTGGAGATCCCGGAAGGGGAGATCGACGCCGCCGGAGCGACCGGCTTTGGGCCCAGCAAGAACCATCCGAAGCCGCATGCGATCTTCGAGTTCGCCCTACCTGCCGAGCCGGGCGGACTGGTGATGAACGCCCATGATCCCGGGCCGTGGTCCTTCGTCAACGGCAAAACGGGCGCCGACGCGCTGGTGGAGGAGCCCACGATCATCGGCGGGACGCTCGGCGAGGAGGAAGGGGCGGCGGTCGGATCCACCGAGGATCCGGTGCTGTTCCGCATCTCTCCTGCTCAGGCCAACCCCGGCGACACGATCACGCTGTTCGGGCGCTCTCTGGGCAGCGCGGCAGCCAAGGTGACGTTTGGGCACGTCGAGGCCCAAGTCATCTCCTGGCAGGACGACGCGGTGCAAATTGTCGCACCGGACTTTCAAGGATGGAGCGACATCCGCGCGGAGACGGCGGACGGCACGCCAACCAACACGCTTGGCCTGGTCCAGGGCTGCATCGCCCAGTGTGGCGACCGTGTGTGCGGCGACGACGGATGTGGCGGCTCGTGCGGCACCTGCACCGGCGCTCAGACATGCACGGACGGAGCCTGTGCGTGCGTACCGACCTGCAACGGCAAAGCGTGCGGCAGCGACGGCTGTGGCGGTACGTGTGGCGTGTGCGGCGAGGGCACTGCATGCGTGGTGAACCAGTGCGTCTGTGCGCCGGACTGCTCCGGCACCGTGTGCGGACCGGACGGCTGCGGCGGTTTGTGCGACGCCTGTCCGGGCACGCTGGTATGCGACGGCGCGCAGTGCTGTGAGCCGCAATGCGACGGCAAGACGTGCGGGGCTGACGGCTGCGGGGGCAGCTGTGGCGCCTGTGGGGACACCCAGACCTGCGACGGCGGGCAGTGCATCTGCCTGCCCAACTGCCAGGGCAAGCAGTGCGGCTCCGACGGCTGCGGGGGCTCCTGCGGTGGATGCGGGTCCCAAGAGGTGTGCCAGGGCGGCCTGTGTGTGTGCACGCCAAAATGTGCCGGCAAAGAGTGCGGCGACAACGGGTGCGGCGGCGTTTGCGGCAGCTGCGACCAGCAGTCTCTGTGCACGGACGGCCAGTGCATCTGCGTGCCCAGCTGTGACGCCAAGGCGTGCGGAGGTGACGGGTGCGGCGGCAGCTGTGGGGAGTGCGGCGAGGGCGATGCGTGCCAGAACAACCAGTGCGTGTGCGCGCCGAAATGCGCCAACAAGAACTGTGGCAGCGACGGGTGCGGCGGGTCCTGCGGCACCTGTGGCGACGGTCAGATGTGCAGCAAGATCTCCAAGTGCATCGACGGCTGACGGGCCTTTGATCCCGGTCAGTGCCCTCCTGACTTACCTTTGTGGAAGAATTCCACACCCAATATCCCACATCACCTAAGAGTTTGACGCACTGCGGTCCAATGGCGCAGATGGCAGGAGCGTTGCAAACCGTGCGGACAGAACCTGGAGGACCAGACCATGAAGACTTTCTCAATACGACTGATTATGGCAACGACCGTGGCCTGCGCGATTGGCGCCTGCTCAACGGACGCGGGACCCGAGACGACGTGCACGGCAGCGCCCGCGTGCGACCAGCAACACACCCAGGTGGCCTCAGGGGAAGAATGCCCGGCCGGCGAGACCTGCTATACGCGCGAAAAATGCGACGTGTCGATCTTGTGTTATGCCCCGCAGACCTGCGACGCGGAGCCTGAGTGCAAGGCCGGCGAGACCAAGGTCGCCAGCCAGACCGACTGCCTGCAGGACGACGCCGTTTGTTATGAGGTCGAGGCCTGCGGAAACACCGCCTGGTGTACCAGCGGCGCCGACAACTGCACCGCGATTCCCACCTGCGGCGAGGGTGAGACCGAGGTCGCCACCGAAGCCGACTGCCCGGCCGACACGTCCTGCAAAAAAGCGGAGATGTGCGGTGCGGTCATCTGGTGCTGGAGCGGCGGCGACAACTGCGCAGCGGTACCGACCTGCGGCGAGGGTGAGACCGAGGTCGCCACTGAGGCCGACTGCCCGGCCGACACGTCCTGCAAGAAGGTCGAAGAGTGCGGCGCCGTCATCTGGTGCTGGAGCGGCGGCGACAACTGCGCAGCGGTACCGACCTGCGGCGAGGGTGAGACCGAGGTCGCCACCGAGGCCGAGTGCCCGGCCGACACCTCCTGCAAGAAGGTCGAGGAGTGCGGCGCCGTCATCTGGTGCTGGAGCGGCGGATGCTCGGCACAGTGCAGTGAGGGCGACGAGAAGATCGCGGGCTCGGACGACTGCCTGCAGGACGTCGCGTGCTACGAGGTCACCGACTGCGGCGAGACCATCTGGTGCACCGGCGCCACGGGTCCGGCGCCCGAGACGCGCCTGTCCGCCGGCGGCTGGTCGTTCGGCGAGTGCATCGGCTCCTGCAAGACGGACGTGACGATCGAGGGGACCACGGTGTCGCTTACGATCTCCGGCTGGGACAACACCATCTATGCGGAGAACAGCGGCACGCTGGACGACACCGTGGCCGGTCTGCCCAAGGCCATCGCGGAGGCGCTCATCGGTACCGACCTGCAAGAGACCTACGGCTGCCCGGACTGCGCGGACGGCGGCGCCTCGTACATCACGCTGATTCGTGAGGATGCCGAGAGCACCCACAACTACGAGTACTCAGATGCTCCCGAGGCGCTGGCCGACGCCGACGCGTTCATCGCCTCGATCGCTGCCGCGCTGCAAAGCTGCTCGGCCGAGTCCGGCGTGACCCCGGGCGACGACTGCGAGCCTTACACGCCGTAGCGACCTACCAGCCGCACTGGCGGCCGGCGTTCTGCTCTTTCAGCCACACCATCAGCGGCGCGAAGTAGTCGACCAGGGCCGAGGCGTCCATCTGGGTCTCGCCCGTCGCCAGCTTCAGCGCCTCAGGCCAGGGCCGTGACGAGCCCAGCGCCATCATCGCCGCCAGGCGCTTGCCCGCCTCTTTGCTGCCGTAGATCGAGCACGTGTGCAGCGGCCCTTTGTGGCCGGACGCCTTGCACAGCGCGCGGTGAAACTGAAACTGCAGGATGTGCGCGATGAAGTACCGCGTATAGGGCACGCTGCCCGCCACGTGGTACTTGGCGCCCGGGTCAAAGTCCTGCTCGGTACGGGCCACGGGCGGCTTCACGCCCTGGTACTGCTGCTTGAGCTTCCACCACCCCTCGTTGTAGGCGTCTGTGGCGATCTCGCCCGAGAAGACCTGCCAGCGCCACTTGTCGATCACGATGCCGAACGGCAGAAACGCGACCCGCTCCAGCGCCCGGCGCAGCAGCACCTGGATCTCGTCGGTGGACGGGTTGGCCACCAGATCGATCTGCTTGAGGTACGAGGGCGTCACGGACAGCGCGATCACGTCGCCCAGGGCTTCGTGAAAGCCGTCGTTGGCGCTGTCGGTAAAAAGCGTGTCCTGGTCTTTGTACGCGGCGTAATAGTAGAGGTGCCCCAGCTCATGGTGGATGGTCGTGAAGTCCTCCTCCGTGATCTCGATGCACATCTTGATGCGCAGGTCGTCGCGCCAGTCGACCGGCCACGCGCTGGCGTGACACTCCACCTCGCGGTCTTTGGGGCGCGTAAACATCGACCGCTCCCAAAACGTCTTGGGCAGCGGCCCCAGCCCCAGTGACTCGAAGAAGCGCTCGGCGATCTTCACCATGCCGCGCTCATCGATCTTCTTCTCCGCCAGCGCCGTGGTGACCTCCGACTCGCCCGCGCCCTTGCCCGGCAGCAGCAGCCACCCCAGATAGCTCCAGTCCTGCGCCCACATGTTGCCCAGCAGATGCGCCGGGATCGGCCCCGTCGCGGGCGCCACCGCCGTCGTGTATTTCTCCGACAGCTTGGCGCGCGTGTAGCAGTGCAGCTGCTCGTACAGCGGCTTCACCTGGTTCCACAGGCGATCGATGTCCGCGGCAAACGCGTCCGGGGCCATGTCGTACTTCGACTTCCACAGCTCGCCGAGGTCGGCAAAGCCCATCTCGGTCGCGCCCGTGTTGGCCAGCGCCACGTACTCGGTGTACTCCGCCCGCATCGGCCGCGATATCGTGCGCCAGCCCTGCCAGGCGTCCAGCAGCACGGCCGGATCGCGGCTCTCCGCCAGACGCCGTGACAGCGCGCCCAGGCTCAGGCACTTGGACGCGTCCCCACCTGCGTCTGGCGGACAGTATCGGCCCTTGCCGTACCTGCTCTGCATCGCGCCCGACAGCTTGGCCAGCGCCTCCCGCTTTGCCGCGTCCGACGGCGCCGGCAGGGACTGACTGGTCCGCAGCATCTTCAGCTTGCGCGCCACGACCGGGCTCACGTTGTCGCCGGCATACTGCTGCGCGGCCTTGGCCGTCTCCGCGCTGAACTTCATAATCGCCGACTCGGTCTCGGCCTGGATGGCCTCCGTGTCGTGTGTGATGTGCGTGGACCGCACCCAGTCCGCCCGCTCCCGCTGAATCAGCAGCCGCAGTCGCTCTTTCTCGACCTGTTTGATGAAGGCTTCCGCGTCCAGAGCCGGGGGCGCAGAGGCACCGCATCCTGTGACGACGACCAATGACAACACGATTAGTGCACGCATGGCCGGCGACCTTACCCCCGGTCGCGCCTCAGCTCAACGCCCAAGTCTACGGTGCGACCAGCCGCCTCAGCAGCCAGGGCCGATAGCTCTCGTAGCTGTGGATGGCAAAGCCGATAAAGCTGGGGATGTGGCGCAGCTCGCGCGCGGACTGGGTCATCACGCGCTCCAGATCCCGCGGTCGCAGATCTTGAAACGTCAGCTTGCCGGCCGGCGCCGTGGCCTCATACGTCTGATGCAGCGTCCTGCCCGCACCGGCGGCGTGCGTGTTATCGGGGCGCCAGACCACGCGGACCCGACCGCCCGGCAGCGCGGTCAGCGCGATGGCCGCCCCTTTTCCCGTCGGCCCAAACGCCATCACCACCTCGTCGGGCAGGGACACCGTCTCCAGCCCCACATACACCTGCTTTCCGGCGCGCACGGCGTAGTTCAGCTCGTCGATTCCGTGCGCGATCACGCCGTCCGGGCCGTACGCCACGGTCCGATAGTCCATGATCGACAGGTTGTCGACGGCGTCGATCACCAACTCGCTGACGGGCCGGCCGTCCAGCTGCGCCGAGGGCTCGAAGAAGCGGTTGTGGCCGTCGAACCAGAACGGGATGTCCACGCCAAAGGCCAGCCCGCCCTCACCCGCGACCACTGCGGCCTTGCGCACCAACGCCAGGTATTCGCGCAGGATCCGCTCCTTGTGCGCCCCACCGAAGCCGGGCAGCAGATACGGCTCGTTGTCATAGCGGATGCCGTCAAAGCGCTCGGCGGCCGGCGCGCTGCGATTGTAGGCCGACACCTTGCGAATGCCGTCCAGCACGATGCCGTGCTTCGCCGCCATGGTGTAGTGCGGGTCTCCGTCCAGCGCGTCCACCCGGACGCCTGCGGCGTGCAGGTCGGCGATCATCGGCCCCAGCGTCGCGGGCCCGCTACGCGGGATCTGAGCAAAGACGTCGGTGACGCCCTGCGCCATACAGAAGGCGACCAACGCGGCGCGCTCGACCGGATCCGGCGCGATCTTGTGGGTCTCCCACAGCCAGATCGCGATGCGCAGCGGGCGATCTGGCGTCGTCTTGAGACCAACGGCGGGAGCCACGGCGTCGGCGGAGTCCGCCAGAAGCAGATCGCGCACAAAGACGCGGCCCGCGCCCTGCCCTGCTTCAAAGATCAGCCCGGCCAGCTCGGTTCGGTCGATCCGCGGAGGCAGCGCGGCGAGCGGGATGACCACACGCTGCCACTCTCCCGTCAGGCGCCCCTCAGCGACAAAGCGCGACAGCGGGCCGATCGGCAGCGCGTCACCTTTGCCCTCCCACCGGCGGTCGGCGACCTTGAGCGTGATGTCCGCCGCGCCGCGCACATCGAACGCCAGGTGCGTCACAGCGCCGGCGTCCAGAAAGACGCGATCGGGCGCCTTGAAGTCGAAGAAGTGAATCCAGAAGCCGGCAAACCCAGCGCCTGTCCGATCATAGGCAAACGACAGCGCCATCTCCCCGTCCGGCGCGCGGCCGAGCTCGACGACGCTGGTGGCCGGCGCACGCGCAAACGCGCCGAAATAGCCCCCCAGCCGATTGACATTGCCCGACCGAAAGCGGTCCACCACAAACGGTCCGCGGCTCAGATCGGGCGCGGCCGTCCGATACGTCAGCTTGCGCCGGGTCGGCGCGGTCCGGCGCACGTCATAGACGACCAGCTTGTCGACGCCGCGGTGATTGAGCACGCCCACCTCTACGAAGCCGATGTCATCGACGCTCGCCAGGTCCCAATCCGCTAGATCGACCGTCGCCTGCAGATCGGGGGGCGCCGCCAGTGAGGAGAGCACAACTATATATGCGAGGGCGGCCATCATGCCCTGCTCCATCGGCACGCCGGACCGCTCGCCCAAGGACAAACCCTGACATGCATGCCGTGACTCGCACCCCTCGCCGGTGCGACACCCAACACGCTTTGCAATGATTTCAATAATTTACATTCAATACCGAACGTTGGTCCGGGCATTGCACCACACCCTGGTGCGGATATGGACGGATAACGACAAGTGGGGAAGACGAATGCAGGATCGGAACACGACACGACGCGCAGGTGCGCTCATCGCACGGCTGGTGGCAATCACGGCGCTGGCAGTTGGATGCGGGGAGATGTCGAGTGGCAGCGGTGGCGGCGGCGGCGGTAACTATGGCGGCGGCGGCGGCAGCCCCTCGCCCGGTGTAAGCGCCGGTGGCGGTGGCGGTGGCGGCGGCGGTGCAAGCGCGAGCGCGACGCCAAGTGCAGGCGGCTCGACATCGGCGCCCTCAGGCGCGGGCGAGCAGCTCGGCGCGACACCCGGTGGCGCCCAGGACATCAAGTTCGCGCGGGCCCAGATCGAAGCCGGCAACATCCCGGCCTCCAACAGCTTCAACGTGGAAGGACTCTTGAGCGAGCACGACATCCCGGTCACCGGCGACGCCTGCGACAGCCTGCTGTGCAGCCGGCCCGCGCTCGGTTGGGCGCCGTCATTGACGACAGGACAGAACGAGCTGTGGGTGCAGCTGGGCATGGTCAGCGGCTTCACCGCTCCCGAGTTCCAGCGCCCGCCGATGGATGTGGCGATCGTCATCGATCGCTCGGGCTCGATGAGCATCGACATGCTGGAGACCACGCAGGCGGTCAACACCATCGTCGACCTGCTCCACGAAGACGATCGCCTGGCGGTGGTGGCCTTCAACAGCAACGTCGAGGTGCTACGCCAGGGCGGCCCCCCCGTCGATCGCGCGGTGCTCAAGACGCAGATCTCGGGTCTGGCCCCGACCGGGGGCGCCGACTATATGGCGGGCCTTGCGGAGGGCTACGCCCAGATCCGCAAGCTGGGCAACGATCCCACACGCATGCGGCGGGTCATCATTCTGTCGTGCGGCTACCCGGCGGTCGGCGCGGACCTGATCAACATGGTCAAAGAGGGCGGCGACGAGCGCATCGGCCTCAGCTTTTACGGTGTGCTGCTGGGTCTGAACACCGCCATGGCCAACACCCTGAGCCAGGAGCGCGGCGGCAACTACTTCTTCCTGACCAGCCACCAGGAGGTCGCTCACGTCTTCGACACCGAGCTCGACTACATGGTCACCCCGCTGGCCTACGACCTTCACGTGGACCTGACGGTGCCCAAGGGCTACGAGCTGGCTGCCGTCTACGGACTACCTGGGACCGCTCCGGGCGCCGTCACCACGGGCTTTGACGTCAAGACGGCCTTCATCAGCAAGCGCAAAGGCGCCATGGTCGCCCGTCTGACCCGCACCGGGCCGATCGACGTCGAGGCCACCGCGGCGTCGGTCTCTATGTCCTACACGCCCGAGTCCGCTCACGGCTGGACCGACGATTACGACGATGTCATCGATCTGCCGGACATGAGCGCGGAGATCGGCCCGGACGACACCTGGTTCGCCGGTCCAGGCGTGCGCAAGGCTGTCGCCCTGGTCAACCAGGTGGAGCGCATGAAGGCGGCCATCGACATCCATCTGACCGACGCCGAGGCGGCGCTGGCCATGCTGGACGAGCTGCAGGCCTATTTGGAGGCGGAGGCCGAGGCGCTGGAGGACGAGGCGCTGCTGGTGGAAGCCCAGCTGATCATCGCCCTGCGCGCGCTCATCGCGCCCAAAAGCGACTAGAAGCCCTTACTCCTTCCAGGGGAAGAACGCGCAGTCGTCGGTGGCAAGACACGGGTGGTCGACCAGCTCGGTGCCCCCTGTACGGAAGAACCAGCCAATCGAGTTGAACATGTAGCGGTCGATGTCGAACTTGCGACACGCGTTCGGCTCTCCCAGCCCATGCTTGCCGACATAGTCCTCGTACGGGATGCGCATCGCGTTGATGCCGCCGGCGTCTTTGATCACGCCGTCTGTCGCGGTCAGCGCCGCCCCGTCACCGCTCTTCACGGTAGCGCGCAGCGGGCCGCCCTCGGGGCTGGGCGCGTGAAACTCGCTCTGGCCGTCGTCCAGGTCGTCGATGTCGTATAGACCCATGCGCCGCACGGTGCGCTCGTACTCGCAGTCGCCGTCCTCGTCCAGGTCGATGTCGAAGTCATAGCGCCACAAGCGCTCGACCGCCTCGCTGCTGTAGGTGTCGATCAGCAGCTGCATCTGGCTCTTGCCGTACCGCGGATCAGGCGTCTCCACGCCGACCGTGCCCGCGGCCACCGCGATGTGGATGCCCGTGTTCACCGGCACGCTCATGTCACCCACGGTCGGGATCACCATGACGTTGGCCCCGGACTTGGCGTCGTCGTAGTCAGAGTAGTCCAGCAGGTCCTTCCAGTAATGCGGCGCATACGAGACCGGATCGCCGCCCTGCAGGATCATGGTCGCGATGCCCATGAAGCGCCGCATCTCCGGCGTGTTTCGCTTGAGCCCGAGGCCTTTGGCCAGCGCGACCAGCGGCGTGCCCACCGGGTGCAGCGCGCCATGGAACGCGACCTCGTGGCCGAACGTGTCGATCGTCTCCTTGATGCCGCCGTCCACACCGTCGTGCACCTCGATGATCAGCCGGTCGCCCAGCACTCCGGGATCCTCCGGCGTGGGCCCCACTGCCAGCAGCAGCGGGCGCTTTTCGCTGGCGGTCAGCGCATCGGCGGGCACCGCCACGCGGAAGGCCAGGTCCTGCGGCACGATGACCGTGTCGGTCTCCTCGTTGCGCGGGTTGCGCAGCACGATCCGGTCACCGCTGCGGATCTTCGTGGACGTATAAAACGGGTAGTGCCCCTGATCGTTCACGTCGTTGATCACAAACTTGAACTGCACCGCCCCCTCTTTGCTGTCCGCTACGCGGTTGGCCGAGATCATGGGCCCAAAGATGGGCATGAAGACGGCCTCGGGCACGCCGCCCTGCCGGCTGCGGATCCCGATGTCCGAGAGGCCGGCGCCCCCCGCACAAG
Source organism: uncultured Myxococcales bacterium (assembly GCA_964545715.1). Lineage (GTDB taxonomy): Bacteria > Myxococcota_A > UBA9042 > CAZJHX01. Next base: position 23,507 of record CAZJHX010000047.1, read on the forward strand.
GCGCCGCAGCGTCGATAGCCGGCTCGATACCGGCGACGATGGCCGACAGGATCCCGCCCAGCGAGATCCCCCAGATCGAGTACGTGTTGTCCGGCCCGCCCATGTCGGCCGTGCCGTCGCCGTCAAAGTCACCCAGCTTGTTGCCGAAGCCGTCAGCGTTGGTGTCCCACGGCATGGTCGCCTCGCCGTCGAAGGCCCGGACGATTCGGATGAACTGAAGGTGGTCCACGATCGACTGCCGCACCACGTCGCGGGTGTGGAAGGTGTCCGCTGTCCAGAAGTCGCCGCCCGAGTCGCCGATGCCGTCGTTGTCCAAATCCCGCTCGCGGCCCTTGATCACCGCATACACGAAGTTGCCCAGCCCCAACCCGGCCAGGAAGTCGTATGCCAGCTCGACCAGCTCGGGATCACCCGCCACGGCGCTGCCGAGGCCATGACCAAAGGCGTCCAGCGCGCAGGACGCGATGCCGAAGCGCGCCATCTGCCCGATCATCGGCACCATCTCAAACTTGCTGGACGTGTACCCGTGACCGTAAATCTGGATCGGGAACGGCTGCTTGTGCTCCGCGGTCTCCTTAGGGATCGCGCACCACCAGGTCACCGTGCCCTCACCGACAATCGCCTCACCCGTCGCCGGGTCCAGTTCGAAGATCTCGTCGTCATCGGCCGGGTAGCCCTCGTGGGCGATGCCGTCGCGGTCCACCAGGAAGTCGGGCGACTTGAACGTGCCCACCACCGCGTGACTGACGTGCTCAAGCCCCTGCACCTCCCCAAAGTCGGCCGCTGACGCGACGATCCCAAGAACGGCCGCAAAGTCATCGACGCGAGCGATATACGGCTGCTTGTCATCGTCGTCGCGCAGCCGGTCCAGGCTCAGCGTCGCCGGAAAGTCCTCGGCCAGGTAGGACAGGGTGCCCGCCCCGTACAGTCCGCGCCGAATCGCCTCCATCTCGTACGTGGTGGAGCCGGTCGTGTAGGTCCACGCAAAGCGGACGATTCCCGCGTCGACGTCGTGGTTGGCCAGCACCTCCGCGAGCGGCTCCAGCGCCACCGATTGGGACGCGTGGCTGCTGAACGGGAACGGCGACTCGATCGCCGCGCCATCCACGCCCTTCAGCCTGTCGGTCAGCGCCACTGCGTAGGTCGTGTGCTGACGCAGCGGCAGAACCGGACGCAGGATCAGCGTGTTGGTCTCCTGCTCAAAGAAGTCGACCAGGTGGTCCGTCAGGGCGCGGTCCTCGCGCGAGCGCCGCAGCTCACGGGCGCCCGCAACCACCGCACCGCAGTCCCACGTCTCGCCCTCGTCCAAGACGAAGTTGCCGTCCACGTCCTCAGGCGCGGCGTCCAGCAGCGTGGTGTTCGTGTCCAGCTCGCCGTCGCAGTCGGTGTCCTCGCCCGGGTCCAGCTTGCCGTTGCAGTTCCAGTCCTCGTGTAGCCCGTCCGCGATCTCGGCGTTGCTGTCCAGCTCGCCGTCGCAGTCGAAGTCCTCGCCCGCGTCCAGCTTGCCGTTGCAGTTGCGGTCCTCGTGCCACTCCAAATCGTGCACGTTGGGGTGGTCCAGCATGCCGTCAAAGTCCGAGTCCTCGCCGATATCCAGCTCACCGTTGCAGTTTCGGTCCTCGTTCACCGTGTCGTACAAGATGTTCATCGAGGTCGACCGCGCATCGTTCTCGAAGTAGTTCGCCGTCTTCTCCAGCGCCACGGGGAAGTGACCGCCCCCCAGCGAAATCGGGATGCGCTCCCCAAACCCGGGGCTGTCGCGATCCACGTTGACCAGATAAACCGCGTCGTCTTTGGGGTTGCCGTCATCACCGTGCACCGCCCGGATCGCCGCGATGTCCAGCGGCCTGTCGAACGCGACCGTGATCGGCATGAAGATCCCAAACCCCGCCAGGTTGTTGGCCTTGGCGCGCAGGTCCGTCTCCAGGTAGGTGGGCGACAGCAGGCTGATGTTCACGCGCCGCCCGGTCGGCGACGTCGGGTCCACCCGCGTGGCCACGTCGTTGGGCAGCGGTATCTCCGGCAGCGGCCGATGAAGGATGTCGAAGACAACTACGGGACCCCCGCCCCGCGCCGTCTCGGTCAGGCCCTCTGGCGGATCACCCGCGCAAGCCGCCACAATCAGCGCACTTCCAACAGCAACAAGCATCCAATTGGTATGCACTCTGCCTCCCCGACACCATCTGAGGTCGATTCGGGCGGAAACATACCAGAAAACCAAACAAAACTAATCGCATCGGCGAGAAGGCTCGAAAGACCTGGTGAGGACATACGCCAATGCTGGGAGGGATCCATGCCTCGCGCCCTGCTCGCCACCATGCTCGCCGCCACGCTGATGGCGTCGGGTTGCTCAAAAGAGACCAACGCCGCACCCAAGCCGGGTGACGAGCCGGACGGCTGCACCGCCTTCTGGGAGCGCGTCGACCGCTGCATGCCCGACCTCGCCGAGGGCGTCGAGCAGAGCGGCTTTGTCAGCATGTGCCGCATGATCGCGTCCGAAAAAGGCGCCGACAGCTTGATGACACACCAGCTCAAGTGCGCTGAACAGCACACCGGCTGTGGGGCGTTTCAAGCATGCGCTGACCAGGCCAAAACCGACTTCGAGGCGCGCAAGGTCGCCGGCGTCGTCACGGCCGTTACCGCTGCCATCGACAGGCTGGACTTCGGCGAGGCAGGACGCCTGTGCCGCGGCGACACCAAACCAGGCAACCTCCAGGCCGAGTGCCGACGCGCGACTGAGCTGGAGTGGGCGCAGGTCAAGATGGAGCTCACCATCGTGCGCGACGGCGCCGAGGCCCAGGGGCTGGTCAAGTGCATGCGCCTCAAGACGCTGGGCAGGCGCCTCTCCGGGGCCGCGCGCGCCGAGGCCGACATCCTCTGCAAGGAGACCAAGCTGGCGCTCAAGATCAAGCGCGCGCTACAGGCGGCTCGAAACAACATCGGCTCCGGCCGGCCCTACATCCCCTCCAGCTGCGACGCCGGAATTCGCGAGCTGGACAAGATGGCGTCCGGGTGGAGCGGCCGCCGGAAAGAGGCGCTGCGCACGATGTGCTACGTCAAGCTGGGCGCCGTCGTCCTGCGCGCCATGGCCTCCGACGCCAAGCCGCGCTGCAACGCCAACGTGCGGCGCGTGATCAAGGTGATGGATGCCCATCCCATCAACGATCTGGACCTCGATCGCCTGATCGACGTCGGCCGCACCGCCTGCCGAATGTAACTCGTGGCTACTCGCGGCGGCGCAAGGTCAGCTGCTGCGCAAACATAATCAGCAGGAACAGAAGCATCGTCGGCGCTCGGCTCGATGACGGCGCCGCGCTACAGCCGTCATCCTCTTCACCCGCGACCAGAACAGGACCGGTCGGCGGCGTCACGCCCCCGGTACCCGAGCCGGTGACGTCGTCGCCCGTATCGGAGGTCGGGTTGCCGTCCGTCGTGTCGTCGCTGGTGTCATCGCCGACCACGTCGTCGCCCGTCGGATCCTCACCCGTGTCGTCGCCGGTCGTGTCCTCGCCGCAGCCGGGAATCTCGATATTGGAGCACCCGCCGGTCGACGGATTGCACGTGTCCGCCGTGCACTCGTTGCCGTCATCGCAGTCGACCGGCGCGCCCGAAACGCAGGCCCCGTTCTCACACACCTCGACGCCGTTGCACGCGTCCGAGTCCGCACAGTCGGTCCCAAACGCCAGCGGCGCGTTGACGCAGCCCAGCGCGGCGCCGCAAGTGTCCGCCGTGCACGGGTTGCCGTCGTCGCAGTCCGGCGGGCCGTCGCTGCCGATACACTCGCCGCCGATACACTCTTCCCCACCGTTGCACAGGTCCCCGTCGTCGCACGGCGCGCCCTCCTCCATAGGGGTGCTGACGCAGGCGTGCTCCACGTCGCTGCACTCGTCCAGCGTGCACGGGTTGCCGTCGTCGCAGTCCGGCGGCGGCAGCTTGGTGCAGACCCCCGTCTGGCACTGCTCCTCGCCGTCACACGGGTTGTCGTCACCGCAGCTGGTGCCGTCGGGCGCCGGATCGTTGATGCAGTTGCCCTGCGCGTCGCATGTGTCCGCGGTACAGGGGTTGCCGTCGCCACAGTCGATGACCGGACCCAGGATACAGGAGCCGCCCTGGCAGGTGTTGGCGCCGGCGCACGGATCCCCGCCGCTGCAGGAGGTCCCGTCCGGCGCCACCGAGCTGAGACATCCAGTGGTCGCATCGCACACGTCCGTGGTGCACGGGTTGCCGTCGTCGCAGCCCAGCGCCTCACCGGCCGCGCACGCCCCGGCCTGACAGGTCTCCATGCCGTTGCACAGATCGCCGTCACTGCAGGCAGCCCCGTCACCGACCGGCGTGTTCGTGCAAGCGCCCGCCGCGCACGAATCGGTGGTGCACGCGTTGCCGTCATCGCACACCGGCGCCGCGCCCGCGACACACGCGCCGCCCTGGCAGGTCTGAGCACCGTCACACGCATCACCGTCGCCGCACGGGGTGCCGTCTACGGCAGGAGCGCTCTGACAGCCCGCCGCCTCGGTGCACGTATCGGTCGTGCAGGCGTTACCGTCGTCGCAGCTTGGCGCCATCCCCGACGTGCAGGCGCCCGCCTGGCAGGTCTCGTCGCCGTTGCAGGCATTGCCGTCACCGCACGACGTGCCGTTGGCAGTCGGTGTATTCGTGCACCCACCGTCCGGGGTGCACCCATCGATGGTGCACGGGTTGCCGTCGTTGCACTCGCTCGGCGCGCCCGCCGCGCACGCGCCCCCCTGGCACGTCTCCTCACCGTTGCAGGAGTCGCCGTCGTCGCAGGCTGTCCCGTCGCTCAGCGCCGTGTTTTTGCAGCCCCCGCCCACGCACTCATCCGTGGTGCAGGCGTTGCCGTCGTCGCAGTTGGGCGGGTCGTTGAATGTGCACCCGCCGGAGACACAGTGCTCGTCGCCGTTGCACGGATCGCCGTCCCCACACTCCGCGCCGTCTTCCAGCGGCGTGTTGGTGCAGCCGCCCCCCGGAGTGCAGCCGTCCTTGGTGCAGGGGTTGCCGTCATTGCAGACCGACGGCGGACCACCCGCGCATTTGCCGTCCTGGCACGCCTCGGCCCCGTTGCACTCGTCACCGTCACTGCACCCGGTCCCGTTCGGTACCGGCGTGTTGCTGCAGCCACCGCCCGCGCAGGCGTCGGTGGTGCAGACGTTGCCGTCATCACAGACCAGCGGGCTCCCCGCCGCGCACTTGCCGGCCTGGCAGGTCTCGGCCCCGTTGCACACATCGCCGTCACCGCAGGCCACGCCGTTGGCCACCGGCGCGTTGTTGCAGCCGCCGTCCGGCGTGCAGGTGTCCGTAGTGCACGGGTTGTTGTCGTTGCACTCGGACGGTGGACCACCGGCGCACTCGCCGCCCTGGCAGGTCTCGGCGCCGTTGCAGGAGTCGCCGTCACTGCACGCCGTGCCGTTGGCGACCGGGGTGTTGGTGCACCCGCTTGCCAACGTGCAGGCGTCGGTGGTGCAGCCGTTGCCGTCGTCACAGCTCAGCAGCGTACCGGCCGTGCACGTGCCGGTCTGGCAGGTCTCGGTGCCGTTGCATACGTTGCTGTCCGCACAGGACGAGCCGTTGGCCTTGTGTGGATTCGTGCAGCCCACAGCGGGATCACACACATCCTGCGTACAGAAGTTGCCGTCAGCACATGTCGGCACGGAGCCGCCCTGGCATTTGCCGCTCTGACACAGCTCTGTGCCGTTGCACGCGTTGCCGTCACCGCACCCGGTCCCGTTGCTCTTGGGTGGGTTGGTGCAGCCGACGCCGGCGACGCACACGTCCTCCGTACAGAAGTTGCTGTCCGCACAGGTGGGCGGTGTCCCCGCTTTGCACGTACCGCTTTGGCAGGTCTCGGTGCCGTTGCAGGCGTTGGCGTCCGCGCAGGACGAGCCGTTCGCCTTGGGCGGATTGGTGCACCCCCCACCCGCGACGCACACGTCTTCGGTGCAGAAGTTGCCGTCCGCGCAGTTCAGCGGCGTACCGGCCTTGCACGTGCCCGACTGGCAGGCCTCCTCTCCGTTGCACGCGTCGCCGTCGGCGCACGAGCTGCCGTTGGCCTTGGACGGGTTGGTGCACCCGACGCCGGTCACGCACTCATCCAGCGTGCAGAAGTTGCCGTCCGCGCACGTCGGCGGACTCCCGGCCTTGCAGGTGCCCGTCTGGCAGGTCTCCTCGCCGTTGCAGGCGTTGCCGTCCGCGCAGGACGTGCCGTTAGCCTTGGCGGGGTTGGTGCAACCGACACCGGAGGTGCACACGTCGGCCGTACAGAAGTTGCCGTCCGCGCAGTTGAGCGGCGTGCCGGCCTTGCAGCTGCCGCTTTGGCACGTCTCGGTGCCGTTGCACGTGTTGCCGTCAGCGCACGACGTCCCGTTGGCCTTGGGCGGGTTCGTGCAGCCGACGCCTGCCACGCACTCGTCCGTTGTGCAGAAGTTGCCGTCGGCGCAAGAGGGCGGCGTTCCAGCCTTGCACGTCCCGCTCTGACAGGTCTCCGTGCCGTTGCAGGCGTTGCCGTCAGCGCACGAGGTCCCATTGGCTTTGGGCGGGTTCGTGCAGCCCACGCCCGACACGCACAGGTCGTCCGTACAGAAGTTGCCGTCCGCGCAGGACAGCGGCGTCCCACCCTTGCAGGTGCCGCCCTGGCACGTCTCTTCTCCATTGCACTCGGTGCCGTCCGAGCAGGACGACCCGTTGGCCTTGGGCGGGTTGGTGCAGCCCACAAACGCGACGCAAACGTCTTGCGTGCAGAAGTTGCCGTCCGCGCACGACGGCGGCGTGCCGGCCTTGCAGGTGCCACTTTGGCAGGTCTCCGTGCCGTTGCAGGCGTTGCCGTCCGCGCACGACGTCCCGTTGGCCTTGGATGGGTTCGTACACCCGACGCCCGCGACGCACACGTCCAGCGTACAGAAGTTGCCGTCCGCGCAAGTCAGCGGCGTGCCGGCCTTGCAGACACCGCTCTGGCAGGTCTCCGTGCCGTTGCAGGTGTTCCCGTCGGCGCACGACGTCCCGTTGGTCTTCGCCGGATTGCTGCACCCGGTCGCCGGCGAGCAGACGTCCAGCGTGCAGAAGTTGCCGTCCGCGCATGTCGGCGGCGCCCCCGCGGTGCAGGTCCCGCCCTGGCAGGTCTCGGTCCCGTTGCAGGCGTCACCGTCGCCGCAGTCGGTGCCGTTGGCCACCGGCAAAAACGCGCAGCCGGTCGCCGGTACGCAAGTGTCAGTCGTGCAGCTGTCGCCGTCGTTGCAGATGATCGGGGTGTTCACACAATCACCGGCCCCGTCGCACGTGTCGGTGGTGCACTCGTCGTCATCGTCGCAGTCGACGGCCTCCACGCACTCGGTCCCGTCGCCCGCCTGGTTGCAGGCCAGCACGCCCGCATCACAGCCCGGCTGCCCGGTACTGCACGCGTTGCCCACGCCAAAGCCCTCATCCGTCTCGCCGTCACAGTCCTGATCTTGGGAGTCGCAGACCTCTGCGGACGCCGGCTGACCCAGCACCGACGGCGGCACACACAGCTTGTTGCCCGTCTCGCACAGGCACCCGCTCGGACAGCTGGCCGTGCAACCCTGCGAGCAGAAGGGCCCGTTTCCGAAGTTCACGCAGTTCAAGGACTCACACGCCAGCGAGAAGAGCGGCGCCGGACACGGCCCACCCAACCCCATCGCACCCGGCGCAACACACAGCTTGTCGGGGTTGAATGTCAGGCATTGCGCGTCACCGGGACACGGCACGGTGTTGCAGATCTGGGTGCACTCGGGTCCGCCCGGACGCCCGAAGTTGGTGCACATCAGCGACTCGCAGTCGATGTGGCCGGTGCACGAGTCCCCGACCGCGCCCGGCCTCGGGAACACGCACGAGCCCTGCAGACACGCCATGGGCATCTCGCAGTCTGTGTCGTCGGCGCAGCTCTCAGTGCAATACGGCGGATCACCGCCAAACGACACACAGCTCAGCGACTCGCAGTCGGTGTTGCCCTCGCACAGCTCGCCGGCAGCCAGCGGCCCGGGCAGCGCACAGACCCCCGACGCGCACTTCATCGGCGATGGGCAGTTGGAGTCCGTCACGCAGCTCTTCGTACAATAGGCCGTCTCTTTGGCGCTCAGGCAGAAGAGCCCCGCCTGGCACATCGTGCCGCCCCAGCAGTACTCCTGAATGGGCACCGTCCCACCGATCTCTGAGCAGAAACCGAACTCCGGCGAGCACTGGCCGCCGTTGCACACAAACCCCTCGGGGCAGCTGCCGCACGCCTGATGGCAAAACTTGGCGCCGTCCGCCGGCCGGTTGATGCAGGTGCCCACCTGACACTGCGCGTTGGTCTGGCAGGAGTCGCACAGCACGCCCTTGGTAAACGGCGTGTTCGGGTACAGGTAGCAGGCCCCGTTGATGTCGTCCTGATGCAGCGCGCGCGGGGTCGTGGGCGGCGCCTGAAAAAACAGGCTCGCGTCGCGCTCACGCGTGTGACGCAGACCCAGCGCGTGCCCGATCTCATGGGTCGCGGTGTCCTGCACGTCCTCGGTCCCGGCCTCGCCCAGAGTCGTGCTCCACGTGTGGTTCACGCCGTTGAACTCGATGGTGCTCTGCACGATCTTGCCCGTGAAGGAGTTGAACGTGTTCGTGGTGATCGCCAGCACGTTGGACGCTGCGGGATCCCAGGTGTTCTCCTCCCAGGTGACACGCACCGTGCCGTTTGCGGTCGACTCGGCCGTGCCCGACTTCACCCAACTCAGGGCGTTGCAGGCCGCCGCGTCCCACGACGCAAACGCCGCGCTAAGCGCCGCATCCACCTGCCCCAGCGTCAGGTCGTCGCTGCCGTCCGGGTCGATAAACCAAGGCACTGAGGCCTCGGTCCACTTCGTCTCGTTACCGTTGGTCAGGGTCACTGCCGAATATGCGTGAGCCGACGCGGTGCTCAGCGTCACCGCCGCGATGATGAGAGCTCTGTGCGCGCTCATCGTGCCTGCACCACGGCCCGGATGCGGTCCGCCATGTCACGATACTCGCTCGGCGGCGGCGCGCCCGGACGTCCCACCAGCACCGCGCCGCCCAGATCACGCGTCACGCGCTCCACCCCGCCATGATGCTCAACCACATAGCGGCCCTGCGCCATGCCGACCACGTAGTACAGGCGGCCGTCGGTGTTCAGAAACAGCAGCACCGTCTGCCCCAGCCGCAGCTGGCCGGTCCCGGCGACCTCCTGACGAATGTTCCCCAGCGTCCCGCCAAGCTGTCGCACCTCGACCGCCAACGTGGGAACAGCGCCCTTCAGCACCTCGTCCACCAGCACCACCGAGTCGGTGTACACGCGCTGGCGCTGCACGTCCCAGGTGGGCCCCTGCGACAACACGCGGCCGCGCACAACGACCTGAGCCTGAGCGACCATCGCGTCCAGGTCCAATGCCCGGATGCGGGTCGCGTCGGCAGGGATACAAAAGAGAAGTGCTGCTGTCATGGCAGCCAGGGAGATTGTCAGGCGCATCCAAGAAGTTTACCGGCTGGATGCGTCGCGCTCCACTAAGGAGCAACTCAAAGCCCTCTGGGAAGGGCCTGAGTGGCGCTGTGAGGAAGGATCATCGAGCCCTCTGGGAAGGGCTCGTGTGGGCCCTCCGAAGAGGACCGTTTCAGCCCCCTGGGAGAGACTGTTGGGGTGGGGAGGAGGGTAGCCGAACCCCGTCGCGCCTCGTAACGGACAGCGCTGCGGAGTTTACTTTCAGCTACCGCTCGAGCACCTCGTGACGGCTTCGACGCAGCCAGGCCATCAAGGCCAGCGCGGCGAGCATCATGAATCCGGTGCTGCTGCTCCCACGATCGGTCGAACCCAGCGTGCAACCCGCGTTGGCCGCATCCGGCACGGGGGTCTTGGGTCCGTTGCCCTCCGGCGCATACTGGGCCGGGGGGGTGGTGGTGTTGTCCGGCTCGCCGGCGTACGGCTGGTCGTGGGGACCGCCATCCTTGCCGTACGGGTCGGGCTCGGGGTTGTCGATATCGTGCTGCGGACCCTCATCGTTGGCCACGCCCTCGTCGTCGGGCTCCCAGCCGTTGTCCAGAACGCCGTCGCAGTCGTTGTCCACGCCGTCAGCGCCGCTCTCGGGGGTCGGGGCCACCGCGTCACAGCCCTCGAACTTGCCCTCGAAGCAGCCCTCGTAGCCGGAGCCACAGGCGGTGCTGCACTCGCGAACGATGTCCTCGTCCACAACGCCGTCGCAGTCGTTGTCCAGACCGTCGCAAAGCGTCTCGATGGGCTCGTACACGCTCATGACCGGGCAGGCCCAGTTGTTGTCGACGCACTCGGGCTCGGCCATGCCGCAGACGCCCTTGCTCTTGCAGGTACCGGCGGGGGCGATGTCGCCCGGGAGGCACACACCGCGGGGGGGCGTAACCCAGATGTCGCCGACGGAGACGCTCAGGCCCTCGTAGCCGTCGATCCACAGCGGAATCTTGTGACGGAACATGCCGCCAATCTCGATCTCGTCGATGTGCACCGGAGTGCCGCGCTGCGCCTGCACCACGATGAAGTACTCGTAGTAGCCGGAGTCTTCCTGGTTCTCTTTGTCGTGCGGCAGGACGACCATCTTGTAGTGAATGTCCTGACCGCCGGACTGCACCAGCATCTGCCACTTGTAAAGGGTGATGGTGTACTGGGACTGCACCTTGAAGTCGTTGTTGACGTAACCCTTGGCCTGGATGTTGGCATCCGCCGTCAGGTCGGCGACCGCGCCACCCTCTTTGAACTGCTTGCTGGCCTTGCCCTTGACGTTGCCGGTGCCCTGGAGGCTGTAGCCCGCGCCGTAGCTCTCGCTGATCTGCATGACCTTGACGGGCTCCCATTTGTACGTCTCGAAGGGCACACAGAAGTCCCAACGAAGCGCGCCGTGAGCGCCGCCCTCTTCCATGTAGACGTCCAGGTGCTGGGAGGGCTGCACGTCGTTCCAGAAGAAGATGTAGTCATCGACGAAGTTGGGCTCCTTGGCCAGGAACCACTTGTCCCACGGGTTGGGAGAGGACTTCACTTTCACCTGCATGACGTAGAAGTCGGACCCACGGGGAATGGAGCTCTCGAACCAGAAGAACTCGACGATGGCGTCCACCGAGTTGCCGGTGTCGTCGTTTTTCACGCCGAAGTAGAACGTCGACCCCTGCCAGTAGCTGTAGCGGTCGTTGTCCGCGTCGTCGTACACGCCCGGCGTGGTGCCGCCCTGCACGATGACGTCCTCGTCGCCTTTGAGAATGCGCGCGCCGGCGAAGTTGGTGCCGGTCTCGCTGGTGCCTGCGGTGAGAGTGACTTTCTGCGGGTCGAAGGTCCAGGTGGCGCCCTCGAGGTCCGTCTTCGGCTTGTAGTCCTCGTTTTTGTCGGACTCTTCGTAGCCCACGACCGCCGCGCCGTCGTCACCGGCGGGGTCGTCCTTCTTCCCGTCCGCGGCCGGGTCCTCTTTCTCGCCGTCCATCGGGGCGGCGGTGGCGATCGAAGCGGCGGCCATCAGAGCGGCTGCGGCAAGAAGTGCTGTCCAGTTTTTGTAGCTCGTCGTCATGTCTCTCTCCCATTCCCAGGCCGGGGCTCCCAGACCCCGTCTGCCACCCTTTACTGCAAAGGCCTTGCCACCACACCAAACCTGTTGTTTTCACAGCGAATAGAGCGGTCGTGGTGCTCATTGACCCCACCCGCCTTTCGTGTAATACCTCTCCCCATGATCGAACCGATGACACCGACCCCCATCTCCGAGCTGGACGCCGCGATCGAGGCCCTGACTGAGGGCAAAGACCGCTTCGCCACGCTCGCAATCTCGGACCGCATCAACCTGATCGACCACGCAGTCGACGGAATCCGCGCCGTAGAGGAGGCCTGGATCGCCCGCGCCTGCGAGGCCAAGGGCCTGGACCCGGCCGCCCCCAACTCGGGGGAGGAGTGGCTGGGCGGCCCCATGGTGACGCTCAGAAACCTGCGCCTACTGCGCCAATCCCTGATGGATGTGCGCGACTACGGCCGCCCGCGCCTGCCCGACAACTCGATCAAGACCGCGATCAACGGCCAGACGGTGGTGCAGGTGTTCCCGGACACCATGTTCGACAAGCTGCTGTATCAGGGCTTCACGGGCGAGATCTGGATGGAGCCCGAGATCACGCTGGACAACCTCGAGGCGTCCACCGCCGTCGTCTACAACAGCGACGAGCCGCCGGTCGGCGCCGTCTCCCTGGTCCTGGGCGCCGGCAACGTCTCCAGCATCGGCCCCATGGACGTGCTCTACAAGCTGTTCGCGGAGAACGAGGTTTGCCTGCTCAAGATGAACCCGGTCAACGAGTACGTCGGCCCGTTCGTCGAGCAGGCGTTCAGCTCGTTTGTCGACGCCGGCTTCCTACGCGTGGTGTACGGGGGCGCCGAGGTCGGCGACTACCTGTGCAAGCACCCGGGAGTCGACAACATTCACATCACCGGCTCGGACAAGACGCACGACATCATCGTGTGGGGCCCCCCCGGTGAGGAGCGCGAGCGCCGCCTGGCCGACGACGACCCGGTCAACCCCAAGCCGATCACCAGCGAGCTCGGGTGCGTGACCCCTGTGATCGTGGTGCCCGGCAAGTGGTCCGCCGCCGACCTGGCGTTCCAGGCCCAGAACGTGGCCGCCATGGTCGCCAACAACGGCTCCTTCAACTGCAACGCGGCCAAGGTGCTCATCGTCCACGACGAGTGGAAGCAGAAGACGGAGTTCGTGGACGCGGTCAAGCAGGCCCTGACCACGACCCCGCGCCGCGCCGCCTACTACCCGGGCGCCCACTCACGCTACGATTCATTCCTGGCGGCGCATCCCGAGGCGGACAAGCTGGGCCCACGCACCGACGACGTCGTGCCGTGGACGCTGATCCGCGACGTGGACAGCGCCAACCACGACGACATGTGCTTCACCACCGAGGCGTTCTGCGGCGTCCTGGCTCAAACAGCCATCTCCGCCGAGAGCACCGCCGACTACGTGCGCAGCGTGGTCGACTTCTGCAACGACCACGTCTGGGGCACGCTGAGCTGCTCAATGATCGTGCACCCCAAAGTGCACAAGGACGCGGCCCTCAACCCGGTCATCGAGCAGGCGATCGCCGACCTGCGCTACGGCACCGTCGCGGTCAACCACTGGGCGGCGCTGGCCTACGGGCTGTGCTCCACCACCTGGGGCGCGTACCCAGGCCACACCAACAAGGACATCCAAAGCGGCGTCGGCGTGGTCCACAACACGTTCTTGTTCGACAAGCCCCAGAAGACCGTCATCCGCGGACCCTTCCGGGTTGCGCCCAAGCCGCCGTGGTTCGCCAGCAACAAGCGCACACACGCCATCGCGCGCCGGCTGACGGCGTTCGAAGCGGACCCGAGCGTGCTCAAGATCCCCGGAATCGTGTTTAACTCGCTGCTGGGCTGACCATCGACGGCGCGGCTGATGGCCGCACCTCGCGCACGTCCTGGATGATGCCGATGCCGATCGGCAGCAGCAGCATCAGGCCAAAGACCAGGACGCTCTTCTCCCAGACACTCCAGGGCATCTGCTCTTCAAAACGAAAGCTGATCTGGTTAGGCGTGGACAAAAACTCGCGGATCTTGTCCGCCACCACCGCCACCTGCTGGGGATCGGAGTGCAGCGACGTCACCGGCACCGCGCCGTAGGACGTGTCCATCCACAGCCGCCAGTGCTCGCGATAGGCCAGGTCCTGGGGCTCCATGAAGTAGCCGCCGATCGTGTCGGCGGGAAGCGTCCGACTCACATCCCAGGTCAGTGATCGCGTCGTAAAATTGCAGACGCCCGCCGACCCATTGTCTCGGATGCATTCGACAGACGCCCAGGTCGTTTTCATCGACAGCTGCAGCGAGAAATACCCCACCAGAAGCAGCGCGAGAGACCAGGCAAAGAACGGGATGCGACGACGCACCCTCTCAGTCTACAGGTTAGTCACCCAGTTCGTCGAAGTGCTCGTACGGGTTTTCGAGATACTGAGTCATCACACGGCTGATGATGGCGGCGTGCATGCCGTCCATGATCCGGTGATCGAACGTGGCGTGAATATCCATCACCTTGCCCGGCACGACCTGGTCTCCCTCCACGACCGGCACAGAGTCCACCGCGCCGACCGCCAGGATCAGCGGACAGCGTGAATAGGGCACCAGCGGCGCATAGGCGGTCTTCAGCCCCAATGAGCCGATGTTGGTGATCATGGCGGTCCCGAACGGATCTTTGGGGATGCCGGCCCAGCGCATGTTCAGGTTCAGCGTGTAGCTCAAGAAGCTCGTCAGCCGCAGCATCCAGTGGACGATCCAAAACGGCATGATCTTGAAGTTGCCCCGCACCTTCTGCATCTCGACGTCTTTGCGGTTGCGCACCACCTCGACCTGCTCAATAAACTCGGTGACCACGTCCTCGAGCGTCTTGTCCTCCAGCTTTCGAATCGTCAGCGCGGACAGGTCGATCTTCTTGTCAGCGCCCTCGCCCTCTTCCATGGCCACTTGAAACGACATGGTGATGTCGCCGCGGCGGTACAGCCGGTTGAAGCGGACCATGCAGTTGGCGTTGGGCATCTTCTTGATCGCCGCTGTCAATGCCACGCACACCAACTGGAGCACGGTGAGCTTCTTGCCCTTTTTCTCCCGAAACTCCTCCACGTACTGCAGCGCCTTGTCCATGCGGACGCGCATCGTGCCGTAGACGGAGGGATCGTACGTCGTGCGCCATGTCCCCAGCGCGATCTTGCGAAACGAGGACACCTTCTGCTTGTGCAGCTCAATGTTAGGCATGAGCCCGACTCTACCCGATCATCTCCGGTAGCTCATCTTCTAGAGCCCGCTCGGCCGCATCGATGTCCTCGCCGATAGCGATCACGTCAAACTTGCCATAGGTCAGGCAGCCGACGTTGTAGAGAATAAAGCGCCCGCGCCCGGTCCGGACATCGTAGAGGTCGTCGCCGATCGCCTCCATCAGCCGCGTAAAGGGCCAGCCCACCATGTGCTCGCCGACATAGTCCCGCGCTCGATAGGCCGGACGCCCCTCGGGAAAGACCCGGTCCAGCAGATGCATCGGGGTGCTGGTGCCGCCCCAACGCCCGTTGCACTCGACAAACCGCAGCGCATCCCCCGGCGCGATGAAGTCGAACGAGCACCGCCCGACATAGCCCAGCTGCTGGTACACCCGGGCCACCGCAACCGACGCGTCGCCGATTCGGCTATCCAGCTCAGCGCCAAGCGTGGACGGCACCGAGCCCAAAAAGACCTTCTCCGGTCCCTCCAGCAGCTGCTCGTAGACCCCGTCCACGCAGGGGTCGCCGGCGCCCAGCGGCGGGATCCAGAGCTGCGACGACGGCGAGCACTCGTTGTCCTCCCAGGAGACGGCAAGCACCGGATCGCCCGCGACCCACTCCTTCTCCCGCAAAAACGCCTGCACGCGCTCGACCATCCGATGCTTGTGGGTGCGCCGCACGTCCGCCGCCGTCAGCACCCAGTTACCCATCGCCGACGCGCAGCGGGTCATCTTCAGCGCCACGTGATCGTAGGTCTGGGCCAGTGTCAGCAGGTGCTCGGCCAGCGCCTCCGGCGTGCTCCCGCGCAGCGTCGCACACAACAACTGCGGTCCGTGCACCGCCTCCACCAGCGCGGACAGATGATCCTTGTCGTTTGCAAACCAGGTCACGGGCGGCGGCGGCCCCAGCACGGCCACGCGTGCCCCCGACGCCTCCGCCAGATCGCGCGCCATCTCCCACACGGACTCCACGCCCATGTAGGGGTGCACCACCAACTTGCCGCTGCGCTTTGCAAACGCGACCAGCGCGTCAAACGCCTCACCGTGCCGGCAGCCGCGCCCGATCTCGATCGGGTTTTCCGGCCACGGCGCGTGCACGAACTCGGCGCTGCCGAGGCCCAGGTAGTCCCGGTTGTAGATCTCGTAGTCCGGCATGCCCGGGCAGGTCGCCGCAAAGACGTCGCCGTCCCCCGCCCGCACTCGAGCGCGCAGCTGATACTTCTCGACCCCGACGATGTCGTTTAGAAACGGGATCCCGCTCACGTCGTCCAGCTGCAACGTCGGCCAGTCCGCGCACTCAGCCGTGTACCGCTGTGCGGCATAGGCCTCGTTCCGCCTGGTGATGTTGAGCGCATCGTCGAAGCGGCGCGCGATCGGATCTTTCACTCGACTCCCATCATGGTCTCGTCAAGCACGTGGTCCACCACGGCCTCAAAGCTGCCTGTTTTCTCGTACACCGCACGCTGCCGATCGGCGCTCGTTCCGTTCTCCAAAATCTGGCGCACGTACTCGACCTCATTGCGACAGTCGAGGAAGTCGACCATCTCGTCCACGAACTCCAGGATCTCGTAGATCAAATCGCGCGTGGGCACCTCTTTCTGGCGCCCGAAGTCGATCAGGCTGCCGTCCAGGCCGTACCGCACCGCCCGCCACTTGTTCTCTTCGATCAGCGTCGCCGGGTAGTAGCGCCACTGCTGATTGTCGCGATGCATGCGCATCAGCCGCGCCACCAGGCACTGGAACAGGGCGGCCACCGCCATCACCTCATCGACCAGAGGCGGAATGTCGCAGACTCGAAACTCCAACGTCTCGTAGTTGGGGTGTGGTCGCAGGTCCCACCAGACCTTACGCTCGCTGTCGACGCAGCCGGTTCTGACCAGCAGATCCAGCAAGCTCTCGTACTCGCGATAACTACTGAACGCCTCCGGAATCCCCGTCCGCGGCATCCGACGGAAGATGAGACTGCGCACGGACTTCAAACCGGTATCGCGGCCATTGAAAAACGGCGACGACCCCGTCAGCGCCAGAAAGTGCGGCAGAAAGTACCGGGCGCTGTTGTAGACCGCGATGGCCTCCTCGCGATCCGTAATACCTACATGCACGTGCAACCCGAAGATCACGTTGGCGCGCGCCGCGTCCTGCAGCTCACCGACCATGCGGCTGTAGCGCTCACCCGCCGAGATCTCCTGGGCCTGCCACATCGAGAACGGATGCGTACTGGATGCCGCGATCCGACAGCCCGCACGTTCGGCGATGCGCGCCGCCTTGGCCCGGTTGGCCACGACGTCCGCGCGCGCCTCCTGGATGTTGACGCACACGCCCGACGCGACCTCGACCACGGACTGGTGCAGCTCTTTCATCAAGTGGATATCGTCCACGCTTGTCTGAGCCTCGATCATCTGACTGATCGCGTTCTTCAGCTCCCGGCTCTCCGGGTCGATCAGCTGGAATTCTTCTTCGATTCCCAGGGTAAAAGAGTCCTTCACCACGTTCATGAGGTCCTCCCGCGCATGCCTGCAAGCAGCCCGGCCGCCATGGCCGAGAATCGGTCTCCACCCTCGTTCACCAACGCCACCAATGTCCGGCGCGCGCCTTCCTCGTCGTGCAGCCGCAGCATCAACTGCGCTCTCACCAGCGCGATCGCGTCGTTCTCACCAGCCAGCGCGGACGCCGCCGACAGCGCATCCCCCGCCTCATCCCACGCCGCTGAGTCGTCCAGCTCTATGAGAATGGCAGCCAGATCCAGCTGATGACGCCAGCTGCGGGGGTCCAGCTCCACCGCCGCCCGATAGTGCGACAGCGCCGTGGCCCGATCGCGTACGACCTCCGCCAGGCGGCCCAGCAGCGCGTGCCCACGGGCCTCCACCTCGGGCTCGCCGACGCCGGGCTCCGCCGCCTCTTCTGCGTGCCGGCGCGCGCGGGTGTAGTCCCCCGCAGCCAGAAACAGCAGGGCCAGCTCGGCGTTCGCCGTCGCTGAGGGATCGTGCAACGCGGACTCGATCCGTGCCGCGGCAACCAGCAGCTCCTCGCGCTCGCCGGTCTTGACGCGCTCGAGGTTCACCATCTGATCCAGCGATGGAAATTCCGCAGTGAGGCGCTCGATGCAGAGCGATAGCCGTTCGGCGCGGGTCATGCGTTATCGTCGCTCAGTCGTCCGAGTGACGCAAATCGTGCAACAACCCGGGCAGCCAGTCGGCGAGCGTCCGGACCACCTGCGCAAAGTCCGCGGCCGTGTGCGGGTCCGCCAGCGGGTGATGGATCCGGCGGGCGTCCGACAACACCGCGGGGCAGCGCTCTTCGGCACACAGCGTGACGACCACGTCCACGTCCGGCACATCCGAGACGCCCTTCGACCAATGCCCCTCGGCGCTGAACCCGGCCTCTTGGAGCGCTGCCACAGCCAGCGGATTCACCTGCGACGGCTCGGTCCCGGCGCTTCCGACCTGCACGTCGGCCGGCCACGTCGCGCGCGCCACAGCCTCCGCGATCTGGCTGCGCGCGGAGTTGGCCACACACAGAAACAAAACCCTCACAGCGCCTCGCCGCCCATCGACCCGCCCGGCCGCAGCGTCTCGCGCTTCTTGGGCTTCTCTTTGCCCGACTTGGCAGCTTTTGGCTTCTCGCCCGGCTTGAGCCCGGTCATCGCCTTGCACTGCTGCTCATAGTCCGGCTTCTTCCGCCGGCTCTTACCCCGCGTCGTGCACCAATGACGCCACTTCACGCTGCATTTGAGCGGCTCGTGCCCGTCCACGGTGGTGCGCTCCTTGACGTACATCATGTGAAACGTCTCCAACCGCTCGTCGCGCTTGCGGTCCTTGTTGAACGTCCGGCAGACCCATCGCCCAAAGTGCAGGCGGTGGTCCTTGTGCGTCTTCAAGAAGATGTTCATCAAATACTTGCGCCAGCGCTGCCCCGGATAAAACGCGGATGCCAGCTTCGGCTTCTCCAAGGAGATCGTATCGAACTCTTTGGGCACGTCCGGATTGATGTCCCGCCACACGTCCAGCGCCTTGCCGCCCCGCGTCGTCCCGGCCATGACAAACCAGCCGTCGCTCTTCATCGGATGGGGCGAAAACATGTTCCAGCGCTGATCGATGCGCAGCGCCCACCCCACGCGCTTCATCCAATACCGCTCACCGTGCATGATCTTGTACTCGGTGTGCTTGCCCGACAGCGAGTCGATATTCCAGATCAGCACGTACAGCACCAGGACCCCGGCGATCACGTTGCCAAACCGACTCAACCGCCAGCGGACTGCGCCGAACTTCAGCTTTCTCGCGACCCGAGACCCGATCGAGCCTGAGACCATGTGATAGGCCAGCCCCGGGAACGGCAGCACCAGCAGCCACAGCGCAAACAGCTGCACGATCAGCGCAGGCAGCAGCCACAGCACCCAGCCCTCCCGGGAGACGGTGATCCACAGCCCCAGGGCCGCCAGCTGAAAGACCACGGGCAGCAGCGGCCACAACACCGCCCCCCGACCCAGCGCCGCCAGCGCGCCGGCGCCCCGAAGCCACGCGCCGTCCGCGCCCCGCACGCCCCACGCCGCGTCCTCCCCCAGCATCTTGCGAGCTTCGGGCGCCTCGGCCAAGCCAACCAGCTTGCTCTCCGGCAGCCCGAGCAGCTCCCTGAAGACCAGCACCAGCTTGTGTCGCGCCGTGTTGGCCGTGTCCACGTAGATTGTCACGCGCCCCCGACGGCGCTTTGCAAGCCGCTCGCCCATCCCATCCCAGAACTCCGTGGGGATCAGCGGCAGCCAGCTCGCGGCGGAGATAAAGACGAACATCCCGACCGTCAGCCCCAACCCAAACCCGACGTGCAGGCCGATCATCAGCACCACCGCCAGCATCCGGGCGCGCGGTTGGAACCACGGGCTCAACGCCAGCAGCGGTCCGCCCAGCTCCAGCACGACGGTCCCGAAGGTCAGCCCCTTCATCAGCGTGGGAAACTGCAGCATCCAGTGCGCAAACGGCGTGGCGAAGTGGTCGATGCTCAGCGCAAAGTAGACCGCCGACAGGTTCACGTCGTGCACACCGGGCCACCAGTGCGGTGACGATTTGAACGGCACGGTGAACCAGTAGACGATGACGACCTGGAACACGAGCGCCACCGTGCCCATCGTAAACAGGCGCGTGGGCGGCGGGTCATCCGACGTGTTCAGCGCCGCGTCGATCGAGTAGCGCGCGCCGAGCGGCACGAACAGGCTCCAGAACAGCATGACCCGATAGAGCACGTCGCCCGCCTGCAGCACCATCGGCTGCCGGCCGTGCAGCGACACCGTGAACAGCCAGCACAGAAAGACGGCGATGCGGGTGCGGTAGCCAAACAGCAGCCACACGGCGAAGACCGCCTGAACGGCGAACAGCCCGTGCATGTACCAGGACTGCCCGGTCAGCATGTGAAAGGAGAAGATCCAGCGCCCCATGAACCTGTCGACATATTCGTCGCGCGGCAGCACACCCCGGTCGGTGTAGTGCGCGTCCAGGTCGTAGGCCCGGTTGTGCAGGTCCGCCAGCATGATGAACGCCAGCGCGATACGAAACAGCGCCAGGGAGCGCGGATCGAGCCCGATGTACCCCGTGCCGCGAGTTTTGAACCGCTCCCAGCGCGACGGTACCGGGGCCTGGTTGGGCAGCGCAGCGGGTCCGTCAGTGCTCACGGCGCCGGACCATAGCAGAACCTGATATGAATGGGACCCGATGCTGGAGATAACCTGTCGCAGGGGGGCTGCCTTCGAGTCCACCCATGCCGTGGCCGCCGTGCACGTCTCTGCGGACGGTCACGTACTGGACTCGGTCGGCCCGCCCACCGTGACCACATGGCGCAGCGCGGCCAAGCCGTTTCAGCTCGAGGTCTCGCTCAGCTTTCTCGACCCGGCTTTTGTCGCCGGACTGACGACCGAGGCGCTGGCCATCGGCGCCGCCAGCCACAGCGGCCAGCCCGGTCACTTGGCGCTGGTGCGAGAGCTCTTCGCTTCACTGGGCCGCCACGAGGACGACCTGCGCAACGGCGCAGACAGCCAAATCCACAACAACTGCTCCGGCAAGCACGCGTTCATGATCGGCGCCGCGGCGGCGGTCGGGCTGCCCGGCTCCGACTATCGCGACCCCGATCATCCGGTACAGCAGCGTATCCGCGCGCGCATGGACGAGCTGAGCGGCGACACCGTGAAGACCGTCGTTATCGACGGCTGCGGCGTCCCCTGCTTCGTGTTGTCGCTGCAAGGCATGGCGCGCGCATGGGCGACGATGGCCGCCGCCATGGCCGACCGCGACACCGACGGGCTCGGGGCCATCGGCTGGGCGATGAACAAGCACCCATGGCACGTAAGCGGCGACAACCGCGTGGACCTGGCGCTCATCGAGGCGGCGACCCAGCCGATCGTGACCAAGGTCGGCGCCGCCGGGCTAATCTGCGTCGCCCTGCCCCATTCGCGGTCGGGCATCGCCCTCAAGTGCCTCACAGGCGACCCGGATGCCCGCGCGATCGGCCTGGAGGCGGTACTGCAGCGCTGGGCTCCCGGCCTGATCCCAACCGGCTCGCTCGAGCGGTGGCGAATAATCAGAAACGTCGCAGGCAACGCGGTCGGCCTGCGCACCGCCCAGTGGCGCGATCAGCCCTTGTCGGGCGGCGGCTCACCCTCGGGCACGTAGCCCTCGGCGGCCTGGACGGTACCTGCGTCAAACAGATAAGCCTTCATCTGCTCTGCGATGAAGGCGCGCGCCTCGCTCGTGCCCATGTTGAGCCGATACTCGTTGATGAGCATCTTGGCGTGCTCTTTCCACATCTCCCACGCCTCGGCCGAGACCTCCGCAGAAATGCGCTTGCCCAGCTCGCCGGGCCAGACCGGGCGCTGCAGCGCAGGGAGTTCCTTTCCGAGCTTCTTGCACATGACGGTGTCGCTCATGCGCGCATGGTTGCATAGCCGCCATCGCCGATCCATAGTCCCGCGCATGAGCCTGCAAGGAAGAACAATCGTCATCACCGGGGCCAGTCGCGGCATCGGGCGCGCCATCGCGCTCAGGTGCGCGGCGGATGGCGCCAACATTGTGATCGCCTCCAAAACCAGCGAGCCGCACCCAAAGCTGCCGGGCACGATCCACTCGGTCGCCAAAGAGGTCGAGGACGCCGGCGGCAAGGCCCTTGCCCTGGTCCTGGACGTGCGCGACGACAAGCGCGTGGCCGAGGTCATGGACGCCGCAGCCGAGCACTTCGGCGGCATCGACGCCTTGCTGAACAACGCGGGCGCCATCAGCCTGACCAACGTGGCCAGCACCACCATGAAGCGCGTCGACCTGATGTTCGCGGTCAACGTGCGCGCCGCCTACTGCTGTAGCGCCGCCGCGCTCAAGTACCTCAAAAAGAGCGACCACGGCCACATCATCAACATGTCACCGCCGCCCACGATGGTCCCGCAGTGGTTCGTCAACCACACCGCCTACACCATCTCCAAGTTCGGGATGAGCATGTGTACGATCGGGATGTCCGCCGAGTTCAAGCAATACGGCCTGGCGGTCAACTCCCTATGGCCCAAGACGGTCATCGACACCGACGCGCTGCGCCTGATCCCGGGCGGCGACCAGATCCGCAAGCAGGGACGCACGCCACAGATCATGGCGGACGCCGCGCACGCGATCCTCACCAGTGACAGTCGCGAGCACACGGGCAACTTCTACATCGACGAGGAGCTGCTGCGCTCCCGAGGCGCCACCGAGTTCGAGCACTACGCCGTAGAGCCGGGCACAGCGCTCCTCAGCGACATCTACGTCTGAAACCACCGGGGGCACGCATGGGCTTCAACTCCGTTTTCCGCAGTGATCTCTTTGACGGACACGTCTCGATCGTCACCGGCGGCGGGAGCGGGATCGGACGCTGCATCGCGCACGAGCTGGCCTCGCTGGGCACGACCGTCATCCTGTCCGGCCGCAAGCCCGAGAAGCTGGAGACGGTGAAGGCCGAGATCGCCGACGCTGGCGGGAAAGCCGACTTCATCACCTGCAACATTCGCGATGAAGACGCGGTCAAGGCGCTCTTCGCTCAGGCGCTGGAGCGCCACGGGCGGGTCGATCACCTGGTCAACAACGCGGGCGGCCAGTTCATGTCGACGGTGGACAGCATCTCGCTGAAGGGCTGGAAGGCGGTCATCGAGACCAACCTCACCGGCACCTTCTTGATGTGCCGCGAGGCCAAACGGGCCTGGATGGGCAAGCACGGCGGCGCCATCGTCAACATCGTCGCCGACTTCTGGAACGGCATGCCCATGATGGCCCACACCAGCGCAGCCCGCGCGGGCGTGGCCAACCTGACCAAGAGCTGCGCGCTGAGCTGGTCCCCAAACGGCATCCGCATCAACAGCGTCGCCCCCGGCATCATCAAGTCCAGCGGGCTGAAGAACTATCCGCCGCCGGTCATCTCGATGCTGCGCGAGCTCAAAAAGGAGATCCCGGCCAAGCGCTACGGCACCGAGGCCGAGGTCAGCGGCGCGGTCACCTTTCTGCTCTCGCCGGCCGCGTCCTACATCAACGGCATCACGATGGCCATCGACGGCGCCTCGTCGCTGTACCGCCAGCTGACGCCGGTGCCCAACCACGACAACATGCCCGAGTGGAACGGCTTCCACCTCATCGCGGACATCCCCGACGGTGTCTGATCGGCAGGCCGACGTC
Organism: uncultured Myxococcales bacterium; assembly: GCA_964545715.1. Classification (GTDB taxonomy): domain Bacteria; phylum Myxococcota_A; class UBA9042; genus CAZJHX01. The sequence continues at coordinate 46,935 of CAZJHX010000047.1, forward strand.
CTCATCGTCGGCGGCGGCCTCTCCGGCCTGGAGACCGCCTGGCAGCTCAAGCAAAACGGGATCTCCGCCCTCGTCCTGGAGGCGCGTGACCGCGTCGGTGGACGCACCTGGTCCAAGGTCGTCGGCAAGGGCGCGCTCGATCTGGGCGGGCAGTGGATCGGCCCAAATCAACGTCGCCTCAACGCCTTGGCCGCACGCCTGGGCGTCGAGACCTACCCGACCTACCACGACGGCCGCAAAGTCCTGCACATGGGCGACAAGATCAGCACCTATACGGGCAGCATCCCCAGCCTGTCGTGGCTGGCGCTCATCCGCCTGCACCTGGCCCTGCGCTCCGTCGACAAGGCCACTGCCGACATCCCCCTGGAGCGCCCGTGGGACTTCGCCAACGCCAAGGCGTTGGACACTCTGACCGTGGACACCTTCGCCAAGGACCTGTGGCCCGGCAGCGTCCGGCGCACCTTTGACATCGCGGTCCGCACCGTCTTCGGCGCCGAGCCCAGCGAGCTCAGCCTGCTCCACTTCCTCTTCTATCTAAACGCGGGCGGCGGCCTCATGAGCCTGGTCGAGGTCTCCGGCGGCGCCCAGGAGCGCCGCTTCGTGGGCGGCGCTCAGCAGCTGGCAATCCGACTGGCCGAGAGCCTTGGAGACGCCGTGATCACCGGCGCACCAACCCGTCGCATCGACCAGCGCGAGGATGGCGTCACGGTCACCACGGACGCCGGCGTCTACACCGGCAAATATGCGGTGGTCGCCGTGCCCCCCACGCTGGCCGGTGGCATCCAATACCATCCGCGCCTGCCCCAGCGCCGCGAGCAGCTGACCCAGCGCATGCCCATGGGCCACACGACCAAGGTGCACCTGCTATACGAGCGCCCCTTCTGGCGCGAGGCCGGGTTCAGCGGCGAGGCGGTCTGCGATGGCGAGCCCGTCACCTTTACGATCGACAACACCAATGAAGAGGACCAGGCCACGCTGGTCGCCTTTCTGGTCGGCGAGCCCGGACGCCGCTGGGGAGCCCGCCCCGAGGCAGAGCGCCACGCGGCCATCCTGGACCAGGTCGCAAAGTACTTCGGCGACGCGATCCGCAGCCCACAGCACATCGTGGAGCAGGACTGGTCAACAGAGCGCTGGACCGGCGGCTGCCCGACAGGCTCTATGCCGCCCGGCGTAATGTCCTTGTTCGGCGACACCCTGCGCGCGCCATGCGGTCGCATCTACTGGGCCGGCACGGAGACCGCGACCGAAGGCAACGGCTATATGGAGGGCGCACTCCAGGCCGCCGAGCGCGTCACAAAAGAAGTCCTTCCCCTTATATAATTTCCAGCGTATAGTGAACCCTGTGTGAAACAGGTCCACCCGGACCTTGGGGTAAAATATGACTAGGACGACGTACATGCTCCTCGTGGGAGGGATCATGGCCTCGCTCGGCAGCTGCTCCGACCAGGCGGGTACCGTGCCGATCGAGCTCAACAACACCCGGTTCGTCGATCCGGGCGCACAGCAAACGCAGACGGACGAACGCGACAGGGGCCGGCAGACCTACGGCGGCGACGAGCCGTACGTCCCGACGCGCCAGCCGGACGACAGCCCAACGAGCGACGAGCCCGCCGTCAGGGACGCAGACCCCAATGAGGTCGACGCCTGCACGGGCGGCTCGCTGGACCTCGCGATGCAGCTGAGCCTGACGCCGCCGCCGCCGACCGCTCAGTGGACAATAAAGGGCGATGCGGTCGTCCTGGGCTACACCCAGGTGCCGGACTCCGCGTTCACCCAGCAGCTGCAGCTTGAGTTTGTGGACGGGGGCACCGTCACCATGCTCGTCCACCTGCCGGACGACAAGACGCTGCCGCTGACTCACGGCGAGGCCGTCCACGTGTATGCCGGAGTCGCCGGACAAGACTGGATCGCCAACTACCTGGCCGTCTGGAGCGCCAGCGACCAGCTGCGCATCTTCGTGTACTCGGGTCCGACACCAACCTCGATCACCTTCAACTGTGAAGGTCAGATGCCCTGCCCGGCCGTAAGTCAGACGTCTCTGTTGTGTCCGCCGGTGGACCTGGTTTGCGGCACCGCAGTGCACGCCCAGGCGCTTGTCTGGACCGGCTTGAGCGCGCTGGGCAACGTCCCGGTCGCCGCCGGCCAACAGACCGCGGCGGGCGGCTTCGACTTCTGCGTAGGCGAGTCCATGGCCTACAAGGAGGTCACCTGCCCCAACGCTCCGCCCTCTTGGGTCGAGCTCGCCGTCCTCAACGCAGCCGTCCAGGGCCAACCGGCCCCGTTCCAACCGGAACCCGGCGTCTGCGACCTCGACAAAATCGGCTTCGACCAGGACAACAAGCCGGACTACGACTTCTACGAGGTCTGCGTGCCGGACGACGGCATGAAGGGAGCCCACGAGGGCCAACTCAAAGCCATCGACGGCACCCTCACCTGCAGCGTTTCAGGCACATTCGCAGGGTGCACCGGCGCCGAACAGGGCTGCCGCGGCCTCTTCAACTACAAACACGAGCACCAGCCCACGCTGACCGACCAGAAATGGTCGCAGCTCTGCTCGGTCTCCCAGGCGAAATTCGTCACTAAGGTAGCCGGCGGCAAATACAGCCAGTAGTCCGCCGCCCGCAGCCGGACCCGGGGCCTCAGCCTCCAAGGGCTGCCGGCGTGCTCCCCGACGGGCGGGCTCCCCGCTGGAGCTACGCGCGTGTGTCCCGCTCCGACGCCCGAACGGGCGGTCTTGCCCCGGCGAATGAGCGCGATCCGAGCCGTCCGGGTCGCAGGCGCTTCTGGTCGGATGGACACAGGTAAACACAGCCGCATGAGACGCAGTGCATCGAGCGGACTTTGGAACACCTCATGCTTCGACGTTCGTTAGGCGACACTCGGGCATCGAGGTCCCGCGTCGCTCGGAGCAACCATGGGGACAGGACTTTTAGTGGGGGCGTTGCTGGGCGCCACATTTGGCGCGGCCATCGCCGGCGGCATCGGCGGCCTGGTGGGCGGAATTGCCGGCGCGTTCGTCGGCATAGGCGTGATGTGGGTCGTGACACGCCCGGCTCGGCCACCCGGCCACTTCCTCGAGGAGACGCGAACCTTCCCGTGCGCGGGTTGCGGCCAGGTCGTGGACACGACCGTTCTCGTACATCGCGACAGCGGTGAGATCTTTGAAGTTGTGGAGTGCTCGGCATTCCACCCGGCGCGCCATGTGACCTGCGCCAAAGGATGTAAGCCGTTACTGACCAGCGGCGCGCTGGGCCGCAAGGAGATGACAGGATGAAGCGGATACTGGTGCCGGTCGATGGATCCGAATCCGCGGCTCACGCAGCCAGAGTGGCCTCCGGGCTGGCGCAAGCCATGGGAGCGTCCGTGACGCTTCTGCACGTGTACGAGCCGGACTCCCCCACCACGCTCGGTCTCACATCGGTGACGACGTCCGATCTGCACGCGTGGCGCCAGCGGATGGCTGAACCACACTTTGCTGCCGTGCGGCCCGTCGTTGCCAGTGCGGATGTCACCGAGATCTGTGAGATGGGCGCGCCGGCCCCCAGTATTGTCGCGGTCGCCGCTCAGATCGAGAGCGACCTCATCGTGATGGGCTCACGCGGCATGTCACCACTGCGCGCGATGCTGATGGGCAGCGTCAGCGACTACGTCGTGCGGCGGGCGGGATGCCCGGTTTTGGTCACACGCTGAGGGCTTTGGTCACACGCTGAGGGCGACCCAACGCTAACAGCATGAGCGGTTGTCAGGGCGCGCCGAGGTTGCACTTGGCCAGCGAACAGTCCCGCAGCGAGTCACGGAACACCTGATCGCACACGTCCGGATGGCCCCCGGATTCCGCGCAGGCAGCAAAATCGTTGCCGGCGGTTACCGTACATACAAACTCGCACGCGTCGGCAAGGGACTGGACGGCGTTCGTCTGTGGCAGCGCCTCAGCCAACCTCCACAGCTCTTCTTGCAGCACCTCTGAGCCGATTGTCGCGAGGCCGTCGATCGTGGGCGGGACACTCCAATCGAAATCCACCACAACGGCCGGGGGCAGGCCGATGGTTGGCGGTTCCACCGAACACCAGGAGATCGCGCAGCGGGAGGCCGCGTCGTCGTGAGCGATCGTGCAGGCGTCATGGCCCCCGCCGACAGTACGGCAGGCCTGGTAGCTGGCGACGCCGGCCAGCTTGCAATGATACGTGCAGGTCGCAGCGGCATCGGGATTCAAAGCCGCGCGCAGGTCAACGGGTGTCGAGTCGGTGTCGTCGGCGCTGCAGCCGACCAAAACCAGGGCCATCGTTGCGGCCCATAGCAGGGCATGTGTCGTCCTCATCCTTCCACCTCCAGGTGGTTGTTACACCACCTTGAGGAGCAACGGCTATGCCACCGCGATGGTGGCGAGACAGCGCGCGAACGAAGTGCTCAGGTTGTGTGCAGGCCCGTGGGCAGCGGGAAACAACGACTCGCCGCCGGGTGTCGATTCGCCCCCGGACAGGACCAGTCCTGGTTGTCGATGCCGAAGCTCCGACCGCGTAGCGGGCCACTATCCTCCAGCCACGCCATAACCGATTGGAACATGACATTTCCCTTCAATTGGCCCAGTTGGCACAGACCAAACCCCGGCTTTGGTTCTTGCGGAGCGCCCTAACCACCAGCATCATGCCGATGTTGTCACACAGGGAGGTGCCAATTGGCACGTTCGCTCGGAATCACATTGGACGCCACCAGCGACGCGCCGTTGTATCGGCAGATCGTGCACGAGATCGAGGGCCGCATCCGGTCGGGCGCTCTACCGGCCGGCTATCGGCTGCCCCCCAGTCGGGCGCTGGCCTTGGAGCTGGCGACACACCGCAACACCGTGGTGCGGGCTTATGAAGAGCTCGCCGACATCGGGCTGGTCGGCTCTACGGTCGGGCGTGGCACGTTCGTGACACCGCCGCCTCCTCCGGCAAACCCGATCCGGCCGGCCTCCGATGGGGCCACCCTGCCCTGGCGGTCTTTGATGTCGCGAGCCGCGGGCGCCGAGCCACTTCGCCGCGCGGACCGTCTCACCCGCTCCGTGCGCACCGGCGACGTGATCAACATGACCCGCATGCAGCCGCCCAACGCGCTGCTGCCTCATGAGCAGCTGCGGCGCTGCCTCGACCACGTGCTCAAGACACGCGGGCCCAGCGCCCTGAGCTACGCCCCACGCGAAGGCGTCCTGCGTCTGCGGACCCTGATCGCCGAAGAGCTCGCCCGCGCCGGTGTGCCGGCCGACCGCGACAGCGTCCTCATCACCACCGGCAGCCAGCAGGCGCTGGACGTGCTGGCGCGCGCGCTCATCAACCCCGGCGACACATTTCTGGTCGACGAGTCCACCTACACCGGCGCCATCAACATCCTCACCACCGCCGGAGCGCGGCTCATCGGGGTCCCCAGCGACGAGCTCGGCCCGGACATGACCGCGCTGCGACAGCTGACCCGCGCCGGGGCCAAAGGCTTCTACCTCATGCCCAACTGCGGCAACCCGACCGGACACAGCATCGGCCTGGAGCGCCGCCGCGAGCTGGTGGCCTGGTCGCACGACGCCTCCGTCCCGCTCATCGAGGACGACTACGGCGCCGACCTGCTCATCGACGGCCACGCGCCACCGCCGGCCTTGCGCACCCTGGACGGGCAGGTCATCTACGTCGGCACCTTCAGCAAGAAGCTGATCCCCGCTCTGCGCGTCGGTTTCATGGTGTGCCCCGAGGCCCTGCGCGGCCACCTGCTGCCACTGAAACACGCCATGGACCTGGGCACCTCCGCCCTACTCCAGTACGCGCTGGCCGAGTTCATCGACCGCGGCTACCTTCGCAAGCACCTGGAGCGACTGCAGCCGGCCTACCGCGCACGGCGGGACGCCCTGGTCGAGTCACTGCGTGCCCATCTGCCACCCGGCATCCGCTGCGAGCCGCCGTCGCAGGGCCTCGTCTTGTGGCTGGATCTGCCCTCGTGGCTGAACCCGGACGACGTCTTCGACGAGGCCCAGCGTCACGGCGTTCTCATCACGCCCGGCACGCTCAACAGCGCGTCCGGTAGCGGCCGTCCGGGGCTGCGGCTCACTTTCTGCGCCGAGCCGCCCGACCGCCTCGCCGAGGGCGCCCGCAGACTCTCGAAAGCACTGAAGATCCTGATCGATTCGCATCGCAACAGCACACATCACAAAAGCACACGAATGGAGGTCGTTTAGATGGATGATTTCAAGGTCAAAGTCGGACTCGCCGAGATGCTGAAAGGCGGCGTCATCATGGACGTGGTGGACGCGGACCAGGCCCGCATCGCCGAGGACTCCGGCGCGTGCGCCGTTATGGCGTTGGAGCGTGTTCCCGCTCAGATCCGCAAAGAGGGCGGCGTCGCCCGAGCCTCGGACCCCAAGATGATCCAGGAGATCCAGGCGGCGGTGAGCATCCCGGTCATGGCCAAGTGCCGCATCGGCCACTTCATGGAGGCGCGCATCCTGGAGGCGCTCAAGGTCGACTTCATCGACGAGAGCGAGGTCCTCACCCCCGCGGATGAGCAGTTCCACATCGACAAGCACGACTTCAAAGTGCCGTTCGTCTGCGGCTGCCGAAACCTGGGTGAGGCGCTGCGCCGCATCGGCGAGGGCGCGGCCATGATGCGCACCAAAGGCGAGCCCGGCACCGGCAACATCGTCGAGGGCGTGCGTCACCTGCGCGACCTGCGCACGGCCATCCGTCGCCTGACTCGCCTGTCCGCCGACGAGCTGATGAGCGAAGCCCGCGACCTGGGCGCCCCTTACGACCTCGTCAAAAAGGTCGCTGAGACGGGCACGCTGCCGGTCCCGAACTTCGCCGCCGGCGGCATCGCCACACCTGCGGACGCGGCGCTGTGCATGGCCCTGGGCGCGGAGACCGTGTTTGTCGGCAGCGGCATCTTTTTGAGCACCGATCCCGAGCGCCGCGCCCGCGCCATCGTGCAGGCGGTGACGTACTGGGAGGACGCGGCCAAGCTGGCAGAGCTCAGCACCGGACTCGGCGACGCCATGCGTGGTATCGAGCTCAGCACGCTCACCGAAGCAGAGCGCATGGCGCCACGGGGTTGGTAGCCGTGAACGTCGGCATTCTGGCGCTCCAGGGCGGCTTTGCTGCGCACGCACGCGTCATCACGGCGCTGGGGCATGAGGCGGTGCTGGTGCGCCAGGCCGCCGAGCTCGACGCGGTGGACGGCCTCATCCTCCCGGGCGGCGAGAGCAGCACGCATCTGCGACTGCTGGACCGGGAGGCGCTCACCGAGCCGTTGAGCGCGTTTGTCAGCGCCGGAAAGCCGGTCCTGGCGACGTGCGCCGGGCTGATCCTGGCCGCGCGTGATGTGACCGCCCCGCAGCAAGAGAGCTTCGGCTGGCTGGACGTCTCGGTCACACGCAACGGCTGGGGCAGGCAGCTCGACAGCTTCGAGGCCGTCGCCGACTCAGAGGCCTTGCCGCTGGTGTTCATTCGCGCGCCGCGAATCACCAGCGTCGGCGCCGGGGCTGAGGTGCTGGCCACTTTGAAGGAGGAGCCGGTCATGGTGCGGCAGGCCAACGTCGTGGGCGCTACCTTTCACCCGGAGCTCACCGACGATCTGCGTGTCCACACCCGCGTCTTCGGTAGCGCCGCATGAGAGAGATCGTACTTGTCAGACACGGCGAGACCGCCGGCGAGAGCTCGATCCGGCTCAACGGCATCACGGACGTGCCACTCAGCGACCTGGGCCGCGAGCAGATGCGGCGGGTCGCCTCACAGCTGGCGACCGAGGAGTACCAGGCAGCGGTCGCAAGCTCGCTGATCCGCTCCCAGCAGTCCCTGGAGATCGCGCTGGGCGGCGACGGTCCCCATCCGCGAATCATCGACGACTTCAAAGAGGTGGACTTCGGACGCTGGGAGACGCTGACCTGGGCCGAAGCGGCGGCCCTGGACCCCGAGATCTATAGACAGTGCAAGGCCTCCGCTGACCCGTCGTTCCGCTTTCCCGGCGGCGACTCGCGCGCGGGCTTCTACGCTCGGGTCGAGGCCGCGGCGCACCGCGAGCTTGGCGCTGCACGTCACATGGCGGCCCGCACCCTGTGCGCCCTGCACAAGGGCGTGACCAAGATTATTATCGCCACGCTCTGCCGCCTTACGTGGGACGAGTACCGATCCCTGCCCTGCGATCTCGGCAGCATCCACCGCATTCGAAACGATGGGGATCGCTGGCGGCTGATCGAGTCCAACGCAACCGCCCACCTCGGTGAAACCTGGCTGCAAGATCACCCTCCCAAAGGCTGAAAAGCTTGATTCTTACGCGCTTTTTCGCATCCTTGGGGCACGATGGAGGCGTGTATGAAACCCTTGCGGTGTCTCATTTTCATTGCTGCTGTGGCGGCCGCCGGATGCGGCTCGGACAGCAGTCCGCCGGTCTTTCCGGCGCCAACGAACGACACGGGATCGACGACTGGCGGCGCGACCGACGTTGGCCAGCCCCCCAAGGACACGAAGGCGCCGCCCCAGGATAACGGCAAGCCGCCGACACCCGACGTGCAGCAAAACGACGAGCAGTTCTGTCCGCCCGGGTACGCGTTCTGCAATGGCAACACGCTGTTTACGTGCACGACGGACGGGGCCAAGTACGACACGCAGGTGTGCCAGCAGGGTTGCGCGAGCGGCGCGTGCAAGACCAGCTGCACAAACGGCCAGACCGCATGCCTGGACACAAAGACGCTGGGCGTCTGCCAGCCGGACGGCACCTACAAGACCCAGACCTGCACTCAGGGCCTGTGTAAAGACGGCAAGTGCACCAACGAGCAGACGCTGTGCAAGCCCAACGAGATCCTCTGCGATCCCGTGGCGGACAGCAAAAAGCTGGTCCAGTGCTCGCCCGACGGCGTGTCGGTCAAGGACTTCCAGATCTGCCCCTTCGGCTGCGACAAGACCAAAAACGTGTGCAACGACCAGGTCTGTCAAAACGGCGAGAAGCGCTGCGCCCTGGACGCGCCCAACTGGGTCGAAGAGTGCCAGAACGCCCAGCAGTGGGTGAAGGTGACCGGCTGCCCGTTCAAGTGCAAGGACGGCGCCTGCGTCACACCGACCTGCGAGCCCGGCGACCAGATCTGCGGCGACAAGGGCATCATGCTCTGCGCCGACGACCAGCTCAGCTACAAGAACATCGAAGACTGCAAGCTGGGGTGCATGATCAACCCGGCGGGCGGCTACCCGGCCTGCATCAAGTGCAAGGCCGGCACCAAGGGGTGCGACGTCTACACCATCACCAAGTGCGAGGACCCGCTCGTCGGCTACGTCAATGACATCAGCTGTCCGTACCCCGACACGTGCGCTGCCGGCGAGTGCATCGACGTGCTCGAGCTCGATAAGACCGACGCGCCCGAAGACAACTACCTGGTCGTGATGAAGGAGTTCGTCGCGTGCATGCAGTTCGGCAACGACGGCGTGTGCAAGGGCCTGAACACCACGGCGATCGGCTACCCCATCACCGTCGACAAGCTCAAGGACTGGCTGTGCGGCAACGACTCCCTGGAGTCCAGCTTCGTCGGTGACGAGTGGAGCAAGGCCAACGACCTGCTGGGCTGCGACACCTTCGACCTGACCGACATCTCCATGTTCACCGGCGCGATCAACCCCGGTCTGGACGGCGTGGAGTGCTTCGCCTTCTCGTCGGGCGGCGGCACCTTCTCAAACGCCAAAGAGATCATCGTGGACGTCTGCTCGAACTTCTCCAAGCAGGCCGGCAACTAGAGAGCTTCAGGCAGCTAGATCGCCAGCGGCTGGAGATGCTCCAGCTTTTTGCACCTCATACAGCCCACCAGCTTCACCCGCGCCAGCACGCCCACCTTCACGGTGGTCAGCGTCAGCGGCTGGCTGCATGCCCCGCAGAACAGGCTCTCGCGTGCCTTTGCCAGCGCCGTCATCGCCCGCACCACCTGCTCGCGTAGCTCCCCTTCCACGTACGGCTCGGCGACCAGCGGCGCCAACACGTCCAAAGTGTGAAGCCCCCCACGCGCCAGCGCATGTCCGCGCGCGCCTGCCTCGTGGGCCTCCAACCACTCGCAGAGCGCGTCGATCTGCCGAGCCACGATGGTGGCGATGGTCTCTGCGACCAGCGCGACGGCGGTGTCATCCCCCTGCCGCAGCACATCGGCCAACGTCGCCAACAATCCCGGAATGGCGCGCTCATCACCCATCACCGTCAGCACATGGCACGCGGCCGCCCGCGCCGCCCACTCGGACGTCTCCAGACGGCGCAGCACCAGGGAAATCGCGCGCTGATCCTTGAGCGACAGCAGCGCGCTCGGGTTCCCACGCAGCAGACCGCCGGCCGCGGCTAGAAGGGCGCCCTCGCCCAGACGCTCCAGCGCTCTATCAGCCTCCTGCTGAACCCTGTGGTCGGGGTCATCCAGGGCGGTGACCAGCATCTCCACTGCCTGCGTCGCGTCCAGCTGACCCAGCAGCTCCGCGCCGGCCAGCCGGGCTCCGGCGGCCTCATCCGCTAGCAGCGTCAACCCCTCTTCGACCAGGCGATCGTCGCCCGTGCGCGCCAGTATCCGCACGGCCTCGGCGCGCACGTACTGGTCGGCGTCCGCCAGCGCACCGACCAACGCATCGATGGACGCGCCGGACTCGATGCGACCGAGCGCCTCTACCGCGGCAAGACGCACACCCGGGTGGTCGTCCTTCTCCAGCCGCAGCCGCAGCGCCGGCACCGCAACACCCGTGCGCGTGTGCCCGAGCCCCGTCGTCGCAATCGCGCGGATATCCGGTTCCGGGCTATGCAGCAGATCACACAGGGGGCGTACGGCCTCAAACCCGGCGTCCGCCAGGCCACGCCACGCCAGGTCCCGCACCGACTCCACCGGATCCAGCAGCGCCTGCACCAGCACCGGCACGGACTCCGGGTCGCCGATACGCGTCAGCCCTCTCAGCGCGCACTCGCGCACCGCGGCGTCGTCATCCCCGACGCACTTCTCCAAGTCTGCACGAAACGCGCCGACCGCCGCCTCCGCTAAGATGTGGCACGCCGCCGTTCGAATCGTCGGGTCCTCGCTGTCCAGAGCGCCCCGAATGGTCTCCAGCGCGCGCGGATCATCCAGTTGTCGCAGGTGCTGCGGCTGACCGGCCAGCGCCTGGGTCACGGCGTGCGACAGTCGCGCCTCCCCCAGCGTCATCAGGGCGTCCTGCGCGGCGCCCTGCACCAGTGGATTGGGGTCGTGCAGCATCTTCAGCAGCGTCGACACACCCTCTTCTTTTTCGCCGATGCGCCCCAAGGTGACGGCGGCGACCCGGCGTACCAGCCAGGAGTCGTCCTCGGTCAGCTCGCGAATCGCCCCAAAAGCCCGCGGATCGCCCAAGCGTCCGAGCACCTCGACCGCCACCTGGCGCACGTCCAGAGACTCCGAGTCCAGCGCCTCGAACAGGCCCGGCAGCACGTGGTCCCCGCCGGCCCGGATCAGCGCCGCGATCGTGCGCTCCCGCTCGGCGCCTGGGCGGCTCGCCGTGGTCAGCAACAGCTCCACCGACTGCGTGTCCCCAAGCCGCGCCAGCGCCTGGTGAGCGGCCGTCTCCACCTCGATCGGCTGAGCACCGGTCAATCGCTCCAGATGCCCGCGCGCGCCTGGTAGGCCGAGCTCGCCCAGCGCGAGGCACGCCGCCGCACGCACTGTCGCATCGAAATCAAAGGCCAGCCGGCAGATCGCATTCAGCTCGTCCTCGCCACCCAACACCCCCAACGCCCGGCATGCGGCGCACCGGGCGACCGAGTCCCATGCGTCCAGGCGGGCCGCTATGCGCGGAGCCGCAGATGCATCGCCCAGGTGCTCCAGCGCAGCACACGCCGCCGCGGCGACATCCTGGTCCTTGTCCCCAAGCGCCTCGTACAGCGCCTCCATCAGCCGCTCATCAGGGTCCGCCGCGGCACCCGCGCGGCGACAGGCGCCGGACCTGATAGCCGGGTCGGTGTCCTCCATCGCAGCCAGCACCTGCTTGCGCAGCTGGTCGGGCGGCACGGCATCCAGCGCGACGGCCGCGGCGGCGCGAATGTCACCGTCGGCATCCCCCGAGGCGCCGATAAGCACCCGAAGCACCCGCGGTTGACCGGTCTCCGCCAGGGCCTGCACGGCGGCGGTGCGCACAAGGGCCGAGTCGTCCGCCAGCGCCTGGGTCAGCTGCATCAGTCCCGCCGACCCGTCCAAGGTGGCCAGCGCGGATTGAGCGTGGGTGCGCACGTCGGTATCGGACGAATAGAGCTCGCCGCGAAGGCGGTTGCGTACCTCGATCAGGGCGAGCGGCTGCTGTGGGTCGTGGGCGGTCATGGCGTCGAGCGGGGCCAGATTAGCGCAGTCTGACCCGACTGGTATAGTCCACCGCTGTGAACAGACTCCTACTCATCGCGCTGCTCGCGCTCTGTGGCTGCAACAAAGGGTCGACCGCGTCCAATGACCCGCCGCCGAAACCGACGACTGCGCCCCAAACAAACGTCACGAAGGCGGTCGAAGAGACCCCGAAACCCACCGCCAAGGACAAGCTGTGCGACCGCGCGTTCGCCAATATGCTGGTGCTGCTCAAGGACGGGCCGGCCCCATCGCTGGAGCGCATGCGCCGCGAAAAGCCGGCGTTCATGACCAAATGCAGCGCCCAGCCCGACGACGTGGTCGCGTGCATCGCGGACGCCAAAGACGGGCTGGCGATGACCAAGTGCTCGGGCCTGCAGCCGGACGCGATCAAGCCCGACGAGAACATGCGCGACCTGTGCGAGCAGGCCTACACGCACTCCATCGAAATCGTCACGCGCGAGGGCGCGCCGGAGTCGGTGCTGGCCCAGATGGCCGATCGTCGTGAGGCCGCCGTCACGGATTGCACGCGGGAGGACCCGGCGCTGGTCCGCTGCATCCTGGCCGCGCCCGACGCCCAGACGCTGCGCACCTGCCGTCAGCACAAGCAGCCCAAGGTCTCAGCCGAGCACAGAGCGGCCTGCGAGGGCGCCCACGCCAACCTGCTGAAGGTGGTGGTGCCCGGCAAGGACATGCCCAAGCAGGCGATCGAGTCGATGCGCAAGCAGCGAGACCGGTTTGTCGGCGGCTGCATCAGCGATGACCAGAAGGTGGCCGAGTGCATGACGACGGCAAAGGACTTTGACGCGTTCAAGGCCTGCGCGGTGCCGACACCTACGCCTACGCCCGATCCAGCACGTCCGCGTACTGCACCGTAAGCCCGCGCAGCCTGTCGCCCATGTTCAGCATGAACGACCACATCACTTTGGCGCTCAGAAACGGATCGCGCTGAATCAGCGCCCGAAAGTCCGGCCGGCGGATGCTGAGAATCGTCGACTTCTCCACCGCCGTGACCGTGGCTGAGCGCGGCAGGCCGTCCATGAAGGCCAGCTCCCCCAGATACCCACCCGGCTCGACCCGCGTGAGATGAACGGGCCCCTTGGAGACGTCCAGGGCGCCCGAGTACAGGACCCAGATCGCGTCACCGGCGTCGCCCTCCGCGCACAGCTGTTCGCCTGCGCTCAAGCGACGCTCGAAGACGATCTTCAGCATGCGGACGAGCTCCTGGTCGCTGAGGTGCTTAAACAGCGCCATCTCGCGAATGCACTGCACTTTGCTCTCGGTGTGCAGCGCGGCATCCGAGTCGTTTTCTCCGTCGGCTACGCGCACCAACACGCCCGTCGCGCCGTCGTCGCCTGTCGCCGTGGTTGACCGCAGCGCGCGCTCCATGCCGCCGCGTAGAAGATCCCTGAGCTGCACGTCCGAAAACGATCGATACATGCCGTAGCTGCACAGCGGCAGCTCATCGCCCGGGCTCACGTCCAACCACAGGGTGTCCGCGCGCACCGTCGGCGTGTGGCCTACGGTCCGCGAGAGCACATTTCGTGGTGAGAAGTCCTCATCGTCTTCGCGCAGAAGCCCCTGGGCCCGCATCTCGCCTACCAGCGTGTGGTCTTCGGTCAGGCGGCGAATCCCCCCGCCGGTCACCAGGTAGGCCCGGGTGTCGCCCACGTGTCCGATCACCGCGCCGGCGCGCCCGACGCACAGCACCGCCGCCGTAGCCGCCATGCCGCGGCACCCCGCGCGCCGCTGGCCCAGCTTGAAGATGTTCTCGGACGCCCGATCAAACATGCGCTCGACCAGCGCCAGCGCCTTGCTCCGCACGTCCGGATCGTTGGCGTCGCCGTCCAGGGCGGTCTTCAACAGCTCACGATGGCGGCGCACCTCTTCACAGAACAGGCGCGCCGCAGTGTGGCCGGACTTGCCCGGACCCAACCCGTCGGCCAGCGCGTACACGCCTGCCTCGTCGTTGCAGTAGACGCACTCGTCGTCGCGGGCCGAGACCCATCCCTGTGTCAGCGCGGTCGTCACTTACAGCGATGGTAACAAAACTTCTTAGAAGCGAACGCCGACGCGGGTCTCGAAGCCCAGATAGAGCAGATCGCCGGCCTCTGGCGCCGCAGCTCGGGCCAGGGACACGCCGGCGTGCGCAAACCCGGTATCGCTGGTGCGGTCCGTGGTTGAGGACAGCGCTGTGCGCGTGTGTACGAGCGTGCTGGCCGTAAACCAGCGCCAGGTGACCTGCAGGCCGGCGGCGGCGTCCAGCGCCAGAGAGTGCCGGGTGTCCGTGCCGCTTTGGATTCCGTATGCCCAGGGGCCGGCTCCGCGCTCGTACCCTATATGTATAGAGGCCACCGGCGTCACCGTCAGGGGCAGACCCACGCGGACCCCGCCACGCACCGACGTCCGATTGCGCCGCACTGCATCGATCGGGACCCCGGGCTGCCCGGCGGAGCCTGTGTACCCCAGCGCCAGCTCCAGCGCGGTGTAGTCGGACAGCCAGTACCCGCCGGTCAGCGAGGCGCCGGCCGCGCTCTCCTGCAGCGCGATGTCCACGCCGACCTCGGCGAACGCGCGGCGATCGGGCGTCGCTTCGGCGGTTGTCGCCAATATGAGGACGATCAAAGCTGGGGTCAGGACTTTCATGCCCGGACTGTTTGCACCGTGCGTGCCACCACCTCATGCTGTTGCAGTGCACCGAATAGAACAATACGGGGGATCGGTTTGGAGCAGCCCTACTCCAAAGCTGGCGCTTGACTTTCCTATTGATAACTAGTATCAATATCAACATTGCCTCAGGGAGAGACGCGTGATCGTCTGTAATTGCAAAGCGGTATCGGAGAAAGTGGTCAAGGCGACCATGGACGCCGGTGCGCGCAGCGTCTCCCAGGTCGCCCAGGCCTGTGGCGCCGGCACCCAGTGCGGCGCGTGTGTGTGCGATCTTCGCCGCCTTCTGGCCGAGCGCCGCGCGCGCAAGCCCTCCACTGTGAGACTGCTTGCGACCGCCGCTGGCGTCGTGTCATAGTCTCGCCGAACCTCATTCGGAGCAGCGAAATTGAAGGGCGACAAGCGGGTTATTGACCTTCTCAACGACGTGTTGACCGGCGAATTGACGGCGATCAAGCAGTACTTCCTACATTCGGAGATGGCGGCCAACTGGGGCTTTGAGCGTCTCCACCACAAGATTCGTAAAGAGTCCATCGACGAGATGAAGCACGCGGAGTCCCTTGTGGAGCGCGTCCTGTACCTCGAGGGGCTGCCGAACGTGCAGCGCCTGGGCAAGGTGCGGATCGGCGAAACGCCACTGGAGATGCTTCAGAGCGACCTGGCGCTGGAGCTCGACGCCCTGCCGCGGCTGGTCAAAGGCATCGAGCTGTGCGCCGAGGTGGGCGACCCGGGCTCACGCCTGCTGTTGGAAGAGATCCTCCACTCCGAGGAAGAGCACGTCGACTGGCTGGAGGCCCAGCTGGAGCAGATCGAACTGGTCGGCATCCAGAACTACCTGGCCGCCCAAATCACCGACGACGACTGAAGGCGCTGAACCCAAACCTGCGCGGGCTGGGCAAGTCCGCGACGCTGGCGATCAACGAGCGGTCACGACGACTTCAGGCTGAGGGCCGTCAGATCTATCGCTTTGGGCTGGGGCAATCGCCGTTTCCGGTGCCGGACCCCGTCGTGGAATCGCTGAGCGCCCACGCCGCTGAGAAGGACTACCTGTCGGTCGAGGGCCTGGAGGCGCTATGCGCGTCCGTGGCGGGATACCATGCCCGCGTGGACGGCGTGCCGATCAAGGCGGACGGGGTCCTCGTCGGTCCGGGCTCCAAGGAGCTACTCTTCCTGGCGCAGCTCGCGTTTGGCGGCGACCTGGTGCTGCCCGCGCCGTGCTGGGTGTCGTATCGCCCGCAAGCTCAGATCATCGGCAAGACGATTGTGCGTGTGCCTTCGACCAAAGAGGCGCGTTGGCGCGTGAACCCCGAAGCGCTCGACACGGTCTGCGCGGACGGCGCGCCCCGCATGATGATCCTGAACTATCCGGGCAACCCGGACGGTCTGACGTACACCACCGACGAGCTGCAGGCCATCGCGGCGGTGTGCCGGCGCCGAAACGTGATCGTGGTCTCGGACGAGATCTACGGCCCGCTGGACCATCAGGGCCAACACGTCTCTCTGGCGCGGTTCTACCCGGAGGGCACGATCATCTCGGGCGGCCTGTCCAAGTGGTGTGGCGCCGGGGGCTGGCGCCTGGGGACGCACGCGTTCCCGACCGAGCTCCGATGGCTTCAGCAGGCGATGGCGACCGTGGCCAGTGAGACGTACACGTCGGTGAGCGCGCCCATTCAATACGCGGCGGTAACGGCCTTTGACGGCGGCCCGGAGATCGATGCCTACCTCACGCGCGCGCGGGCGGTTCTGCGCGCGTTGAGTGCCCGAATCATCGACACCCTGCACGGCGCGGGCATCGGCGTACATCCCCCGACGGGGGCCTTCTATATAATGTTGGACTTCAGCGCCCACCAGGCTCAGCTGGCTTCGCGTGGGATCACGGACAGCCTGACCTTGTGTGAGCAGCTTCTGGAGGATACGGGAGTCGCCATCCTGGCCGGCGCCAACTTCGAGCAGCCGCCCGAGGTGCTCACCGCCCGGCTGGCGTACGTGGACTTCGACGGCACGGCGGCCTTGCAGCACACGGGTTCCGACGTTGTGGATGCGTGCTGTCCAAGGGTCGCCGAGGGCGTCGAGCGGCTTGCGGCCTGGCTGAGGTGACCGGTGGGCCACCCCGATTCTGAGCCCCAGCATGGTGGGGTCCCGGGACCCCCAGACCCCAGCCGGGGTCAAAGATTCCCACCGATCGATGTCCGTTTTGTCCGTTTTTGGCCAACTTGCATCTGGCACACCCATTGCTAAGATACCGGCCCGTCGGGGGGCTCGGGTGCTCGTTCTCCTAATCCCCTGGGTGAGAAAGAACTAAACAGGATATTAAGGAGAACCAGATGCCTAACAGACGTGCGTTCGACCACATTGGCGCTTTCAACTTCAAAGTTGAGATTGAGGGCGTAACCCAGGGTGCTTTCCGGAACGTCGAGGGTCTCGACTCAGAGACCGAGATCGTTGAGTTCCAGGATGGTGATGACATCATCCTCCGTAAGCGTCCCGGCCGGACCAAGTACTCCAACGTCACCCTGAAGCGCGGTTACATCAACAACACCGAGCTGTGGGACTGGCGCAAGAAGGTCATCGAGGGCAAGGTCGAGCGTAAAGCCGGCTCCATCATCCTCTGTGGCGACGACGGCTCCGAGATCATGCGCTACAACTTCTTCGAAGCGTGGCCGTCCAAGTGGAAGGGTTTCACCCTCGACGGTAAGGGCGCCGACGTCACGGTCGAGGAGATCGAGCTGGCGGTCGAGAAGATCGAGCGCGGCTAATTCTCTAGAAGTTTTTAGAGATCGCTCGAGCCTCCGGCGCAAGCTGGGGGCTCTTGTCGTTTAAGCCCCCAGCGGCACCGCATGGCGTGTGCCAACCATGCAACGTTGGGGTAAAGTGCCGCCCAATGGACCCCTTCGGCGCATACCTCGAATACCAATTCGTCCCGGCCAAAGACAAAACCGAGATGCCCCAGTGCAAGATGCCGATCAAGCAGAAGCACTTGTCGGGCGCCGGTGTCGCACACGGGGGCGCGGTCTACAGCCTGGTCGACTACGGATTTGGCGCGGGCATGTTCTGGGGCATTCTCAAGGACGGCGAGTCGTGCTCCACGGTCCAGCTGGACATGCATTATCTCGCGCCTTGCCCCGAGGGTTCAATTCTGACGGTCACCCCCAAGCTGCTGCACCGCGGCCGGTCGCTGGTCCGCCTGGAGGGCAAGGTCCACAGGCAAGATGGGGTCTGCGTCGCCTTTGCCAGCGGGACGTTCAACATCTACCCGCGCAAAGGCAAGCTGCGCCGCGCCATGGAGCGCTTCGATCGCCTGCATGAAGAGGATCCGCGCAGCGAGGAGCTGCTGTATGCGCACCGGATGACGGCCTGGCTGCACAAGCTGGCGCCGGACGCGTCCGAAGAGCTGCAGCTGGCCGCCCGTGCCCAACATCTGTGCCGCTGGCGCATCCCGCGCACGGACTATCCGATGGACAAGGCCGGCTACAAGCGGTGGCGCAAGGACGAGTCGGCCATGCACGCGGAGCTGGCGGGCGAGACTCTGCGTGCGGTGGGGTATGAGGACCCGACGGTCGACCGCGTGCAGTTTCTGATCCGCAAAAAGAAGATCAAGGCGGACGCCGGCTCGCAGCTGATCGAGGATGTGGCGTCGCTGGTCTTTTTGGAGTTCTACTTCGGCGACTTCGCGATGAAGCACGCCGACGACAAGCTGGTCGACATTCTGCAAAAGACGTGGGCCAAGATGTCCGAGGGCGGACACGCCGCCGCATTGGCGCTGGACCTGCCCTACAAGACCCGCGCGCTGGTCGAGAGGGCGCTATCCGAGTCCTGATCGCGGCGCTGGTGCTTGCGGGCGGCTGCAAAAAGACCGAACCACCGGCCGCCGAGCCCCCCGATCGGGGTGCGGAGCTCGGCGCGCGATGTCGGCTCAACGCGGACTGCCGGGCCCCCACGCGCTGCCATTACGGCGTGTGCCGCTGGCCGGGCCCCGAGATCCACCGCCAGACGGTGCTGCCCGGCGTGGAACCGGAGGTGACGCAGACCACCTGGTCGGCCGATGGACGTCAGGCCACCATCCTGGACAAACGGGTGGATATCCCAACGAAGCGACGTGTCAGCGACTTCGATGGCTCGTGCCCGCTGCCGGCAAAGATGGTGCGGCGCTTCGCGCTTCATGAGGGGCGAAAAGTACATGACGCAGACGTTTCATTACCGTCAAAACGGCACCGTGGAGCGCGTCAGCGGCAAGATGGAGAACGGCGGCGTCAACATCGACGAGCTGCACGAGGTAGACGCCCAGGGGCAGACGATTCGCATCGACGTCACCGGCCCTGCCACCGAGGACACCTGGACGGCCGACTACAGCTGTTGGAGGTAGCTCAGTCGTCCATGTCCCAGAAGGAATCGGCATAAGCTCCGTAACCAGCGGTAATCAGGAGTATCACGATTCGACATTTGCGCCCGTACCCACGCCTGTACCCACATTACCCCCCTCTTGGGACCCAAGGAACAGGACCCGCGCCATCTGCCGCGCACCCGCTTCTCGCAACTCAGCGGGCGTCCGGGTGTAGACGTTCATCATCGCCTCCGACGTGTGCCCCACTTGATCCTGCGTATGCACGGAAGACAGCCCCGCCATACGCGACAACGTGATGTAGGTCTGCCTGAACGCTTTCGATGAGAGCGGCGGCAACGCCAACGCCTTGGACGCCCTCCCGAACACGTCGTTGACGGTCCTTCGGTTCGGCTGGTTGCCGGGAATCCGGCCCGGACACAGCCACTCCCTACCGAAGCGCCCATCCACGTAAGGACGCAACTGCTCCGTCGACCACGGGTCCAGGTACGTGACGTTGTCGCACTCTGACCATCCAAATTCCGTGGGAAATCTCCGGACAT
>CAZJHX010000048.1:0-66578 GCA_964545715.1 uncultured Myxococcales bacterium
GGTTCGGTGCCGGGGGCGGTGGTGTCTTGCGCGGCGGTGTCGGTCGTGTCTTCCGTGCCGGTGTCGGTTGTGTCGTCACCCGTCGTGCCGTGGTGATCGGCATGTCCGTCATCGTCGTCATCGCCACAGCCCAGCGGTGCGAACGCGAGCGCGCTGCAAAGTAGAATCGTCTTAAAAAGCTTCATAGGTTTTCCTCGATATCTCCCGAAAGGAACCCGTTAATCTCATCACCCAATCAGTACGGCTGCGCCGGATCACCGGATCGAAACAACGTTCAAAACGGTGTCTAAAAAGCCGCAAAACTCCCACGAGTGGGGAAATGTTCGGCCATTAACAAGGTGGAGTCAAGTCGGCGAACGGACTCTTTTCTGGCTGATTTTATTCAGCTTCCAGGTCGGTTTCGAGAGCGCTGCCCTTGCTCGCCGGCTTGGGCTTGGAGACGGGAGGGGCGACCTTGCGCTTTGACGCCGCCTTGGGCTTGGGCGCGGCCGCGGGCTTAGCCTTGCCGGCGCCTTTGCCGCCCGTGGGCTTGGCGGCCTTGCGGGCGCGGCGGCGGTTGCGCTCTACGATGCGGCGGTTGATCTCGTCCAGCAGCGGGCGCGCCTTGGCACCGTTCTGCTTGTCGGCTGCCGCCTCCTCCAGGAAGCTGCGAGCGGACTCCAGGTTGCCGACCTGCATCTCCAGGCGCGCGGTCTCCACCAGCACGGCGTTGCGGTACCGATAGCTGGGGTACTGCTTCAGCAGCTGCCGATAGTGGCCCACCGCGTCGCGGATCTTGTTGCTGCGCTGATACGACCGCGCCAGGTTGTGCTTGGCCGTTGGCCGGTCCTTCGTCGCGCCGCCCCGGCCGTCCTTCAGATACCGCTCGAAGTCGCGAATAGCGTTGCCGTATCGCTGGCCCCGGTAGTGCGCCATGGCCCGCGAGAAGTCGCCGCTGGACGCCTTCTGGCCTTCGAGGTTCTTGGCTGTCTGGCCGGTCGCGTCCAGCTTGGGAGCCTCAGCCTGCACGAGCTGTGGTGCGGGTTTGTAGCTGGGGGTGGACTTAGCCGAGTCGCGCCCCTGAACCTGCCGCTGCACGGCGGATGGGGTCGGCATCAGCTTGCGCTGGCGTGGCTCGGCAACCGCGACGTCGGCGTCGTTCTGGTCCAGCGTTTTCGTACGACCGTACACAACTTTGGCCGGCCGGCGCGTCCGCTGACTGGTGCCGCCTTCGTCGTCCGAGGCGTCTGCCATAGCCACTGTCGGCTCGGGCGCCGGGTCAGGCGACGGCTGCGCCTGCGGGGGCGCCGGGACAGGCTCGGTACGAGCGATAGACTCCACCTCGACGATCTGCTCTTTGGCGGGTCGCTTCACCGCGTTGCGGGAGGGGCGGCCGCCCAGCGCGACCTGAGAGTCGCGTGGCTTCACCAGCACGACCGGCTTGCCTGAGGGGGCCTCAGTCGGCTGGTTCGTCGAGCGGTAGTTCAGGCCGCTCTTGCCCAATGCCACCTGCTTGGCCGCCGGACGCTTGGTGCCACCAGCGATCTGCATACGATCGCCGCCCACGCCCTTGCCCGTCGCCGGACCGGGCTTCTTTGCCGGGCCGCTTTTGGCTACAGTGCGCTCGCCCTTGGCCACAGCGCGCCCGCTCTTGGCCTCAGCGCGCTCACCGGGCTTGGCCGGCGCAGTCTTCGGTGCGCTGTTGGCCAGGGAGCCGACCGCCAGGTCACCGAAGCCGTCTTTGTTGCTGTCTTCACGGCGGATCTCCGCAGCGCGAGCGGCGGGCACCCGACGGCGTGCCGCCTTGCCACGAGCTTTGCCCTTGTAGGCGCGCCGTCCGCGCTCCCACGTATCCGGGGCCGGGTCTGCTGACGCCACCTGGCGCAGATCGCCGTCCTTCAGCGCGTCAGCGGGAGCACCACCGGCGGTCGCGGCAGGCTGTGCGGGCTGCGCTTTTGCAGCCGCGGCCAGCGCAGGCGCCTCTGGTGTGGCCTCGCCCTCTTCGGTCTCGGGCCTTGCCAGCGTGTCGTCCAGATCGGCCTCGGCCTTGTCCAAACCCGCGACCAGGGCGCCCTCGGCGGTGGTGGGCTCGTCTGCCGCCGGGGTGATCGTGCGCGGCACCGGCATCGGCGCTGCGGCCTCTTTGAAGCGGCCCTCATCAGCGACCTTCTCCGAGAAGTCCTCGGCGGACGCCACAGTCATCGCACCGTCGGCGCGCGCACCATCGTTGGTGATTCGGGCTTCGTGTGCGTTGGGGGCGACGCCCTCGGTGGGCTGCTTGTCGCCTTTGACGTTCATCATCAGGCCGGTGAATGCGACCAGCAGGACCAGCGCAGCGGCGCCAAACGCGGGCTGCATGATCATGGCGGCGATGCGGTCAAAGAGGCTGGGCTGGGGCTCCACGGCCACGGCCAAACGCGCCTCACGTATCAGGTTTTGCATCAGGACCGGCGGCGCGGCCGGCATCTCGCCCATGTCGCTGAACATGGCGCGCGTCGACTGGAAGGACTCGACCTCTTCGCGCAGGGCGGGGTCGGCCTGCATACGGCGCTCGAACGCCTCCCGCTCGACGGGCCGCAGCTCGTCGTAGACGTAATCCATCACCAGGCTGTCATGGTCCTGTCGACTCATGATGACCTCACCCGTGCTCCGCAGCACATTGTACCAGAGGCGCTCATCTGCTGAACTCCCGTAGCTCTTCCCGCAAGAACTCCAATGCGTATCGCATGCGGCTCTTGACGGTGTTCTCCGGGGCTTTCACAACCTTGGCGATCTCTTTGAAACTCAGATGCTGGAACTCGCGCAACGTAAAAACTTCGCGCTGATCCTCGTTCATCCGACCCAGGGCGTCTTGAAGCGTCGCCTTGAACTGGGTGTCGCCCAACTTTCGATCCGCCATACCGGATGGATGCTCGTCCTGGACCTTGTCGATCAGGCGTGCGCCATCCTCGCCGGGTCCCATCTGTTGATCGAGCGATTGATGCCGCCGGAACTTTTGTTTCCGCGCATTGTCGATCGTGATGTTTCTGGCGATTGTGTAAAGCCACGTCGTGAATTTAGCCCGTTGCTTGTACTCCTTGGCGCCACGGATCACCCGCGACCACACGTCCTGGAGTAGCTCCTCGGCGGTGGCGTGGTTCCTCGTATAACGAAGGAGGAAGTTAAAGACAGGCTGGTAGTGCCGACCGATCAGCACCTCAAACGCTTTAGCGTCACCCCGCGCATAGCGGGTCATCAGCTGCTCGTCGGACTGATTGTCCAGCACGTCCTGCAATGTCCGTCGGGGTTTTCCCGACGCTGGATAGGAACGGGTTGCTTTCAAGAAAGTTCTAAGCGGGCCGCAAAAAGCTCCGAAGTACGCGATTTGTCGGCCCTAAGTCGGCGCATTCTAACCATGATCAACGCCCATTCCAACCTCATGGTTCGTTCCAACCCTGCGCGTCGTAACAAGCCACCCGGCGTCGGGGCTCGATTTCTACCAACACAGGCTCTGCCTGCGTGCATTCCGATTGTTTTAACGGACATCGCGGATGAAACTTACATCCGGACGGCGGCGACAAGGCGGACGGGACATCGCCGGTCAACACCGGCAGGGGCTCTTGAAGGCCGTCGATGCGTGGCGCCGACCCGATCAGCGCCGCCGTATACGGATGCCTCGGGTGCTCGAAGACCTGTGCGCGCTCACCGAGCTCGGCGATGCGTCCCAGATACATCACGAGCACGCGATCACTCATCCACTCCACCACGGACAGATCGTGGCTCACCAGCAGCAGCGTCAGCCCCAGCTCATCGCGGAGATCGGCCAGCAGATTGAGGATCTGCGCTTGCACGCTCACGTCCAGCGCGCTCACCGGCTCGTCGGCCACCAGCACCCGCGGCTTCAAGGCCAGCGCCCGCGCGATGCCGATGCGCTGGCGCTGCCCCCCCGAAAACTCGTGCGGAAAGCGGGACGGAGCATCCGCCGGCAGGCCGACCAGGTTCATCAGGCGCCCGACCTCCCGTGCGCGATCGCGCCGTCCCACAGCCTCGTGGATCACCAGCGGCTCCGCGACGATGTCACCCACGCGCATTCTTGGATTCAGCGACGAGAACGGATCCTGAAACACCATCTGGCAGAAGCGGGCCAGCCGAAATCGCTCCTGGCGCGTGGCCGAGACCACCGAGACGCCGCCCAGAGTGACGTCGCCGGCAGTCGGCTTGTCGATGCCGACGATCAAGCGCGCCAGCGTGCTCTTGCCGCAGCCGGACTCGCCGACGATGCCCAGCGTCTCGCCCTCGGCCACGTCAAAGGTCACGCCGTCCAGCGCGCGCAGCAGCCCGCCCTTTACCTTGAAGTGCCGCGTGCAGTCGCGCACCCGCACCAGTGTGGTGGGCTCAGCCATCGATGCTGGCCGCAAAGTGACAGGCCGAGCTGCGGTCGCCCATCACGGTGTCCTCGGGCGCCTCCTTTGCACAAATCGACTCGGCGCGTGGGCACCGATCCCGAAAACGGCACCCCTCGGGCCAGCGCCCGACGCCGGGCACGACGCCGGGAATCGCTCGCAGCCGGTCATGTCCACGCCGCGCGCCGGGCATGGAGTCCAGCAGGCCCCGCGTGTACGGGTGTCGGGGCGTGCGCAGGATGTCGCCGCTGCGGCCGGTCTCAACGCACTGGCCCGCGTACAGAATCGCCACCCGATCGCAGGTCTCGGCCACCACCGCCAGGTCGTGCGTGACCATCAGCAATGCCAGCGCCCTGTCACGGCGCAGCCTGGCCAGCAGCTGGAGCACCTGCGCCTGCACGGTCACATCCAGCGCTGTAGTCGGCTCGTCGGCGATCAGCAGCTCGGGGTCGCCGGCCAGCGCGATGGCGATCAGCACCCGCTGGCGCTGACCACCGCTGAGTTGGTGCGGATATGCCGAGTAGCGCTCGCCGGGGGCCGGGATCCCGACCTGTCCCAGCAGCGCGATGGCGCGTTCGCGTGCGCCGCGGCGGCCCAGCTCCTGATGCAGCCGCACGGCCTCGGCCACCTGCTCGCCGACCGGAAAGACCGGGTTCAAGGACGACATCGGGTCCTGTGGGACGTAGCCGATCCCGCAGCCCCGAACCGCGCGAAACGTCTTGGGCTGATCCGGTCGCAGGGAGCCGCCGTCAAAGGTCAGCTCGCCGCCGGTCATGCGGACCGAGCCCTCCGGCAGGAGCCCCAGAATGGCCAGCACCGTCAGGCTCTTGCCGCAGCCTGACTCACCGACCAGTCCGAGCGCCTCGCCGCGCTCGACCGACAAGCTGACGGACGAAACCGCCTCACTCCACCCCACTTCGGGGGCGTCGACTTCGACTCGGAGGTTGCTTACGGTGAGCAGGGACATCGCTGGCGACGATGATATATACTCGCGCGCCATGAATCACGAAGCTGCACGTTCCTATATCAACGCGCTGTGGGATGACGAGATCGTCCCCGCAATCACCGAGTACATCACCATCCCCAACCAGAGCCCGGTTTTCGACCATAAGTGGGAAGAGCACGGGTACATGGATCAGGCGGTCGACCTGGCCTACGAGTGGGTGAAGTCGCGAGAGATCCCCAACAGCAACTTGGAGATCCTGCGCATCGAGGGCCGCACGCCGCTGCTGCTGTTGGAGATCGACGGCCAGCGCGACGGCAACATCCTGATGTACGGCCACCTGGACAAGCAGCCGCCGTTTGACGGCTGGCGCACCGAAGAGGGCCTGGGCCCATGGACGCCCGTGCGGCAGGGCGACAAGCTCTACGGTCGCGGCGGCGCGGACGACGGATACGCGGTGTTTGCGTCTGTGGCCGCCGTTCAGGCGCTGCAGGATCAGGGCGTGGCGCATCCGCGCATCGTGTGCGCCATCGAGTGCAGCGAGGAGAGCGGCTCCCCGGATCTGCCGTTTTACATCGAGAAATACGCGGACCGCATCGGCGCGCCCGACCTCGTAGTCTGCCTGGACAGTGGCTGTGGCGACTACGACCGCCTGTGGGCCACCACGTCTCTGCGCGGAATTGTGGCCGGCAACCTGCGCGTCAACGTGCTGCGCAACGGCGTGCACTCCGGTGACGCCAGCGGTGTCGTGCCCTCCAGCTTCCGCATTCTGCGCACCCTGCTGAGCCGGCTCGAAGACGAAAACACAGGCCACATCGTGCCCGAGGCGCTGCACGTGCCGATCCCGCAGGAGCGCGTCGAACAGGCCCACATCGCCGCCGACGTACTGGGCGAGGCGGTCTGGGGCAAGTTCCCGTTCGTAGGCAACACCGGACCCATGGCCGACGACGGCGGCGAGCGGCTGCTCAACAAGACCTGGCGTCCGGCGTTGAGCGTCACGGGCGTCGACGGCATGCCCGACCTGGAGCAGGCGGGCAACGTACTGCGTCCGACCACGGCGGTGAAGCTCAGTCTGCGCATCCCGCCCACGCTGGATGCGGATATCGCCACCGATACCGTCGTAGAGCTGATGACCAAGGACATCCCGTACGGCGCCGACGCCAGCTTCGTGGCCGAAAAGGGCGCCGGCGGCTGGGAGGCTCCGGCGACCGCACCGTGGCTCGCCAAAGCGATGGAGGACGCGTCCAAGCTCTACTACGACCAGCCGGCGTCCGCGATGGGCGAGGGCGGCAGCATCCCGTTCATGGGCATGCTGGGTGAGAAGTTCCCCAAGGCGCAGTTCTTGATCACGGGCGTGCTGGGGCCGGAGTCAAACGCGCACGGACCCAACGAGTTCCTGCATGTGGCCTACGCCAAGAAGCTCACTGCGTGCGTGGCCCACATCCTCACGCAGCTTCCAGAGTAGGGCTACCAGCTGACTCGCAGGTGATAGGACTTCAGCCGCGTCAGCGCCGTGAAGCCGTGGCGTGACAAGCTGACGCCGCGCCCGGTCTCTTTGACACCGGTCCACGGCAGCAGCGGGTCCAGGTAGTCGCAGCGGTTCATGAAGAAGGTGCCGGTCTCCAGGCGGGGGCCAAACCACATGGCGCGGTCCGCGTCGCGGGTCCAGATCGAGGCGGTCAGGCCGTAGCGGCTGTCGTTCATCCGCTGCAGGGCCTCTTCATCGGAGTCGACCGGGCTCAGCGCCACGATCGGGCCGAAGCTCTCCTCGACCATGACCTCCATGCTGTGGTCGCCGTCCGCCACGACCGTGACCGGGAAGAAGCGGCCTTTGCCGCCGACATCCGTAGGCTCGCCGCCCAACAGGACCCGTGCGCCCTTGGCCCGTGCATCCGCGACCTGTCCTGCGAGAAAGCCCGCCGCGTTTGCCTGCGCCAGAGGGCCCATCGTCGTGCCGTCGGCCAGCGGATCGCCCAGCGTGATCGCCCGCGCCGCCGTCAGCGCGCCTTCCACCACCTGGTCATAGACCGACTTGTGGACGTAGATGCGCTCGATGGCGCAGCAGCTCTGCCCGGCGTTGTACGTGGAGCCTTCGACCAGGTTGCCGATCGTGAAGTCCAGGTCCGCGTCCGCCGCTACGTATGCGGGGTCCTTGCCGCCGAGCTCGGTCGTCACCTGGATCAGATTGCCGCCCGCCGATTTATGGACCGCGCGGCCGCCGCCGACCGAGCCCGTGAAGGCCACATAGCCGATGCCCGGATCGGCGACCAGCTCGGCGGTCGTCGCATGGCTGCAGTGCAGCGATTGGACGAGGTTTTCGGGCGCGCCGGCTTCGGCAAAACACTGCGCGAAGTGGTCACCGCACAGCGGGGTGCGGCCCGAGTGCTTCAGGATGACCGCGTTGCCCGCGAGCACCGCCGGGATGACGCCGTTGACCGCGATGAGCAGCGGGTAATTCCACGCGGCGATGATCACGACGACGCCCAGGGGCTCTTTGGCGATCTTGCGTACGAAGCCGGCCTTTTCGGGCAGCATCTCATCCGCCAGCGCGTCGGGCGCCAGGGCCATCATGGTGCGCGCGCGCTCGACCGTGCCCCGGATCTCACCCCTGGCCTCCGCCAGCGGCTTGCCCATCTGCAGGCTGACGTCGCGCGCGATTCGGTCGGCGCGCGCCTCGAAGGCGGTGATCCAGCGGTCGCACAGCGCGATTCGGTCGTCCAGCGACATGGCTCGGGCCGCGCGATGGGCGGCGTGCCCTCGCGCGATGAGGCCCTCGAGATCGGCCGGTCCGCTCAGCAGCACCTCGGCCACGATCTCGCCTGAGAACGGTGAATCGACTTTGAGCACGTTCGTCATCTTCAGCACCCCTTGAACTGTGGCTTGCGCTTTTCGTTGTAGGCCCGGATCCCCTCGGCCGCGTCCTCCGACTGGAACAGCTGCTGTTGAAGCTCACGCTCCAGCGCCAGGCCCGCCTCCAGGGGAATCTCCGCGCCGGTTTGCACGCTCCTCTTGATACGTCCGACGGCCATCGAGGCACGACCAGGAGGCAGAAACTGACCGGCATAGCTGAGCACGGCATCCCACCAGCCCTCGTCGGGCAGCACCTTGTTTACGATGCCCAGCGTGTGCGCCTCATCCATCGACATGTTGCCGCCCAATGCCATCAGCTCCAGAGCTTTGGCCTTGCCCACCAGCCGCGCAAGCCGCTGCGTGCCGCCGGTGCCGGGAAGGACCCCGAGATTGACCTCGGGCAACCCGACCTTGCCGCGACCTTCGCGGCCCAGTCGGATGTCACACGCCATGGCCACCTCCAGGCCGCCGCCGACCGTGTGGCCGTTGAGCGCGGCGATCACCAGCTTGGGCGTGTGCTCCAGGCGCAGCATCGTCTCGTTGGCGTGCAGGCAGAACGCGTATTTGAAGCTGGGCGTGACGTCGTCCAGCATCCCGATGTCCGCGCCCGCGCAGAAGAACTTGTCGCCTGCCCCAACGATCACGATCACGTGCACGCTGTCGTCAAAGCGGGCTTTGAGGATGGCTTCATCCAGCGCCTGCATCATCTGGAACGAGTAGGTATTCGCCGGAGGATTGCTCAACTCCAGTACGGCGATGCCCTTGATAATCGAGGTGTTGACCAGTGTAGTGTTTTCCGGCGGCATGTGGCCGTTTCTATCACAGTCCCAATCCGTGGACTATCGTCGTGGCGATGACTGAGCAGGCCTCCGTTCGCAGGCGACTTGGCGCCGCGGCGCTGATCATGACGATCAGCGTGCTGCTGTCCCGCATCCTGGGCTACGTCCGGGACGCCGTCATCGCTGACCAGTACGGCGCTACGGGTATGACCGACGTGTACTTCGCGTCGTTCACGATCCCGGACCTCATGAGCTACATGCTGGCCGGCGGTGCGCTCTACATCGTGTTCATGCCGATGTTTTCGGAGTACCTGCACAGCGATCGGGAGGCGGAGGGCTGGGAGTGCTTCAGCGTCGTCTCCACGACGATGGGCACGGTGCTGCTGGCCGCCACGATCGTGGTCTGGCTGCTTGTCCCGATGCTGATCCCGCAGCTGCTGCCCGGGTTCGACGCCGAGCAGGTGGAGCTGACCGTGCACCTGACGCGCATCGTCCTCCCCGCGCAGATCTTCTTCTATTTCGGCGGCATGCTGGGCGCGACTGTGTTGGCCCGCGAGCGCTTTCGGGAGGCAGCCCTGGCGCCGCTGGTCTACAACGCGCTCATCATCACGGGTGGCCTGGCGCTGGGGCCGTGGCTGGGCATAGCGGGCTTCTCCTGGGGCGCGCTCGTCGGCGCCGCGCTCGGTCCGTTTGGCCTGATGTGGTGGGCGGCACGCAACCGCGGGCTGACCTGGCACTGGCGCTGGTCGATGTCCGACCCCAACTTTCAGCGCTTCTTCATGCGGTCGCTGCCGGTGATGATCGGCTTCTCCCTGGTGTCCGTGGACGAGTGGATCACGCGCTATTTCGCATCCGGCATGGAGAAGGGCGCCATCTCGTGGATCCAGAACGCCCGGCGGCTGATGCTGGTGCCCGTCAGCGTGCTCGGCCAGGCGGCCGGACAGGCGGCGCTGCCGTTCTTGAGCCGGCTGCACGCGGAGGGAAAGGACGACGAGGCGGCCTCTGTGCTGGGCGACGCGCTGCGGGTGGTCGGGTTCGCTACGCTGGCCGCCAGCGCCTGGATGGCGCTGACGAGCGACGCGATCATCGGCTTGTTCTATGAGCGCGGGAAGTACCTGGCCACCGACACAGAGTCCTCGGCGGCGGCGCTCGTGTTCTTCTCGATCGGCATCCTGTTCTGGGGCCTGCAGGCGCTCGTCGCTCGCGGCTTCTATGCGCTACAGGACACGTGGACGCCCATGCTGCTGGCCACCGGCGCCATGCTGGTGTCGCTGCCGATTTACTACTTTCTGGGCGACTCCATGGGCTTCCGCGGCCTGGCGCTGGCCACCTCCTGCGGCATGGCCCTGACCGTGTGCGTGATGGCGTGGGGCCTGCACCGCAAGCTGCCGCTACCGCTTGGTCAGCTCGGGCTGTCGCTGCTGCGCTCGGCGGTCGTCGCCGCGCTTGCCGGAGGCGCCGGCTGGCTGGCCGTCTCCGCCCTGGACGAGCCGGGCTACCTGCTGAAGGCGGTGGTCGCGTCGGCGGTCTTTGGCATCGTGCAGGCCGGGATGGCGACCGTGCTCAAGGTGCCCGAGTGGACGGCGCTGCTCGATCGGGTTCGGGAGCGACTGAACCGCAAACGGGCCTGAGCCCCACGGCCAGCGCTTTGGCCACCCGGTCCGTTACCGTATGCCGCTCAATACCGTCCAGCAGGCGCCGCACGTGAACATCGCATGTGCCGCGAGCCGTGTGCCGCGCCAGGATCAGGCGCCCCAGCTGCGCGTAACAGGCCGTGACTACCTTGGCCCGCAGCTCCCGTGCAAACGGCGTCGTCAGCGTCGCCAGCCGGCGGATGGCGGGCTCACAGCTCAGCGGCAGCTCCAGCGCGTCGGCGGCGGCTCGGCGCCTGGCCTCCGCTATCGCGGCGTGTCCCACCTGGCTCAGCGCCACCTCCTTGCACAGCGTGTCGGCCAGCGACCGGGCCGTGCGCGAGATCTTGCGCGCGAAGTACTTGAGGTCCGCGCAGTCATCCAGATGCGCAGAGCCCCCGCCTGGGTTGTCTCGCAGCGTCACCAACTCGGCGGTCAGCGCGCGCACTGCCTGACCCGGAACATCGGTGCACTGCGGCCCAATCGCCTGCCCGGGATCGGGGTCCACCACCATCACGCGACACAGCCGCACGACGTCCCGCCACCGCCCCTCCCGCCGGGCGTCGTCGCGCTCTTCGCTGAGCTTGAGCAGCCGCTGCGTGCGTCGCGCCGGCTCAGTCCGCGCTCGCGCCGCCGTAGCGCACGTCATAAAGGCCTGGCACCGTGTTGCCATCGAGCACGCCATGAGCATGCGAAAGTCTGCGCGCGTGCGCTGGCAGCGGTCTACAAACGGCGCCTCGGGCGTCCCAAATCCCGCGTCGCAGTCGCGCAGCTTCTCAAACAGCGTGGTGCAGTTTCCGTCCTCGCCGTAGATGACCTCTTCAGAGGTGCACCCCACCGACACCGACACGATCAGCAGCAGCCTCCAGGCGTTCATGGTCAAGCGCCTCCGTCCAGGTGGTTGTCCTCCAGCTCCACCGTCAACGGGTACCGGGCGCAAGTAGGGATCGGATAGCCCGGCATAATCTCGGCCTTCAACGTGGCGTGCGTATCCTCGTCCACGAGATCCGTGTCGCCGTCGTCGTTCGCCCAACACCCCGCTTCGAGGCTGCGCACCATGAGCTCAACCCAGTGAGCCAGCGTGGGGGCCGCTACCGCCCGGTCGGGATCGTCGTGCCAGAACTCCACTATCTGCCCCGCGTAGCCGCCGAACGCGCCGTCCAGATCGATGCAGATCACGTCGCATGGGCCGTTGCGACCGAGAATCGGCAGCCAGCCCGCGCACCACCAATCCTCCGCCGGGCCAAAGTCGCCTGACGCCGCCAGCGCATCGTTGTCGGCCATCACCGCAAGGGCCTCGTCCAGCGACAGCGGCTCGAACCCGTGCCACAGGCCCATGTAGCTGTCCGCGGTCTGTCCGTCGTGCCACTCGAACCACGCCCGGGCCGCGTGCGGCAGCGGGCGGCCGAGGGTCGCCTCACATTTCGCCAGGTCCGTCGCAGCGATGCCTGGCTTCAGCGCCGCCACGTGCGCAGGGCGCAGCGCTTCGATCGCCGCCTCCAGCCGCCCCAGCAGCTCGCCCAGCTGTTGGTCCGGGGGCGGCGGCTCCTGTCCGTGGGGCCTGGCGTTCGGTCCCGACCCCTGCGTACCGACGGTGTAGATGCCTGCGCTCGCGTTGCCGTGTCCGCGATTGCGCCGCGCGGCGCCCGAGGCGTCGGCCAGAAATACGATGCCGTGACCGCCGTTCCCGACGCACAGGTTGTCCTCGACATTCCCCGTCGCCTCGTTGTCCATCAGGATACCCCTGCCGCCGGAGGCCTCGACCCGACAACCGCCGATTCCAAGCGTGGCGCGCTCCCAGGCGCCCACGCCCGCGTGCCCGTTCTTGTGGACTCGCACCCCGGCCAACACGCCGGTGGCGTCGTCTCGCAGCGCGATCCCACCCCCTGTATTCCGGAGCACCGCGCCGCCGGTCATCGTCAGCCGCCCGCCGTTTCGCGCGACGACGCCCACGTCCTTGCTGTCGACGATCTCGGTCGCGGACACCTGCACCTGCGCTTGCTCCGCGGCCTGCATCCCCTGGTAACACCCCATCAGCGTGCACCCGGTCAACGTCGCGCTGCTTCGGCCGTCGGCGTGCAGACCCACCTGGGCCGAGGCCTCGATGGTCCATCCCAGGCCCTCGAGCGCCGCGTCGCCACGCACCAGGACCCCGCAGCCGTCGGCGTTCTCCACGCGGCCCCCCTCGAAGCGCGCCCGGGCGGTCGCCATCAACAGGACGCCGCACCCGGCGCCCGCGTCCACGGTCAGCTCGCGCGCGTCAAGACGAGCCGCGCCAACGACGTAGATTCCAGCCGCCGATGGGGCCTCAATCCGCCCTCCGGCGAAGGACAGCGTGGCTTCCCCGTCCAGGCAGACCGTCGAGTCGCCGCCGGACATCGTGCACGTTTTCAGCTCGCCGCGGGCTTGCTCGCCCGCGTAGACGCTGTTCTGTGTGCCGGAGATCCTGCACGTGTCGGCGACCAGCACGGCCGAGCCCGTCACGCCCAGCCCCAGCCGGCCGCCCTCCAGCGCGCAGGTCGAAAGGTCCAGCGCCGCGTCTCCGGCGGCGCGCACACACGCGTACTGACAGTCGGTGACGGTACAGCTCCTCAACGTCAGCTGCCCCGAGCCGCTCACGCGCGCGCCGGCCCCGCCCACGCCGTCCGCCTCGGTCGCGCCGCGCAGGGTCAGGTGCTCGCCGTCGAGCGCGCCTTCCAGCCCGATCAGGTCGCCGGCATCGTCGCGCTCCACCACCAGCCCGGACAGCGTGAGGTCAGCTCCCGCGGGTACGCTGATGATCGGGTTACTGCGGCCCGCCAGCACCACATCACCGTCGCCGTGGATCGCGCACGTGCCGTCCGCCCGCAGCGGCTCGTCGAGCTCGTACCGTCCGGCCGTCAGCACGATGCTTGCGCCGTCGGTCAGCAGCGCCGACAGTCGAGGGGTGTCCTGAGGCCCACAGGTGATCTCCGCCATCCTCAGAATTGTAGCGACCCTGGATCATCGGTCGCAAACCCGGGCGCGAAGTGGTAGCAAGATCGCGACCGCATGTCCCGAACCACCGCCGTTCTTGCCCACAGCTTTCGGGCGCTTTTTGACCAGCTGGTCAGCGACCTGCGCGGGCTGAAGCAGGCCTCGCCGCTGTCGCGTGTCACCATCGTCGTGCCTGGCAGCGCGCTGCTGCGTTGGGTGCGGCGCGAGCTGGGCGGTGAGCCGCTGCTGGGGGTGCAGGTCACCACGCTGAACGGCATCGCCAACCGGGTGCTCGGGCCCGACGCGCTGCAGACCGACGAGGTCGTGTCGGGCGAGGTGCATCGGCTGCTGCTGACCCAGCTTCAGACGCCGCCATGGCTGGCTGCTGTGGACCGGCCCGAGCCGCTGATTCACGCCGTGTTTCGCGATCTGTACGACGCCGGGCTCGGTGGTCGGCACATCGAGGCCGCTTCGGAGCTGTTGGCAGACGACCCCTGGTGGGAGCGCGGGCAGCAGCTGCTGGCTCACTATGGCGAGTGGCGCGCCGCGGCCGTGGACGCCGGACTGGTCGACCGCACGGCTCGCGTTCGCGAGGCGGTCGAGCGGCTGCGGGACGGGGCCGGCTGCGGCGCAGATCACCTGCTGTGGTACGGGATCTACGACCTGACCGGCGTGATGGCCGACCTCGTTCGTGTGCTGTGCAGAACCACACCCGGGCGCTTCTATTTTCCGGCGTTTGCGCGCGGGGCGGAGCTGCCGCCGGTGCCGGAGACCCCCGACCAGTACCTGCAGGAGGTCTTTGATACCGCCCTGGCGCCCGTGGTCGCTGAGCGCACCGAGCTGAGCGCAGCGGCGGATGACCCGGTGATCGAGGTGTTTCACGCCAGCGGGGAGGAGGGCGAGCTGACCACCGTGGCTCGCCGCATCGCGCGCTGGGCGGCGGACTTTGACGGCGATCCGCCCTGGCATACCGTGGCGGTGGTCGCGCGCGACCTCACTCCCTACATCGGGGTGGCTCGGCGCGTCTTTCAGCGCTTTCGGGTGCCGGTGCGCGCGTCCCGCCAGCCTCCGGCCCGGACGCACGGCCGGATCCGTGGGCTGTTGGCCATCTGCGACATCGCGCGGGATGGGCTTCGTCGCGACCGGTTCATGGACGCCATCCGCTTTGGCGGGCTCGAGGCGCGTGCGGTTTATGGGGTGGCCCGCGGACCGCTGGATGCGGCGTTGCGGCAGTTCGGCGTCGTGGGCCACGACGACTGGGCGGCGCTGTTGGAGCACCTGGAGGCTGGGCGCGCGCTGGTGGTCCCCGCTCGCATCCCTGCGGATCCCTCCAGCGACTCGCGGTCGCGTCGTCCGGGCCTCGCGGACGCGGTCACGGACGCCCTCTCCGCGCACGTGCGCGCTGTGCTGGCGGCGCTGGACGGCTGGCCGGCTGTGGCGCCCGTTGCTGCACATCTAGAGCGCTGGCGTGCGCTCGTTCAGGCGGTGCTCACGCGCGACGACGATGTTGCGGACGGGGTCGCCGCCGACCTGGAGCCGACTCCCGGCCAGGTTCACAAGGGGGCGGTGCTCGCCTGCTTGGAGCGCTTGATCGAGGGTGCTCAGCTGGAGTCGGCGGGGTCGGACGGTGTGGCGCTGCTGGACGTGATGAGCGCGCGCGGCATGGTGTTCGATCACGTCTATCTGGTCGGGTTGAACCGGCGACGGTGGCCTCGCGCCATCCGGGAGGATCCGCTGCTTCCGGACCGCGTGCGGCGGCGGCTGCGCTCCGATCTGGGGCTCGATTCCCTGCCGGTCAAAGAGCGCGGTCACGCCGAAGAGGCGCTGCTGTTCTCCCACGCGTCGGGGTCGGCTCAAAAGACGCTGACGCTGTCGTACCAGCGCTCGGACGCGGACGGCAAAGCGCTGGTGCACAGCCCGTTCCTGGACGGCGTCCTGGCCCTGTGCGGTGATCGGATCGAGGCGGTGCCGCGGCGCCGATACGACGTGCTTGCGCCACTGGTGGCCGCCGGTCATGGCGCTGCGCTGACCACGGCGGATCTGGGTTGGTGGTTGGCGGTGCGCGAGCAACGCGGCATGGCCATCGAGATCGCTCGGCTGACCGCGGATCCGGTGCGCCGGATGCTGTTTCACGCGGGCATCGCGGCCATGGAGCTGCGCGACGACGTCAGCGGCCCCATCAACGCGGCGGACGGCCTGATCGGGCGGCCGTTTCGCGAGACTGAGCGCCGCCCGCTGGCGCCCACGCGCGTCGAGGGGTTGCTGCGGTGTCCCTGGCAGGCCTTTGTGACGCAGATTCTGGGCGTAAAGCCGGTCGAGCAGGCCGGCGAGCTGCCCGGCATTGACCCGCTGCGACGCGGCATCGTGGTGCACGCGGTTCACGAGCGACTGGTCAAGTGGCTGGACGGCGCGGAGCCGGATGACGAGCTTC
Organism: uncultured Myxococcales bacterium; assembly: GCA_964545715.1. Classification (GTDB taxonomy): domain Bacteria; phylum Myxococcota_A; class UBA9042; genus CAZJHX01. The sequence continues at coordinate 15,951 of CAZJHX010000048.1, forward strand.
TGTGGGAGGACGCCCGTGAGCTGGCGCACCGCTGGGCGTCGGCGGAGCTGGATGAGACGCTGGCGGACGAGCCGACCATCGCGCCGTTGGTGCGCGCCATGCTGGGGCCCGGCCTGTCGGACCGGATCGACGCGCTGGTCGACTGTCTGGAGAACGCGGTCAGCGTCGGGCGCATCCCCGCGGAGGCCGAGGCCCGCCTGAGCGGGACGGTGACGCTGGACGACGGACGCACCGTGCAGCTCTCGGCGCGCGCCGATCGCATCGACACGCGTGGGGGGCGTCGCGAGATCGCCGACATCAAGACCGGCAAGCCGCCGGCGGACGTGGCGACAATGCTGGACCAGATGGGGCGCGGTCGGCGGCTTCAGGCCCCGTTCTATCACTGGGTGGGCGCCGCTTCGGACGACGCGGAGCCGGTCGCCTGGGCCGGCTACGAGCACGTGCTCGACGGTCCGGACCATCGCCGAATCGGTCTCGACCGGCCGACCTTTGCCATGCACGAGCCGGCGCTGCGACGCGTGCTGAACGTGGGTGTGGACCTGCTCGAGGCGGGGACCTTTCCGCTGCGCCGCGGACGGCACTGTGACTTCTGTGACGTGACGGCGACGTGTGCGCGACATCATCGCCCGGCGACCTGGCGGCTGGAGCAGCTTGACGACGCCGATTCCGACGGGCTGCCCGATGACGAGGCGGCAGTGACCCGGTATCGGCGCATGGCGCAGCGCGGGCTGATCGGGGGCAAGAAGTCGTGATCGTGCCTGACCAGGCGGCGCGCACACGGGCGTGGCAGTGCTTCGACCGCAGCCTGGATGTGGCTGCAGGCGCCGGCACCGGCAAGACGCGGGTGTTGGTGGACCGATATCTGGCGTGGGTGCTGGGAGAGGCGTGGAAGGTGCTGCCGGAGCCGACGCCGTCAGGTGTCGTGGCCAGCATCCTGGCGATCACCTTCACCGAAAAAGCAGCCGGCGAGATGCAGGAGCGCATCGCGCGGTCGCTGCGCGTGATCTTGAGCGAGCCCGTGGCGGGGCTCAGCGACCAGGAGTCGGGGTACGTCACCGGGCTGGCGCACGAGATGGCGCAGTGGTTTGGTATCGGCGACGACGTCTTGCAGCAGCGGGCGCGGGCGATGCTGGCGCAGTCGCATCGGATGGAGGTGTCGACCATTCACGCATTTGCGGCGCGTGTCCTGCGCACATGGCCGCTCGAGGCGGGCGTGCACCCCGAGTTCACGGTGGACGTGGAGGGGGAGCTGAGACGCAAAGCGCTCCATCGGGCGTTTGTCGACGCCACCCACGCGGGGCTGCTGGGTCCGGACGGCGCGCGGTGGGCGGCGCTGCTGGCTGCGATGGGCGAGGACGTGCTGGTCGGTCTGCTGCTGGCGCTGCTGGACTCTGAGTTTGACGGTCGCCTGAATCCGGCGCCCAACTTCAAGGCGCTGGCCGGCGTGTGTGTGAGCCTGGAGGCGGTGCTGGCCCGCGTGGAAGCGCGCGTGCGGGGCAACTCCCTGGCCAAGCATCAGCGCGTGCGTCGCGGTCTGAGTGTCGCGGGCGAGGCCCTGGGGCGACCCGGTCTCGCGGCAGACCCGGATGCTCACTTGAGCGCTGATGAGCGCACGATTCTCAGTGGTCTGGTCGCTGACCTGAAGAAGTTCCCGTCACCGTCCGTTGCGCGGCTGCTGGGCGATCAGGCGGCTTTTGGCGCGGCGGTCGAGACGGTGCGGACCAGCGTGGCGGAGCTGCTGGCGGCGGCGCCCGGCCTGTTCGGCGAGGCGCTGGCGTTGTACGGACCCGCGCTGGCGGAGGTCCGGCGCAAGGTGCTGGCCGAGGGGCTGCTGTCCTTCGATGATCTGCTGCGTCTCACCGACCGGCTGCTGGCGTCCAGAGTGGAGGTGGCGGCGGCGTTGGCGTCGCGTTACGGCCAGCTGCTGGTCGACGAATTCCAGGACACCAATGCCGGACAGTGCCGCATTCTATCGGCCATCGCCAACGCCGAGGACACGCGGGCGCGGTTGTTCGTGGTGGGCGACCCCAAGCAGAGCATCTACGCGTTCAGGCAGGCGGATCTGGCGGCGTACGAGAGCTTTGTGGGCGGGCTGGACGAGCGCTGCGTCTTGACCGCCAGCTTCCGGTCGCAGGGGACGCTGGTCGACGTGCTGAACCGCGGGTTTGACCGTCTCTTTGTGGCAGAGCCGGGGTTACAGCCGGCGCCTCAGCCGTTGGAGGCGACGCGTGCGCCGGTGACCGATGAGCCGGCCGTGCGGGTGCTGGACGCGGGCGCCCAGGCCGGCGGGAAGCGCAAGGCGGACGAGGCGCGCGAGGTGGAGGCGCACACCATCAAGCGGGCCATCCTGGCGCGCGACGCCCTGGGCGGGGTTGAGTCCGGTCGCCGGTGGTCCCGCTTTGCGGTGCTGAGCCGGGTGCAAAGCGAGGCCGCGACCATCGTGCAGGTGCTGGAGGAGGCCGGCATCCCGTGCGTGGTGACCGGCGATAAGGAGTTCTATCGGCGGCAGGAGGTGCTGGACGCCACGAACCTGCTGCGCGTGATGCTGGACCCCGCGGACGGCGAGGCGTGGGTCGGCCTGCTGCGCTGCCCGATCGGCGGCGTGCCGGATGCGGTCCTGGTGGACCTGGCAACGGCGGGTTTTTTTGCCGGCGTCGACCCGATCGCCGCGCTGGGGCAGGCCGAACAGGACGCGGTGGCGGCACATGCTCGCCACATTCGGCGGGTCGCGGTACTGGCGCGCACGATCGATGAGCTGCGCACCCAGCTGTTCGACGGACCGATCGATCTGTGGCTGGAGACGCTGATGACGCGGCTGCCGATCCCGGAGCTGCACGCCACCGAGTATCTGGGCGAGCGCAAGTCGGCCAACCTGCTGCGACTGCTGAGGGGCTTCTGTGACGCGGCTGTCGAGGGCTCGGTGCCGCTGTTCGAGTGGCTCTCGGTTGCGGCCTCGAAGCTGGTCGGCAGCCGCGACGAGTCGGAGAGCGCCCTGGCGGACGAGACGACCGACGCCGTGCGCATCATGTCGATTCATGCGTCCAAGGGGCTGCAGTTCGACCACGTCTTCGTGCCGCGGTTGGATTGGCGAAAGAGCGGTGGCGACCGCGATCGGATCAGCGCCACACTCACGGCGGCCGGCTGGGTGCTGCACGCCGGCGGCAAGACGACCTGGGGCGCTCAGGCGCTGGCCGCGGCCGAGGCGCGCGTGGACGGCGCGGAGTGTCTGCGGCTTCTGTACGTGGCGTGCACGCGCGCTAGGGAGACCTTGACGCTGCTCGGCCGGCGGACCAGCGCGCCCATGGCCCGCATGGTGGCGGATGGCTTCAGCGCGCTATCGGAGACCCACGCGCATGTGGAGACCGACTGGGCTGAGACCCTATACGCGCAGAGTCTGCATGCGCTGCCTCAGCGGGCGGTGCCTCAGGCCCAGGTGGGCTTGCTGTCGTCCGCTCGGGCGCACTGGCGTCGCGCGGAGTCGCGCTGGGAGCGGGCTAACGACCGGGCCGCTGCGCCGCCATCGGCGCCGGCTGGTGAGGCCGAGCCCGACGGGGTGGGCGCGGCGCCGGCCGTCGATCCAGCGCAGCTTGGCAGCGAAGTGCACGCCCTGCTGGAGCTGTGGGCGCTGTCAGGCTGGGCCGTCCCTGAGACTGTCGCCGCGACACCCGAGGCCCGCGAGTTGGTGGCCCACTTTCTGGCGTCGCCGCTGGCCAACCGCGTTCGTACTGCTGCGGCCGTCCATCCCGAGCTGCCGTTTGTCAGCGACGGGCGCGCCGGCGTGATCGACCTGCTGCTGCAGACCGGAGAGGAGTGGGTGGTCGTCGACTACAAGACCAATCAGGTCAACAGCTTTGGCCACGCCCGTCACGTCGCGCAGCGGTACGCCGGGCAGGCGGATGCCTATGTTCGTGCGGTGAAGGCCGCCCTGGGCACGGATCGCGTGCGCTTCGAGGCCTGGTTTCTGCGCGGACCGTGGGCCGTGCCGCTCTGATGCGCGTTCTTCTGCTGAACGCGCTGGGTGGACTGCGCGGCGGTAGCCAGCGTACGACCCGGACGATCGCGCGTGCGCTGACCGACGCCGGCCACTACGTGCTCGTCGGGTGTCCGCCAGGGGCGTTTTCCGAGTCCCTGATCGATGCCGGAATCCCGACGACCGCGATCGACGCCACGGCCTGGCTTGGGGGTCGGCTGCACCAGGCTGGAGCGGCCAACGCAGCGCGCACCGTGGCGCTGTGCAGGCGAGAGCGTATCGACGTCATTCACACGTTTCAGTACGGTTCACATCTGCTGGCGCGGGTTGTCGCGGGCGCGCTCGAGGTCGGCGCCGTGCATACGGTGATCGGGCCGCTGTCTCCCGGTCAGCGCTTTGCCTCGGGGCCGATGATGGCGATCAGTGAGGCGTTTCGCGATGATGCGATCGCCGTGGGGGCCGACGCACACCAGGTGGTGGTGGCGCCGCAGCAGCTGGACCTGACGCACTTTGGGGAGCCTCTGCCGCCTGCCGAGGACCCGGTGGTCGCGCTGATCGGGCGCTTGGACGGCCACCTGGCGCACGCGGCGGAGCACTTTCTGCGCGCGGTGCCGCTGGTGCAGTGCGAGGCACGATTTGTCGTGGCCGGCGACGGAGAGCACCTGGACCGGCTGCGCGGCGCGACCGGCGTGCGCTTTCTGGGTCACGTCCGCGACATCCGGTCCGTGCATCGTACCGCTCGGGTCGTCATCGGCGTTGGCTTGAGCATTGTGGAGGCGATGGCCGCTGGCATCCCGTGCATCAACCTGGCGCCCGTCGGCTGTGGCGGCATCGTCGGGCCGCAGACCGTGGCTGAAATGGCGCGGCACAACATGAGCGGTCGTCACGCCACGTCGTCCGAGCCCGCGGTACTGGCCGCTACCATCGACCGGCTGCTCTCCGATGGGCCCGAGCGACAGCGGCTGGCGCAGTGGGGACCGGGCTGGGTGCGCGGCCGCTACGACGTGCTGGCGGGCGTCCCCGAGTTCGAGCGCGCTTACGCCGCCGCGGTCGCTCAGCCGCCGCCTGTCGCGGAGACCGGGCGTCTGCTCGCCCGCTTGACGGCATCCAAGACAGCCCGGACGCTGAGGAGACTGTGGTGATTACCCGACTGAGCCTGCTGGTTCTGATGATGACGCTGGCGTCTTGTCAGCTGGGTCCGCGAGTCTCGCTGCGCACGGGCGCGCTGTACCCCACCCTGGGCCCCGACGGGCAGTGCCGCCTGAGCGGTCCGGACTACGTCCCGGAGCGTGGGCACGTCGTGGCGGTGACCATCGACGGGCTGCGTACGGTCCGTCGGATCATCGGCCTGGCCGGCGACAAGATCGAGGTGCGCCGCGGCGTCCTCACGATCAACGGAGCAAAGGCCCGCCAACAGGTGCTCAAGAAGCTGACGGTGTGCAGCGGCGGCATGAGCTCCCGGTGTCGCTGCCAGATTACCGAAGAAGAGGTTGGCAGCCGGACCTTCAGCGTGCAGACGCTGATTCGCATCCCGGGCCTGGACGACGCGCGCTGCGTCCGTTCGCCCGACGGCCGGCCGGTGACGGTCCCCGACAAGCACGTCTTTCTGATGGCCGACAATCGCGACGGCGCCGTGGACAGCCGCACGCTGGGCCCTCTGCCCCAAAGCCGTATTGAGGCGCGGGTCCTTGGCTGCAAGTGACACCCAACAGGCGGTCCGGTCCGTCGGTTATCAGCGCCTGAGCGTGGCAGAGTTGGTTTTGGCGCTTGAGGGCGCCGGGGTCACCCGCGTGGTGGACGTGCGGGAGTCGCCGTGGTCCCAGCGCCCGGAGTTTCGCAAGAAGGCGCTGGCCTCGGCGCTGCAGGCCGCGGATCTGGACTATGTTCACCGACCGGACCTGGGCAACCCGTTTCGCGGGCAGGGCCTGGCCTACGAGCAGTGGAGCGCGCAGTTTTCGGCCCATATGCAAGCCCATCCCGCGCGCATCACCGGCTTGGAGGCGTTGGTTCGACAGGCGCCGACCGCGCTGCTGTGCGTGTGCCGCCGGTCCACCCAGTGCCACCGTGGCCTGCTCCTCGACGCCCTCGTGGCTCGCGGCCTCAGGGTCGTCGAGCTGCCGGAGGACCGGCAGATCGGCTTGTTTTGAATGACTCACAGCGGGGTACTGACCCAGCGCGTGAGGTGCTGACAGCGGTCACTAACCGCCCCCGTCGGTGATTCGCTAGGCTGGGCTCATGCCGCCGAAGATCACCGATTTCATGACACGCAAGGTCATCACCGTCACGCCCCAGACCGGCATCCGCCGCGCGTTTTTCACGATGAAGCAGCACGGCATCCGCCATCTGCCCGTGGTGGATGGGGCGGGCAGTCTGGTGGGCATCATCAGCGATCGCGAGCTTCGCCGGCCTCAGTGGGTGGACGAGGCGCACGACATCGCCCACGTGTATTACCTGGATGACGAGATGGCGGTGGGCGACGTGATGATCACGCAGGTGCACGTTCTTCACACGTACGACAGCCTGCTGAAGGGCGTCAGGCTGCTGCTGGACCACAACATCGGCGCCGCGCCCGTGCTCGACAAACCGGGCCGCGTCGTGGGGGTCTTGTCGGCGGTCGACCTGCTCGGGGCGCTCGGCGAGATCCTCGAAAAGCAGAGGGCCTCGAAAAACAAGGGCTGACGCAACGTTGGGGTCTACTTGGAGACGCCGCAGTACGTCGCGCTGAAGCGGCCGCTGAAGATGATGCGCGGGTCCCGCTGGCGGGTGTGTGAGATATAGGCGATGCCGGCGGCGGTGCTGCCGATCTTCATCTCCAGGCTGTCCATCTTGAAGTGGAAGGCGCCCTCGTTGCCCAGATCTTTGCCGCCGTGGAAGAGGCGCGGCGCCTGAGACTGACCGAGCACCGGCTGTGCGGCGCGATCCAGCGGAATGCGTAGCTTGGTCTGGAGGTCGCCGGGGCTGTCGCAGGAGGCGTCCGGGGTGGTTGCCAGCGACAGATCCAAGCTGCGGGGATTGTCGGCCGGTTGGTGCAGCAGCACCGCCGTGACCTGTTTTCGGTTGCCGTCGATGTTCAGGTTGGTCCGCGCGGCGCCCGCCAGCATGCGGAACACGGCCTCGGCCCCGCGGCAGCCCAACACCTGCCGGTCGGTTGCGCCCGGCGTGGACGCGATGGCTACGACCCTTTCCATCTGGCCGGTCGCGCCGCCGCGGCTGATCAGGCGGCACAGCTCGCCGCGCCAGGGGGCCAGCCGCTTGTCGTCCAGCAGCTTTGTCGCCGCCTCCACGACCTCTTTTGTGTTCAACGCGCTCAGCGCCTCGATCGCGGCCAGCGCTTCGGGGCCGGTGGCCTTCTCGAGGTGCTTGAGCAGCGGCTCGACCATCAGTGGCGTCCGCAAGGCGACAGCGTGGGACACCACGGCCGGATCCAGGGCTCCGGTTGCGCCCACCAGCCCGGAGACCAGGAGCTTGTCCACGTCGGGGTGCCAGGCCCGCAGCAGTGCCGCTCGCACGGCTGCTTTTTGCTGATCGGTGCCGGTCTTGAGCAGCTCCTCGACGTCGTCGACGCTGCCGGCGATCTTGGTGGCCAGCTGCTCTCGCTTCTCGCAGACCTTCTCGTCCGCGCGGCAGCCGGTCTCCGCCGCCTGGACCACCAACAGGATGTTGTCGTCCGGTGCCTTGGCGGCCTTGGGCGGGTCCACTCTGTCCGGCGCCTCTTCGACCGGCGCCGGCGCTTTGGCCGGGGCTTCAGTCGGTGCTTTGGCCGGCTCTACGGGCTTTTTGGCCTCGTTGGGCGCCGGCGCGGGCTGGTCCGGGGCGGGCGCCGGGGTCGGGGCGGTCTTTTCACCACCCGACGGCGCCGCCGCTTTCGGCTTTGCGCCCGCGGCTTTGTTCTCGGCTTCTTTCTTGCTGCACCCGCACAACGCGAGGAGCACGACACTTACGGCGATAGTCGTTCTCATACTCACTTCAACTGTTTCAGGGCCCACCTGGCGGCAGAGTTTACGGGTTCATCGAGGCTGGCCGCTACTTTTCTGAGCGCAGCGATGGCGCTCTTGTCGCCCAGCGTACCGAGCCCGACCGCGCACTCCGCGCGGGTGTCCGGGCTGACGTCTTGTTCCAACGCGGCGATCAGAGCCGCCGTGGCGCGCTTGTCCTTCAGAGCGCCCAGTGTCGCGCACGCCGCCGCTCGCACGCCCGGCTTCAAGTCCTCCTTGAGCCGCAGCATGGCCGGGTCGAACGCCTGCTTGGCGCCCATGTCGCCCAGCGTGCGCAGCGCATACCCACGCACCTCGTCGTCACGGTCGTTCACCGCCTTCAGCAGCCCGGGCACGCTGGCCGGGTCACGCAGGCGGCCCAGGCCGAGCGTCGCCGCCAGGCGCAGGTTCACGTTCTTTTCCGTCAGCGCCTTGAGCAGATACGGGGTGGCCCGCTTGTCCCGGTACCCGCCCAGCGCAAACAGCGCGGCCGTCTGAACCCGCAGCTTGGCATCCTTCAATGTGCCCACGATCGGCTTCCAGGCTCGCGGGTCCTTGATCTCGCTGAGCACGCCCAGCGCCCAGAAGCGCACCAGCTCCTTTTCGTGCTTCAGCGCCCCGATCAGCGCCGGTACGGCCTTCTTGCCGCGCTTCAGCAATTCAGCGGTCGCCGGGCACTTCTCCAGCGACTCGCAGGCCGGCAGCTTTTCGATTAACTCGGCATCCGGCGGTGCGGCAACCAATACGACTGAGGCCATCAGGAGGCTAAGCATGGCGCACAGTCCACCGCATTTTGTCGTCGCTCGCAAGCGCACCCGCCGTGTGCCACCCTTCAGTCGTGCGTTTTGATGCCATCATCGCGTGTCTGAGCGGCACAGGGCTCGCCGTGGGACGTGCCCTGGGACGGCGAGGTCTGCGCGTTGCCGGCGTGGACCCACGCTGGTGGGAGATCGGCCATCGCTCGCGCTACATCCACGGGTCTGCGGAGCTGAGCGTCCGGGCCGTGCGCGCGCTGGCCGCCGACGATCGCCCAGTGCTCTTTGCATGTGGCGATCCCGAGCTCATGTGGGTCTTGGAGAACGCTGCGGCGCTGAACGGCGTCGTGCGCCTGCCCGCGGCCTACACGAACGGCATCGCAGCCGGGGTGGTCGACAAGCGCCGCTACTACGCGCGCTGCCTGGACCTGGGCGTGCCGCTGCCGCGCACCTGGTTTCCTCGCGACGCGGACGACGTCGCCCGAGCCGCCGAGCAGGCGCGCTTTCCGGTGCTGGTGAAGCCGCCTCCCGGCTATGGAAAACCGCAGGAGTGCCCGGACGCGCACGCGCTGAGCCTCGCTGCCCGGCCGGCCGGCGGCGTGGTCATCCAGGAGCTGATCGACGGCCCGGTCCAGGACCTGTGGGTCTTTGCCGCCCATCGCGACACCGCCGGCAACGTCGGCCCCAGCGTGACCGGACGCAAGCTGCGCCAGTTTCCCGTCGACTACGGCAGCGCCTGTCGCCTCATCACCGAGGCCGACGCGGAGGTCGATCGCCGCAGCCGGGCGCTGCTCGACGCCCTGGACCTGACCGGCCCGTGCGGCGTCGAGTGGAAGCGTAGCGGCGGCAAGCTCGTCCACATCGAGATCAACCCCCGCCCGGTGCTTTGGTACAGCTTGGCAGAGCCGGTCATCCTGGACACCTACAATGCGCTGACCGCAGGGCCTCGCCCACCCGCCCTTCCGGTAGACGACGGCCTGCTGTGGCGCTACGCGATTCGGGACCCTGGAGGGCCGCCGCCGCAGTATTGGTGTTTGCGCGCGACAGACGATCCCGTTCCCGGTTTACTGGCGCCCGCGTACACGGCGGCGCTCGCGCTGAAAAAAAGTTCGACGAGAAGAAGGTAGGTCCCGAAAGGACGGTCACACCGCATCGGGGAGACCAACTTTGAACTGGGACAAACTACACCGCTTCGTGACCGCCGCCGTGACCGTCTGCATCGGCCTGGCGATGATGATGTAACCCCGCCCCTACAGCTGCAGCGGCGGCGTCACCGCCCGGATGGGCTTCTTCAACATCGGGCTCGGCACCGTATCCGCCGCCACCGTGACTACCACCCAGGTCGCTCCGCTGTTCACCAGCGTCACATCGTCATCAACACGCACCACGTCTGTCGACTCGTCGATCTCGTGGGTGCCGTCCAGCACGCCGTCAGCCCAGACCGTAAAGCGGTCCACCGGCATCCAGCTCGGCGCCTGAATGCGCACGTGCACCTGGCCCGCGCCCGCTTTGGCCAGCGTCACGAACGGGCCCGAGGTCGCCAGCGTGCGTCCCGCCAGCACCCCTGAGTCGAAGACCGTCGGAGAGGTTCCAGGCAGGTTGTCGTCCGGTGCCTCCACCATCGTGCGCGCGCTGCCGCACAGCGCGCCCAGGGAGTGAGAGTCGCTCACTCCGGTGCCGGCGATCGGCAGGCCCGCGTCGATAAACGACAGCCAGTCAGCCAGCAGCTCGTCGTAGCCGGCGCCGCCCGAGTTGATGATCTCCATCGCGGTAAACGTGAACATCTCCAGCTGTGCCGGATCCGGGCTCATCGGGTCGTAGTCCAAGTAGTCAAACGTGGACGAGGTCTCGGTGCGTCCGTGGTTGATCTGCACGACTCGCCCCGGAATCGAGGAGCCCACCGCCTCCATCAGCTCCGGGAACTCCAGCTCGTACCACGCGATGGATCCGCGCCCCGGCTTGTCCACGTCCATGGACAGCGGCCACACGTTGATGTGCCCCTGCTGCGCTGTCGAGACCTCGACGCCGGTCGCGACCTGCATGTAGGGTTTCAGCTCTTCGGGCATGAACGGGCCGTAGTCGGTCAGCACGTCGTGGTCTGTGGCAACCGCGTACTCGATGCCCTCCGCCGCGCAGGAGATGATCCGGTCACGCAGCGGCACGCTGGAGTCCGCGGACCACTCGCTGTGCAGGTGAAAGTCCGCAGCCACCCAGCCTGTCGTATCGACCACCCGCTCCACCGTCGGCGCCCAGACTGCATTGCCCTCGGGCTCCAGCGTGATCGTGGTCTGGTCGGCCTCGTACTCGTATCCGCGCGTGGCCGTCACCGTGTATTCGCCCGGCGGCACCGGGATCACGTGCTTGCCCGGGGGCAGTCCGACCCGCTCGTCGTAGCCGTCGCCCTGGATGCTGATGCGCATGGGCGTCTCCAGCGTCACGTTCAGCTCCGCCCGCGGCTCGGCGCTGACCTCCAGCCCCGTCAGGTCCGCGCCGTCGGTGACGTCGATGTTGACCGGCGCGCCCGGCACGCGACCGGGCGCCTCGGCTATCAGGTTGTAAACGCCCGCCGGCAGGTTGCCGTCAAACGCGCCCGAGTCGTCGGTGCGGAAGCGGCTGATCAGGTTGTCGTTGACGTCGTAGGCGGCGACGGCGACGCCCGGCACGGAGACGGTGCCGGCGACGTGACCCGCAGGGCTCATCCGGATGTCCAGCATCTGGTCCAGCACGCTGGACGCCGAGCCGTCGCCCACCACAATCCAGCGCTTCCACTCCACGGGTGGGTCGAGCGTCGGGCCCAGCAGCGCCGTGAACCCGCCCAGGGCCAGCACCTGAAACGGCTCTTCGCTGACGATGCCGTACGAGACGTTTTTGCCCTCCGACAACATCCAGCCGTCCAGCTCGCTGAGCAGCAGGTTCAGCTCGCCGCCCATGAAGATGAAGTCGCCCACCAGCGTCGGCTCCTCAGCGTCCGGGTGGCTGAGCGTGACCTCCAGGCGCGTCGAGCCCGACTCCAGCCGGTAGGTCTGTGACATCCGGCCCTCCACAAACGAGCCCGGCAGGTGCGCGGCGACCAGCGGTGCGATGGCGGCGTCGGCGCTCACCCGGATCTCAGCGGGCCCGTCCGCGCCGTTGCTGAGGATCTCAAACGCCGGGTTCTTCGACATGGTGCCGCCCAGCGACGCCATCGGGATGATCTCCTGCACCAGATCGTCGCCCGGCTCGCCGATATCGACGATGGCGCCGCCCGAGACGCCGTGGGTGAACAGCCCTGTCGGACCGCCGCGAATCACAAAGCGCACCTCGTCGTTGCGGATGACATAGTCGCCCTCGCGCGCCCCCGCGAAGTCGCCCACGCCCAGGTCCTGCGGGTAGTCCTCTTTGGTGATGATGTAGGCGCGCGCTCCGGTGGTCGGCGTCGGCGGCACCTTGGGGCCGACGTCCGGCTCATCCACCTTTTCGGGGCCTGCGTCGGGCGTCGCGACATCGGCCGCGTCGTCGACCGGCACGACCGGGTCTGCGGGGTCGTCGTCACCGCATCCCGCAAAAAAGAAGACGAGCGCCACACCCAACCACCGCATCTGCATCACTCCGTTATGTCCCACACCATGTCGGCCCAGACCGAGCCCCACACATGCTTGAACTTGTCCCGTCCGGCCGCGTCGGCCGCGTCGTGTTCTGCGCGGTCCGTTTTGACACCCAGGCCGCCGGTCTGCACAAAGGCTCTAATCTTCTCGTTCTCGCCGCCGTCGACGAAGACCCCGTGATAGCCGCAGGTGTCCAGGATGACCCCGGACACGCGACCATAGTTGACACGCGTCATGATGCGAGTGCACCGCGGGCACTTCAAATACTGGACGCGGGTGTCTTTGGCGTCGAGCGCATAGGCTGCGACCTGAGCGCGTGACTGCGCACCGTCGTCCGGCATGGCCTTCTTTTCGATCGTGGCCTCGAGCTCGCCCTTGTCGTACCAGGTGCCGCCGCAGTTGGGGCAGCGGTCGACGACGATGGCCTGGGTCACGGCCTTGTCCATGGGGCCGCCGCAGCGACAGCAGAACAGCACCTCCTCGTCCGCCACCGGCTCGGGCGTGCCGCCGCAGTAGAGACATGGCCGGTTGCCCGGCACGCGCCGCTCACAGCCGCCACACCGAAACATCAGTGGCCGCCGCCGCTGCGGGGCTTGGCGTTCCAGATCTTGAGGCACAGCAGGAAGCCGATGATGGCAAACGGCAGCAGGAAGATCGGCCAATAGCTCCAGTCACGCGCGGTGATGTAGCCCAGCGCAAATGACTGGATGCCGGTGCCCAGATAGACCGCGCCGTCGATCACCCCGACCGCGGTCGCAGTGCCCTTCTTGCCGCCGAAGTCCATGCTGGCCGTGCCGCTGAGCAGGCCGTGGCTGCCGATCACGCACAGATAGATGAAGAAGGCGATGAATCCCAGCACCAGCGGATTCAGCGTCTGGACAGGGCCCACCTTCATGAAGGTCGCTTTGAGCTCGCGTGTTTGCGGTGCATACGCCGGGTACGGGATCACCAGCGTCTTGTCGCCGCCCTCGCGCTCGATCAGGTACTGGTTCGCCGTGCCGTCGGTCTTCATCAGCTTTTGAACCTGGCCCCAGTCCTTGGGCTCTTCGCCGTTGACCGCTTTGATGATGTCGCCCTTGCGTAGGCCGCCCTCGTAGGCCCAGGCGCCCTGCCAGTGCAACGCCACACGCTTTTCGCCGCCGATGTCCTGGTCTTTGAGTGTGACCATGCTCTTGCGCAGCTTCAGCTCCTTCAGCGTCTCCTTGGTCGTGGTCAGGCTGATCTCCGTCTCACCTTCAACGCGCAGGACCTTGAGGCGATAGGTGCCCTCTTTCTCCAGCGTGGCGATGACACTGGAGCGGTCCTTTACCGCCTTGTCGTCGACCGCGATGATCCGGTCGCCGGTCTTCAGGCCCGCGGCGATCCCCGGCTTTACCGGCTCCTTGATCCAGCCGACCTCCGGCTTGGTGCCGCCCAGGGTGAAGATCATGACGACCACGGCGACCGCCATGCCGCCGTACAGCGCACCGGCAGCCGGTCCGCGACGCGATTGGAACAGCTTGTCGGACACCAGGCCCGCAAAGGAGGCCCCGCCGACGCCGGCAAAGAAGAGGACCAGGCCCCAGTTGGCGCGCATGAAGTGGCTGCCGGGCAGGACCAGCTCGCTCTTCGCATACAGCACATACCAGTGCATGATGCCGTTGCGCAGGATGCCCGAGCAGAACTCGATAGCCGCCACCGTCAGGATGATCGGGTTGGTCAGCAGCGCCTTGAGCAGCTCCATCGTCGGTATGGGGTCGTCGTTCTCTTCGTTGCCGATCTTGGCGGCGCCCGTGTCGAAGTCCTTCTGTCCGGCGTCGCTGGGCATATCCTTGACCAGCAACAGGTCGATCAGGAAGAAGCCGAACAAAGCCACCGCCGGAACAAAGAACACCCACCAGGTGGCGTCGACGCCGCCCGGGCCCTCGCCTTTGGACGCGCCGACGATTCGGAAGCCGACATCGAACGCCAGAAAGACCCCGGACGAGATGATGGCGCCGAAGATCGCCGAGAAGCTGCCGCGTTCAGTGACGTGGAACCAGTTGGAGTTGACCTTGACGATGGCCACCGCGCCAAAGCTCTGGAAGTACATGTTGGCGGCGTACAGGATGCCGATCATCGTGATCGCATCGCCCCCATCCCCGCCCCCCAGCAGATAGGCGCGGGTATACCAGCCCATCAACGCGTTGATCGCGCCCGAGCCCAGCGCCGACAAGAGGATCGCCTTGCGGCCTCCCATGCGGTCGGTGAGCGGCCCGTTGATCAAAAACGAGATGCCGTAGACGACGGATCCGACCCCGAAGATGACGCCGAATTGCTCCAGGCTCATCAGGTCCCCGAGCGCGCTCTTGGCGACGGTCAGATTGTACCGTCCCATGTACAGAAACGCATACGTGATCCCCAGCGGGGCCCAGTTGAAGAACCGGCGCCTCTTGAAGGCGCTGGAGTGGGCTATGGCTTGACTCATGGCGGGCTTTTACCCCGCCGGCCAGCCAGCGGCAAGACTCATCGACTACTGTCGGTCGTAACCGTGAAGCAGCGCGCGTGCCAGGTCGTCCGCCAGCGCGAAATAGCCGCGGGTCGTCAGGTGCACATAGTCCTTTCGCGCCAGCGGCGGGTCGGCGCGATGCCAGCGCACGATGGACAGCGGCCCGCCCATGGAGCGCACGGAGTCCCAGAAGCCGCAGCGATAGCGGGCGCCGATGCGACGCTGTGAGCGGATGATGTCGTCTGTGCGCGGGCGATGCCGCACCTTGCCGCGGCGCCGCTTGACGGGGCGATCGGTCGGACCCACCAGCACGCAGGAGGCGTTGGGCACCGCGACGCGCAGCCGCTCAAGCACTTTGCTCAGCTGCGACTCATAGTGCTTGATCGACACGTTGGTGTCGCCCGCCTCGTTGGTGCCGTAGGCCAGCAGAACCAGATCAGGCGCCCGGCGCCGGATCTGAGCGCGCCACAGCGCTTCGTTCCATCTCAAATGTACGGAGGCGCGGGCGCCGCGGATGCCCAGAGAGTCCACGACCACGCCCGGTGCGCCGCGCTCCATCACGGTACCCAGAAGGCGCACCTCGCCGTCTCCGACGGGGCGGATCTCCAAGCGATGCGGCCCGTCCTGTACCCGGATGCTGCGCACGCCGAGACCCAGCTCAAGCGCGCCCGTGCGCACGCGCATGTAGTGGTTGCCGTCCACCGAGATGTCGAAGCTGCCGCCCTGCGTCTGACGAAGATAGAACACCTCGAAGCGCGAGACGTTTTTGCCGAACGCGGACTTCTTGGAGGTGGCGACAGCGCCGAAGTCGGCTTTGTCGGCGCTGGAGACCGAGAAGCCGGCCAGCCCGTACAGCCCGTCCTTGCGGGAGTCGCGCCGGTACGCTTTGTCGGTGAACCAGCCGTCGCTGCTCTCCAGCTGGGCGTCCATGTGCCGATATCCGCGCCAGGGACGGGCCGGCATGATGTAGCCGTGGCCGGCGTCGCCGAAGCGGTTTTGAAAAAACTGCCGCAGGTATCCGGTGAAGATGTCCGCCTCGGTGTGCGAGGCCCCGTATTGCAGGATGCGCGTCTGCCCGATGCCGCCTGCGGTGCGTCGCAGCGAGCGATGAAAGCGCGTCAGGGCGTGTCCATCGCGGTCAAAGATGGGCGTGAACGACGGCTTGGTCGCCGACGCCGGCTGTGCGCACCCCACCGCCACCAGGGTGGTGATGACGGCCAGCGCGTACACGGGTCGGGTCAGGGGCACCTAGTGTTGATAATGGACGCCTTGCGCGCCGTCAAAGTATGCTTCGCGGCATGTTCTGTGGGCGCTGCGGTGAGGACAATCCGGATGTGAACCGCTTCTGCTTTGAGTGCGGCGCTCGACTCTTCTCTCCGCGCACGGATCCGGGCGGCCCGCTGACGGACGAGGTGTCAGCGCGTCTCGCCGGGTTCGACGGCCTCCCGACGCCGTCGATCGAGTGGCCGGAGGACTTGCCCAGAGAGGTGACGGGCGACGACGGCGCCCGCCTGCTGCTGGTGCCCGCCGGCTTCTTCTACATGGGCGAGCGAAAGCGAAAAAAGGACGAGCGCCCGCACCGGCTGGTCTACCTGGACAGCTACTACATCGACGAGACGCCCGTGACCAACAAGCAGTACGCCGATTACGTCGATCGCGCCGGCGTCCGTGCCCCCCCGGAGCTCAACCGCAAGGCCGCGGGCTGGGAGACGCTGCCGGTTACGTCCGTCACCTGGGAGGAGGCCGGTGCCTATGCGCGCTGGGCTCAGCGGCGTCTGCCCACGGAGGCAGAGTGGGAGAAGGCGGCGCGCGGCATCGACTCGCGTGTGTGGCCCTGGGGCGACACGGATCCCGGCGGGCACGAGCCACCGCTGGCCCATTACGGCGACGAGCAGGGAACACCGGGCGCCGTCGGCCGGTTTGTGGAGGGGCGCAGCCCGTACGGCGCGCTTGATATGGCCGGGAACGTCTGGGAATGGTGTCAGGACCAATACGACCAGTTCTACTACCCGCGCAGCGCACCCCGAAACCCGCGCTGCGACGACGGAGATCCGCGCTATCGCGTGCTGCGTGGCGGCGCCTGCACCTACTCCGCCTTCACCATGCGCACCAGCTACCGGGGCTGGAACCTG
Organism: uncultured Myxococcales bacterium; assembly: GCA_964545715.1. Lineage (GTDB taxonomy): Bacteria > Myxococcota_A > UBA9042 > CAZJHX01. The sequence continues at coordinate 32,833 of CAZJHX010000048.1, forward strand.
CCCCACATGCGCGTTCCGGTGTACGGCTTTCGCTGCGCCGTGGACGTGCGCCGCTTCCGCAAGAAGCCCAAAAAGGACTCATGAGAGCGCTGATCATCGCCTTGCTGCTCTCCGGCTGCGGCACCACGGGCGCCGTGATCGGTACGCCCGCCCCCACCACCGACGGTCAGCGGCTGATCGTGGACGTGACCAGCGGTGAGGTGCTGACCCGGGAGCGCGCAGTGGCCCGTCTCATGGCCGCCCGTCACGTCTATGTGGGCGAGCAGCACGGCAGCGCCACACACCACCGGGTGCAGCTGGAGGTGCTGGAGGCCATGCGCAGCGCCGGCGCCGATCTCGCCATCGGCATCGAGTGGCTGCCCATCGAGGCGCAGCCCGCCGTGGACGCCTGGTTCAGCGGCGCCATCGACGAGGAGGCCTTCTTGAAGCAGGCCGACTGGAAGCGCAACTGGGGCCACGCCTGGGACCAATATGGCCTGATCCTGCGCTGGGCGCGGCGTCACGGCGTGCCGGTCTGGGCGCTGAACGTGGACCGCTCGGTGCCCAAAGCCGTCGCCTCGCACGGGCCCAAATACGTCAGCAAGGCGATCAAGGCCAAGCTGCCGCCGATGGACACCGCCAACGAGCCGCACCGCCGCTTCTTCAAGGCCATGATGGAGCGCGTCGCCCACGCGCATCGCGGCCACAAACACCGCCGTCCCCACAAGCATCATGCCCCCCGCAAGGGTCATCGCCATCAAAAGCCCGTGCACAAGCACCCGCTGCTGCCCAAGATGGAGCGCTACTACCTGGCGCAGGTCTCTCGCGACGAGACGATGGCCCAGACCCTGGCGCGGCAGCTGAAGGCCACGCCGGCGCGCACGGCGGTCGTATTTGCGGGCCTGGGCCACATCGATCACGGCTACGGCATCCCGCTGCGCGCCCGAAAGCTGCTGGGTGAGGGCTTCGAGATCGTCCTGCCGGTCGAGAACAACAAGATGAGCGAGCAGGGCCTGCTGCTGAACAAGAAGGCCTATCCGGCCAAGCGCGCCGACCTGCTCTGGGAAGCGCCGCCGGTCGGAGGCGCCAGCGCTGCGTTTATCGGCCGGCATTGACCTCGGTCAGTAAGCCCGTTCGAGCTTGAAAAAAACGCCGATTTCCGCTATGGTTGCAGGCACCTACGGACCCAGGGAGTCCTTCTCATGTATCAGCCAAAGACCGACGTGACGACCCAGGCCGATCGTTCGGGAGCGGCCCAGCCGTCAAGCCGGCAGGCCATCCAGAAGTCGCTGCGCGGCACAAGCTACGCCGAGGGCGCGGCGCAGCTGAAGCCGGACGACACGCTCAAGGCCAAGAAGAAGGCGGGCGCCGTGACGGTCGTGGGTACCGGCGCGCGCAGAACGTACGTACCCAAAAAGCCCAACGGCAAGACGCTGTATTTCTTCTTTGGTCTGAAGGGCAACAAGAAGGACCTCGGCATCCGCGACGACCTGGACAACTCGATCGAAGACGACATCGCCTCCGCGGTGTTGCAGGGCTTCACCGTCACCTACGATCGAGCCGGCACCAAGGCTGATTTCCTGGCCGCGCTGTACGACTCCAACTGCTTCGGCTTGTACTGGTGCGGCCACGGCTACATGGACGGGACAATCCAGTCGAGCGCCGGTGCCAAGATACGACCCTCTGACATCGACAAGACCAAGGTGTCCAGCAACATCCAATACCTCATCCTTGTCGCGTGCGGCAGCGGCGTTGCCGCCAAGGCCTGGAAGGCGGCTGTAGGAGCCCAATGCCGGTTCCAAGGCTGGGTGAAGGCGGTCAACTTGAACCAGGTGAAGGACTTCAACACGGACTCGATCCTGGACAAGTACGTGGGCCACACCGGTACCGACGAGAGCATGGAGCTGGATGACTACATCGCGGTCGCCGCACGCGCCAAGAAGAAGACGAAGTAGGTGTGCAACAGGTCTCTCTCGGCCGCGTGCGTGCTCCTGTCGCTCGCCGCAACACCACGTGTCGCTAAGACAACACCACCGGACAAGGTAATGATGAAGACCACGCTCCCGGGAATTCTTGGCGTCCACGCCCTTACGATCGATGCCGGAGGCGGCGTACTGCTGATCTCCTCCGACGCTGCCCTCTACCGCGTGGGCACGGACGGGAAGTCCGCTCGCGTTCCGGTGTCCATCGACGGCCAGTCAGCGGATGTCTGGAATGTTGCGCTCGACCACAGTGCCGCGACCTGGTTGGTCGCCGCGGGCAGCGACGGCGTCAACAAAGCGGGCAAGCTGGGAGCCGACGGCGCCCTGAAGCCAATCGACCTGGGGGGCAAAGAGCCGCGTCAATTGACCTGGGGCGCTCGCGAACTCTGGTTCACCGCGACGGACACGACACTGAATCGCTGGACGGCCGAAAAGGGCGCGACCGCGGCCGGCGATGCCCGGTGCAACGCAGTCATCGCCAGCGCCGACGGCGCCCACGTCGCGGTCCGGCGAACGCCCTCGGACGCTGTTTTCCTTACCCCGTCCAGCGGGCCGTTGACATGGACGTCGCTGCGCCCGTCCGTCTCCGGAGAGCTGGTCTCGATCTCGAATGCGGGCGAGCTGACATTCCTTGAGCTGGGCGTCTGGCGGGACGGGCCGCCGCCGGACAGTCAGCTGCTGCGGGCGGCAAGGAACGGCGAGCCGGTGTTGCTGCGCAAGGGCCCCTATCTGCGCGCAGCGATTCGAGGCTCCAGGCTGGCGCTCGCCGGCCGTGGCAAGGCGGGACTGGTGCTGGAGGTCGTCGAGCTGCGCTGAGCGCGGGGCGCCGGCTATCGCGTGAAGTTCCAGGCCTTGATGCAGGCCATCTTCGGCTGCAGGTAGTCGTCCACGTACGCGCGGTGGTCCGGGTGCGCCAGGTACGGCGCGATGTCGTCCACGCTGTCGAAGTGCGCCAGGATCTCGATGTCCCAGCTGGCCGCCGACTGCTCGTCGGCAGGCAGGCCCACCGCCACGTTCTTCAGACCGGGGATCGAAGGCAGCACCTGCCGGGAGTACTCGGCGACCTCGGCGCGTGTGGCGTCGTTGGCGTGCTCGTCGTGAAGCTTGATCAGTACGATGCGCTCAATCATGGCCGGGACATTATGAGATTTTGTCGTCGATCGCCAGACGACGGATCAGTCGATACAGCGTGGTGCGCTCCACGCCAAGGCGCTTGGCGGCCTCTACTTTTCGGCCGCCCGTCTCCGCCAGGGCCGCACGGATCGCTTTTGCGGCGGCTGCATCCATGACGGCTTGCAGTGTCTCGGTTGTGGCGGTGGGACCTGCGTCCTGCGGCTGGGCTGCTGCGGTGACCAGCAGGTCGTCCAGCTCGATGCGGTCGCCCTGCGCCAGCACCACGCCGCGCTCCAGCGTGTTTTCCAGCTCGCGGACGTTGCCGGGCCAGTCGTAGCTCTGCAAGAAGGCCTCGACCTCCTGCGACCAGCCTGTCAGGTGGCGGCCCTGATCGGCCGTCATGCGCTCAAAGAACGTGCGCGCCAGGGGCAGGACGTCGGCCGGGCGCTCGCGCAGCGGCGGGATCTTGATTGGAATCACCGCCAGCCGAAAGTAGAGGTCTTCGCGAAAGCGGTCCGCGGCGATCTCCGCCTGCAGATGCTTGTTGGTGGCGGCCACCACGCGCACGTCGACGCTGTGGTCCGTGTCGCCGCCCACCCGGCGCACCTCGCGCTCCTGCAGTACGCGCAGCAGCTTGGCTTGAAAGTCGAGATCGATGTCGCCGATCTCGTCCAGAAAGACCGTGCCGCCGTCCGCGCGCTCGAAGATGCCCGGGCGTGCCCGCGCGGCGCCCGTGAACGCGCCCTTCTCATGGCCGAACAGCTCGGACTCCAGCACACCCGCGGCAAACGCCTTGCAGTTGACCGCTACAAACGCGTTGCCGACCCGGTCGCTGTGGTAGTGGATGGCCCGCGCTACCAGCTCTTTGCCGGTGCCGCTGTCGCCCGTCACCAGCACGGTCGCCCGGCTGCGTGCGGCGCGCTTGGCCAGGTCCAGCACCTGCTGCATGCCGTCGCTGGTGGCCACGATGTTGTCCAGCGCATACCGGCTGCGCAGCTCCGCCCGCAGATAGCGGTTCTCTCGGGCCAGCCGCGTCATGTCCAGCGCCCGGCCGACCACCGCGCGGCAATCGTCGTTGTCGATCGGCTTCTCCAGATAGTCGAAGGCGCCGTTTCTCATGGCCGCCACCGCCGTCTTGACCGTCGCGTGCGCTGTGATCAGCACCACCGGCAGGTCCGGAGTGGCCTCTCGGGCGCGGCGCAGCACCTCCACGCCGTCGATGCGCGGCATCTTCAAGTCGGTGACCAGCAGATCGAAGTGCTCGGCGCCCAGCGTCGCCAGAAAGTCCTCCGGTGCGTTGAACGTCTGCACGTCGTAGCCGTCGCGCTGCAGCATCATGGCGACGATGCGCGCCATCCGGGGCTCATCGTCCAACACGGCGATTCTTGCACCTGTCCGGCTCACACGGCTGCTCCCTTAAGTCTCAGTCGAAACGCGGCGCCTACGTCGGAGTCGACCAGCGCGATCACGCCGCCGTGCGCCTCGGCCACCTTCTGCGCCATCGCCAGGCCCAGGCCCGTGCCGTCGGCTTTGGTCGTAAAGAACGGCTCGAAGAGCTGGCCGCGATGCTCCTTGGACACGCCCGGGCCGGTGTCGCGCACGTCCAGCCACACCTGCCGCCCGTCGGTCGCCGCGCCAACCGTCAGCGTGCCGGCGCCGTCCATGGCGTCCACGCCGTTGATGATCAGACCCAGCAGCACCCGCGCCAGCAGGTCCGGATCGCCCTTGAGCTGCAGCTCATCCGAGATGTCCACGTCGACGGTCACACCCTCCCCAAGCCGATCATCGGCCAGGCTGAGCGCCCGGTCCACGATCTCGCGCGCCGCCACCGTCTCCACGTGCGGCTGCAGCGGTCGCGAAAAGTCCAGCAGCTCGGTGATGAAGGCGTTGAGCCGGTCCACCTCTTCCACGATGAACTCGCACGCCTCAAACGCGTCGCCCTTCTCGGGATCCAGCTCTTCCTTGATGTGCGCCGCCGATCCACGAATCACGCCCAGCGGGTTGCGCACCTCATGCGCAACACCGGCCGCCATCCGCCCGATAGCGGCCAGCTTCTCGTAGTGCGCCACCTTCTTCTCGGTGGTCGCCAGCTCGTGGTTGGCGTGCAGCAGCCGGCCGACCACGTACCCGACCGCGCCCAGGCTCAGCGCAAACGTGCCGACCACCAGCAGCGTGGCAGGCGTTGTGCCTATCCACATCTCGACACCCAGCAGCTTCAGCCAGATGTAGTCCAACAAGCCGAAGGCGGTGCCCCCGGCCAACCCGATCCATTTGTAGTGACGACGTTGCATGCAGCCCAGTGACAGCAGGATCTACGCCGAAACGCCTGATCGCAAGGGGGCTCGACGCCCACCCCGGTCAGCGTTGCAGGTCCGCAACGCCGCGTTGCTCGGCTGCCGCGTGATGAGCTAGTGACACAGGTGACTAGGAGAGGCGCTGCTCGATTGCGGTAACGCGCTTGTCCAGAGCGTCGATTCGGGTGTCGTCGTTGCCGCGAGTCTTCACCCCAAGGTTGCGTAGTTGGCACCCCGTCAGGGGTCCTGACCGGGGTGCTGCGGCGCCGCCGCAGGGTATCGGACGACGCACTCAGGATGGCGCCCTTAGAAGGAGTCCGACGGCGTCGCAGCGCCGCGGTCAGGGCGCATGGCGTGTGCCAACTATGCAACGTTGGGGTTCAGCAAGCTGGCGATAGCTCGCGACTGCATGAGCAGCTGATCCGACATGTCGCGCAAGGCGGTCTTGATCACTTCGAATCGGCTGTCCATCGCCTCGAAACGCTCCACGACGACGTCCTTGAACGAATTCTGAGACTCTCGCAGGCCGCGGAGTTCGCCACGGATGTCCTTGAGGATCTCTACTGTGATATCCGTCGACTCCATACCATCCCAGCGTAGGGGGGGGGCCGTTGGCAATGTCAACGGTTAGCTGGATTTATGTTCAGCTGTTGTGCCTCAATCCTCCCGCTCTCGCCCGAGCACGGACATGAGGCTCTTGCGCTTGCCGCGGCTTTTGCGGGTCTTGTGCCACGCGTGGATCTCGTCCAACAGCGCCACGTAGTCCACATCGGGCTCTTCTTCGGGCCGCCCCCGCCCCGGCCGCGGCAGGTGCAGCTGCAGAATCTCAGCGACACCCTCGACCTCCTCCAGCGTCACGATGCCGCGCCGCACCGCGTCCTCCAGAGAGCTCTCCAGGCGTATCTTCGTATAGCCGTAGTCGGCGACCATCTCCCCCGCGATTCGGTTGACGGCGCCGACGTCCAGGTGGCCGTCCACGTGCAGCACCAGCGCCGCCTGAAACGTGTTGAACGTGGGCGCCACGCGCGGGCCCAGCGGCTCAAAGCGGGCGGTCGGCGACCCGGTGTCCAGGTGGATCAGGATGCGCTGAACCGGGTCATGCGGCTCCAGCACCCGCGCCGCGGCTCGGATGCGCTGGGCCTGATCGGGGTACAGCCGCGCCGCCGAGATCACCGCCTCCAGCTGCGGTCCCTTTACGCGATGCGCGCAGATGTCCGCATACAGGCGATAGACCAGCCCATCCATCTCCGCGTCGTCGCCAAAGCAGGTCTCGCCCATGCCGATGCCCAGGCTGACCCGGCTCTCCAAGATGGCCGGCAGCTTGTAGCCCAACTGGTCGCGCAGCGCCCTGAACCGCAGCCGCAGCGCGTTGCCCAGGTTGGGCTTCAGCGTCAGGCTGTCGATGTCGGCGCCGTCCAGCTGCAGCTTTCTCTCCAGCACCCGCCGCATCTGGCGCGGGCTGCCGCTGACCACATGCACCCGATTGCGCTCGCCGTCCGGTCCCACGCGCAGCTCACGCATCAGCGCCGCTGTTCCGGGGATGTTCTGGCGCTCCTCGGCGCTGGCCAGGGCGGTCTTGACCAGGTCCTTCAGCGAGTCGAAGTCCGTGGCCAGATAGGTCTTGTCCAGGTCCCAGCGAAAGACGTGCGGCATGTCCCAGGTCTCCTAGACCAGGCTCGCTGCGACGGCGGCCGGCACGTCGTCACGGCACGCCTTGGCCGCCAGCTTCACGGCGTTGGTCAGCGTGCTGGCGCCCGAGGTCGGCAGCGCCAGGATGGCGACCTTGTCAAAGCCCAACAGCGGCGCGCCCGCGTACGAGACGTGGTCCACGACCTCGCTGAACTTGATGACCGCGTCCTCCAGCAGCTTCAGGCCCATGCGCCAGGCCAGCTTCTTTTCGTAGGCGCCGCGCGCGACCGCCAGCAGGGCGTCGCTGATGCCGCCCAGCAGGCCGATCACCACCTGGCCCGTGAACCCGTCGCAGACCACCACATCGGCCGCGCCGCGCGGGATGTCGATGCCCTCCACGTTGCCGACAAAGCGCAGGTGCGTATCGGCTTGCAGGATTTTGTGCGCCTCCACCACCTCGGGTGGGCCGAAGCGGGCGTCGCGGCCGGTGGACAGCAGCCCTACGGTGGGCGCGTCGACCCGAGAGATGCGGCTGGCGTAGGCGGCGCCCATCTTGGCCCATGCGACGAGATCCTGCGCGCTGGGGCGCAGGGTGGCGCCGACGTCCAGGATCAGCGCAAACGGGTCGCGGTTGCCGGGACGCGGCGCGGTCGGATACACGGCGGCCAGCGGGGCGCGCTTCACACCCGGGACAAGGTCGAAGCTGCCGATGCAGGCTCGCAGCGCAACCGGGGCGTCGCTGGCGGTGACCAGCGCGTCGGCGGCGCCGGAGGTGACCAGCTCGACGGCCGTGGCCATGCTCTGTACCGGGCTGTTGCCGCAGGGGTGCACGCGCAGTCGCTCGGCGTTGTAGGAGGCGGATCGAAGCTCGCGCTCGACCGTGGCCGCGTCCCCCACCAGCACCACGTCGATCCGCGTCTTTCTGGAGATTCGGGCTGCGGCTTCAACCGGCGCGCGCGGCGCGTTGAGCCCGCCCAGAGCATCGATGGCGATGGTCGGCATGCCGGGCAGTGTATCACTGGTCGGATTGCGCCTGTATGGGTATGCTGATCAAGCCATGCGCTTGTTGTTGTCGCTCATGCTCGCGGTCCTGCTGGTGTCCACGGGCTGCATTGAAGTCGAGATCCCCGCCGGCGGTGGACCGCCCGGCGACAACCCGACCGCGACCGGCAACCCAATCGTCAACCCGCCCGATCCGGCCGTGACCGACGGCCCCGACAGCGCGTCGCTGAACGCGGTGGACAACGGCGGTGGCAGCGGTGAAGACCCGATCGACCTGCCCGAGTCCTGCGGCAGTCACTGCGACTGCCCTCAGGAGTTCGACTGCATCAACGCGCGCTGTGTCCGCGGTGAGCAGCCCATTCACTGCTGCGCCAAGCCCGAGTGTCCGGCGGCGACCAAGTGCTGGTTCAAAGACGGCACCCCCGGCAGCTGCACCGAACAGACGCGTTGACCGCCCCCGTCAAAGGCACCTGGGAGTCCAATGGGCTCACGCTGGCGTACCGCAGCTGGGGCGACGGTCCGCTCATGCTGATCCACCACGGTTTTTTGGACCACAGCGGGTCCTGGGCCGCCGTGGCTGAGCGGCTGGCCGACAAGCATCGCGTGGTGGCCGTCGACGCGCGCGGGCACGGTGACAGCGAGTGGATCGGGGCCGGCGGCGCGTACTATTTCAGCGACTACATCCTGGACCTGCGCGGGCTGCTGGAGCAGCTGGGCGATCCCGAGGTGATCCTGGTCGGTCACTCCATGGGCAGCGGCGTGGTCGGCTATTACGCGGGCGCCTATCCGGACAAGATGCGCGGTGTTGCCCTGGTCGAGGGCCTGGGGCCGCCGCAGACCAACCCCAAGCACATCGCGCGGTGGATGCGCGACTTTGTGTCCAGCACCCGCAAGCGATATGCGCGGCGGGAGCCTATCCCGGTGCCGACCGTGGAAGAGGCCGCCGCCCGCATGCGCGCTGCCGACCCGTTCTTGGCGGATGAGCTGTCCCTGACGCTTGCTCGCGCGGCGACCCGGCCGGTGCGTGGCGGTGTCGTCTGGAAGTTCGATCCGCTGCACCGGGCGCGCATCGGCTCGCCGTTCAACCTGGAGTGGGCCAAGGCGCTGTGGGCGGAGATCACGTCGCCCGTGCTGGTCGTGACGTCCGAGACCAGCCCGTTCAAGCAGGCTGACCACGCCGAGCGGATGAGCGTGTTTCAAAACGCGCGCGAGGTCGTCATCCCGGGTGTGGGGCACAACCTGCACGCGCACGATCCGGGCGCGCTCGCCGCCGCCCTGCAGGCCTTCTCCGCCGAGCTATGACCGCCCTGGTCGTTATCAACTTGAACCCTCTCGCCACCACGCGGCGCGGCACCCGGGCGCTGGTCCGCGCGTTTACTCGGCTGGCGCCCCATGTGCGGGTGGTAGAGCGCCACTTCAAGCGGGTGACCCTGGCCGGGCTCGATGCGCTGGGGGCGCGCGCGGTGGTCCTGGGGCCGCAGGGGGTGCCGTTTGACGCGTATCCGGCGGCGGATCGCGACCATCTCTTCGGGCTGATCCGGGCGCTGCAGCGGCCGGCCTTGGGGATCTGCGGTGGTCATCAGGCGCTGGTGCTGGCCCATGGCGGCGCGATCGGGCCGGTCCACGGCGGCACCGCGTCCGGCACGTACAACGGGCTGCACAAGGAGCTTGGGTTTCGGGCGGTGCGTATGACGTCCACCGATCCGCTCGGCGTCGGGCTGCCGGCACAAGCGCAGTTCTGGGCCAGCCACGTGGAGGGCGTCACCCAGCTGCCTGCAGGGCTGACGCTGGTCGGGCGCGGTGATCCGTGCGAGGTGCAGGCCGTGCGGGTCCGCGATCGGCTGCAGTGGGGCGTGCAGTTTCACCCGGAGCGCGGCGGGGACGGTGAGACACTGATGGCCAGCTTCCTGCGAGCCGCGGGCTTTTTTGCTGTATAGTCCCGCGGCTATGAAGCCCCCAGAGATAAACGAGACGCTGCGTGCCGAGGTCATCGGTCAGGCGGCCGCCTGCCGCGAGGTGGCGGTCGCGCTGTACAAGCACCTGATCGGTCACAAGACCGGCAACATCCTCATGATCGGCGGGTCCGGCACCGGCAAGACCACGATCATGCGCGCCGTGGAGCGCATGCTCAAGGACAACGACGAGTGGGCCGAGTACGGCACCGTGGCGCGCTTGAACGCCAACCTGCTGGCCGACCTGGCGAGCAAGGGCAGCCAGTCCAACTCCGTACTGGAGAAGCTGGTGCAGGAGGCGCGCGTGCGCTTTGGCGAGGACGCGCCGCGGGAGAAGATCGCGCGCTGTGTGGCCCAGGGCATCGTCTTTGTCGACGAGATCGACAAGATCCGCAGCCATGTGGGCGGTGCGCCGAACGTGTCCGGCATCGTGGCGCAGGAGAGCTTTCTGACGCTGATGGAGAGCGAGATCCAGCTGGTGCCGATCCCAGAGAGACAGCCCGATGGCAGCTGGGAGACGTCGCTTGTGCCCATCGACACGGGCGGCATTCTGTTCATCGCGGGCGGCGCCTTTGAAGACCTCTACGATCAGGTCTTCGATCGCGTGACGGCGGGCGGCAAGAACCAGCCGTGGAAGCTGGTGACCAAGGCGGACGGCACGATAGAGCGCCGTATCGTCTTCCAGCTGGCGAACCACCTGTTGCACTCCGATTTGTTCGACTACGGCATCACGCCCCAGTTCCTGGCGCGTTTCGACTCGATCGTGACGCTGCGCAACCTTAACGCGCGCGACTTGATCGTCATCTTCAAGGACATTCCGGACGCCATCCTGCCGACGGCCGCCGACTACTTCAAAGAGTACGGCGTGACCCTGCAGATAACCGATGACGCGCTGTTCTTTATCGCGGATAAGGCGACTGAGAACCCGCGGCTTGGGGCGCGGGCGCTCAAGGAGGTGTTTGCCAAGATCATCAAATCCTTGGAGTACGACCCGTACGCGTCGGGCCTGATTACGACGACCGCGGGCGTTGACAAGTTGACCATCGATATAGACGTATGCAAAAACGCGTACGCGACCGACTGAGGGCCACATACCTCGGGCGATGAGGGGAGTCAGACAACATGAGTGATCGGATCAAGCAGATCCTGTCCTGGTACGCGGGCAGCAACCCGGGTGTTTTGGGCAATCTCGCGCGTATGTTGAACCACGGCCGGCTGGCCGGCACGGGCAAGATGGTGATCCTGCCGGTGGACCAGGGGTTTGAGCACGGCCCCGCGCGCAGCTTTGCGCCGAACTCGCCGGGCTACGATCCCCGCTTCCACGTGGAGCTGGCGATCGACGCGGGCTGCAACGCCTATGCGGCGCCGCTGGGCTTTATCGAGGCGGTGGCCGCCGACTACGCCGGTCAGGTGCCCCTGATCTTGAAGATGAACAACAACGACTCGCTGTACTCGGACGTGAACCCGTGCTCGGCCGTGACCTCCACGGTAGAGGACGCGCTGCGGCTGGGTTGCAGCGCCGTCGGCTTCACGATCTATCCGGGCACCGCGCACAAGAACACGCAGTATGAGCAGATCCGCGAGCTGTCCGCCGAGGCCCGCTCCGTGGGGCTGCCGACCGTGCTGTGGGCCTACGCGCGGGGCGAGGGGCTGTCGAAGCAGGGTGAGACCGGCATCGACGTCATCGCGTACTGTGCGCAGATCGCGTGTCAGCTGGGCGCGCACGTGGTGAAGGTCAAGCCGCCGACCAGCTTCATTGAGCAGGACGCGGCGCGAAAGGTCTACGAGGCCCAGGGCATCAAGGTCGACACCTTGAGCGACCGCATCCGGCACGTGGTTCAGTCCGCGTTCAACGGCCGGCGCCTCATCATCTTCAGCGGTGGCGCCGCCAAGGGCACGGACGCCGTGATGGAGGAGATCCGGGAGCTGGCGGCCGGTGGCGCGTTTGGCAGCATCATGGGTCGCAACGCTTTTCAGCGCCCGAAGGCCGAGGCCATCAAGCTGCTGCACGACGTAATGGACATCTACGCGGCAGCGGGTTAATCGCTGTCTATGGGCTCACCGCGTTACGCGCCCCATCCCGACGCCGCGTGGCGCAATGTCGAGGGGCACGTGTTCATCATTACGCCTGACAGTCGCCAGCACGAGCTGGCCGGCGATGTCGAGCTGTTTGTGTGGACATTGTGTGACGAAAAACCGCACACCGAAGAAGAATTGGTGCAAGCCGTCGTCTCAGAGTTCGACATCGATGTGGACACTGCAGCGAAAGACCTTGAAACGTTTCTCGAACAGCTGATCGCGGGAGGCGTCGTAACCGCCGTTTAATAAGCGACTTTCGTGATTTACCAGCGATCTCGCCAGCTTGACATAATGGCCTGTAAACCTACGATCAAACGCCCGTGAAGAATCAACTCAACATATGCATGCGACTGCCGACTAGTTATTTGGACTGGCGTTGTGCTTTTCGGGGGATCTGGAGGATTTCTATATGAGGCGCAATGCCTTTCATGCTCTGCTCGTTTCGTCGCTGTTCCTGACCCAGGCTCTCGTAGGCTGCGCCGGATGTGAGGGCGGCGATCCACCACCCGATCCCACGACGGACACCGGTACCGGCGACACGACCGACACCGGCGACACAACGGACACAACCGACACGGACACAACCGACACGACCGACACCGGGACGGATACCGGCGGTGATCCCGAAATAAGCTGCCGCTACATCACGGCGGACGACGACGTCTATTTTGCGGCCGTGCAGGCCCCGGTCGAGCTGACCGACGCCTCGGATCCGCCTGCGTGTCCGCAGGACGGTCTGCAGATCAATATCGTCGCGGATACGCTGCACGTGCCGGATGAGACCGATGCCACGCTGACGTATGCAGGTACGCCTCGGACCGAGCAAATCAACGCCGGTCAGGCCATCTTCAATTGTGTCGAGGTTCAAGGCGGTACAAATGACGCCGAGATCACGATCACGATCGGTGATGAGACGCTGACGTGCGGTCCTATCCAATTCACATACGAGACCGATCCCTGCCAGGTCACGCTGCTGCCGCCGGAGGGACCCGACGGGCATTGCTTCACCGAGGCCACGCAGGAGTTCACCATCACGAACTCCGACGGCAAGTGCGACAAGGCCTTCCTCAGCTGGAACGACGACGCCCTGGTGTCGCCGGATAAGAACCTGGTTGGCGGCGAGGCCAAGATCACGCTGGAGCTCGCAGACGGTGAATACCAGATCAAAGGCCAGGTGCGTGGGGCATCGAATGATCTCGCCAACGAGACCGAGCCGCAGAAATACATCGTGGACACGTCCGCGCCGACCCTGACGCTGGATCAGCCCAAAGCGGACGACAACCTCGGCCTGGCGGACGATGCTGATCTGGAGGCCGACGGCTTCCAGGTGTGCGCCAAGGGAACCGTCGACGGGCTCACGACGTTCGACAAAGACAGTATCGAAGTCACTCTGAGCGGCTGCGGGGCGGCCAGCTTGAAGGTCACGCCGGACGCCGCAAACGAGTGGCAGGCGTGCTTCAACGTGACGCAGTCCGGGACATGCTCGCTGGAGGCGACTGCCGCTGATCCGTGCGGCAACCCGGGCGCGGCCGTGTCGGGCCCGTTCTCGGTGCAGCTGTGGTCGGCCGGCGACTTTGTCATCGTGACCCCCGAGGCGCCGGCGGTCCTGCTGGCCAAAGACGACCTGGATCCGTCCGCGGACCCGACATCAGACTTCTTGTACGACACGATCTTCACGGTGCAGGCCACCGGCATCGAGGCCAGTGAGGACGCGCCCTACACCATCGAGATCGAGTGTCGCGCCGACCAGCCGAACGCAACCTGGTTCCCGATGGGCGACGCGTCGTTTACGGAGCCGACGGCTACCGACCTTTACGACGTGCTCGTGTCGCTGCAGACCGACCTGGTGACCTCCCTGATGGTGTGTCGCGCGGTCGACAAGGCGGCAAACGGCGCGATGTCGCCCGAGCTGCCCGTGACGGCGGCGCTGCCCGCGCCCGAGATCGTCGTGCAGAGCCCGGCGGCGGGCTTCTGCACCGGCGACAGCACCGTGCCCATCTCCGGTGGGGCCCAGAACCTGGCGCTGATGGGCGCCTCTGTGACGGTCCTGGACGACGGCGCGGCTGAGCTGACGACCAACGGCGTCGGCGCCATCTTTGTGGCCGGCGGCTTCACGACGGCGGCCTACCTGACCACCGACGGCCTGCTCGGCGGCGAGCCCCTGGACGACGGCACCTACACCCTGCGCGTCTCCGCCCTGGACGAGCTGGGCAATCAGGCGTGCCACACGTCGACCAGCGCGTGCGACGTCAGCGTGATCTACGACACGACGGCGCCCACGCATCAGGTCGTCAAGCCGGAGTCGGCGACGCTGAACGAGTCCGACGACGAGAACGACAGCCAGGACGGCTTCCAGACCACCGTGACCGTGCTCGTCAACGACGCGGGCAACGAGGAGAGCAACGAGGTCTGCCTGCAGGTCAACGGGCTGGACGTCAGCTGTCAGGACGTAACGGGCAACACCGCGACCTGGAGCGATGTGACGCTGCAGCCCGGAAACAACACCATCGTCACGACGGGGACGGACTGTGGCGAGAACGCCGCCGATCTGGTGGCCAAAGACGTCATCCTGATCAGCTCGGCGCCCGCGGTGGTCATCACGACGCCGGGCAAGGACACGAGCACCGCGTTCTTCACGTACGACGTCACTATCCAGGTCGCGACCAACGGCGCGCCGACCGATGCGGACACCGTCGCCCTCAAGGTCAACGGCACGCCGAGCGAAGTGGAGGGCGTCTCTCTGGGCAACGGCGCTTACCTATTCACCGGCGTCATCTTGACCGAGGGCGACAACCAGCTTGTCGGTGAGGCCACGCTGGACGGTGAGACTGGCTTCTCGGCGCCGATCAATGTTCTCGTGAAGCTGGGCGCGATCTCCGTCGCGTTTGACGCGCTTGCCAACCAGCAAGTCTACAACGCGGCCTCCCCTGAGTGCGACGGCGGCAGCAGCGCGTGCACCATGAACGTGGTTTGCAACACGACCAACGTCGACGACGGCTCGGACGCCAGCCTCTGGTACAGCTGTGGCGCCGGCCAGCAGGTCGCCAACGGCACGGTCGTGGGCAACAAAGTGACCTTCCCCGGTATCGCGCTGGCTAACAACAGCGTCTGCCAACTGCAATGCAAGGTAACGGATCACGGGACTGATGCGGTGGCGGAGACCGCGTCGATCGCGATCAAGATCGACCTGACGCCGCCGCTGTTCGGTGTCTTTACCAAGCCCAACGCCAACACGCTGATCTTTACCGACGACCTGGACACGGACACGCCGGGCTTCCAGTACGCGGCGCAGCTGACGGTCAGCGGCATCGAGAGCGGCCAGTCGATCAGCCTCAAGATCACCGACGCGGACGGCACCGTCATCCAAAACGCGGCGATCACCACGACGCTGGCCGACGGCGAGTATGGCACCGTAACCTTCCCTGTGCGCACGTACGCTCAGGGCGACGTGACCTGGGAGGCCAGCTGCGGCGACAACGCGGGCAACGCTGCCGTCGCGCTGAAGTTCGGCTCCACCATCGTCAGCGAGACGCCGGTTGTGCGCCTGTCCAAGCCGACCTATATCGCTCCCACCGCCTGCACGACCTCGGCCGACTGCGGCGCTGAGGGTCACTGCATTGCCGGTACCTGCGGCATCGGCTGGGGCAAGAACTCGATCACCAACCTCATCGTGATCACCAAGGGCATTCCCACCGCGGTGAACAACCTGCGGATTTGCTCGGATCACGCGGACTACGCGGGGCAGGAGGCGTGCGACGCGTCCAACGCGGCCAGCGGCACCACGGCGTTCCACCGGGTTACGGCCGTCACGATCGCGGCCAGCCCGAGCACGATCGACATCGGCGGTTTCCTGTCCAGCGGCACCCACACCATTACGGCTGAGGGCCTGTCGGGCATCGGCTGGTCGACGTCCCTGGACGGTCTGGAGGCCGACCAGAAGCGTCTGATCCTTTACGATCCCACGCCGCCCACCCTGTCGGGCTTCGGGTCGTCGACGGACACCGACGGCAACGCCTGCATCAACATCAAAGAGGGCGACGGCACGGCCGATGTTCAGGGCACGTGCGGTGAAGACGGCTCGGTGGAGCTGGAGCGCTCCGGCGTCTCGCTGGGGACCAAGGAGACGACTGCGGGCGCGCCCGTAAGCTTTGACGGCATCACGCTGAACGAGGGCAACAACGAGTTTGCCGCGGTCTGCGCGGACGCGGTCGGCAACACCACGGCGCCGGCGACGTTCGATCTGAAGTCGGACACCAAGAAGGCGCTGCTGGACTTCACGGCGCCCACGACCACGCTGATCCTGGCGGGTGACAGTCGCGACGTCGAGCTTGTCTCCGACGAGCTCAACGCGCTGGTGACCCTGAAGAGCAATGTGTCGGGGACCAACGACCCCGAGGCGGTCGCGCTGGATGGGACGGTGACGTTCCTGCACGCGGATCACGACACGCTGACCGATGGCTCGCACATCCTGACGGCCACGGTGTCTGACGCCTGCGCCAACACCACCGTGACCAACTCGTCGGTCATCGTGGTGGACACCGCCGCGCCGACCATCGCCATCGACGCGCCCAGCGACGGCGCTCAGCTTGTGGACGGGGATGACGCGTCGGCGACCGAGGGTGGCTTCCAGATCAGCGTTGAGATGAGCACCACAGGTGACGCGGCCAACTGGGAGATCCGCTTGGAGACCCAGTGCGCCTCAGACTTCTCGGGCTGCTCGCCGCCGGCCGTCGTGGCCAGCGGCAGCATTACAAATGCGGGTGGGGCGGAGCCGGCCAAGCTGGTGACCCTGCCGATCTACGACAGCCCCGACTACGTGCGGGTGACCGTGTGGACGTCAGATGCGGCGGGCAACGAGAACGCGACGACCGCGGAGCTGACCATCACGCTGGATGCCTGCGCCGCCAGCTTCGACGGGCTGCCCAGCGACGGCCTGATGGGCAACGGCCTGTGCGCGAGCTCGGGTCAGGACTGCGACGCCGTGGAGCTGACGTTTGATGTCGTGCTCGTCGGTGTGTGCGGTGGCATCGCCGACGTGGCGCTGCGCGAGAACGGCGCCATCGTCGCCCAGGAGGCGGTCGTGGATGGCAAGGCCAGCTTCACGCGGACCTTCCTGCACAACTCGACGGTGGAGCTGGAGGGCCAGGGTCCGGCCGTGGTGCCTGAGGCATCCACGGGCAAGAAGACCATCAAGGTGGACCTGCACGCGCCCGTGCCGCTGTTTACGGCCAAGGACTTCGGCGGCTTCACCTCGCCCGCGACCGGCTCGCTGTCGGCGTGGACCAAAGCCGACGATCAGTCCGGTGGGGCCGGCCTGCAGGTGTCCCTGCGCGTAGATGTGACCGATGACGCCTTCGGTGGCGGCGAGATCACGGCCTTGTCGTGCGGCGGCAGCCAGGTCTCGGCGGGTCTGCCGGCGACGATCACCGGAACCAACTTCGGCCTGGATCTGACCAACGTGACCCTGGCCGACAGCGCCAGCGCGGTGACCTGCACACTGACCGTCAGCGACAGCCACGGCAACGCGGCGGCGACGTCGTTTGATTACACGTCCGACGTGGTGGCGCCCGACGCGCTGGCGCTGACGCTCGAGAACCAGAACCGCCGCCGTCCGTCGGTTGTGCTGTCCTGGCCGGCGACCGCCGACAACGGCTCGGCCGGCGCTGCGGCGGCGAAATACGACGTGCGCTACTCCAAGACCGAGATCACCGAGGACAACTTCTCGGACGCCTGCGACGCGACCGCGCTGCTGACGTCCGCTGCCCTGTCCGCTCCCAGCGAGCCCGGGCAGACCGACTCCTACTTGATCACCGGTCCCGACGCGCGCAGCACGGTGGACCCGGGCTGCGTGTTTGTGATGCAGCCCAGTGCAGCGAGCAAGTGGTACTTTGCCGCTCGCGTTCAGGACGCCGCGGGCAACTGGAGTGAGCTGGCCGCGGGCAGCGTGACCTCCACCACGGAGCTGAGCCTGCGCGCCGCCAAGTTCACCGTGACGACCACCGCCGGTACCAACGACGCCCAATTCGACCAGCGCCCGCAGGCCATCGGCGACGTCAACAACGACGGCAGCCCCGACTTCTCGTTGGGCGGCTTCAAGAGCGCGGCCTTCTGCATCTTCTTCGGGGGCGCTCAGGCGACCGTCGCGGACGTTGCGGTGACCGCCAACGCCTCCAACACCGGCGCAGGGCATCAGTGCATCGTGGACACGGCCGCTGTTCAGGGGGGCTACACCGCCAAGAACGTGGGCGACTTCAACGACGACGGCCGCCAGGACCTGGCGGTGGCGTGGGGCCAGAAGAACAACCAGGGCAACCCCAACGAGGCGCAGATCCGCGTCTACGGCGGCGTGGATGCGGGCGAGTTCCTCAGCGAGACGCCGGTGCTGACCATCATCGGCTACAACCAGAACTCCACCAGCGCCATCTTTGCGGGCAACGGCGACTTCAACGGCGACGGCGTGGCGGACATGATCGTGGGCAACCGTGATGCGCTCGCGGGCACCGACAGCAACATCAAGGGCCGCGCGTACGTGATTCCGGGCTCGGGCACCTGGCCCAAGACCACTATCGACCTCAGCGTTGGGGCCGACCTGGCCGCGTTCAACGTGGTGTCGCTTGTGCTGACCGGCGCCTCGACGTCGCCGCAGTTCGGCGCGGGCGTGGCGTTTGTGGGCGACGTGCTCACCGACGCGGGCAGCAACTTCGACGATGTGGCCGTGACCGCGTACTTCCCGATTGGCGACGGCGCGTCGCGCCAGCTGGCGATCATCAAGGGGCGCACGGTCGCGGCGGCGACGACGCTGGCTGTCTCGTTCGACCACTTGGGCCAGAGCAACATCAACGAGCCGGCTCAGACCGAGGACGCGACGTCCGTGCTGCTGAAGCCTGAGCCGGGTCACCAGAAGAACTTCGGCAACGGCATCTTTGCCGGCGACTACAACGGTGACGGGATCAACGACATCTTCGTCGAGCACTCCCGGTCGGCCAACGACGACGCCGACACGACGTTCTATCTGTTTGACGGCGCGGCGGTTCGCAACGGTGAGGGCACCGTTATGACGGTGCACGACGGGGAGGACCCGGTCGCGTCCGGCAGCGGGGCCTACGCCGGCAAGAACGGCATCACCTTCAATGGCGGCTTTGCCGCGGCCACGCCCATCGGCAACTTCAACAGCGACGCGTCGGCCACGTCCGTCGACATCTGCTACCGCGACTACAGCAGCAGCGCAGGCGGCGCGTACATCCGGCTGAACACCAACGACCCGACGACCGGCCTGACCTACGGGACCTACCCCTGGGTCGACATCACGCTGGACGACCCATACTCGGCGGGCAACCCGGGCTTCGGCTATCGGGTCTTCGGCGGCGTCGGCGACTACAACGGCGACGGCCTGGCCGACCTCGTGGTCGGGACCAACGGTAGCGGCTACGCGGTCCTGTTCTATTAGAGATAAGGATATGCCACACTTTCTTTAGTCACGGCGCCCTGCCGCGGCAACTGAACGTACGTGACAACTGCCTGAGAGAAGCATGACGGACAAGACCAGCCGACCCGAGCGCGCCGTGACCAAGAAGCGTCGCCGTCCTTACCGCAAGCCCACAATGAGCTCGACGGAGGCCTTCGAGAAGATGGCCCTGCTGACCTGCGGTGGAAACAGCGAGGCCGAGGGCGAGTGCGACGAGCTGTAGCTCGCCGCTCCTACCTCATCGGCCCGGTCAGGGTCGCGTTCTCGACGGCGGACAGCGTTCTGGCGCGTTGGGCGCGTGTCTACCACGCATCCCGTGAAGTAGAGGGGCCGCCGGACCTGGTGATCGAGTTGGCCCGATCCGCGGACGAGTATCGTGCGCCGACGCCGCCCCTGGCGCTGCGTACAGGGGATGTGGAGAAGGTCAGCTACATCGGTTGGCGCGTGACCTGGGTGCCCGAAACAAACCATGCGACTGCGCTGCTGTCCAAGCAGACGGACGACGTCCGCGGCCCTCGTCGCGTTGCGGCGATCGCCCGCACCCTGGTTGGTCGGTATCTACTGCGACGGCGAGGCCTGCCGTTCCACGCCGCGGCCATGATTCATGATGGGCAGGGGTATCTGTTCGTAGGGCGCCGCGGTGCCGGCAAGACGACGCTCGTACGCCTTTTCCCCGGTGAGAGCGTCCTGGGTGACGATCACGCCCTCGTTGTATGCGAGGCCGGCGGCGTTCGGGTTTACGGCACGCCCTACTCGGGGCGCGAGGGCACTCCCAGTCAGCCGGGGAGCGCCCCGCTGGCGGCGATTCTGGTGCTCGCCCAGGACGCGACGACTCGCGTGGAGGCGCTGTCACGCGCTGTCGCATTCAAGAGCTTGACCCCTCACATTATCCACCACGGCCACGGGCGCGCCGAGGTCGAAGAGGTCTTCGATATTATGGATGTGCTCACTCGGCGGGTTCCAGTCGCTCGATTGCGCTTCAATCGGACCGATCCCATGTGGCCGGTCGTGAGCGCGGCATGATCGACGGGCGCCTCAAGCAGTTCTATCTGGAGCACAACCAGCTGCTTCGGCTGCACATGGACCTGCTGTACGCCTGCGATCTGGACTGTCACCACTGCTACCTGGACAACAAGAGCCGGCCGCAGGTCTCAACCGAGCAGATCATCGACACGCTGGAGCAGGCGGCCGCGCTGGGTGCGATGATGGTCACGTTTTCGGGCGGCGAGATCTTTCTGCGCAAGGACCTGTTCACCATCCTGGAGGCCGCGCGCCGTCTGCGCTTTCACATCAAACTCAAGACACACGGCGGCAACCTGACGGCCGCGCACGCGCAGCGCATCAAGGAGCTGGGCGTGTCCTCGGTCGACTTTAGCGTCTACGCGCTGGAGGACGAGCCGCATGACGCCTTTACCAAGGTCGACGGGTCGCTGCGCCGGACGCTGCGCGGCATCGAGTTGCTCTTGGATGCATGTGTCGCCGTCGAGCTGAAATGCTCGGTGACCAGCTACAACGTGCAGAGCTATCGGCGCTTGTTCGAGCACTTCACCGAGCGCGGCGTGAAGCTGACGCTGAACGGGCGCGTGCGCGGGACCAACTCGCTCAAAACGGCGACTTATCCACTGAATCTCACGCACGAGGACAAGGTCCGCCTGGAGATCTACAAGCTGGACCAGGCGGGCGGTCTGCCGGCGCGAGGCCAGGCGCCCAAACCGGACGAGTCCCACTTCTGCTATGCGGGGCGGACGTCGGTCTACGTGTCGCCCAACCTCAAGGTGTACCCATGCACGGCGCTGCCGCTGGAGATCGGCGACCTGCACGACCAGTCGCTGAAGGCGATCTGGACCGGCTCACCAGAGCTGGAGCCCGTGCGCACGATCACGCGGGCGGACACGGGGATCTGCGGGACCTGCGCGGCGCGGATGCACTGCTCGTACTGCCCCGGCGCAGCGTATATCGAGAGCAGTGGCGACATGGTCAAGCCGCCCGAGGTCATCTGCCGCGACTCGTTTGCCAAGTTAGAGGCCGAAGAGCGTTATGTCGAAGGCGAGCGCCGCCGGCCGCACCTGGCCCCGGCGCACCAGCCGCGCAAGAAGCTGGGCAACTTTGTCATCGTCAACCAGCCATAGCGTCGCGGACAACGAGTTCAACGCGCTGCTCAGAGACGCGCTCTCCCGGGGCCGCCGAGTGAGCATCCGCGCGCTGGGCAACAGCATGCACCCGCTCATTCCCAACGGCTCCATCGTAACCATTGTCCCACTGCCCGGCGCCCCGGTGATCGGCGATGTAGTGGCTGCCGAACGGGGCGCGGGATTGGTCATTCACCGCGTGCATCGCGCCGAGCCGGCGGGACGCGGCATCACGTTGATGGGCGACTGCAACCTGAAGCCCGACCGCCCCTTTGCTGTGACCGACATCCTCGGTCGGGCGGAGCGCGTTGTGACGCCGCGCGGGTGGGTCATGCGCCTGGACACCGTGCCTGCGCGGCTGGCCGGCCGATTTCTCGCGCCCCTGATGCGGGTCCGTGCAGCGCTAAAGCGGCGATTTTTTTGACGTCGTAAGCTTTCCCTCCCTACGATCGTCGCGCGGGAGTCGGTCTATTCTCCGAGCCCAGGGGAAAGGGGTAGTGCTATGAAAGTCCAATCATGGACGGTTATGTGTCTTGCGGCCACGCTGGTCGGATGCGGCGGCGTCAGTAAAGTCGACAAGATGCAGGCGCAGATAACCGAGGTCCTGAACCAGCTGACCGAGCTGCGAAAGAACCAGGCCGGCATGAGCGTGACGGTCGAGGACCTCGAGACGCGGCTGTTCCTGGTCCAAGACGACCTGGACACCATGCGGCCCAACAACCGGCGGCGCGCCTACACGCAGATCCCCGAGGGCCTGCCGACCAAGACCCTGTCGCCCCGCCGCCCGGCTCCGGCGCCGGTGGCCAGCAAGCCCGCGCCTGTCTTCGACTGCCTGAACGACGCGGGGGAGCGTGTGCCGTGCAAAAACGTCATCGCGACCGCCCCGGTGGCCCGGGTGGCGCCGCCTGCGCCGGCCGCGCCCGTCGCCAAAGCCGCCGGCAAGCCGGTCACGACCGCTGATCGTGATGCGGTCGGCCTCTATAAAGACAGCTACCAGCACGTCAAGGCCAACCGCTACGAGCAGGCCATCGACGGCTTCAACAAGTTCATCGAGCGCTTCCCTAACCACGGCTATGCGGACAACGCCGTGTACTGGATGGGCGAGTGCTATTACGACCGGGCGCTGTGGGTGAAGGCCATGCAGACCTTCCAGCAGGTGATCCAGGCGTATCCACTGGGCAACAAGGCGCCGGACGCCATGCTCAAGCTCGGCCTCTGCTACATCCAGCTGCGCAACGTCATTCAGGCGCGCGAGGTGCTGCAGCAGGTGACCGAGATCTATCCCAAGAGCCCGGTCGCCAAGATCGCGCTGCAACGGCTGGAGCGGCTGCAATGAGACTTCTGATTTCAACCATCGCGCTGGCGGCGGTGCTGCTGCTCGGCGCGGACGCTCAGGCGCAGTTCGAGAGCGACTCGCGCTACGGTCCGGCGATTCAGATGGACCCCGATACGCGCACGCGCCCGCCCGGCACCTATGTGGTCACCGAGGGGGACACGCTGTGGGGTCTGTCCGAGGACAGCTTCGGGGACGGCGCCTTCTGGCCGACTCTGTGGAGCTACAACCCGCAGATCACAAACCCGCACTGGATCTATCCGGGCGACCTGCTGTACCTGAAGCCGCGCGTGAAGGCTCACACGGAGTCGCGCGTGGTCTACGCCAAGAGCCGCTTCAGCGAAGCGCCGCGCCTGGAGCAGGTGCTGGCCCGCTTCAAGGGGTTCATCACCGAGCGCCGCTACCGGGAGTCCGGCAAGATCGTCGCCTCTCGCGAAGAGAAGGTGATGCTGGGTGAGTACGACGAGGCGTACCTCAAGTTCAGCATCCCCAAGCGCATCCTGCCCGGCGAGGAGTACACGATCTATCGGCCCCACAAGCCGATCCTGCACCCCAAGACCGGCAAGCGCGTGGGGTGGCTCATCAAGCACCTGGGCATCGCGCGCGTGCTCAGCGTCGACCGCACGCGGCCGTACATCAAGAGCCTCATCCTCAACAGCTTTGAGGAGATCAAGCGCGGGGATCTGCTGACCAAGCGCGTGTGGAAAAAAGAGGTGGTCCACCCCGTTGAGAATCGGGTGAAGCTGTGGACGCGCGTGTTCGAGGCGTTTCACGACACCAGCGAGATGGGGGAGCACGACTACGTGATCATCGGCGCCGGCTTCAAGCAGAAGCTCAAGCGCGGCAACCGCCTGGTGATCCGCCATCGCGGCGATCCGCTGCGCCCGGCGGGCCGCACCGAGTCCAAGCGCTACCCGTGGGAGAACCACGGCGAGGTGATGGTCATCGAGCCCTTCGAGAACACGTCGCTGGCCATCGTGCTGCGCTCGCTGCGCGAGGTTCATCGCGGCGATCTTCTGGAGATGATCCAGGGCTATTAGCCAACCCGGCCCGTCCCGGCTGACGGGCGTCGAGCGCCGCATCATGGTGCTGACGTCCATCGCGCATTTCTTCACTCATCTGTTCATGCTGGTGTACCCCACGATCGCGGTCGTGCAGGCGCATCAGTGGGGTGTGGACGTGGCCGATCTGCTGGTCTACGTGCTGCCCGGCTTCGTGCTGTACGGCCTGATGGCCATGCCGTTTGGGGTGTGGGCGGATCGCTCGCCCGGGTCGCTGCCGCTGGCGGTCGGCCTGATCGGCATGGCGGGGGGCTCGACGATCTGCGCGCTGGCCGACACGGGGTGGCAGATCGGCGCCGGGCTGGGCGTGATCGGCATCTTTGCCAGCGCATACCACCCGGCGGGGCTGGGCCTGATCGCGCACGGTGTGTCGCGCCGCTCGTGGGCGCTCGGCGTCAACGGCAGCTTTGGCAGCGCCGCCGTGGCCTTTGCTCCCGGACTGGCGGAGATCCTGTCCGAGGGGCTGGGCTGGCGGTACGCGTTTGGCCTGCTGGCGGCTCCTGCGCTGGTCGTGGGTCTGGTGTTCTTGCTCATGCCCATTCGCGTGGCCGTGCGCGAAGAGGCTCCAGATGCCGCCGAAACAGCCGGTCCGACCACCTTGCGCACGCCGTCTTTTTTGACGCTCTGCGTGTGCATGACGCTGGGCGGACTGGCGTATCGCGGGGCGACCGTCGTGTTGCCCGCGCTGTACGACCAGCGCGTCGACTTTCTGGGCCATGGCGTAGCGACCAGCGTGACCTATGGGTTGGCCATCGTGATGAACTACGTCGGCGGCCGCCTGGCCGAGCGCTTTCGGTCCGCCCCGGTGTACCTGGCGCTGCACGCCATCAGCCTGCCTGCGCTGTTTGCCACCGCGTGGCTCAGCGGCCTGCCCCTGCTCCTGATCGCGGCGGTTTACGCGGGCTGCGCCCTGGGCACGCAGCCCGCAGAGAACACGCTGGTGGCGCAGCTGAGCCCGCCGTCGCGCCGTGGCCTGGCGTACGGGGTCAAGTTCACCCTGACCTTTGGCGTGGGTGCGGCCGTGGTCCCTGTGGTGGCGGCGATTATGAAGACCGGCAGCATGACGCCGGTGATGCTGCTGCTGGCCGGTATTGTCGCGCTGCTGGTTGTCACGGCCGCGGTGCTTGTGAGACGGATCCGAGCATGAGGGTTGTGTTATGTGCCGTTCTGCTGCTGTCGGCGTGCCGGTTGGAGACCCGCGCGACGGCTCCCGCTGACTTTCAGGCGGCGCCGGACTTCAGCCTGAAGGCCCACACAGGGCAGACCGTCAGCCTGGCGAAGCTGCGGGCGCGCGGACCCGTCATGGTGGTGTTTTATCGCGGGTACTGGTGACCCAACTGCAAGCGTCAGCTGGTCCAGCTGAATCAGCGCCTGCACGAGCTGGGGCGCAAGGGGATTAGCGTGGTGGCGATCAGCGTGGACTCTCGTGCTGACTCCGCTCAGCTGGCGGAGCGGCTGGGGCTGGGCATACCGCTGCTGGCAGACCCCGACCTGACCACGATTCGCGCATACGGGGTGGCGATGAAGGGGCGGGATCTGGCCGTCCCAGCCACATTTATCGTTAAACCCGACGGCCGGATCAGCGCGCGCTATGTCGGTGAGACCCAGTTTGACCGCCCCTCCGTGGACACGCTCCTGAAGTAGGCAGTACTCTACGCCGATGGGTAAGTGGTCCCTCGATCTCGGGACAACCAACACCGGGCTGGCGATGTGGGACGCCGAGGGGCACAAGCCGCGGTTGCTGGAGCTGCCGGCGATCTGTCGCGCTCCCGGCGGAGATGAGCCGCTTCAAGCGCCGCGACTGGTGCCGTCGGCGACCCATCTGCTGGACAATCTGGGGTTCTGGGCGCGCTTTTGCCGCGGGCCGATGCTGGTCAAGCACACGTTTGTGGGCAACTACGCGCACATCGGGCGGCCGGCGCTGGACCTGAACTCGGCCACCATCCACCCGCACTTTGTGCCGCTGTTCAAGCCGTATCTGGGGCGCGAGCCGTTGAGGCCCATCGGCAAGCTGGGCAACAAGTCGGTGACGGCGCGGGAGGTGGCCAAGACGTTTTTGCGCGAGCTGCTCTTCAACGTAAAGAAGCAGACCGGCGAGCGGATTCGAGACCTGACGATCACCACGCCGGTCGATTCGTACGAGACCTACCGCAACGAGCTGACGCACATCCTGCGCTCGTTGGGTGTGCGCAAGCTGCGCTTTGTCGATGAGCCGGTGGCTGCCGCGATCGGGTACGGCCTGGGGTTGGGCAGCGAGCGGCTGGTGCTGGTGGTGGACTACGGCGGCGGCACGCTGGACATCGCGCTGGTGGCCATCACGGGGCACGGCATCCGGGACGGCAGCTGCAAAGTGGTCGCCAAGGCGGGACGCAACGTCGGCGGCAATCTGGTGGACCATTGGCTTCTTGAGGAGTTCTGCAAGCGCCTGGACTTCAACATCGAGACGGGCTCCCACGACTGGGAGCGCGGCTTCTGGCATCGCATGGCGCTGGCCGAGGCGCGGCGGGTCAAAGAGGGCCTGTTCTTCCGCGAGGAAGAGCTGTTTCGGCTGACGCCGCCCGAGAGCATGCGCAACTTCGAGGCGCGCTTTCGCGGCGAGGCCAAACCCCTGAAGGTGATCAAGACCGACATGTTGGAGACGCTGAAGGCCAACGGCATGTACGACGCGCTGGCGGGCTGTACCCAGGACGTTTTGGCCAAAGCCGAGCGTGAGGGCATCGCCGAGGCGCGCATCGACGACGTGCTGATGGTGGGCGGGTCGACGCTGCTGCCGGACGTCTATCCCTTCTTTGAGCGGCGCTTCGGACGCGACAAGGTGCGCGCGTTTCAGCCGTTCGAGGCCGTGGCCTACGGCGCATGCGCCTTTGCGGCGGAGCACTTCACCCAGTCCGACTACATCGTGCACGACTACGCGTTTGTGACTCACCACGCCAAGACCCACGAGCCGGAGTACACCGTGATCGTGCCGCGCGGCACCCGCTTTCCGACGCCCGGACCCGCCTGGAAGCGGCAGCTGGTGCCGACGTGCTCGCTGGGAGAGCCGGAGCGCATCTTCAAGCTGGTGATCTGTGAGATCGGCAAAGATACGGGCGAGGACCGGCGCTTCAGCTGGGACGCGTCCGGCAACGTGAAGAAGCTGGGCGGCGGCGACGGCACCGGGACTGTGCAGGTGGTGGTGCCGTTGAACGAGTCCAACCCGACGCTGGGCTCCTTTGAGCCGCCGCACTCACCCAGCGATCGCGCGCCCCGCCTGGAGATCGCCTTCAGCGTCAACGACCAGCGCTGGCTGTGCGCGTCGGTGAAGGACCTGAAGGTCAACAAGCAGCTGATGGACGACGAGCCGGTCGTCCGGTTGTTGTAGGCGATGCTGCTCTACGAAACGGTCTTGATCGCGCTGGGGATCTGTCTGGCAGTGTGGTGGGTGCGTCGGCCGTAAGGGGGGCCGCGCGCGCCGGAAAGTGGGTGGGGCGCGGCGGCCGACGAGCTTGGCCTGATGTTCGCGGAGGGCAGCGTGGGCAATCCCGAAGCGATCATCGGCGCGCTGGACGGCTTCAGCGTGTGCGTGGAGCGGTTTACCACGGTGCTGGCCGAAGGGGCCATGAGCTCGACGCGCGTCATGGCGATGGGAGGCGGGCTGCCCGAAGGCCTGGTGCTCAGCCACAAGCAGCTGGAGGACGGGCGGCTGATCGACCCGGATGACACGATGGTGGTCGCCTTGCTCGGCGACGAGGCGCGCCTGCTTGTGACGCAGCTGATCACGGAGGGCGGCAAAGTGGTCGACGGCAGCGTCCTCATCGAGACCCCGGGCGTGCTGAGCGACGGGCCGGAGATCGTGCGTCGCGTGCGCCTGGTCACCGGGGTGGCCGATGCGCTGAGGACTGTGGCGCAGGCCAAGATCCAGCCGACGCAGGGTGCGCTGAGCCTGGAACCCGAGATCGGCGCGGTGTCGCTGGCCGACGAGGAGCCTGCGTGACATGGAGGTAATCCCGTTCCTGCTGATAGCCGGCGCCATCGGGGCCGCCGTTTGGTTTGGCCTGAACTCCGTCAAGGAGCGCCGGCGCCAATGGCGTTATGCTGCCGAAAAGCTGGGGCTCAGCCTGGTGCAGGGCGGCTGGCTAAGCTCAGATGAGATCGTAGGCCAGGCGGATGGCTTCGATGTGCGTCTGGACACGTTTACGCGCGGGTCCGGCAAGAACTCGCAGACGTATACGCGCATCGTGGTGGAAGGCGGCGGTCTGCCTCACAACCTCGAGCTGCGCGGGGAGGGCCTTGGCAGCACGCTGACGAAGTTTTTCCAGGGCGAAGATATCCAGATTGACGATGCCCGCTTCGACGAGGATCTGCTGATCAAGGGCGACGAGGCGCTGGCTGTGGCGCTGCTTGGCGACGAGGCCCGCCGGCTGACCTCGCATCTCATCGAGCAGGGCGGCCTGGTTCGCGACGGCCAGGTCTATTACGAAGAGCGCGGCACCATGGGCGATGCGCGGGAGATCACCCAGTGGTTGCGGTATCTGCGGCAGCTGGCCGGTGAGCTGACCATGCGCGACCGTCGGATCGAGGGGCTGCTGTCTCGTAATGCGATGACGGACAACAACCCGGCCGTGCGGCGGCGGAATCTGGCGCTGCTGATGCGAGAGTATCCGCGCCACGAGGTCACCCAAAAGGCGGCGCATGCCGCGCTGACCGACCCACACCCGGTCGTAAGCCTGCAGGCGTCGATATTTTTGGGCGACGAGGGCCTCGGGAGGGTCCTCGATCTCGTGGCCGACGCGCGCACGCCGCAGTCGGCGCGGACGCATGCGCTGTCGTATCTGGGGAGCCGCACCCCCACGGCGGAGGTGCTGGCGGTGCTGCTGCAGGTGGCGGATGACCAGGATCTCGTGGTGGCCGGCAAGGCCATCGAGCAGCTTGGCAAGGTGCGGCATCGCGCGTGTCTGGGGACGCTGCTGCGGCGCGCCGGCCAGACAAAGAACGCGGTGTTTTTGACCACGATCGCAGACGCGTTAGGCGTCTTTGCGGATACCCAGGCGCAACAGCCGCTGCTGGTGATGCTGGAGCATGACGAGACCATGGTGCGGGTCGCGGCGGCGCGCGCGCTGGGTACGTGTGGGACGGTGGCTGCCGTGGAGCCGCTGTTGAAGCACACCAGGGGCTTCTTTACCGACGGCGACCTCAAGCGCGCGGCACAGCAGGCCATCGCGCAGATCCAGAGCGGGCTGAGCGACGCGGCGTCCGGCGGGCTGTCGCTGACCGAGCCCGACAAGGACGCGGGCGCATTGACCGTGACCGAGGACCCGGGCGCGCTGTCACTGACGGACACGGAGACCGCATGACCACGCCGACCAGGGCGCGCAGCCACTGGGGCTGGGGTTGGGCCGAGAAGTTTCCGGACCGCGCGACCCGGGAGGCCTTTGCCAGGCACGTGGGCGGCATGCTGGGCTTCAAGTCGCTGACGATCTCCGAGCCGGTGGCGGCGGCTGACATCGTGCTGCCGTCTGCGCGAGTGGCGGCGCCGGACGCGCTGGCCACGGTGTTGACCGACCGCGCCGACGAGCGGATCACGCACACGTACGGCAAGGCCTATCGCGACCTGCTGCGCGGGTTTCGCGGAGAATACGGGCGGGCGCCGGACCTCGTCGCGCGGCCCCAAACCGAAGAAGACGTGGTCGCCGTGCTCGACTGGGCGCAGGACCACGGGCTGGCCGTCATCCCGTTTGGCGGTGGCACCAGCGTGGTCGGTGGGGTGGAGGGCCCGCGCGACGACTTCCCAGGCGTGGTCTCGCTGGACATGCGCGGGCTCGATCGGGTGCGTGAGGTCGATCACACGTCGCGGTCGGCGCTGATCGAGGCGGGGGCGACGGGGCCGGTGCTGGAGTCTCAGCTGGCCGAGCACGGCCTTACGCTGCGGCACTTTCCCCAGTCGTTTGAGTTTTAGACGCTTGGCGGCGGGATCGCCCCGCGCCCCCCGGGCCCCAACGCCACCCTCTAAACACCCATCGACGAGCTGGTCTCGGCTACGCGCACCATCACGCCGCGCGGCCCTTTAGAGACCTGGCGCCTGCCTGGATCGGGCGCGGGCCCCAGCCCCGATCGCATGATCATCGGCTCCGAGGGCGCGCTGGGCGTTATCACGCGCGCGTGGATGCGTCTGCACGCCCGCCCGCGTTGGCGGGCCAAGGCCAACGTGCTGTACAGCGACTACGGGGCCGCGGTCGAGGCGGTGCGCGAGATCTCACAGTCGGCGCTGTACCCGACCAACTGCCGGCTGCTGGACAAGCGCGAGGCCATGCTCAACATGCTGCCGACGATGGGCAACCACGTGCTGCTGTTGGGCTTCGAGTCCGCCGACCATCCGCTGGAGCCCTGGATGAACCGCGCGTTGGCCATCGCTACGTCCCACGGCGGCACCTGCAAGGATGGCGCGCGCTACACCGACGACGGCGTTCGTGAGGCAGGCGAGGGCGCGGGCGAGTCTTGGCGAAGGTCGTTCTTGGACGGGCCATACATGCAGAACATCCTGGTGAGCCTGGGCGTGGTCGTCGACACGTTCGAGACCGCCTGCACCTGGGACCGCTTCGACGCGCTGCATGCGCAGGTCGTGACCGATGTGCGCGCTGCGATGCAGCGTGTCAGTGGGCAAAAGGGCTTCATCTCGTGCCGCTTCACGCACGTCTACCCCGACGGCCCTGCGCCGTACTTCACCTTTCTGGTGCCTGGCAGGCCGGGCGGCGAGCTGGAGCAGTGGGCGGAGATCAAGCACGCGGCCAGCGAGGCCTTGAACAAGCACGGCGCCACGATTACGCACCACCACGCCGTCGGGCGCACGCATCGGCCGTGGTACGACCGCCAACGCCCGGACCTATTCGCGGATGCGCTGCGGGCGGCCAAGGGGGCGCTGGATCCGGCCGGGATTCTGAACCCGGGCGTGCTGATTTAGCGTCGAATTCTGCCCGCTCTACTGCTCGCAGTCGCCCCGGACGGCTCTGCAGCGGCCTCCCAGGGCGCAGCCCACGGAACGCGCGCAATCCTCGTCCCTGGTGGCCACGCACTCGCCATCCACAGCGCTGCAGTGGCCGATACGCCGACAGGACTCAGTGGGCTGGCAGTCCGCGTCCTTGCCGACCGCGCACACCCCGTTGATGGCGCTGCACCACGCTATCTGTTTGCACATCCTGGTCGGAGCGCAATCCGCGTCCCGTCCTGCCGCACACTCACCGTTGATGGCACTGCACCACCCGACGCTCGCGCACGCGGGGATGTGCTTGCAGTCATCGTCCTTCTTCGCGACACAGTCGGCGTCAACTGCGCTGCAATCGCCGACCATGATGCAGTTTCTAGTAGGCTTGCAGTGCTCGTCTTTTGTCGGGCGGCAGCGGCCGTCTACAAGGGCGCAGTGGCCGATCGACGTGCAGTCCTCGGATTGCGCACAGTCCGCGTCCGTGAGCGCGCTTTCGCGGGGCTCTGGGGCGGACTTCTTCGCACAGCCGACGACGAGGGCCACGAGCGCGGCGAGGAGCCAGAAACCGCCAATCTCCGCACCTCTGCTCATCGGGCGCCTCCCAGGGGGCGCAGCGTCACGCGAAGCTTCGCCGTGTCGGCCTGTCCTTTGCCTCGGAGCAGTCGTCGCGGGAGCCGTCGCAGTCGCTGAAAAATGCACCGCTTGACGCGGTCCGAGCGCGGGGGCGGCTGGGACGTGGACGTGCCACTTGAGGTGTCGACCTCGAGGCGAATCGTAACCGGCCCACGTTCCTTTGCGTCCGTCACGTTCTCAAAGCACCGGCGCAGCGTATTTGCGCGCCTGAGGACCGCCTTGCGAAGAAACTCCAGAGGATGGAGTGGGTCCGGTTCCATCGCTAACTCCACAAGCTCGATGCCCAACGGTGACTTGACCGGGCCGTGCAGAATCTCGCCGGTCCAGGGGCCGACGACCGCCGTGTGCAGCCACCGGGAGCCGCCCTCCCCATGCCAGGTTGTGAACCGCCTCGCGCCCGTCTCGCGGTCCCCGGAGGCCGTTTTGGGGGTCCCGTGCTCGAACGGAGACACCGCCGGGCATGCACGATCCGAGTCGAAACGATGGACTGACACCCGGACCGCCGCGCCCTGTGTGCTGCTCATCATACGGAAGAGCCACCCGAAGGCCGCCGCTTCACGGAACCACGTGCCTGCTTCCCAGTCTCGGATCCGGAACGTCACGACGCGCGAGTCGCCCTTCGACGACCGCAGTGACCACGTGTAGCGCCGGATTGCCCCACGTCCCGAGTCCCCGTGCCTGCCCGCCTCGAGCGCGACCTGGATGCCGGAGGTTGTGGTCGCTTGCATTGCGCGGCGGGCTGCGGCCGCGGGGCGTAGCTCCAAGGTCTCTGAGGCAGCGGCCACCCGGTGAGGACAGGTCACTTTGTCGTCGCCGAACGCCGGCTCGACTCCGCCGGAGCTGAGCAGCATGACGATGGAGGTTAAGAGCGCGCAGGCACGTCCGGTCCCCGCCACGCTGCGGATCCTGAGCATGGATTTACGATACGCCGGCCGTTGGCTCTCCGCTACCGCGTCGGTTGATGGACGCCAGTCCGTTGCGCGGTCGCTCTCAACGCGTCGCACCCGCCGGTAGCTTCAGGCTTCTCGGATATGCGCCGCTGACCTTCTCTCCGCCCGACGTGATCGCGTCGACCCGAAAGCGCAGCGGCTTGCCCGCGGCCAGTCCCGGCGCGACCACGTCCACGACATACTGACCGAACAATGTGGCCGGCAGTTTCGCCACCGGGGGCTCCATGTCCTCGACCTCTTTCGGCTGGATGTACACACCGAAAGTGCGCCGTGCGGCCCGGGCGAGATACGGCAAAAAGACGTCGTCCTGCAGCATCGCGCCCACAGCGTGGATGCGGACACCCCCGTCGTTCGCCGCGTCGATCGTCCTCTGCAGGGCCGTCTCCAGTCGGCTTTTTTGGCTCTGCATGAACTCACCGATGCCGTCCGATACCACTAGCAGGACGCGGCGGCGCGGCAGATTGTCCGCAGCGGCCATCGTCTTCACGGCCTGATCGAGATGCCGATAGAAGTTGGGGATCCGGGCTTTTTCAGCTGAGACCACGTGCTCGTGGGGCAGGGTCTTCACGGTCTGCAAGGCCTGCTTCAGGTCGCGCGTGAACGACACCACCTGCCGGCTCCCCCCTTCGTTGTAGAGCCACATCGCGTACCAGTCGGTGCCTGACCGCAGCCCTTTGATCAGAGACATGCTGCCGGTCTGCGCGAATCGCCACAGTGACGGTTCGCCGACCGCCTTGGGTACAAAGCCACCGTAGTTGGTGGTGAGCACACCGACCGCCAACGGCAGCCCGCTGTCCTTGAACGAGGTCAGCTTCACCGACTTTACCCTGGCGCCCAACGGCTGGTTGTTCACATAGAAGCGCAGGTCTTCTTTGCCCTGCCTGGGGATCGGCTTGTTGTCGGCGTCCAGAACGTCCACGAACAGGCGGATGAGTCCTTCTTTGGCGTAGTGGCTGACGTCCACGTGGTCGACCACCAGCGACGCTCCCTTTGCGCCGGCGATCGAGGCGGACATCAGCACCAGGGCGGCAGCGATTGCTCTCACGGCAGACTCCTTTGTCCCGTCAGTCACACTCCACGTGGCGTTCGAGTTTGGCCCAGTCCGCGGTGTAATTGAAGCGCATGGCGAGGTCTAGACCTTGACGACAGAAATCCCGACCCATTGGCGCGGGCGCTTTTGTGACTGG
>CAZJHX010000049.1:0-23019 GCA_964545715.1 uncultured Myxococcales bacterium
GCAGCTTTGGCAGTCTGAGCTGCCAAAGACGACCTGGATACCGTATCTACGGCAGCTTTGGCAGTCTGAGCTGCCAAAGGCGACCTGGATACCGTAGCCATGGCGTATCTGAGTCCCCGATGGCAGTTGCGGGTTCCCTTGGGTTACTCCTCACCCGGGAAGAAGAACGCCGAGACCGCCGTGAAGCTCAAGGTGGCCGAGATCTGGCGGCACAGGCCCGTCTCCGGGTCCGGGTCCAGATCGCCGGCGCCCTGGAGGATGGCTTTGAGTGAGCTGAGGACGCTGGCGTCGTCCGCGGCCGCTACCTCGCCTATCGTGTAGATCTCTTCGATTGTGACGGAGCCGCCGAAGAGGCCGTTTTGCAGGCCTCCGTCTTCGGTCCAGTCGCCTCGGAGGCGGGCGTTGAGGAACGTGAGGTCGTAGCGCATGCCGAAGACGACTACCGGGAGGTGGGCCTCGAAGGGGCCCGCGGTGAGGACGCCGTCCTTGATGCTGCCTCGCTGGGCGACGCTGTCCGGGCTCTCGGGGTGCAGGTGGAAGGTCTGGCCCGCGAGGAGCTTGCCGTCGGTGCCCAGCAGCGGGGTGCCGTGGCCTGCCCGGACCATCACCTGGACGTCGTCGTCATCAACCGGGTCGTCGACGCCGGTGACCTCCATCATCAGGAGGAGACCGCCGTCCTCGATGCTGTCCTGGATGAGGCCTTCGGCCGCGCCGATGCCTACCAGTTCAAAGAGCGGCACGATGGAGGCCAGCTTATTGTCCACGCCCTCCGTGCCGTCCGGGGCGGTGTAGTCGGCGTGGCCGCAGGTCTCCTCGTCGTATTCGTCGCTGATTCGGTCGTCGAGATCCCAGCCCGGGGCCACGCCCTCTTCGACCTCGCCGGTGAAGGCCAGCTTGTCGAGTACGACCAGGCGCGCCATGAGGGGCGGGTTCTCGTCGATGGGGCCGGCGTCCGGGACCTGGACCGGGTCGGGGGGGTCTTCGCTGCACGCCGGCAGGATGAGGAGAGCGGCCAATAGAAGTCGCATTGTTATACCTCGATGGCCCCGAGGCCTTCCGTGGCCTCGCCGGTCTTGCTGCCGAAGGCGGCCAGGTCCAGGCCCACCGCACGCGCCAGGCTCAACATGACTTTGCTCACGTTCTCGCCGGCCGGCGAGTGGTAGTGCGTGCCGTTGACCAGCTTGCCGCCCGCGCTGCCCGCGATGACCAGCGGAAAGTCCTCCAGCGAGTGCGTCTTGCCAAACGAGACGTCGCTGGTGCCCAGCACCGCGCAGCTGTCGAGCAGGGTGCCGTCGCCCTCCGGGATCGCCTGCAGCGCGTCGAATTGGGCCGCCATGGCCTCCACACATTGCACGATGATCTTGTGCACCTCGGGCTGCGGGTCGCCCTCGTCGTGCGTCATCTTGTGGTGTCCCTGCGCGGCGCCCGGGAACAGGTGGTTGCTGACCGGATACGTGAACCAGTTCGAAAAGACCCTCGTCTGGTCGCACGCCAGGGCCATCGCCGCGATCTCGGCAAAGGCCTTGTTCTTGGCCGCCAGCTGCGGGCGCCCCTCGAAATCGGGGTACTCCGCTTCGGGCACGGTCGGCAGCGCGCAGGACGCGAGGTTGGGCGGGTCCTCCTCCAGCCGGGCCAGGCGCTGCTCCAGGGATCGGATGCCGTCAAAGTGCTGCTCCAGGCGCACCTTGTCGTTGTGGCCGACGCGCGACATCAGCGCCGTCGCCTGCTCCCCGACGACGTCCAGCACACTGCGACGCAGCGCGATGGTCGGATCGACGATCGGCTCCTCACCGGGCAACTGAAAGCTGCCGCCAAACACACGTTCGAAAAGCGCAAACGGCGACCCCTCGGGCGGGTTCTTGCTGCTGGGGCCATTGAACGAGAGCCCGCTTCCGTGCGCCGCACCGAACTCCAGCGACGCAAACCGCGTCAATTGCCCCAGCTCCGCCGCGATCACCTGGTCGATGCTGGGCGTGGCCATCGTGTTCTCGCCGTATGCGTCCATCACCGGCGACCCGCTCAGACAGCCCGCCGCGCCCGCAAAGTGCGGCACCGTGTTGGGGACCTTGACATGCATGCCCGACACGATGGTCAGCATGTCCCGCAGGTGCATCAGCGGCGCCAGCTGCTCGGTCTCTTCCCAGTCGGGGCCGTCGATCTTCGGCGTCCAGCGCGCCGGGATGTTGCCGTTGCCCCAGAAGAACAGCCCGAAGCGCTTCGGAAACCCGCTCTCCACCGGGCCGTCATCCGCCCATGCCGGGCGCCGCCGATCGAAAAAGATCTCCAGCGAGGGCAGCCCAATCGTCACCAGCGAGCCGCCCAGCAGGCCCTTTAGAATCGTGCGCCGACTTAGTCTCACCACCATCACTGCACCTCGCCCTGCGTCACAAACGCCCGGTGGGTCGCGATATCCAGCATCAGCTGCTTGAGCCGATACTCACCGGCCGCAAAGCGGTCCCCCAGCTCCGCCAGCACGCCGGCCTCGCCCTTCTCAACCGGGTGCGCGACCGCATAGCTGTACAGCTTCTTCACCACGCACGCCGTCAGCTGCGGGCTCTGTGAGATGAGGCCCGCCAGCTCGCCAAAGTCGGCGAAGTCGATGTTGTCCAGACGCCCGGTCGGGTCGATCGGCGCGCCATGATCGGTCAACCGAAAGCGGCCGATGCCGTCAAAGTTCTCAAATCCAAAGCCCGGCACATCGATGAACTCGTGGCAGACCGAGCAGCTCGGGTCCTGCATGTGCTCCAGCAGGCGCTCCTTCAGCGTCCGCGCCGTCTCCGACGGCTCGGGAATCGCCGTGTTCAACCCGGCCGGCGGCGGCGGCACCGGGTCGCACAGCACATGCTCACGCAAAAACGCGCCACGCAGCGTCGCCGAGGACTCCACGGCATGCGAGTGCAACCCCAAAAACGCCACCTGACCCAAGAAGCCCCGGCGCTGCTCACCTTGGGGCAGCTGCACCTGACCAAAGCCCTCGTCCGTGACCGCCGCGATGTTGTAGATCGCCGCCAGTCGCCGGTTTACGAAGGTCGTCTGCGTGGTGAAGAGATCTCTAAAATCCGCCTCCACATCGAAGACCAGGTGCTCTGCCAGCAGCAGCGTCTCCTCCCGCGCCATGGCGCCCAGCTCCGGCGTGAAGTGCTTGTAGATGTTGGGATCTTTGTTCAGATGGTCGAGCTCGTGCAGATGCAGCCAGTCCGTGATGAAGCTGCGCACCGCCTGCCGCGAGCGTGCGTCGTCCAGCAGCCGCTGCGCCTGTGCGGCGATGCCCTCCGCGGTGTCCAACGTCCCGTCCGCGGCCGCGTCCAGCAGCGCCTCGTCCGGCGCCGTGTTCCACAAAAAGAAGCTCAGCCGCGACGCGACCTCCCAGCCCGTCAGCTGCAGCCCCAGCTCCACCCGGTACAGGAAGTGCGGCGACTGCAGCAGCGCAGCGACCACATAGGTCGCGCCCCCATCAAAAGTCCCCAAAGTGTCGGCCGCGGACTTTCCAATCGCGAGAAACGACGCGATCTCGTCCTCGGTCAGCGGCCGGCGCCAAGCTCGACGTCCAAAGGTCTCCAACAGCTGGCGCATGCACGCCTCGTCGGTGGCCCCCGACGGCTGGCAGGGCACCACCTTGGCCCGTCCCTCGGCGGTCGCCATCACCTGGGTCGCCAGGCTGAGGGCGCCCTCGGTATACAGCTCCACGCCACGCGACGAGATCGGCGTCACGGATGCCCCGACGGCCAGCAGCCCCTCGGCGCGCGTGTCCGGCTCCAGCGTCGCGGGCAGCGCCAGTCCGTCGCCCAGAAGATCGGTCACCACGTTGGCGTACTGCGCTTGCGTCAGCCGAATCAGCGTCGGCGCAGCCGGCTCCAGCGCCTCATATTCGACAGCCGGCGCCACGGGCTCTACCGGCTCGTCGTCCGCTCCGCAGCCCAGAGCCGCGACCAGCATGATCACAGCGAGTGTTCTCATGGCTCCTTCTTTTTGAAGGTCACTTTGGCAGAGACAGGCATCGTGCCGTCCACGATGCCCAAAACCGCCTCGTCGGTGTCACTCAACACGTGCGTGCGCGCGAACGCGAGCGCGTACAAATTAACAATAGCGAAGCCCTGCTCGGGCTCCAGTGTCTCGCAGTCGCCCAGCGCAAAGGTCTGGTGGCAGCCGCCGGCCAGGTCGATCCACGTCAGGTCCACCGCGTCGGTCGTGTCGAACTGCTCGTCAGCCCCGACCGGATCCAGGCCGCCGCTCATCGCCAGCATCGGGATGCTGACCGACGTGTGCCCACCGGCGCCGAACAGGTCGCGGTCGATGCTGCCGGCCATAGGAATCGACGCCACAACCCGGGTCTCCACGACGCCCGCCTCAAACGCGATCAGCTCGTCCGCCGTGGCCTCGGTCAGCTTCAGCTTGACCGCCTCGATGTCGAACGTCGCGCCCGCGGACGCCCAACAGGTGTGCACACCAAAGCTGTGGCCGCTCATCAAGACGCGGTCGGTGTCAGCGGTGGGCTCGTGCGCCTCCAGCGCGTCCAGCGCGGCGCTCACGTCCAGCGATCGCGTCAGATAGGTCGATGCGGGCCGGGGATCGATGTTGTCCGTCAGGGTGTTTCCGGTGTGGTCCGGCGCCACCACCATCCAGCCGTGCGACGCAAAGTACTGCGCAAGGTTGGCGCTGGACCCCCCGAATCCCATGTGGCCGTGGCTGTGCACGTGGACCGGGTAGGTCGCGCCGACAGGAGGCGCCAGCGCGGCGTTCACCTGGCTGACCTCGTCCAGAAACAGCCCCTCATAGATCGGGCTCTCGCCCCCGGTGCCCTTGGTCGGATACCAGAGGTGGATGTCGATCGTGCGCGCGCTGCCCAGCGCTTCGTAGTCGTAGGGGAAGGTCACATAGCCGACATGGAACGGCCCGGTCGCATCCACAGGATAGTCCAACGTGGTGCCCTCAGCACCCTCGACAGCGTCCTCCAGCACGGCGGTATCGACCGGCGCTTCGGCAGCGTCCGCGATCACCTCGGAGGCCTCGTCCCCGCAGCCGCCGACCAGAAACGCCAAAATCAGATAACGCACTAGGCGAGCGCCGCCCGGATCTTGTTCACGTCGCCCATCATCGACTGGAACAGCTCTGGGGTCAGCGACTGCGCACCATCGCTCAGCGCCAGGTCCGGGTTGGGGTGGACCTCCACGATCAGCCCGTGACAGCCCAGCGCCACGGACGCCCTGGCCAGGGCGGGCACGTGCCGTCGGATGCCGATGCCGTGACTTGGGTCCACGATGACCGGCAGGTGCGACTTCTCCCGCAGCACCGCCACTGCGCCGAGATCCAGCGTATTGCGCGTCATCGTCTCAAAGGTCCGGATCCCGCGCTCGCACAGCATCACGTCCTGGTTGCCGCCGCTGTAGATGTATTCGGCGGCCATCAACAGCTCCTTGATCGTGCCGCTGAGCCCACGCTTGAGCAGCACGGGCTTTCGCTTGCGTCCGACCGCCTCCAGCAGCGGGTAGTTCTGCATGTTGCGGGCGCCGATCTGGACGACGTCGGTGTACTCACAGATCACGTCCAGCGTCTCGGTGCCTTTGCACTCGGTCACTATCTTCAGGCCGGTCTGCTCGCGCGCCTCCGCCAGCAGCTTCAGCCCCTCTTCCTTCATGCCTTGGAACGCGTACGGGCTGGTGCGCGGCTTGTACGCCCCGCCGCGGAGGAACGTGGCGCCGCCCTTCTTTACGGCGTGCGCGGACGCCAGGATCTGGTCCCGGCTCTCCACGGAGCACGGGCCCGCCATGACCTGGAAGTTGTCCCCGCCGACCTGGATGCCGTCGCCAAAGTCGATGATCGTGTCGTCCGGCTTGGCCTCGCGACTGACCAGCTTGAAGGGCTGGCTGACCGGGATGAGCTGCGCGATACAGCCGGCCAGGGACTCAAAATACGACGCCGGGACCGGGCCCTGATTACCCGTGATGCCGATAGCAGTTCGCATACTGCCCGGCAGCGGATGAGCGGTGAAGCCCAGCTCCGCGATGCGTGCCAGGACCCGCTCGAGATCCGCCTGCGTGGCGGAAGGTTTCATGACAACAAGCACTGTTTGATCCCTTTTTCTATGGCGCTCGAAGTTCGTATACCATGCGCGGTGCCGTGGATGCTGCAGCCATAAATGACGTAGAGGTGACGCGATATCCTTCCGCCGACGGCGTCGTTGACGTGGTGGCGGTGGAAGAGCCGATGGAGATCCGCGTGGATGGCGACTCCCTGGCGGTGCTGATGCGCACACCGGGGTCGGATAGAGCGCTGGTCGCCGGCTTCCTGCTCAGCGAGGGCGTCATCGATGGGCTGGACGACATCCAGGGGCTCGAGCCCTGCCGGGATCCCAACAAACCGCACGCAGAAAACACGCTGATGGTCGCTCTGGCAGCCGGCTGCTCGGTCGGCACGTCCCGCATGGAGAAGGCCCGGCGCGCGTTCTTCGCGACCTCCAGCTGCGGTCTGTGCGGCAAAGCGACCATCGACAACATCCATCAGCAGGTGACGCCGTTCGACGCCCCGCTGCACGTGCCGGGAGCGGTGGTGCAGGAGGCGGGCGAGCGCGCGCTGGCTCACCAGCACGTCTTTCAGCGCACCGGCGGCTTGCACGCCGCGGCCCTCTTCGGCCCCGGTCCCGACTGGGCGCTGCTTGCCGCTGACGAGGACATCGGTCGCCACAACGCCGTCGACAAGGTGATCGGCGCGCGCCTGTTGGCCGACCACTCCCCGTTGACGGGGTGTGTTTTGTGGGTCAGCGGCCGCGGCAGCTTCGAGGTCGTGCAAAAGGCGCTCATGGCCGGAATCGGGGCGCTGATCTGCGTCGGCGCCCCCAGCTCGCTGGCGGTTCAGCTGGCTCAAGACTCCCGCATGACCCTGGTCGGGTTTGCCAAAGGTGGGGCTCAGTTCAACGTTTACGCTGGACACGTCGCCGCTTAATCGCGTAACTCTCCTGCCCGTGACAAAGACGTACCGCGCTGGAATTGTAGGGGCTTCAGGCTACACAGGCATCGAGTTGCTGCGCATCTTGCGTGCGCATCCCAACCTGGACCCGGTTTGGTTTGCCGCCGGCGCGTCAGCCGGGACGCCGCTGGCCGCAAGCTGGCCTGGTTTGAGCGGTCTGTACCCGGACACGATCGAGGCGTTTGACCCCGATGTGGCAGCCGAGCGGTGTGATGTGGTCTTTTTGGCCCTTCCGCACGGCGTCGCGGCCGCCAAGGCGCCTCAGCTGCTGGACTGTGGCCTGATCGTCGTCGATCTGGGCGCGGACTTTCGCCTGAAGGATCCGGCGGTCTACCAGCGCTTCTACAAGATCGAGCACGCGTCGC
The DNA here is from genome assembly GCA_964545715.1 of uncultured Myxococcales bacterium. Lineage (GTDB taxonomy): Bacteria > Myxococcota_A > UBA9042 > CAZJHX01. The sequence continues at coordinate 7,329 of CAZJHX010000049.1, forward strand.
CCGGGCTGTTGGATCGCGCGGTGTACGGGCTGGTGGAGCTGAATCGGGACGCGCTGCCTGGGGCCGATCTCATCGCCAACCCGGGGTGCTATCCGACGGCCGTCTCGCTGGCGGTGGCGCCGATCGTCAAGCACGCGGGGCGCGGCGACTGGCTGGTGGCGGACTGCATCTCCGGCGTCTCGGGCGCGGGGCGCAAGGCCGGGTCGCGCAACCTCTTCTGCGAGGTGCACGACTGCGCCGCTCCATACGGGCTGGCCGGGGCGCACCGCCACACACCGGAGATCGAGCAGACGCTGGGCACGCGCGTGACCTTTACGCCCCACCTGGCGCCGATGACCCGCGGCATGATCGCGACGGTGCACACCCCGTGGACCGGCGGTCAGCAGCTGTTGACGGACCTGTACGCCCAGGCGTACGCCGATGAGGCGATGGTGGTCCTGCGCGACGAGACGCCGACCACGGCGGATGCACGCGGCACGAACCGGGCGCATGTGCACGTGAGTCTCAACGCCGAGCGCGGGATCGTCACCGTGGTGTCCGTCATCGACAACCTGGTGAAGGGCGCCTCCGGCCAGGCCGTTCAAGCGATGAACGTGGCGCTGGGGCTGGACGAGACGGCAGGCCTTCCAGTCTTTCCGGTGCTGCCGTGACCGGGCCCCTTCCGCTGCTGCCCGGGGGCACATGGACCAGTGTGCCGGGGACGTCGGTGGGCGTCATCGCCGGGGGCGTGAAATACGCGGATCGCGACGACGTGTGCGTCCTGGTGGCGCACGGTGTAGCCGCCGCCGTGACTACCAAATCGACCGCAGCCGCCGCGCCGTGCACGTGGACTCGCTCGCGGGTGCCCGGCCCGTGTCGCGCCGTGGTCGTCAACTCGGGGAACGCCAACGCCTCGACCGGGCGGCAGGGCGTCGCGGATACCGAGGCGATGGCGGCTGCGGTCGGCGACGTGCTGGGCTGCCCCGCCAACGAGGTGCTGGTCTGCAGTACCGGCGTCATCGGCGTCCCGATGCCGATGGATCGGGTCCTGCCCGCCGTGCGCGCCGCCGCTGGTGACTTGACCGCGGACGGGGGGCGCGCTGCACGGGCGATCATGACCACCGACACGTTTGCCAAAGAGGCCGCGGTCACAGTCGACGGACTCACGGTCGGCGGAATCGCCAAGGGCTCGGGGATGATCCACCCGGACATGGCGACCATGCTGGGCTTTGTGGTCACCGACGCCGTGGTCCCGGCCGACGCGCTGCAGGCGCTGACCGCGTCCGTGGCCGAGCGCACGTTCAACGCGGTCACAGTGGACGGCGATATGTCGACCAACGACACGCTGATCGTGCAGACCACCGGCGCGGGGCCCGTCGTCCAGCTCGGGACCGACGCATGGCGGGCTTTTGAAGCGGCGCTGTGGACGGTCTGCCGGCACCTGTCTCGGGAGCTGGCCCGGGACGGAGAGGGCGCTGAGCGTCTGATCACCGTGACCGTGGATGGGCTGGCCAGCGACGCCGCCGCACGACACGCAGCCCGCGCCGTGGCCCGCTCGCCGCTGGTCAAATGCGCGGTCCACGGACGCGACGCCAACTGGGGGCGCGTGGTCGGAGCGCTCGGGGCCGTCGGTACGCCCGGACTCGAGTCCCTGGATTTGGACTTTGCCGGTATCGCCGTGCTGCGCGCAGGGGCGCCGGTTGGGTTTGACGAGGACGCCGCGACCCAGGCCATGGGCGCCGACGAGGTCGTGATCGCCGCGCGCTTCAAGGGCGGCGAGGGCAGCGGGACGGCCTGGGGCTGCGACCTTACCGCCGAGTACGTGAGCATCAACGCGGATTACCGATCATGAAAAACGAAAACCAAATCGCCATCGCTCGCGCCCTGGTCGAGGCGCTGCCGTACGTGCAGCACTGGAACGGCAAGGTCGTGGTCATCAAGGTGGGCGGCGCCTCCATGACGTCGGAGAAGCTGATCGACGACATGTGCCAGGACCTGGTGCTGCTTCGCGCGATCGGCGCCAACGTGGTGCTGGTGCACGGTGGCGGCCTCGCGGTGTCGCAGATGGGGCAGCGCCTGGGGCTGCAGCCCAAGTTCATCGATGGGCTGCGTGTGACCGATGAAGACACCATGCGGGTCGCGCAGATGGTGCAGATAGGTGGTGTCTCTCGCGATCTGTTGGCCGCCGTGGCCCGCTTCGGCGGTCGGGCGGTTGGGTTGTCCGCCCACGATGGCGGGGGGTGGCTGCGCGGTATGCAGCGCAAGCACATCTCGAGGGCGACCGGGGAGCAGGTCGATCTGGGGCGGGTGGGCGATATTACGTCGGTCGATTCGTCCCTTTTGAACGCTCAGATCGCGGCCGGCCTGATCCCGGTGATCCCGCCGGTGGCGGTGGATGACGAACTCAAGGCGCTCAACGTCAACGCGGACAGCGTCGCGACCGCCGTAGCAGCCGCGCTGGAGGCTCCACGATTGTTGTTCATGTCCGACGTGGACGGCATCCACGGTCCGGACGGCTGGGTGCAGCAGGTCGATGTGGAGACCCTCAAGGGCTGGATCCAAAGCGGCGTCGTCAGTGGCGGCATGGTCCCCAAGGCCGAGGCCTGTGTGGCGGCGGTTGAGGCGGGCGTCGGTCGCGTTTCAATTGTGGACGGACGCGGTCCGCACGCGTCGCTCGTGGAGCTATTGACGGATGCGGGCGTAGGTACTCTCGTTCATCGTTGATCGGCACGGCGTTTGCGTGATATTCATCCCGCCCGAACACAGGAGATGAGACATGGCCGACTTGAATGGAACCAAGACCCACGACAACCTGAAGGCCGCTTTTGCCGGCGAGTCCCAGGCCAACCGCCGCTACCTCTACTTTGCGAAGACCGCAGACGTCGAGGGCTACCCGGAGATCGCGGGCAACTTCCGCCAGACCGCCGAGGGCGAGACCGGCCACGCGCACGGTCACCTGGACTACATCAAGAAGGTCGGTGACCCCGCGACGGGCCTGCCGATCGGCGACACCGAGAGCAACCTGCGCGCCGCCGTGGCCGGTGAGACGCACGAGTACACCGACATGTACCCGGGCATGGCCCGCACCGCGCGCGAAGAGGGCTTCGGCGAGATCGCGGACTGGTTCGAGACGTTGGCCAAGGCCGAGAAGTCGCACGCCGGTCGCTTCCAGCAGCTGCTGGACGAGATCTCCTAACCCCCGGGAGGCCGACTGATGTCGGGCCCGCACTCCTACCTGCCCGGTCCGGGGCTCACGTACGATCCAAGTGAGCCTCGCTACTGGGATCCGTCCGCCCTACAAGAAGAGCTTCGCCGCGTATTCGAGGTCTGTCATGGCTGTCGGATGTGCTTCAAGTACTGCGACTCCTTCCCGGACCTGTTCAAGTTTATCGACGATGAGCACGACGGCGACGTCGGCAAGGTCACCGAGGCGCAGACCGCTCAGGTCATGGACGAGTGCTTTCAGTGCAAGCTGTGCGAGGTCCAGTGCCCGTACACGCCGCGCGACAGCCATGAGTTTCAGCTGGATTTCCCGAAGCTGGTGCACCGCTACAAGGCGCAGCGCGCCCGCAAAGACGGGGTCCCGTGGGCCGCGCGTGTGAGGGCTGACGCGGACGGCGCCGGTCGCATGGCGCGGGCGTCTCTGGGCATGGCCAACGTGATGAACCGGGTCTCGGCGCATCGGTGGTTCATGGAGAAGCTGATCGGGGTGCACCGCGAGAAGCTGCTGCCGGACTTCGCCGGGTCCACGTTTGAGAAGTGGTCGCAGCAAGAGGGGCTGATCGCGGACGAGCCGGCGGGCGAGGTAGTGCTCTTTCAGACCTGCTATGTGCAGAACAACGAGCCCGAGATCGGCCGCGACACGGTCGACGTCTATCGCAAGAACTCCATCGACATCAAGTGCGCCAAGGGGCTTCAGTGTTGCGGTATGCCGCACTGGGAGGCGGGCGATCTGGACACGCTCCGGGCCAAGGCGTCGCACAACCTGGACATCTTGACGCCGTTTGTCGACGCCGGCGCCAAGGTGGTGGCCATCAACCCGACCTGCGCCATGATGATGCGGCGCGAGTGGCCCGAGCTGCTGGAGGGCGAGGACCGCGAGCGCGCGACCAAGCTCGCCGAGGCCGTGCGGGACCCCAGCGAGTACTTGTGGTCGCTGCGCAAAGAGGAGCGCTTCAACACACAGTTTCAGAGCACGCCCGAAAGTGTGGCCTACCACGCGCCGTGCCATCTGCGCGCCCAGGCGGTGGGCTTTCGCGGCCGCGATCTGATGAAGAAGATCCCGGGCGTCAAGCCGGTCATGACCATGGAGTGCTGTGGCCACGACGGCACGTTTGCTATGACCGTGGACGGGTTTGAGCCGTCGCAGCGGGTGGGAAAGAAGGCGTTTGACGGGCTCAAGGATGTGGACGCCAAAGTGTGGGCCACGGACTGCCCGCTGGCGGCCATCCAGTTTCAGCAGCACGCGGGCAAAAAGCCGCTGCATCCCATGTCCGTGCTGGCGCGGGCCTATCGAGCGGACGGCTTTGAAAAGGCCGTCGACACGGAGAACACATGACACGGCCCCTGGTCACGCGCGATGAGATCCTGTCCAACTCGGATTATGCGGCGCGGCGCTCCGAGCTGAGGGCGGGCATCCTGGCCGAGAAAGAGCGGCGGCGTGTACACGTCGGGCGCTACCTGACCTTCCTCTTCGAGAACCACGACACCATGTGGTACCAGATCCAGGAGATGCTGCGCATCGAGGGCACGACCGCCGAAAACGACGTGCTGCACGAGATGAACACCTACAACGAGCTTCTGGGCGGACCCGCGGATCTGGGCTGCACGCTGTTGATCGAGATCGACGATCCGTTGCAGCGCGACATCGTGCTGCGCAAGTGGATCGACCTGCCGCGGTACATCTACATGCGCCGCGCGGACGGCAGCCAGGCGCGCGCCGTCTACGACGAGCGACAGGTCGGCGACGACCGGCTCTCAGCGGTGCAATACCTGACGTTTGATGTGAAAGGTGACGCGCCCACGGCGATTGGGCTGGACGCCCCGGATATGGAGATCGAGGTCGCGCTGTCGGACGATCAGCGCGCCGCGTTTGCCGCGGACCTTAGCTGAGCGCCGCAGCGACCTCGTCGTAGTTGGGCTCGGTGCCCGGGTTCGGGGCCAGCCACTTGTACGAGATGATGCCGTCCTCGTTGATCACGAACATGGAGCGGACCGCCGCGGTGTAGCCGGGCATGTTGGCGAAGTCGTCGTGGGTGACGCCGTACGCGGTGACCGCCTCGCGGTTGTAGTCGCTGAGGATGTCGAACTGCACGCCGTTCTCAGCCGCGAACGCGCCGTTGCTGAAGGGGGAGTCCACGCTGATGCCGACAACGGCCGCGTTGAGGTTGTTGTACGCAGCCAGCGAGCCCTGGAAGGTGCACAGCTCTTTCTTGCAGACGCCCGTAAAGGCGGCGGGGTAGAACGCGATCACGAGCTTCTTGCCCTTGAAGTCGTCCAGCGAGACCGTCTCACGCTTGGTGTTCAACAGGCTGAAAGCAGGGGCTTTTGTGTTCAGGTCGGCCATCTTCGATTTGTCTCCTCTTGGCTCCGATGAAGGCGGACGGTAGCACATGTCTGGTAGGATCCAAACGCTTTGATGGCCCTCGCCTCTCCCGTTTTTGCGCTCTTGATGCTCGGCTCTGCGCCGCACTTTGACGACGTGACCGTCCAGGTCGGGTTGCCGGATGTCCGGTTTGGCGACACGTCGCTTGTTCCGATGACGGGTGGTGCGGCCTGGCTCGACTGGGACGATGACGGGCACGTGGACCTGTTGCTGACCGGCGACGCGGTGCAGTCGCTGCTGTTGTTTCGCAACACGGGGCCACCGGACTTCGGCTTTGAGGACGTGACGTCGGCCGCCGGGCTGGACGGGGTGGACGGCAACGGTGCGGTCGACGTGATGGTGCTGGACGGCGCGCCGGCTATCGTCTTGACCCGCGGCGACGCGGACTCGCGGTGGGGTACGTCGTTGACCGTGCTGAGGCGGACCAAGGCGGGGGGCAAATACGTGCGGGCGCCGGTGAACGCCCCCGGCGGCTTCGTCTTCTTTCCCACGCACGGCGACCTGGACGGCGACGGTGACCACGACCTGGTCGTCTCGCTGAATACGAGCTGCAGTCACGCGCCGCTCGAGCACTCTGCGGTCTGGCGCCTGGACAACCTGGACGGGGTGCTGACCCCGCGCATTGACGACGTGTGGCCCGCCCTGGGGTGCGCGCCCGTGCCGCTGATCACGGACTTCGATGACAGCGGCAAGCCCGTGGCGTTGGTGACCAGCGACTTTGGACTGGAGCACACGCCCACGATCGTGGTCCGCGACGACGGCGTCCAGCGTGATCTGCCGCGCGTGTATGGCATGGGCATCGCGGTGGGCGACGTCGACGGCGACCTGCGGTCGGACCACTTCTTCTCGTCGATTGGCGCGGACGTGCTGCTGTCCAAGGGCCAGGACATCACGGACCAGTTCGGGATGGGCAACGCGTGGGGTATGACGGCGCGGCGCTACAAATGGGGAGCGGCCTTTCTGGATGCGGATAACGACGGCGACCTGGAGCTGTATGTGACCGCCGGCTTCCTGCCCGCTGCGGAGGCCAACGACACGCAGCAGAAGTCCAGCTTCACAAATGACGGCGTGGACCTGGCGGAGGTCGCGGGCCTGGCGACCGAGACCCAGGATCGCACGGTGGCGGTCGCGGACTACGACGAGGACGGTCGCCTGGACCTGCTGGTGGGCAGTCACGAGGCCTGGTCGCTGTATCGCAACGTGACGGCGGAGACGGGGCACTGGCTGGAGGTGCTGATCCCCGACGCACCCGGGGCGCGCGCACTCGTCAGCTGTGGCGACCGGACGTGGCAGCGTGAGTGGGTCGGCAGCGCGGCGGGATCGGTGGGCCAGTCGCTTTTCCATGTCGGGCTGGGCGCGTGCGCGGGGCCGGCCGACGTCTCCATCCGGTGGCCGGGCGGGGATGAGACCGCGCTGAGCGCCGTCGCGGTGGACCAGCGTGTCACGGCTGAGTGGGATTCAGGGGTCCAGCCTCCGGTGGCGCGCGATATTACGGTGACCCTGGCGCCGTGGCCTCCCCGGGTTGGGCAGCCGAGCCGGGTGGATGTCACGGCCGCTGAGCCGGGAGTGGCTGCCGTGACCGTGACGCAGGGCGGCGCGCTGTCCGAGGATGGTGAGTTGAAAGCCGCCGGTGGTCCGGTGGTCCTGCAGCCCACCCTCAACGGCGCGCCGGTCGGGGACCCGATCACCTTCGATCCGGTTGCCGCTGTGGATCCGGCTCGCTCGCGGCTGGAGGTCGTCGAGCAGTTCGGCATCCGGTGGGCCGTGGTCACGCCGTTTGATGCGCTGGGTATTCCGACGGCCGTGTCGTCGTCCAAGGTCGGGCTACAGCGCGACGGCGCGCCCATCTCGGCCCAATGGGTGCGCGAGGGCGACGGCTATCGCACCGAGGTCGACGGCTCCGGCACCCTGAGCGCGCGCGTCTTAGGCGTCGATTTGGCCCAGTCCGTCGATTTGGCGACGGTTGGGGCGGGCGCATTGTCCGCCGAGCACTCGGCGCTGTTCACCGAGTACGAGACCGTGCATGCGGACGGCCAGGACATCCTGCTGCTGCTGCTGTATGCCGCGGACGGTGACGGCCAGCCGCTGAGTGAGCCGCCCGCCGGGGACCTGGAGCTCTCCGGCTTCACGGAGATCGACTGCCTGGAGCTGGACCCGCACGAGGGGGACGAGGACGAGCCCGGCCTGATCAACGGCTGGGACTTCTTTCCCATGGGCGCGTTTACCTACTTCACGCGGTGCCTGCGGGCGGATGAACAGCCGGGCGACGTCACCATCGGCTTTGAGGGCATGAGTACGGCCGTGACCAAGCTGCCGGCGTGGCACCCGATACCGTCTGCTGCGCTGACGACGCTCGACTCCGACAGCATGGGGCGCCTGCTGCTGATCCCCCGCGACGCCAACGGCCACCTGATCGGCAGCGGGGTGCGTACGACTCTGCTCAGCGACCCGCCCGATACGGCCGTCGTTGAGTACATCGGTGACGGCCGCTATCTGATCACGGGTAGCGCGGCCCGCCTCACGGTGACGGTCGATGACCTCTTTGAGCTGGACCACAACGGCGGAGTACATCCGCCCGACGACTGCCCCTCGTGCTCCGCTGGTCGGGCCCCTGCGAGCCTGTCGGCGATCATTTGCCTCTTTTTTTTGTTGCTGGTTGCGCGGTTTTCCCGCGTCACGGGTCCATAGACCGAACAGTGACGAACCTGGGAGACATTCAAATGAAGAGCCTTATCTTTGCAGCAGCTATCCTTCTGACGACCACCTTCGCAATCATAGGCTGCGGTGTTGAAAACGGCACCTGCGTAGCCGGCGAGCAATGCGAATGCACAGGCGCCGGCGCCTGCCACAAAGAATGCCTGGGCGGCGGTTGCGACTTTGAGATTGGCGCCTTGTCCGCGGGCGCGGCCGGCTTTGATTGCGCTGACGGTGGGTGCACGCTTGCCGCACAGGGCAACGGCTCTGTGGAGTTCAGCTGTATCGGCGGCAGCTGCACGGCCGACAATCACGGTCGCGGCCAGATGATCCTGAGCTGCCCCGGCGGTAACTGCGAGATGGCGTGCCACGGTATCGGCGACTGCCGCATCACGGACTGCAAGCAGGGCTGCAAGGTCTCCTGCGGGGGCACCGGCACCTGCATCAACGAGTGCAAGGACCCGTCCTGCAAATAGCCGCGGGTTCTAGAGCACCGAGCAGATGCTGAATGGCGTCTCGGTGCTCATGTCCGTCGGTCCCGCCGGCGTGGCCCAAAACGCGATCGCCTTGGTCCCCGCATACGAGTGCGGGTCGATATCCAGGCAGAACGTGCCCTGCAGATAACCCAACGCAAAGCCGTCCGTGCAGCAGCCCGACCACCACCAGTGGAAGTAGCCCTCGCCGCTGGGCGTATCAAAGTCCCAGATGTCGTTGCCGCCCTGGTTGGGGATATCGTCATAGACGAGGATCTCCATGCCCATCGCGCCTGACAGCGTCATGTCGAACTGCCCGCCGTCTGGGATGTTCTCCTGCTCGGCGACCTCGTCCAGGATGAAGATCAGGCTGACGTTGCCGCCGCCGTCGCGATAGAGCAGCAGCGCGGCCTTGTCCTCGACCTCGTAGCCCGTGTCGGCGCTGAAGTCGTGGACGAACTTGTAGCTGTAGAAGTTGACCACGCCCTGCGTGCCTTGGACCGGCGTGATCGGCGTCGTCTTGCCGCCCTGCTTCAGCTCGTAGCAGACGGTGCTGGGGTCGCAGTCGTTGTCGATGCCGTCGCCGCAGACCTCCTCGATAAACGGGTTGGGCGGCTTGGGCAGGCTGTGGCACTCGCCCTCGATGTCGCAGATGTCGCTGGTGCAGGAGTTGCCGTCGTCGCAGTCTGAGTCGGTTTTGCAGCAGTCCACGCAGTCTTTCTCGCACTGGGACACCGAGTTGCAGGTGTCACCTGGCGCGCACGTGCCGCAGGACCCGCCGCAGCCGTCACCGCCACAGCTCTTGCCCCAGCAGTTGGGCTTGCAGTTGTCGTAGCACTGGCCCTGTTTGCACAGCTGCCCGGTCTCGCAGGCGCCGCACGTGCCGCCGCAGCCGTCGTCTCCACACGTCTTGTTCGTACAGCTGGGCACGCAGTTGGGTACGCAGCTGCCGCCCTGGCAGCTCTCGCCGCTTTCGCACGCGCCGCAGCTGCCCCCACAGCCGTCGCCGCCACAGGTCTTGCCGGCGCACGCGGGCGTACAGATCGGCACGCACGCGCCGTCCGAGCACTGGGCTTTGTCCTCGCAGGCGCCGCACGATCCGCCGCACCCGTCTGTGCCACAGCTTTTGGCCTGGCACGCCGGCTGGCAGATCGGGACGCAGATACCGTCGGTGCACAGCGCGGTGTCCCCGCACAGACCGCACACGCCGCCGCACCCGTCTCCACCGCAGGCCGCGTCGCCGCAGCTCGGGATACAGATCGCCTGGCACTGGCCGTCTACACACGCCGCGCTGCCGCTGCACTCACCGCAGGTTCCCCCACAGCCGTCCGGACCGCAGACGGCACCCTCGCAAGAAGGCGTACAGCCCCCCACGCACTCGGTGAAGGCCTTGCCGCAGGTGGTGACCGCTTGCTGCGCAAAACAGGCGCTGCTTGGGGTGGCGCCGCACGCCTCGGTCAGGCACGACACCAGCTGCTTGGCCTGGCCTGCGGCATCCTGCGACGCCTTGGAGATGCACTCGTTGAAGCAGCTGACGTAATCGCTGGGGCACGCCAGCACGCAGTCGATCACCTCTTTGCAGCTGCCCGATCCGACGCAGACCCCGGCGTTGCACGACTGAGAGCCGTCACAGACGCCGCAGACGCCGCCGCACCCGTTGTCGCCGCACGCCTTATCGCCGCACTCCGGCACGCAGATGTCGACGCATGCGCCGCCGCTGCACAGCGCGCCCGGGCCGCAGCCGCCACACGTCGAGCCACACCCGTCCGGGCCACAGACCTTGCCGGTACAGGCGGGCGCGCAGGGGAGCTCACAGGCGCCACCGATGCACTCCGCGTCGGCGTCGCACAGGCCGCAGACGCCACCACAGCCGTTTGGTCCGCACGCCTTGCCGTCGCACTGCGGCTTGCAGGGCGGTGGACCGGCGTCGGGTGTCGGCTGTCCTTCATCCGGCGTGATCGTGCCGCCATCGTGCTCGGGCGGCAGACCGTGATCAGGGGTGGTTGCGTCGGAGATCGGCGGAGGACCGACGTCGGAGGGCGGCACGATCACGCCCTCATCGCTGAGCACGCCACCATCGGGTTGGGTGGGTTTCTCGCCGTCCCGGCGCTCGGCATCGGGCGCGGCGGGGTTGGGCGGCAGGGCGTCGCGGCCGATCTCGCTGACGTCCAGTCCAGCAGGGATGGCGCCATCGGCTGGGTCATCGGCGCAGGCGCTGGCCAGCAGCACACACAGCAGAAGTCGTTTCATACCCGGTCCCCCCCGGTGTCGTACCCGGTTTTACACTGTAACATGATGGGGCATCCGGGTGCGGATGAACTGTACGGTCCAACCGTCCAGTCGCGCGAACAGGCCTCCACCCACCGCCTCGCCTCGCGCGTAATTCAAGCGCAGTGATCCGTTTCGGCGCCGGCGCAACTAATGGCACGCGGTTTGCTCAACACGTGCGCGTCGTAGCGGGGAGGTTGTATGCAGAGAACGTGTCGTAGCCTGATATTTTTGGTCGTTGCCGCCCTGACAGTTGGGTGCGCGATGCCCGAGGCCGACGACATGGGACTGGTGGTCAGCCAGTCCGAGCAGTGGGCAGGCAGCCTGTCCGAGCCGCTGCGCCTGGGCGACGCCCCCCACGACGCCGAGACCGCCCAACTGCAAGCCCTGTGGTGGGTCAACACCTTCCGCTTTCGCGCCGGCCTTCCGCCGATCGACCAGGTCAGCAGCCTCAACGACGCCGCCTCCGCCCACGCCGACTACATCGTCCACAACGCCGACCTCTATGAGCACGACCAGCTGAGCATTCACGACCAGCTGGCCGAGCGCGACGGGTTCTTCGCCGAGACCTTCTGGGATCGCTTCGAGGCCGCCGGCTACGGTGGCCAGGCGCTTCGCGAGGTCGTCGCTTATCAGGCCACACCGGGCGCCGCTATCGCGCACTGGATGGAGACCGCCTACCATCGCCTTCCCCTGCTGCACCCCGACGCGCGCCATCTCGGCTACGCACAGGCGGTCGACGGTGACACGCGCGTCAACGTGCTGGACCTGGGCGGCGGCGACAACTCGACCGCGTATGCCCCCGGCTGCGTCACCTGGCCCCCCGACGGCGCTACCCACGTGCCGACGCAGTGGGACGGTCTCGAGAGCCCTCAGCCCCCCGCACCGCACGGCGGCTTCCCGTCCGGCCCGGTGATCAGCGCGTCCTTCCCGCCCAACACGGCGTTCGAGGTGTTGCAGCACTACCTGCACGACGAAGAGACCGGCGACTCGATCAACCACACGATGCTCACCCCGCTCAACGACCCCAATCTGGAGGGCACCAGCGCCATCGTCATCTATGCCGACAGCCCGCTCAAGGCCGGTCACACCTATGAGGTCCGCGTCCGTGGCGTGGCCGCCGGCTACGAGTTCAACCACACCTGGTCGTTCACCACGCGCCCCAACACCAACTGCAACCTGGTCGCTCAGGACTGTGGCCTGGGGCGTGGCTGCTTCGGCAGCCGTGACGACAACGCCTCCTGCAAGTGGGAGGGCGCCGCGCGCTATGGTGACACCTGCACGTACCAGAACGACTGCCGCGCCGGGCTGACCTGTGTAGGCGGCGCCTGTCGTCCGTTCTGCTCCCTGGACCCGCAGGAGGCCTCCGCCTGTCAGAAGCAGTGCGCCGCGGGCTACAGCCGCATCGACGAGACCGGCCCCTACGGCGTCTGCGCCGCCCCCTGACGCCTCTTCACGCTGGCGATTTGCCGTGTGATTGTGGTACCCACTGCCTCGGATAACTCGCTTGGAGGCGGTGATCTTGAGACGTTGGCTTGTTGTATTTCTGTGTCTTTTTTTCGCGACCACCCTGGCCCACGCCAAGCCGCCTATTCCGGCGATGATCCCCAATGGCACGACCAACATGTGCATCACATGCCACGACGGCCTGCCCAAAGATAAGGAGTTCAACCCGTTCGGCGCTGACGTCGAGGACGCTCTGGCCGGCGTACCCAACTGGGCCGACATCTGCGACCTGGACTCCGACAACGACGGCTTTACGAACGGCGAAGAGCTGCTGGATCCGAACTGCATGTGGATCACCGGCGATCCCAACCCCGGTGCGGTCGAGGACGTGACGCTGCCCGGCGACGAGAACGATTTCCCGGAGGAGGAGACGACGGACACGGGTGACGACACGACCGACACGACCGACACGACCACCGGCGAAGAGGACACCACCGGCGACGACACGACGGTTGGCACCACCACCGGCGAAGAGGACACCACCGACACGGGCGCCGACGACTCCGGCGACGACACGACCGCGGGCGATCCTCCGCCGGACGATACCGGTGACAGCGGCGTGGCGACGACCGGCTCAGACGACATCGGCACGACGAGCGGCGGCGGCTCGCGCAATGACTCAGGCGGCTGCTCTACCGGCAGCCCGCGCTCAGGCGGCATTCCAGTGCTCTTGCTTGCCCTGGTGTTTGCGGCCCTGGCGGTCAGCCGAGATCGCCGAGCACGTGGCGCACGACCGTAAGGGCGACCAGCGGCGCTGTCTCCGCGCGGAGCACATTTGGACCCAGGGAAAACCGCTGCCAGCCGGCGGTCGTCGCAGCCGTGAGCTCCTCGTCTGTGAAGCCGCCCTCCGGGCCCGTGAGGATCGCCACCTGATCCACCGGCGTGAGCAGCGTCGCCAGGCCGGTGTCCGCGGTCGGATCTGCGATCAGCTTCAAGACCGCCGGCGGCGGGTCGGCAAGCAGCGCGTCCAGCGATGTCGCCGCGTGCAGCGTCGGCTCGAACGCGGCCTGGCATTGGGTTGCCGCCGAGCGGACGATGCGCGACCAGCGGTCGGCCGTGCCGTCCTTGCGCACACTTCTGGCCGTGTAAACCGGGTGGAGGTCCGCGGCGCCTATCTCCGTGGCCTTCTCCAGCAACACGTCCATGCGCCGGCCCTTGGGCGGGGCAAACACCAGCGCGACTCTGGCGCCGGCCGGCTCCGGCAGCTGGATGCGGGGGCCCAGCGACAGTCGGCCTGCCTGCAGTGTGGACGGATACTCGCCGCCATGGCCGTCTCGTACGGTCACCGGGTCGCCGACTGAGAGGCGTCGGACGTGGCGCAGGTATCGCAGCTCTTCCTTTTCAAGAACCAGCTCATCGCCTGTGAGGCGCACCGGATCCACGACCAGGCGAGTCACGCGGGCCGTCTCATCATCAGGCAGGACCACTCGCTGTCGGTCAGCCGATCGAACTCTTCCAGGCCAAGCGCCTCGAAGGCAGTGCCGACGTCGTCCGCCTCCGCCGCCAGCACCCCGCTCAGCAGCAGGGTGCCGCCCGGGACCACGTGGGCCGCCAGGCCGTGGCGCAGCGTGATCAGAATGCTGCTCAGGATATTGGCAACGACCAGATCATACTCGCCGGGCATGTCGTCCAGCGGGGTGTTGCTGGCCTTGATGCGGTCCGCCACTCGGTTTACACGTGCGTTTTCGTGGGTGGACTCGACCGCCGGCGGGTCGATGTCGATGCCCGTGATCGTTGCGGCGCCCAGTTTGGCCGCCGCGATCGACAAGATGCCGCTGCCACAGCCCACGTCCAGCACCGTGCCGCCCGCCGGGACAAGGCCGTCCAGCGCGCGAATGCACAGCTGCGTTGTCTCGTGAGTGCCCGTCCCGAAGCTCATGCCCGGCTCGATGATGATCTCAAAGGTGCCGGGCGCCGGAAGCTCTTCGAGGGACTCCCACGGCGGGCGGATAATGAACCGATCGCTGACGCGCGTTGGTTTGAAGAACGCCTTCCATTGCTGCTGCCAGTCGCTTTTGACCGGCTCTGGGGCGTGGATGCTCGCCGTCGGCCAGGCGCTCAGGTCCAGGTCCAGGTCACCGTAGTCGGTGCTGTCCAGGTATACGCGCAACAGGATGCGGCCCGGGGCGAGCGCGCCCACCTCGGGCACCAGCTTGGCGGCGCGTTGATCGAGGATCTCCACGCCGCTGCCGCCGGCGGCAGAGTTTAGAAAGTCGGCTACGGATTCTTCGTCGCCGGCATTCGCCTCAACAGTGACGCGCAGCCAGCTCACGCCGGGCTTGAGGAATCGATGAAGGGAGACTATTCGGCGACGACCCAGACTTTGATCTGGGCTTTGATCTCGGAGTGCAGCTTGATGTCGACCTTGTGGACCCCCAGGTTCTTGATCGGCGTCTGCAGCAGGATGTGCCGTTTGTCGACCGAGAAGCCCTCTTTGCCCAGCGCGTCCTCGATGTCGCGGCTGGTCACGGACCCGAAGAGGCGATCCTCTTCACCGACGGCCTTGGCGATCGTGACCGACGTGTCGGTCAGGCGACCGGCCAGGCTGCTGGCGACCTTGATGGCCTTGGCGCGCTTCACGTCGATGAGACGCTGTGTGTGGGCCAGCTGCCTTGTGTTGCGGCTGTTGGCCAGCACCGCCAGGTTGCGCGGAATGAGGTAGTTGCGGCCGTAGCCCGGAGCCACGTCGACGACGTCGCCGACGGTGCCCAGGTGCGGCACGTCCTCGTTCAAAATGAGTTTCAGTCCCATGATGATCTCCGCTTAGTCCGACGCGATGGTCGTGAAGGGCAGCAGCGCGATGTTGCGCGCACGCTTGATCGCCACGGCCAGCTTGCGCTGGTTCTTGGCGCACAGCCCACTGATGCGACGAGGCGTGATCTTGCCGCGCTCGCTGATGAAGCGACGAAGCAGAGCGGGGTCCTTGTAGTCAATGACCAGCTCTTTGTCCGCCAGGAACGGGTCGACTTTACGACGACCGAAACGCTTCTTACGTGGTGGCATGGTTACTCCTCCGTCTTCTCAGGGGTGCTGTCAGCCGCTGCCGGCGCCTCGGGCGCGGGGGGCGGTGTCGCCTCGGCGGCGGGAGCGGGCGGCGGCGTGGCGGCAGCCTCCTGCTTGGGGGCCTCCTGCTTGGGGGCCTCCTGCTTGGCTGCCTCCTGCTTGG
>CAZJHX010000049.1:23119-66382 GCA_964545715.1 uncultured Myxococcales bacterium
TCCTGCTTGGGGGCCTCCTGCTTGGGGGCCTCCTGCTTGGCTGCCTCCTGCTTGGGGGCCTCGTCGCGGCGCGGGCCATCGCGGCGTGGACCGTCGTTCGAGCGGTACTCGGACGAGCGACTGGCCCCTGCGGCCCAGTCACGCTCACGCTGGTAGTTGCGCTCGATCGTGGCGGCCTCCTCGGGCGACAGATAGAGAGCAGACCGCTCGGCGGCGACCTTGTCGAACTCGAACGCCTCCACATCCACCTCGTCCGCCAAGCGCACCGTCTGGTACTTCAGGACCGGCTCGGAGATCCGCAGGTTACGCTCGATCTCGGCGACCGCGCTCTGCTGGCTGACGTAGTTTGCGTAGAGGTAGTAGGCCTTGTTCTGCTTGGCGATCTCATGCGCCAGGCGTCGCTTGCCCCAGGTCTCCCAGCGTGCGACACGCCCGCCACCCTCGGTCACGAGAGTGTCGATGCGCTCTTTCACGCCGGTCTGGACGGCCTCGCTCGCGTCGGGGCGAACGAGGACAACCGTCTCATACTGCCGAAAAATCGGCGTAGCACTTGCCATGTTTATCTCTCCCTTTGGACTAATGGCCCCGGGCCAATCCCGGAGCAAGGAGTCAGGTGGGGGTAACTACAGCGGTTACTCCGCGTCGTCAACCGTTTTCAAAACGTCGAGCGCCGCCGGGCGGTCGAGGAGGTTGGACCGACTTGCGGTGCGGGGCCGGTGCGGTGATGCCGCGGTGCCCTCGGCGAGCGGCTCTGCCGCGGTCCGCTCGCGCAGTGCCGGGCTGGTTGCCCGGTCAAGCGGGCGGACGGCGAGGGCGCTCGGCAGCGCCGCATCGGGCACGTGCAGCAAGTCGGTGCGACCTCCCGGTTTGGTGGCCGCCATGCTGACCACCTGGACGTTCGCCTTGTTCCACTCGATGGTGTCGGCCTTCTTCTCGTCGGCCTTCTTATCGGGGTTGTGGTAGTTGTACAGCGCCGGGGCGATGACCACCGCGACCACGCTCATGAGCTTGATCAGGATGTTCAGCGACGGGCCCGCCGTATCCTTGAAGGGGTCGCCCACGGTGTCGCCGACAACCGACGCTTTGTGCGCTTCGCTGCCCTTGCCGCCGTGGTTGCCGCCCTCGATGTACTTCTTGGCGTTGTCCCACGCGCCACCCGCGTTGGACATGAAGAGCGCCAGGAGAACGCCGGTGACCGTGACGCCCACCAGCAGGCCGCCCAGGGCCTCGATGCTCCAGATACCGACGACGACCGGGGTGATGACCGCGATCAGGCCGGGCAGAATCATCTCGTTGATGGCGCTGGCTGTGGAGATGTCCACGCAGCGGGCGTAGTCCGCCTTGGCCGTGCCCTCGAGCAGACCCTTGATCTCACGGAACTGGCGACGCACTTCTTCGATCATCGCGTTGGCCGCGCGACCGACCGCGTTCATGGCAAGCGCCGAGAACAGGAAGGGCAGCATGCCACCGACGAAGACGCCGGCCATAATCTTGGGCTGCAGCACGTTGAGCGAGTCCAGGTGCGCGGTCTTGGTGAAGGACGCGAACAGCGCCAGGGCGGTGAGCGCCGCGGAGCCGATGGCAAAGCCCTTGCCGATGGCCGCGGTGGTGTTGCCGACCGCGTCCAGCTTGTCGGTGCGCTCCCGCACCACAGGCTCACACTCGCTCATCTCGGCGATGCCGCCGGCGTTGTCCGCGATGGGACCGTACGCGTCGACCGCTAGCTGAATGCCGGTGGTCGAGAGCATGCCGAGCGCTGCGATGGCGATGCCGTACAGGCCGGCCATGTAGTGCGCGCCGATGATGGTGAGCGCGATGAGGCCTACCGGGATGGCGGTGGACATCATGCCCACACCGATGCCGGCGATGATGACCGTGGCGGAGCCCGTCTCGGCGTTCTTTGCGATGTGGTGCACCGGCGCCTTGTGGTCACTGGTGTAGTACTCGGTGACGATGCCGATGAGCGTACCGGCGATGAGGCCGAGCACCGTGGCGAAGAAGATGCCCTGGTGGGCGTCGAAGAGGCGGATGTCGTCGCTGGCCTTGACCGCGCCCTCAGGCCCGATCAACGCGTCCAGCGCGCCGGTGGCGAAAACGAACGTCGACCCGGCCGGCACGTACATGTCGATGAGGAACCATGCACCCGCGACCATCAGGACCGCGGCGCCGATGGTGCCGGTATGCAGTGCGTTCTGCGGGTTGCCGCCTTCTTTGGTCTTCACGAAGAAGGTGCCGACGATGCTGACCACGATGCCGAGGCCCGCCAGGTACAGCGGCAGCTCGACGAGGTTGCTGAACATCGCCGTGTCGGGCGTGTAGTTTGCTGCCAGCGTGGCGCCCAGAATCATGGAGCCGATGATGGCGCCCACGTAGGACTCGAAGAGGTCGGCGCCCATGCCGGCCACGTCGCCGACGTTGTCACCGACGTTGTCCGCGATGGTCGCGGGGTTGCGCGGGTCGTCCTCGGGGATGCCAGCCTCGACCTTACCGACCAGGTCGGCGCCGACGTCGGCCGCTTTCGTGTAGATGCCGCCGCCCACGCGGGCGAACAGCGCGATGCTGGACGCGCCGAGCGAGAAGCCGGACAGAACCGCCAGCGCCTTGCTGGTGTCGTCCCACTTGCCGGAGTAGAAGCCCCACAGCAGCGTGAGGCCGACGACGGCCAGGCCGACCACGCACATGCCCATGACAGCGCCGCCCGCAAAGGAGACCTCAAGCGCGGGTACCAGGCCCGTGCGCGCCGCCGATGTGGTGCGGAAGTTGGCCGCAGTGGCCACCTTCATGCCGAAGAAGCCCGCGAGGCCGGAGCAGATTGCGCCGATCACAAAGCTCAAAGACACCAGGACGTCGCTCTCCGCGGAGCCGGCGTTGGCCCATGCGAGCAGCGCCGCCACCACGATGACGAAGATGGACAGGACCTTGTACTCGCGCGACAGGAAGGCCATCGCGCCGTCGGCGATGTACCCGCCGATCTCTTTCATGCGGTCAGTGCCGCCGTCCTGCTTGTTGATCCATTGGGATTTCACAAAGGCAAATGCCAGAGCCGCCACGCCGGTCGCCGTGGCGATAAACAAGGGTTTCATGCCCCCTCCTCAAGGGTTGGTGTCTTTTTCGCTTTCGAGCGCCTGTTGAACTCGTTTCGTGCGCGGTCCGTACCGCTTCGAATGATGGCCTCCACCGCATCAGCAGCGCGCTCGAGCTTGAGATCGAGGTCGATCCGCTCGTCGCTGTTGAAGGCGGTGAGGACGTGGTCGGTCGGAGTGCCGTGCTGCGGTCGGCCGATGCCGAAGCGCACGCGCGTAAAGTCCGAGCCGTGATGGGCGAAGATCGACTTCAGCCCGTTGTGGCCGCCGTGGCCACCCGCCACTTTGATGCGGATGTCTCCGTAGTCCAGGTCCAGCTCGTCGTGGATGACAATGGTGTCCTCAACGCCGACATCGAAATATCGGGCGCACGGGCCAACGGACTCTCCACTGAGATTCATGAATGTCATGGGTTTGAGAAGGACTGCGGGCTCCTGTTGGAGCGTGGTGCGAGCGAACTCTCCTTTGAACTTGGCAGTTGTGCTCGTGCGGGTGCGCTTGAGGAGCTCGTCGACGACCATGAATCCCACGTTGTGTCGATGGTCGGCGTACTTTGCAGTGGGATTGCCCAGGCCGACGATAAGTTTCATGGCCCAGGGCTCCCGCAGCGCTCCTATCAGCCCTCGTCGCCGCCCTCGGCAGCTTCTTCGCCCTCGCCTTCGCCCTCTTCGCCCTCCAGGGCCTCCTCTTCTTCTTCCTCGTCCTCCTCGATGATCTCGACCGTGCTGCTGGCGGTGAGAATCGGGGCGTTCTGGTTGAAGAGCAGCGTGAACTCGCTCTTCTCAGCGATCTCAGCCACGCGGATCGTGTCGCCCATGCCCAGCGCGGTTCCGTCGACTACGATGGCGTCCGGCACGTCACCCGGCTTGCACACAACGATGATGTCGCGGGTGATGAAGCGAATCTTGGCGCCGAGCTTATGCGCCTCCCCCTCGCCCTCGATGACGATCGGCACCTTGAACCTTCGATTCTGTCCCGGGTCCACTCGCAGAATGTCGCAATGGACGAGCGTGCGTCGCACCGGGTCTTTCTGAAAGTCGGCGAGAATCGCCAGCTCGACCGACTCACCGCCGTCAACCTCCACCGCGAAGGACGTGTTGCGTCCGGTGGCGGACTGCAGAATGCCCTTGACGGCCTTCGGCGCCACGGCCACGTTGACCGGGTCTTTCCCGTTGCCGTACAGGACGGCGGGAATCATCCCCAGGTTACGGATACGGCGGCCTGCGCCCTTGCCGGTTCCAACGCGTCTTCGTGCTTCTAGCTTCACTGTTCCACTCCGATGTCGAACTGGGGCACCAGGATTCGAACCTGGATCGACGGCACCAAAAACCGTTGTCCTGCCTTTGGACGATACCCCATCGTAGCCCTCGATTCGCTCAAGGGTGCGCGTTTCTAGCACCGTCCAAACAGGTCTGTCAACATTGAAGATCGGCGGCCGATCAGTAGACGACGAGCGTGCCCAGGGTCTCGATCTTGAACCCGTCAGCGGTCCCCGGGTCGAAGTCGCACACCATATAGTTATATCCACCGTCGTCCGTGAACCGCCAGGCGAGCCCGTATTGGCCCGGGGTCGCCACTGTCAGCGTCTGCTGAAACTCATCGTTAGCGAAGAACTGTTTGTGCCAGACCGCAGCCGTCCATATCCACCCTGGATCGTTGCGTGGATCGCTGCCCAACGGACCAAAGCCCACCTGCGCCCCGATACCGGCCGGCGCGCCCGCCGCCGGCGTCACTCCCGGAGCGTGCACCTGCCCAAACGTGAGACCGCTCGGCTCCCCGGCCGGCGCCGTCAGCTCTGTCGGCCACTGCAGCGCACAGAAGTCGACCGCCGTGACCGCTTCGCCTGTGTACCGATACCCGTCCTCCAGCGTGGCTGTGAGCGCGCCCTTGACCACAACCACGTCCGCGTCCGACGCCGTCCCGGGCGGCGTCACACACGTGATCGTATTGTCGTCCACCACCTCAAACGCCGCGCACGGATTGCCCGCCAGCGTCACCGCGTTTACACCGATGAAGCCGCTGCCGGTCAGCGTCACCAGCTCCCCCCCGTTGTCCACGCCGTCCGCCGGCGCCACGCTGGTCACCGCCGGCAGACCGCTGCAGCTCGGGTTGATCTGACCTGGGCTGCCCTTGTCGCCGCCCGGCAGCTTCTTGCCCGAATCAGCCGGCGTCAGACACCAGTTGCCGGCCACGTCGTTGCCCGCCTTGCTCAGCTGGTTGGGATCCAGGCTGAAGCTGACGCCAGGCAGCCCCTTGGGCCACCCGTCCGCGTCGTCCTTATACACAACCCGGTCGATCTCCAGGCCGTCCAGCGACAGGATCACCTCGTCGCCCTTCTGCGCCAGGATGTAGTCGTCGTAACCTGCCGCGCATTGCACACCCCCGTTCAATGCGGGATCCGAGTTGCGGCACAGCACAACCGCGCCCCCGGGGGGCACGAGCACCGGCGCGGTCGCCGGCAGCGTGAACTTGTCGCTGGTAGGCGTGTTCTCGTCGCTGATCACCCAGCTCGCCAGGTTCACCGGCAAGATCCCGACGTTGACCACCTCAAACCACTCGCCGAACCCGTCGCCGACAGCCTTGGGGTCTTTCATGATCTCAGAGATCACAATCGTCCCCGGCGGTACCAGGCCCTCGTCGACCAACCCGTCGCAGTCCGTGTCTTTGACGTCGTAGATCTCGATCGCGTTTGGGAACACCAGCGGGTCCAGGTCGTCGCAGTCCGTCCCGTTCAGGCACGTCGGGTCCGCGTCGACGAACCCGTCCTGGTCCAGGTCCTTGTCGCCGGCCGCGCCGCTGCAGTCCTCGTCATCGCCGTCGATATCGCCGCAGATCTCTTTGGCCCCGGGGTGGATGAACACGTCGTCGTCATCGCAGTCGTCACCATTGGGGCAGGCGTCATCGAAGTGTCCGTCGCCGTCCTCGTCTTTGTCGTCGACCAGGTCGTTGCAGTCGTTGTCAAAGCCGTTGCAGACCTCAGCCGCGCCGGGATGCACCGTCTTCTCCAGGTCGTTGCAGTCCGTGCCGCCGCAGGCCGGGTCCAGGAACGAGTCGCCGTCGATGTCCTTGTTGTCGATGCTGCCGTCGCAGTCGTTGTCCAGCGCATCCCCGCACACCTCCGCCAGCCCGGGCTTGGCCAGCGTGCTGGTATCGTTGCAGTCCCCCCCGCCACACGCAGCGTCGATCACCCCGTCGGCATCCGCGTCCTTGTTCTCCGCGGCGCCGTCACAGTCGTTGTCCACGCCGTCCCCGCAGATCTCGGCGGCGCCCGGGTTGGCCAGCGGGTTCAAGTCATCGCAGTCGTCGCCGCCGCACGCCTTGTCCAGATACCCATCGCCGTCCGTGTCCTTGTCGTCGGCCCCGCCGTCGCAGTCGTTGTCCAGGCCGTCGCAGGTCAGCTCCACCGGCTCGTACGTGGCCGGCAGCGTCGACGTCCCGCACGGCAGCCAGCCCGCGCCGCCGCCGCACTGCTTCTTGGAGCCCTGGCACACGCCCTTCTGCTTCTCGCAGTCGGGCGCCTCCAGCGCGTCGTCGATCACGCCGTTGCAGTCGCTGTCGATGCCGTCGCAGGCCTCTTCGGCCGGCACCAGCGCGTCGCACGCCGACCAGCCGGCCGTGGCGTCACATGTCTGGAAGCCGAAGCACGTCCCGAGCGGGTTGCCGATCTCGCATGACTTCTTGGCGCCCTGCGTCGCTTCATCGCAATCGCAGCTGCCGTTTGCGGGCAGGCAGTGTCCGTCCAGGCACGTCAGCGGGCCGTCGCACTCGGCGTCGTCGACGCATGGCGGCGCGCAATAATCGGCGCCCTGGACGTTGATGCAGTCGTTGCCGAAGCAGTCCGCGTCGCTCCCGCATGGCTTGCACGCGGCGTCCGGCGGCACGATGCACTGAAAGTCGCCCAGCTTGAAGTACCCGGGCAGGCACGTGTCCACGATGCACAGCGGCGAGGCGCCAGATGTGTCGCACAGCACTGACTCAGCGAACGCGTACTTGCCCTCGCACGCGTTGTTGCAGGTGCCGCAGTGCTCGATCGTGTCGTAGACGCCATCCGCGGTCTGGAACGGGTCGTCCACGCCACCGTTGCAGTCATTGTCCTGAAAGTCGCACACCTCGGGGCCCGGCTCGGATGCATCGCAGATCCAGCCCAGCCCGCCGAGGCACCGCTGCAGCCCGTGGCAGATCCCGTGGTCGTTGGCCGACTGGCAGGGCTGTGTGTCCTCCAGGCCGTCATCCGCCAGCCCGTCGCAGTCGTTGTCGGCGCCGTCGCAGATCTCCTCTGCCGGGGTCTTGGCGTTGCAGTCGACCCAGCCGACCTCGGGGTCGCACGTCTCCCAGCCGTCACAGGTGCCGTACTCGTTGATCGCCGAGCACGTGCGCTGGGCCCCCGCGCTATCGGGTGTGCAGCTGCAGGTGTTCAGCGTCGGCCAGCACTGCTGCGAGTTGGCGCCCGTCGTCGTAATGCACTCATACCCCTCGGGGCAGGTGCCGCCGTCGCCGCACAGCGCGGTGCACCAGGTCTTATCGTCCTCGCCGATCTGCTGGCACGTCCCGCCCGGACACTGGTCGTCCGACAGGCACGGCTCACACAGCTTCTGCACGATGGGCGCGCACAAGAAGATGATGTCCTGGCCACCCACCGGCGCCTGCTTGCACAGGAAGCCGAAGGGGCACTCGTCAATGCACGGCTGGGTGCACACATGCCCGTTGGGCCCCTCGACGCACCACCCGCACTCGCAGTCCTCGTTTTGCGTGCACGGCGTGTTGAAGTCGGGACACTCGTCGGGCGGCTCATCGGTGTCCAGCGCGGGCACGTCTTTCCCTGCATCCGGCAGCGCGGGCGTCCCCAGGTCCGGCGCAAACACCACCGCATCCGTCTGTCCGCCACCCGCCGGCGCCGGCTGAGAGGACGAGCAAGCCGCCACCAGCACAAGGGTGCAGAGCGCCCGCGCCATCGCGGTTTAGAAAGCAGCGCGGGCGGAGATGCCCGTGTAAAGGAGGAGCAGGCGGTAGCCCACGTCGGCGCGCAGCTGGAAGCCCTTCGTCGGGGCCACGTACAGGCCGCCCTGAAGCGACAGCAGCGGGATGAAGCGCGTCGGATACCAGCTCGGCGGAATCTCCTGCTGGCGCTTGGTCACGTTGTTCCAGTGACCGCACTCCGCGACGGGATGCGTGCACGTGGGCAGCACGTCGACCGAGGTGACGTCCCCCATCAGGTAGCCGACACCCACGCCGACGCCGCCGGTGAACCCAAAGGCCTCCGCCAGCGCAAGCTTCCACAAGAACGTGACGTCAAAGGCCACCAGGCCCAGGTCGATCTCGGTGTAGCTGGCTTCGTCCGGCCGATCGCCGTCGTTGCGCCAGTTGCCGGACGGCATGTGCAGGTCGGTGTAGTCCACGCCGAAGACCACGCGTGAGCCGCCCGGACCGTCGATGCCGATCTCCCCGCCCACGCTGTAGTTGTTGTAGGAGCTGTGGTCCAGCAGCCAGACATCCAGCAGCGCGTCCGGGACCGTGACGTACCGCGCGCGCACCGCAAAGCTGATGCCCTCTTTAACGTAGACCGTCGGCGCGTCGTCGATCAGGTCTTCCAGCACAAGCCGGGCCTGTCCGTCGTCGGCCTCCAGGATCATGCGTGTGCCTGGGTCCTTCTTGTCCACGCCACCGTCGCCGGCCGTCGCGAGCAAGGGCGCCAGAAGAACAGCAACACCGATGAGAGCAGGGCGCAGTCGCATCCAGCCGAGGTTACTCGAACGCGCATCGCGGTCGCAAGCCAACAGGGTGTTGTGATAGAAGCCGATTCATGACGATGCGCAGCAGCATCGTGTGTTTGTTGCTCGCCGTGGCGCTCCCGGCGTCGGCCGAGCAGTTCGGGGGCAGCCGCCTCTTCGTGAACCAGAGCTTGAAGTACGACACGGGGCGCACCTTCTCGCTGGGCGTCGACTTCACCATCGCGCCGGTGAAAGTGGCCAAGCAGGCGATCGTTGGCGAGATCAAAAAGCAGATCCCACCCGAGCAGCAAGAGCTGCTGGTCACGGGCCTCAAGTACATCCCGCCGGAGAAGCTCGAAAACCTGAGCGTCGAGAGCCTCAAAGCCGAGCTTGCCGGCGTCGCCCAGCTGACCCCGGACCAAAAAGCCGAGCTGAACGGCGCCGTCGATCAGCTGCCCGCCGAGCAAGCCGACCTGGTGCTGTCGCTGCTGCCGGAGCTGGCCAACGACACCGAGACCACCATCACGTTCAGCCTGGAGCCATACGCGACATTTGAACTCGACTTGCTGGACATTCGCTTGTCGCTGCCGCTTGCCGGCTTCTCCGGTGAGGAGACGGAGTTCGCGGTCGGCAACATCGGCGCGGACTTCAAGTTCGGCCACATCTTCGGCAAAGGCATGGCCTTCGGCCTCAGCTACGGCGCCTCCCTGTACGTGCCGACCGCCACCGAGCAGGCCAACGCGCTGGGCCTGGCCAACCTGGCCTGGTCGCCCCGCTACTTCAGCGAGTTCATGACCGCCACGCCGTATCTCATCATGGGCGCGGACCTCATGTTCGTGACCCTGCAGGCCAATGTGGGCGCCAACATGATGTTCGAGGTCAAGGGAGACTCCGACATCGGCAACGTCACCTATTTGCAGTGGGGCGGTGCGTTGTCCATCACAGCGATCCCGATGTTCATCATCTCAGCCGAGCTCTCAGGGCTGACCGGCCTGGATAACGCGGATGCATACGACGCGATGTTCATGACGGCCGGGCTGCGGTTTGCCTCCAGCATTATCGACATCGGGCTCGCCTTCCAACTGCCCCTGACGGTTGGTGATTCAAGCGACGTGGCCTCTTTTTCCAACGTCGACTTCGCCAGCCCCTCCGACCTCAACGTGATCCTCAGCGCCACTTTCGGGCTGTAGAGCGCCGCGGGCGGGGCTCTTGTCTAGTTGCGCGCGCGCGATATCAAGGTTAAACACGAAAAATGACGGCACAAGCGGCAAAGAAGCAGCGGACCGAGCTAGACGGCGTCACCATCAGATTTGTCGGGGACTCCGGCGATGGGATGCAGCTCACTGGCAGTCAATTTACGTCGGCCTCGGCCGTGGCGGGCAATGACCTGGCGACGCTGCCGGATTTCCCGGCCGAGATCCGGGCTCCGGCAGGGACGCTGGCAGGCGTCTCCGGGTTCCAGATCCAGTTCGCAGCGCACGACGTGTACACGCCCGGCGACCGTCCGGACGTGCTGGTGTGCATGAACCCGGCCGCGCTGGCGACCAACCTGGGTGAGCTGCCGCCGCACGCGTCGATCGTGATCAACACGGACGCCTTCAGCGCCAACAACCTGCGCAAGGCCGGCTGGGCCGCCAACCCCCTCGAAGACGGCACGCTGGACGCCTGGACGGTGCACCGCGTCCCGATGGAGACGATGACGGTCGAGGCCATCAAGGACCTGGGGCTGCCGACGCGCACCGCCAAGATGTGCAAGAACTTCCTGGCGCTGGGCCTGATGTACTGGATGTACAACCGGCCGATGGACGAGACGCTTGCGTTCATCAACAGCAAATTCGGTGCAAAGAACCCCAAGCTCGCCGAGGCCAACACCCGCCTGCTCAAAGCCGGCTGGGCCTTCGGCGAGACCACCGAGATGTTCCCGTCCAGCTACATCGTGCCGGCAGCGCGCATCACGCCGGGGACCTATCGCAACATCCGCGGCAACGACGCGCTGGCGTTGGGCCTGGTCGCCGCCAGTCAGATGTCCGGGCTGGACATCTTTCTGGGCGCCTACCCGATCACGCCCGCCTCCGACGTGCTCCACACGCTCAGCAACTTCAAGCACTTCGGCGTCAAGACCTTCCAGGCGGAGGACGAGCTGGCCGGCGTCTGCTCCGCGGTCGGTGCGGCGTTCGGTGGCGCGCTGGCGGTCACGCTGTCGTCGGGCCCCGGCATCGCGCTCAAGGGTGAGGCGATCGGCCTGGCGCACATCGTGGAGCTGCCGCTGGTGATCCTGAACGTTCAGCGCGGTGGGCCGTCGACGGGCCTGCCGACCAAAACCGAGCAGTCCGACCTGCTGCAGGCCATGTACGGTCGCAACGGGGAGGCTCCGCTGCCCATACTGGCGCCGGCAACCCCGGGTGACGCGTTTGCCGTCGCCTATGAGGCCTGCCGCATCGCGATCAAATACATGACGCCGGTGATGGTGCTCAGCGACGGCTACATCGCCAACGGCGCCGAGCCGTGGAACATCCCGGAGCTGGACACGCTGGCGGAGATCCCCGTCAACTTCCACACCGACCCCGAGACGTTTGTGCCCTACAGCCGCGACGAGAAGACCCTCGCGCGTCCGTGGGCCATCCCCGGCACGCCCGGTCTGGAGCATCGCGTGGGCGGGCTGGAGAAGCGCGACGGCACGGGCAACGTCGAGTACGACCCGACCAACCACGACCTCATGTGCAAGCTGCGCAAAGAGAAGGTCGATCGGGTGGCCCAGGACATTCCCGAGACCGAGCTTCTGGGCGAGGACAGCGGCGATCTGCTCGTCCTTGGCTGGGGCAGCACCTATGGCGCGCTCGTCAGCGCGGTCCGCAAGGCGCAGGCCAAAGGGCTCAAGGTCAGCCACGCTCACCTGCGGTACCTGAACCCGCTGCCGCCTGATCTGGAGGCGACCATGCGGCGCTTCAAGCGGGTCCTGGTGCCCGAGATCAACCTGGGGCAGCTCAGCTTGCTCCTGCGCGCGCAGACGTTGATCGATGTGAAGGGCTTCAACCAGATCAGAGGCTTGCCGTTCAAGGTCGAAGACGTCCTGGCAGTCATCGAAACGCACGTCGCCGAAGCCCAGAACCCGGGGAAGGCAAACTCATGAGCATCAGCAACGACAGCACCGGCTCAGAACAAGAGATCCCCAAATACAAGCGGACAGACTTCTCTACCGACCAGGATGTGCGGTGGTGCCCGGGCTGCGGCGATTACGCGATTCTGGCGGCCGTTCAGCGGCTGATGCCCGATCTGCCGGTCCGCAAGGAGGATCACGTGTTCATCAGCGGGATCGGCTGCAGCAGCCGCTTCCCCTACTACATGAACACGTACGGCTTCCACACGATTCACGGGCGCGCTCCGGCGTTTGCCAGCGGCTTGAAGGGGGCCAACCCCAACGCGCATGTGTGGGTGATCACGGGCGACGGCGACGCGCTCAGCATCGGCGGCAACCACCTCATCCACCTGCTGCGCCGCAACTTCAACGTCACCGTGCTGCTGTTCAACAACCGCATTTACGGGCTGACCAAGGGCCAGTACAGCCCGACCAGCGAGGTCGGCAAGCGCACGAAGTCCTCGCCGATGGGCAGCCTGGACCACCCGTTCAACCCGATGTCGGTGGCGATCGGCGCAGGCGCGACCTTTGTGGCGCGCAGCTACGACGTGGACGCCAAGCACCTGACCAAGATGCTGCGGGCCGCATGGGAGCACAAGGGCACCGGCTTCATCGAGATTTACCAGAACTGCAACATCTTCAACGACAAGGCGTTTGCCAACATCACGGACAAGCAGGTTCGCGCCGGCGGTCAGCTGCGTCTGGAGGACGGCGAGCCGCTGACGTTTGACGGCGGCAACAAGGGCATCATCTTTGTCGATGGCCGTCCGACGGTGGGCGTCGTGGGTGAGAACGGCGTCACGGCAGATGACTTCGCCAGGCACGATACCGCCGATCCCAGCCCTGCGCGCGCGTTCTCGCTGGCTCAGCTTGCCCCGCCGGACTTCCCGGCCCCGATGGGCATTCTGCGTCAGGTTGAGCGCGACACGTACGACGACATGATGACGGCCCAGGTCGAAGAGGCGCGTGCCAAGAAGCCCGCGGATCTTAAGGCCCTGTTACACGCCGGATACACCTGGACCGTAAAATAATTACGGTCCGCCTCTTTCGTTCGGCATAGCGGGAGCGCCCCGCTCTGCTGATCCGCACACTGCGCTGGGGTTTCCTCCGCCAGCGACGCATGTGAAGCCACTTTACAAATGCTGAATCGGTGAGCTTTTGTCCGTGCAGAAGCGCCATCTTGCGTCGTCTTGTTCGATAGTGCGTGCAAGTCAGTTATAGGCGGTGTAAAGTAAAGGTGAATCAAGCCTGATTCCATGCATTATTTTGAGGGGGCTCAAAATGCGTAATAGACAAGCGATTACACTAGCTTGCCCGTGTAAAGCAAACAGTGTTAACAAAAAGTTTCACTATTGGTTTACAAAGGCTCAATAAACGGTGTATGGTTGTAAGTGACTATCCATAGGCGATGATCTCGGAAGGCGAGTCATTGCGAGATAGTTAGTGAGGGGCTGACGAACCAAGGAGGCACACTGTGGGTCGCAAACCCATGACTGCCGATCAACGCGCCCATATGCGTTCGCGCATTTTGGACGCTGCAAGGGAACGATTCCTGGAAGGGGGGCTGGACGGCCTCTCCATGCGGGGGATCGCGTCTAAGGTTGGCG
This sequence comes from uncultured Myxococcales bacterium, assembly GCA_964545715.1. GTDB lineage: Bacteria > Myxococcota_A > UBA9042 > CAZJHX01. Next base: position 36,654 of record CAZJHX010000049.1, read on the forward strand.
TAAGTTCAATGACGCTTTACCTGTACTACGATAGCCGGCAGGACATTATCCGGCACATCGTGGCAGAGGGCTTTGCGTTGCTGAATGCCGCGCTGCGAGACGCGACGAAATCCGCGCCGGCATCGGACCGCATCGAACGATTTGGCGAGTCGTACATCAAGTTCGCGCTGGACAACCCGCGGTACTACGCGGCCATGTTCCAGTACCTGGCAGATTCCCGCGCTCAGGGAGAAGACATCGACGGCATGCTCGTGGAGCCCAGTGGTGAGGCTTTGGGCATCCTGAAGAACGCTGTCACCGAGGTCAGCGGCGAGCCCGGCGGCTCCGACAAGCGAGCGGCCACGATCTGGTGCGCACTGCACGGTCTGGCGATGCTGAGCATCGGCGGCCAGCTGGAGCCGCACAGTATCGCTACCGAGGACGTCCGGTCCCTGATCGCCAACGCCGGTCCCTGGCTTTAATACTCCATCACAACGATTCTGATTGATTGAGCGGGCGCTTCTTGCCGCCAGTACACGGAAGTGCGCTGCGCCCTTCTCGACGGGCCGCAGGGCCCGCCTTCGTCGGCTTCCGAGCACTGGCGACAAGAATCGCCGCGCTCAATCAACCAGAATCGCTGTGATGGAGTATGGGCCCACGTTACCCCCCTCAGCATCGTGCTTCGTCGCCCCTTGGGGGCGATTTGCGGCCGCTCCTGCGGCCTTGACGCCGCGAACGAGCGCGCCCGCCGTTCACTGGGAACCCAGTCCCATTCATATAAGTAGTGTAAGGCGTACATGACTCACGCCGATCTCGACTGCCTCTTCGTGCACACGCCGAAGGCCGACAACCATTACCTCCCGTTCGGGGACTTCTTCAACATCACCTACATGCCGATGGGCATGCCGGCGATGGGGCACTTCATGCGCCACCGAGGGCTGCGCACCGAGCTGGTCCACCTGGGCGTGGAGTGGTTGAACGACAACAGCTACAGCGTGGTCAAGGCCCACGACGGCATGTCGATCCGCGCGATTGGGCTGTCCTTGTACTGGCACTACCAGAGCTACGATGCCATCGAGGTGGCGCGCGCGCTGAAGCAGGCCCACCCCGACGCGTTCGTGTTTCTGGGCGGGCTGACGGCCGGCTATTTCGCGCAGGAGATCGTCGAGACCTTTGACTTTATCGACGCCGTGCTGCCCGGTCATGCCGAGGCCAGCGCAGCCATATTGGTCGAGACTCTGCGGGAGGGGGGCGACCTCGGACGCGTGCCGGCCATGGTGCATCGGGACGCCGATGGCCGCGTGCGGGACAACTCAAAGACGCCCGCGGCCCCGATCGCCTTTGACGTGCCGGCTGTCGACGACCTCGTCTTCGCGGACCTGAGCGTCATGAAGCACCCCGAGCTTTACGCCGCCAGCTTCGGCTTTCCGTTGGCCTACGGTCGCGAGTTCTCGCCCGCTGAGAACCAGTCGATGCTCAGCATGGGCCGGGCGTTCTTCCCGCTGTTCATCGGTCGCGGCTGCCCGTGGCTTTGTACGTTCTGCGGCGGCAACCGGGACACGCTGCGCCGCGTCAACGGCAGCAACAAGCTGGTGTGGCGCTCTCAAAAGGCCGTGCTGAAGGATATCCGCCTGGCGATGAGCTTCGGCTACAAGACCATGGCGCTGTGCTTCGATCCGACGCCGACGCGCGACGACTATTACATCGAGCTGTTTCGGCAGATTCGGGCCGCGAAGCTGGAGGTGGACTTCTACTTCGAGTGCTGGGGCGTACCTACCGAGCGCTTCGTGCGCGACTTCCGCCGGACGTTTCCGTCGCCCGAGAGCTACATCGCGGTGTCGCCGGACACCGGTGACGAGGCGGTCCGGCGCAAAAACAAGCAGCCCTTCTACACCGACGCCGAGCTCTTCAAGGTGCTGGACTGGTTTGACGAGAACGAGCTGTCGTTTGACGTCTTCTACACGATCGCGCTGCCGGGGGAGAGGATCGACTCTGCGCGGCGCACTCAGCAGCAGATCAACCGCATCGCCGCCGAGTACAAGCGCGCGCGCCGCCTCATGTGCTGGTCCGTGCAGCTCGAGCCCGGGTCACCGCAATACGAGCGGCCCGAGTCGTTCAACATGATCACGGACCGCAGCTGCTTCGGCGACTTCTATCGCGCCCATGGGGCCGATCGCGCCGACACCTACTCCAGCCTGGGCTTCAAAATCGCCGATTACTTCGGCGACAGCCGGGACGAGGGCGGCATCGAGGAGTTCGAGCACCACCTGCAACATCTCAAGTGCATGGAGTTCTGCTTCTTGGGCCGAGACCCCCGCTTTTGGAACAGTCCGGCGCAAGGCCGGGCCCAGTGTTTCGAGCGCAGAAGCATGCTTGCGAAGCGCCGAGGCATTTCAGTGCCGACACAACCCATCTCAGAAGGGTATTATTACGCGGATGCTATGAGAGAGGAGCGCGCGGTGAGAGGCGCGCGCGAGAGGCACACCTGGTTATGAGCTTGTCGAAGGATACCGAGGTCCGGCTGGTGGACTGCACCCTGCGCGAAGGGGAGCAGACCGCGGGCGTGTGGTTCTCGGTGGAAGAGAAGCTGGCGTTGGTCGACGCGCTGGCCGCCGCCGGCGTTCGGTGGCTGGACGCCGGGATGCCGGCGGTCTCCGAGGACGAGCGCAAGTTCCTGAGCGCCGCAACCGGCCGCACCCAGGCCCGCATAGGCGCGTCCGTACGTGCGCTGATCGAGGAGTGTCAGCTGGCGATCACATGTGGCTGTGACGAGGTGTTCGTCATCTGCCCCGTCAGTGATCTGCACAGGGAGCGTCGCCTTGGGCTGACCGAGGATGGTCTGCTGCGCCGCATCGAGCAGGTCGTGCGCGTTATCGCGACCGCCGGGCGCACGTGCAACGTGGTTGCGGAGGACGCATCGCGCGCCGATCCGGATCGGCTGGACCGCGCGCTGCAGGTGGCCCTCGGTGCGGGCGCCGACCGCTTGTTCTTGTGCGACACCGTCGGCGAGTGGACCCCGTCCGGCGCTCTGGCGGCGTTCGCGCGCATGCGAGACGGCTTTGACGGCGTCGAGTGGGGTGTGCACTGCCACAACGATCTCGGGATGGCGACCGCCAACACGATTGCGGCTATCGAGGCCGGATGTCGCTGGCCGACCGCCACCGTAAACGGGGTGGGCGAGCGAGCGGGCAACGCAAGTCTGCTGGAGGTCGCCGCGGCCTGTCAGCGCCTGCTGGGTCAGGCGACGGGCCTTCGGTTCGAGGCCTTTGTGCAGCTGAGCCAGGCGGTCGAGAGACTGACCGGCTTTGTGGTGCCGCAGCATCAGCCGCTGGTCGGCTGGAACGCCTTCCGGCACGAGTCCGGAATTCACGTCGACGGCCTGCTGAAAGAGGCCCGCACCTATCAGAGCGTCGACCCGGCAATGGTCGGGCGCGAGCATCGCTACGTGGTGGGCAAGCACTCCGGACGGGCGTTGTTGCGGCGCTTTGCACAGGAGCACGGCTGGCCGATGGACGACGACACGCTGACCGCCGTGCTCTCCAGCATCAAGTCGCGCCGGCCCGACTGGGCGCGCGAGTCCTTCTCACGCGTGCGCCAGGCGATCGATCGGTACAACGAGACCTGTCTCGGGGTCGCCGAGGGCCAGCTGGACACGCTGTTTGCCGAGGTCTGCGGCGCCGAGCGAAAGCGTCGCGGCGGCTGAACCCTGGGTTGATGAAGTCGGTCACCGAGCGAACGCTGCGCAGCCGGGCGGTCGCCCCCCCTGAGCCGGGTAGCGCCTATATGTGCATCGAGCCCGACCTTATCCTGGGTCACGAGGCGACCATCGCGCTGCTGATCAAGCGCTTGCGTGCGGCCGGGCGGCATGTGCATGACCCATCGCGCTGCTTCTTTGCCGCCGACCACTTCGTGCCGCCAGCCACGGCGGAGCGGGCGGCGATTCTACGGCAGTACCTGAACTTTGTAGAAGAAGAGGGCATCTCGACGGACCTGCTGTATCAGGGCATCAGCCACCAGCTGCTGGTCGAGGATTATCGGTGCCGGCCGGGCGCGGTCATCTGTGGCGCGGACTCCCATACGACGACGGGCGGTGCGATCGGCAGCTTCTCGGCGGGCTTTGGCTCGACCGACGTGCTGGGCCTGCTGGCCACGGGACGCGTCTTCGTTCGAGTGCCCGAGGCCGTGAGAATCGACCTGGTCGGGGACATCCCCGAGGGCGTCGTGGGCAAGGATGTGGCGCTGGAGATGATGCGCCGATTCGGCGAGGGTGGCGGCCGCTACCGGGCGCTGGAGTTTGTCGACAGGTCCAGCGGTCTGAGCATGTCCGGCCGCATGACGGTGGCCAACATGGCTGTGGACTGCGGCGCCAAGAACGGCCTGTTTGTACCCGACGCCGCGACCCGGCAGTACATGACGACCAGAGACGGCGCGGACCCGGGGCCGCTGGATGATTGGGGACCGGGTGACGCCGATGCGTACGTGGAGCACCAGACGTGGGATCTGTCGGCGCTGTCGCCGCTGATCGCGCGTCCGGGCAGCCCCGCGGATGTAGTGCCGGCAGGGCAGGCGGGCGATGAGCGGGTTCACCAGGTGTTTGTCGGGTCGTGCTGTGGCGGGCGTGTCTCGGACTTGCGAGAGGTGGCGGAGGTATTGCGCGGACGCTCGATCGCGCGGGGTGTCCGGCTGGTGATTACGCCCGCAAGCCGGCAGGTCTACCAGGACGCGCTGGCCCAGGGGCTGGTGGCGGAGCTGGTCGCGGCGGGCGCCATTGTAACGTCGTCCGCGTGCGGCGCCTGCGGCGGTATCGACAAGGGGATCCTCGCCCAAGGTGAGGTCTGCGTCAGTACGAGCAACCGCAACTTTCGTGGCAGGATGGGCAGCAACGAGGCCCGCATCTACCTGTCGTCGGCGCGCACGGCGGCGGCGGCGGCGGTTGCGGGCCGCGTCATCGATCCACGAGAGATCATCACATGAGTCTCCTCATCGGGCCGGCGCTGGTGCTGGGCGACGACGTCAACACCGACGTGCTGCACCCCAGCAAGTTCTACAGCCTCAACGACGCCAAGGTCCGCAGCGGCTTTCTGGGCGCGGTCGAGGGGCGTGAGAGCGCGGCCCAGGCCAATCTGAGCGGCAGCCTGGTCGTCGCCGGTCGCAACTTCGGCATCGGGTCCAGTCGCGAGACGGGCGCGCGGGTGTTTCTGCTGGCAGGGATTCAGGCCGTGGTGGCCGTGTCGTTTGCGCGCATCTTTCATCGCAACGTGCTGAACCTGGGGCTGGTGGCGGTCGAGTGTCCCGGCCTGGCGGACAAGAAGCCGCTGGAGCGCGAGGTGGTCCACCTGGATCTAGAGGCGGGCACGCTGAGCTTCGGCGAGGCGGTGCTGCCGACGAGCGGGCTGGACCCGCACTGGCGTCGCGTGCTGGCAGCCGGAGGCCTGGCCGAGCTGCTGGGGATCTGATGTACGACTATGACGTGGTCGTTGTCGGCGCCGGACCAGCGGGTCTGGCCGCGGCGACGCGCGTTCGCTGGGTCAAGGGCTACCACGCTCTGGCCGGGTCGGTGTGCCTGGTCGAGTCCGGCGCCCCCGGCGGGCTGCTGCGGTGGGGCTCGTGCGTGATGACCGGGCCCGGGTGGGCGTACGCCGGGCAGGAGCTGACCGACAAGCTGATGGCCGACGTGGAGCGGCTCAAGATCCCGGTCGTGAGTGGCCTGGTCCAGCATATCGAGCGCGACGGCCCGCTGCTGGTCACCACCCTCAACGACGGGCGGACGCTGCGGTCCCTGGCCGTGGTTCTGGCGACCGGCTTTCGGCCGCTGGCCAACGAGTCCGACTTCTACCTGCGCGGTGTGCGGATCACGTTCAAGGGCTACGACCACTTCCCCAGCTTGCTGCGCTCCTGCGCCAAGGACGCGGCCGGGCGTGGGCTGGTGATCGTCGGCAACGCCAAGACGGCGCATCTGGACGAGATCGTCGACGGCGTGCGCGACGCGGCCGGCGGCGTCAGGATCATCGATCGCGGCCGCCTGGTAGAGGTGCTGGGCGACGATCGGGTCGACGGGGTGCGTATCCGCGACGAGGACAGCGAGCTGATGCTGCCGTGCGGCGCCGTGCTCATGGACTACAACGCCTTTGAGCTGACGCCCACGTTCGACATCTCGGGGCTGGACGTCCAGCGCGATGAGCGGGGCTTTGTCGTGGCCGACAGCTGGATGCGGACGTCCAGCGACGGCGTCTTTGTCGCCGGGGATCTCACCGGGCGGTACGCGTCGACGCTCATGGCGTTGGGGGACGGAGTGTGCGCCGGGATGAGCGCGTACGCATACACGTTTGAGAAGAAGCTGGGGCGTCCGCCGTACCTGTTTGCGTATGCGGCCACCGACGAGCGGTTGTCTGCGACCCCGCAGGACGTGCCGACGCTGCCCGACGACGCCGTGCCGGTTGCGGTTGGCGCCGCACCCGACTGGGTGGATGGGCAAAAGACGGTGGCCGACTATGCCGCCGAGATGGACGCCACGGCCGATGAGATTCGCGCCTGGCTGCAGCCGTACGTTGACGACAAGTCCGTAACGGTCCACCTTCTCAAGCATGCGTGAGCTCGCCGCCGACGTCGCCGCTTTCATCGACAGCCCGGATGGTGCTGACGACGAGCGCTTCAACGCGCTGGCTCTTCGGGTCTTCGAGCATCAATACGCGCATCTGAACGTGGTTCAGCGCATGGCCGACCGCGCCGGCAAGACGCCGGACACCGTCACGCGCTGGCAGGACATCCCGGCCGTGCCGACGGTGGCCTTCAAGCAGTTCGACCTGTTCACCGGGGAGGAGTCCGAGGTCGCGCAGGTCTTCGAGTCCAGCGGCACGAGCGGGGCGGCGCGCAGTCGCAGCCTGTTCAGCGGCGAGGGCCTGGAGCTGATGGATCGGGCCATCGCGGTCAACGCGTCGCGGATGCTCCTCAACGACGGCCGCAAGACGCGCATTCTGGTGCTTGCGCCGGCCCCCGAATTGGCGCCGCAGATGATCATGGCCTGGGGCATGGAGCGGCTCATCGAGCACTTCGGCGTGGAGGGGTCGCGCTTTTTGATCGGCCGCGACGGGCTGGATACCGACGGTCTGGTGGCGACGCTGATCTCGTCGGCGGAGGACGACGTGCCGATCACGCTGATCGGCGCCAGCTTTGGCTTTGTTCACCTGCTCGACGCCTTTGGCGAGCAGGGTGCGCGCTTCTATTGCGCTCCAGGCAGCCGCGCGATGGACGCCGGTGGCTTCAAGGGACGCAGTCGCGAGGTGAGCCGCGCGTGGCTGGAGCGGTCGGTGTCGGATCGCCTGGAGATCGCCCCCGACCGCTGCGTGAACCTGCTGGGCATGACCGAGCTGCCGAGCCAGTTCTACGACGGGGTGCTGGCTGCCGGCACGACGGAGAACCGGCGCAAGGTCAATCCGCACTGGACGCGCACGCGCGTGCTGGATCCCACCAGCCGTCGCCCGACTGTGCTGGGTGAGCGCGGCCTGTTGTGGCACCTGGATCTGACGAACATCGAGCGGCCCATGGTGCTGCAGACCGACGATCTGGGGCTGGTCGACGAGCACGGATGGGACATCATCGGGCGCGCGGCCGGGTCCGACGCCAAAGGGTGCTCGCTGACCGTCGAGGAGATGCTGCGCCCCAAGCTGGTGCCTCTGCGCAAACAGGACGACACCTGATTTGACCGAGGCGCTCTGGCTGCCCGATGACTGCGGACTGGCCAAAGGGCCGCTGCGCCCGGGGGATCTCGCCAAGCTGGCGGCGTATTTGCGGGCACAGCGCACCCGGGTACTGGCCCGGCGGACGGTGGACGAGATCGTCGAGGTGCTGGACGGCGTCGCGGCGCGCTGGCTGGAGCCCGGGTATCCGCTGCGGCGGGAGGCGGTGTCGCGCATCTCGGACGTGGCCGGCTTCTCCACAGAGATGGTGGCGCACGCGATCGAATTGGAGCAGCTGTCCAGTCGCAAGGCGGACCTGCTGGCCACGCTGGACGGCGAGCTGGGTGATCGTCACGCGTTGGACGGCTTTGTGCAGACGCCCAAGGGCACGGTTACGGCTGTCGGGCCGGAGTTGATCGGCGGCATCTTCAGCGCCAACATTCCGGCGCTGCCTCACCTGACGGTCATGCGCTCGTTTCTGGTCAAGGCGGCGTGCCTGGGCCGCGTCAGTCGCGGAGAGCCCGTCTATCTGCCGCTGTACGCGCGCTCGATCGCGGAGGTGGACCCCGAGCTGGCCTCATGCCTGGCGGTTGTGCACTGGGACAGCGCCGACACGGCGACAGAGGCCGAGTTCATGGGCGCGATCGACCACCTGATCGCGTACGGCGGAGACAGCGCGCTGGCCAGCCTGCGCTCTCGGTGGCCGCAGCTGAGCGCCACGTGGCACGGGCATCGGATGGGCTTCGCCTGGATCGGCCGGGCCGCGCTTCCGGACGCTGCAGCCGCTGATGTGCTCGCCGAGCGAATCGCCTATGACTTCAGCGTCTTCGATCAGCACGCGTGCCTGGCCCCGCAGGCCTGCTTTGTGGAAGCCGGGGGCCCTGTGAGCCCGGTCGAGTTCGCCGAGCGTCTGGCCACCCACATGGCGCACTGGCTGGGACGGCTGCCGCCCCGTCGCCTGACGGTCGAGACCGCCGCCAGCCTGCGCCGCGCGCTGGACGAGGCGACGCTGGACGACGTGATGGGCGGCGAGACCCGCGTTCTGACACCTGGCGATCGCCTGCAGGGCACCGTGATCGTTCAGCCGGTTACCGCGTTTTTGCCGTCACCTCTCGATCGCTTTGCTCGGGTCGTTCCGCTGCAGGGCCCGCAGGCGCTGATCGAGCTGCTGACCCCGGTTCGGCGCTATCTGCAGTGCGCGGCGATCGCCGGCGCCGACGGTCCCCTGAAGCGCCGCCTGGCCGAGCTGGGCGTCACCCGTCTCTGCCCGCCGGGCGCGATGGGGACCCCGTCCATGCTGTGGCATCACGACGGTCGCGCGTGCGTCGCCGAGTTGGTGCGGTGGTGTGACGAGGAGACGCGCCCGCCCGGTTGAGCGAGCGCGCCGGAACATAGTGCTCTACAGCTCGCAGATATCGGCGGTGCCGTTGTTGTCGTTGTCGGTGCACTCCGACCCGTCGCCGCCGTAGCTGCCCTCGAAGAAGTCGGTGCAGTCGTCGGCTGTCGAGTCATCGACGCATTTTCCATCCGGCTTGCAGCAGGCGCCGCTGGGCGCGCCCACGCACGGATCCGGGCTGCAGTCGGTGCCCAAAGGCTCGGAGATGCCGGCTTTGGAGCTGCAGTCGTCGGGCTGCAGCACCTCGCAGCCGGTTGGCGTGCAGCAGGCCGCGGTCGTCGCTGCGACACAGGTGACCGCTGGACTGCCGCAATAGGCCGGATAGTCCGAGAAGGCGCCGTTTTGGGCCACACAGGACTTCTGCGTGTCCTGGATGCAGGAGCCGCTCGGTAGGCAGCACGCGCCCAGGACGCCGCCGGCGCCGCACGGGATGTCGCAGTCACCGGCCGCCGGGCTCCAGCCGCCGCCCTGGTCGTCGCAATCCGCCTCAGTGATCAGCTCGCACGTCGCGTTCTGCAGGCAGCATGGCACCTTGGCTGGGCAGGTCTCTTCGCCACACACGGTGCCGCCGCCCTTGTACTCGCCGTTGAAGAACAGGCACAGCAGGTCGTCGTAGATCTCGCACGTGCCCGCGGTCGTGCAGCACGCGCCCTCATTGAGGTTCACGCCTCCGCATTCGATGCCGTTGCAGGACACGAAGTCGCCCTTGTAAGACCCGCCCCCACCCTCGCAGGTAGGCTGGTCGGAGATGGCGCACACGCCCGTTGTGCAGCAAGCGCCCTCCTTCTTCTCCACGCACTCGAGCGTGTTGCAGTCGCCATCCTTGGTCCACGCGCCGTCCGCCGTCGTGCAGTCGCCTTCGCTCTTGGACTCACAGGTGCCGTCCAACAGGCAGCAGGCGCCCAACACGTTGGGGTTGCACACTACAGCGTCGCACGTGACCTTATCGCCCTGGAACTTGCCGCCGTCGTTCTCGCAGTTGGCTTTGGGCGCCATATCGCACGTGTCGTTGGCCGCGCAGCACGCGCCGACCTCGCCACACGCGCCCGACACGCAGGTGCTGGCGACGCCGGCATAGGACCCGCCCTGCGCCACGCACGCGTCGGAGCTGATCTCGTAGCACTGCCCGTTGGCCAGGCAGCACGCGCCCAGCGCGCCACAGATCTCCAGCGAGCACGCCTTGTCGTCGCCCGCGTAGCTGAGGTCGGCCTTGATGCAGTCCACCTCGGTCTCGGTGGTGCACTCGAAGGTCTCCGTGTTGCAGCATGCGCCCGTCGGATCCGGCGATTCACAGACAACGCCGTCCTCGCACTTGGCGGTCGGGTTGTACACGCCGTTCTGCTCCGTGCACCCTTCCTGGACGGTGTCGATGCAGAAGCCGTCCGGCAGACAGCACGCCTGCTCGTTGCCACCGCCAATCTCGACGCACTGCGTGGTCGCGCACTCGGAGTTCTCACCCTGGAAGCTGCCACCGGCCGCCTCACAGAGCTCTACCTTGAGGTCGAGGCAGGTCCCGTCGGCCATGCAGCAGCTGCCGCCCAGCCCGCCACACGCGCTGTCTTCGCATGGAGAGTCGGCGCCCAGCGAGCCGCCGCCCGCCGCCGCGCAGTCCGGCGGCAGCTTGAGCTCGCACGCGCCGCTCGGCATGCAGCAGGCCACTTCGGTGGTCGCGTCGCCGCAGGTCGCTGTCGAGCAGAACGTGCCCTCGCCCTCGAAGCTGACGTCGTCGCCCACACACGTGGCCTCGCCGCCTTCAGTGCATCCGTCGGGGCTGCAGCACGCGCCCTCCGTCGGACCCGGGCAGGTCACGTCGGCGCACACGACAAACAGGCCTTGCGGTCCGCCGCCGTCTTCCACGCACTTCTCCGGCGACACGAACGTGCACGCACCGGCGTTGCAGCACCCGCCGCCCAGACCGCTGTCGGTGCAGTCGATGGCATCGCATTTCAGCGCAACGCCCTTGAAGCTGCCGCTGGTGCCGGCGCAGTCTGTCGCGGTTACAAAGGTGCAGCTGCCGTCTGACGCGCAGCAGGCGCCGTCCTGGTCGACGGCCGCCTTGCACGGCGAGTCGTCACAGGTCGTCCCCACGCCCTGATAGACGCCGTCTACATCTTCACAGTCCAGCAGCCCCTTGAAGGTGCACTCATCACTCTCGCAGCAGGCCGCCGCCGGCTTGTCGCCGGTGCAGATCAACGCGCCCTCGGCGTCCAGGTCCTCGCACGTGGTACCGGAGCCCGAGAAGGTACCGGCCGCGCTCACACATGACGCCTCGGACAGCACCGAGCACGTCTTCTCGCCCGGCTCGCCGCCGACCTTGTCCATGCAGCAGGCGCCCGGGCCGAAGTCCGCGCAGACCGTGGCGTCGCAGGCCACGCCCTCGCCGATGTAGTTGTTCAAGTCGCCGACGCACTCCTGCTGCGTCTGCTGGCTGCACGCGCCGTCCGCGTTGTCGCAGCATGCGCCCGGTCCACCCTCACCGCATGGGTTGGAGGCGCACAGGGTGTCGGCGTCGAACCACTTGCCGGATTTCGCGGTGCAGTCCTCCTCGTTCAAGGACTCGCAAACGTCTCCCCCAGCGCCCGTACAGCAGGCTGCCGGCGGCGCGACCACCTCGGGGCACGGGTCTGAGGCGCAGCTGGCGGCCGCCACGAACACCAGCGGGTCGGTACAGAACTCGGCGGAGGGCGTCTCTTCGCACCCACCGTCGGTGATGTTGCAGCACGCGCCCGAGCCCACGGCGCCCGCGCACTTGGGCCCGTCCACCTCGCAGGCTGTGCCGGCACCCAGATAGATCTTGCCGGTCCCCGTGCAGTCAGCCAGGCTGGCGTCCGAGCAGCTGGACGGGCCGTCGCAGCACGCGCCCGGCAGGTCGCTGATCGAGCACGTCACCTCAGAGCAGCCCTTGCCCGCGTTGAACGCGCCCGGGCAGTTGTCCGTCAGCTGGTGCACGCACACCAGGTTCTGCAGGCAGCACGCGCCCCACTCGCCGTGGTCGGCGCAGACGCCCTCCGCGCAGGTGGTGCCGTAGCCGAACATGGAGCCATCCTTGGCGATGCACGCGTCCGCCGAGTCCAGGTCCTCACAGCCGTCCTTGGTGCAGCAGGCACCTGTCAGACCACCCGGGCAGTCCTCAGCGATCTCAGACGACGAGCAGTCATCGTCGTCGTTGGCCAGGTTCAGCACGACGCCGTCCTTGGCTTCACAGTCGGGCGCCGTGTCCATGCTGCAGGTGCCGCCACCGGCGTTGCAGCACGGCAGGGTGGGCATGGCGGAGCAGCCTGCCGCCACACAGCCGTCCGGCGACGCGAGCGCCTGCCCGGCTTTGTCCTCGCAGCCCTGCACTGTCTCTACGGAGCACAGGCTGGTGTCCGGGATGCAGCACACCGTCGGTGCGGCGCCGGGTCCCGCGCAGGCGACCAGGCTACACAGCGAGCCGACCGAGCCCGGCACGCCGTTCTCCTCGTCTTTGCACGTCTGGCTGCCCGTGTCCGTGCAGGTGCCGTCGGGTTTGCAGCAGGCCACGATCGGACCACCCTGGCAGAGGTTCTCGATGCACGTGGGCTCGTCGTACGGGATACCCCCGGCGTCGTTGCAGTCGGTCACGAACTTGACCGTGCAGACGTCGTCCTGGCAGCACGCGCCCTTGACCTCGGGCGCGTCGCAGGGGTTCGGGTCGCAGGTGCCGTCGGGATCACCGAACAGCGTGTCCGGCTTGTTCTGACACCCGGACTGGGTGTTGACCTCGCATACCCCGAGGCCGTCCGCTCCGGCGTTGACCTTGTCGCAGCACGGCCCGACCGGGTCGCCCGCGCACAGGTTCTCCAGGCACGTCAGGTCTTCGATGAAGCTGCCGTTCTGGTCCAGGCACTTGTTGGGCGTCGCCTCCAGGCAGATCCCGCCCGGCGTGCAGCACGCGCCCTTGATAATGGCCAGACCACAATCCTCGCCGACACCCTCGTCCGCACAGATGTCGCCACCACCTTGGAACAGGCCGCCGTTCTCGACGCAGTCCACGGGAGGCAGGTCCAGGCAGGTCGCCTCGCCCTCGTTGTCCGGATCCTCCAGACAGCACGCCGCGGGCTCGCCGCACGGGGTCTCGTCACAGAGGTGATCGATGGTGCCGAATGCGCCGCCCAGGGCCGTACAGCCCTCTTCCGTCGTGTCCGAGCAGCCGCCCGCGACGAGACAGCACGCGCCCAGGTTCTCTTCGCATTCGACGTCGCCGCAAGCCTCACCGATGCCCTTGAAGCCGCCGTCCAGCTCCTCGCAGTCCGCCTGCGTTAGCTGGGTGCAGGTCTCCGCCACGCAGCACGCGCCGGTGGGTACGCATGGGTTGGGCTCGCACGACGCGCTTGCGTCTTCGCCCAGGAAAGCGCCGCCCTGCTCCTGGCAGTCGACACCTTTCAGGATGGAGCACGTGGTTCCGAAGCAGCAGTTGCCCTCGCCCTCGGGCGCCTCGCACGCCTTGATGTTGGCGCAGGGCTCGCCGGGCTCGACGAAGCCGCCGTTGGCGAAGCACTCGGCCGGCTCGGTATTCTCGGTGCACAGGAAGCCCGGCATGCAGCAGCCGCCCGGCTCCAGATCCTCGCACACGAGCTTGCCTTCGGCGTCCAGGCACGGGATCCCCTCACCCAGGAACGCGCCACCGACGACCTCGCAGCCGTCATGCGAGTGCAGCTCGCACGCGCCGCCCGCGGTACAGCACGCGCCGGCGTCGGGGGCGATGCAGATCACGTCCACGCACGCCTCGCCTTCGTGCACGATGCCCTCTTTCGCAGTGCAGTCCAGCTCGGTCGTATTGCCGCACTCCAGGTTGGGCAGGCAGCACGCGTGCTTGGGCGGGCTGCACAGCTTGTCGACGCACGTGGAGCCCGGCGCGCCGGCCACGCCGCCCTTCTCGGCGCACGCGACGAAGGTCTCCTCGGTGCACAGCCCCGCCGCGTCGCAGCACGCGCTCTTCTGGGTGCCGCACGTAATGCCCGAGCAGGTGACCACATCCTCAAGTGGGGTGCCGCCGCCGCCGACGCAGGTGACCTGTTTGGTCTTGGAGCAGGTGCCGTCCGGGTAGCAGCACGCGGAGTCCGCCACGGGACAGATCGTGCCGTCGCAGCTGGTGGCCGCGCCCATGAACTGACCGGCCAGCTCGCCCAGGCAGGTCGTCTTGTTGGCCGTCTGGCAGCCGCCCGATCCGGCGCAGCATGCACCCGACGCCTCGGCGCATTGCACGGCCTCGCACGCAAAGCTCTTGGTCCACACGCCCTGCACGCCCTCGCACGCCGCCTCGGTCTTGTCCTCGCACTCGCCCGACTTCAGGCAGCACGACCACTGCGGGCCCTGATCGATGCACGTCACCTCGGGGTCGTTGCAGGTGGTGCCGCCGCCGAACCACTGGTTGCCGTCGGTCGCCAGGCAGTCAGCCTCCTTCTGGCCCGTGCACTTGCCCGAGATCTCGCAGCACGCACCGTCCGGGGCGTTGCAGTCGGTCGCGTCGCACGCGACGTCCGCCCCGCTCCACACGCCGCCGGCACCCGTACAGGCCGTCTCCGACAGCTCTTTGCACGCGCCGCCCTCGCAGCACGCGCCGGTGACCAGGGCGCACGGGTTCTCATCGCACGTGGTCTCGCCGTTGGCCGACGGTGCACCCGAGTTGGCGCAATCGGTCTCGCTCAGCTCGGCGCACAGGCCGGACTCCAGGCAGCACGCCACGGTCTCGCCGCCGCAGCTGCCCGGCTCGCAGATCGTTTCGTCGCCCTGATATTTGGCGCCTTCAAAGGCCTCGCAGTCGGTGTTTGGGTTTTCCACCAGGGTGCAGCCGCCCTTGTCGGTCCAGCAGCAGGCGCCCGATTTCTTCACGCAGGTGTCCAGCTGATCGCACAGCGATCCCGGCCCAAGCCAGCTGCCGCCCCCCGCAAGGCACGCGCTGTGTGAGCCCACGGAGCAGGCGCCGTCCACGCCGCAGCACGCGCCGTCGAACGTCGCGCCGCAGGTGTCCTCAGTGCACGCAAACCCGGCCCCCAGGAACTGACCGCCGTTTGCAGCACAGCTGACCACGCTGCGCTCTTCGCAGGTGTTGAAGCCGGCGCCCTCGCAGCACGGGCCGGCCGCGCACTCGACGTCGGCACATGTCGATCCCGGATCGTGGAAGGAGCCGCCCGCGGCCTTGCACTCCTCGGCTCGCAGCACCTGGCAGGTGGTGCTCAGGCAGCACGCGCCCGGCTCGTCTTGCTCGACGTCACCGGTGTCGCCCGTGTCACCGTCATCGCCGGCCGTGGTGACCTCGACATCGCTGCCGTCCGTGCTGGACGTGTCCCCGTCATCCGTGCCGCCGGTCGTCTCGTCAGTGACCTGCGTGACGTCCCCACCACTCGGATCATCATCAGAACACGACACAAACATAAACAGAGCGATCGCAAGTGCGACAACGCCGTTAAACTTCATGATTTTTCCCCAACCGAAGACGTAGATCTTCTTCCCTGCGACCCGCCTGACAGCGTACTGAAATTAGCGTTCGACTTCCACCGACACCAAAGACCACTCATTGGTCCCGTGGTTTGCGAGGTTCCACCAGATCTTTGTCCCGGCGGGCCACTCTTTTTCAGAGGTCCACTCGCCGTTGAACCACCCCGTGCTGGCCACGGGCACCTCCATCTCGTCCTGCCACACCAACTCGGGCGGGTCGCCCAGGTGCAGCGACAAGACGTGCGGTCCATCGTTTTTGTCGATGGGAAAGTGGAAGAACTCGGTCCGCATCGGCGCCCCGGCCGGGATCGAGTATTTGATGCCCTGAACGGCCGTATGCCAGGCACATTCCGTCGTGTACACCGAGTAGATCTTATCGTCGATGCCGTCTTCAACAAGGATGTCGGAGTCGCCGCAGCCGACGATCCCCGAGCTGTCCTTTACGAACGGGTCGTCCTGAAGATCGACACCGACCCAATCGTTGGCGTCGACCAGCCAGGTCCATCCTGCCGGGCCCGTGTCCTCGCCGGTGTCTTCGGTGCCGGTGTCTTCGGTGCCGGTGTCTTCGGTGCCTGTGTCGTCAGTGCCGGTGTCATCGCCCCCGTCGAGTCGCTGGCAGCGCCCGTCCAGGCAGCCCCAGCCGTTGGTCGTTGGGCACTCTTTGGACGGCGTGATCTCCCCGGTGGGCTGGCACACGTACACGCTGTCGGCCACGCACAGCGTTGTATATGGCGTGCACGGCAGCTCGGCCTGCTGCGGGACCGTCTCGTCGTCGCCGCAGCTGACCAGGGTCGCGACCAGAATCGCCAGGGTTATTCGGACGGACATGTGACCTCCAACTCTCCGCCTTCGGGCGTCTCGCAGGTGCAGTCGTTGTTGAGCTGCAGTGTCGCGTAATCCATGCACAGCTCCTGAAGGTATGCATCGGCCAGACATTTCGGCAGCGCCGGGGACTGCTTCAATTCACACAGCGTCACGGCCTCCTCCAAAGCACCGAAGTCGACGTTGGCCAGCGCCTCGTTGTCGGCGATGAGGATGCTGCCGCCCACGGACTGCAGCGCCGGCAGCAGCAGGTCGGTCACGGTGGCGCTGCTGACGATCAGGTCGCCGCCGACCGACATGAGCGTGGGAAAGTCCACGACGTCCAATCCGTGCGCGACGGTCAGGTTGCCGGTGATCTCCAGGTAGCCGTCGATCTGCTGCAGGTCCAACGCGTTCTCGATGGTCACGCTGCCCTTCAGCGTGGTGGTCCCGCCGGTGCCGGGATCCAGCGGCACCACAAACGGGTCATGGCCCGGGCACTCGATCGTGGCTGAGTTGTTGTCGTTGATGGTCACCGTGCAGCCTTCGGCGTCCTTGCCGTCCCGCACGGTGGCGCTGGTGCCGTCCGCACAGTCCAGCTGCTTGGAGCCGTCGTCCAGGTCCGTGATGATGCAGCCCTCGCCGTCGATGCCGTCCTCGCCGTCCTCGCCGTCGTGGATCGTCACGCTGGTGCCGTCGGTGCACGTCACCGTCTTGAGTCCGTCTTTGATCTCGCTGGTGCAGGCGCCGCCGTCCTCGCCCTTGTCGCCTTTTGCCCCCGCGGCGCCGGCGGGACCCGGGGCGCCGTCTTCTGGAGCGCACGCCATGAGAAACACGGTAATCACACATACGCATCGCGTGAACACAGACACTTTGAGCACCTCCCGTCCATTTCGCCTGCCGGGCAGTATAGACCCGGTTGCGTAGGAAGTCTGGTAGGTTACCCCCCGGCACCCTCAGACCAACGCCACAGGAGCACTCGCCGTGAAAGCGACCACAGCCGTTCGACGCCACTTCGGCATCTTCTTGCAGGGGCTGGTTGTCGTCGTTCCGGTGATATTGACCGCCTGGGTTGTTTTTGCTTCGGTTCAGTGGCTGGACGCGCTGATGCGCTATTTTCTGGGCGATTACCTGCCCGCGTTCCCCGCGATGGGCGCCATCTTTGCCGCGGCGTGCATCTGGGTGGTCGGTATGCTGATGCGTCTGTACCTGTTCGCCAGCGTGGTCGCCTTTGCTGAGGACATCCTCTCGCGGGTGCCGCTGGTCAAGACCCTGTATGGCTCGGTCCGCGACCTGCTGGACTTCTTTCACAAGGGCGCGGGCGGTCATCCCACCGGCGAGGCGGTGCACGTCGATCTCGGCGGCGACGCCCACATGGTCGGCATCACGACCACAGCCCCGACCGACGGCGGTCACGTGGGCGTCTACCTGCCGCTCAGCTACATGATCGGCGGGTTTCTGGTCTACATGCCCAAAAACCGTGTCAGCACGGCCGAGATGGACGTCGAAGAGGCCTTAAAGCTCGTTTTGACAGGCGGTATGGGAACGGATACCAAACCCGACGAGTAGGAAAGACCGTATGAGCTTCTGGAAGAAACAAGACAACGTTGAGGAGATGCTGGAGCGGTATTTCGACCGCTGCGACCAGTGCTTCGATCGGTTCGAGAAGGCGATGACCATCTTCTTTGCTCAGGGCTTGTCCGACGACTTTGAAGAGGGGGTCGAGGAGACGCATCGCTCCGAGTCCAAGGCCGATGATCAGCGCCGCGAGATCGAGTACCTGCTGTACGGCAAGGCGCTGCTGCCGGAGTCGCGCGGCGACCTGCTCGGCCTGCTGGAGACCTACGACAAGCTGCCCAACATCGCCGAGACCGTGGCGTTTGCGCTCAGCTGCCAGCGGGTGGCGATCCCCGACGAACTCAAGGCCAAGTTCGAGCATCTGTTCAAAGTGAACATGGAGGGCTTCCGGCTGGCGCGAAAGACCGTCACCACGCTGATGGCCAATCCCAAGGCGACGCTGAGCCTGACCAAGGAGGTCGAGCTGAAAGAGAGCGAGTCGGACCGGCTGGAGCGCGACCTGCTGCGCGACATCTTCCGTCGCGAGATGGACATGGGCCTCAAGCTGCTGCTCAAGGACGTGGTCCTGCTGTTTGGCGAGATATCGGACCGCTGCGAAGAGGTCGCCGACCGCTCAGCGATCACCGCCATCAAGCGGCAGCTGTAGGGGCCGCACCGGGTTTTGTGGCAGGTCCTCTCAGGAATCTTCTTAGGCTGGTCCCTCGGCTCTAACGACGCGGCCAATGTCTTTGGCACGGCGGTGGCGTCGCGCATGGTCAAGTTCTGGACCGCGGCGGTGCTGTGCTCGTTTTTTGTGATCCTGGGGGCGCTGCTCGAGGGCCAGGCGGGCATCGAGACCTACCAGCAGCTGAGCCCGCTGACGCCCAACCTGGCGTTTGTGGTGGGCCTCTCTGCGGCGCTGACCGTCACGCTGATGAGCACGCTGGCGCTGCCGGTGTCGACCTCGCAGGCCGTGGTCGGCGCTCTGGTCCTGGTCGGCATCTTGGAGTCCAACCTCAACACCTCGTCGCTGACCAAGGTGGTGCTCTGCTGGGTCGGCACTCCGATCGGGGCGGCGCTGGTCACCATCGTCCTCTATTTCGTGGTGGGGGCCATCCTGAACCGCGCCAACCTGAGCCTGTTCGAATACGATAAATACCTGCGCTGGGGGCTGATCGGGGCCGGCTCGTACGGCGCCTACGCGCTGGGCGCCAACAACGTGGCCAACGTGACGGGACCGTTTGCCGGCCCGGGCGGGCTGACCCCCTTCAACGCGTGCCTGATCGGGTCGCTGGCTATCGCGGCCGGCGTGATCACCTACAGCAGGCAGGTGATGATGACGGTGGGCAAGGACCTGGTGCAGCTGGATGCCTTCACGGCGTTCATCGCGATTCTCTCCGAGGCGATCACGGTGCATTTCTACGCCATGATCGGCGTCCCGGTGTCGACCAGTCAGGCGATTGTCGGCGCGGTCTTAGGGGTGGGGCTGCTGAAAGGGACACAGACGATCAACGTACGCACCCTGTTCAAGATAGTCTTCGGATGGATTGGGACGCCGGCGTTCGCGGCAGGCATGGCGTGGGCGCTCTATGCGGGGTTCAAAGCAGCCGGCTTAGTTTGATGGCGCCTTCTTGCGCGTCATAAGCTCGTCGGCGGCGACACCGGCGACCTGGCTCACCGCGCCGGACTGCAGCTGGGTGGCTCCTCGCGCCGCGGCCGCTGCACCCGCCTGGTAGCCGATTCCAGCGGACACGCCGCCGACCACGCCGCCGATGACCGTGTCCTTTGCAGTGCGGCCAAGCGCCACCTCGCCATCATAATGGTGCTGCTCAGATACCGAGCCGGCCAGGCCTGTCGCGGCCCCGTAGGCGGCCCCCGCGGCGATCTGATAACCGGCGCTGACGCCTCCGGTGGCGACACCCAGCGCCGCCGAGCCGATTATCTTGGCGCCGGTGCCGACCTTGTGCGCGATTTGGATCTTGTCTTCCGCCTCCTTCCCATTGGTGGAGATGCGGCCCTGAAGCTGCTGATCCAGGCGCTTGTATTCGGTATTGGCCATCGAGTGGGCGGTCTCGAACGTGGTCATCTGGGCGCGCCAGGCCGCGGTTGGCGGCGGGCTGTTGCTCGGGAATTTGTCGATGCGCTGCTTGAGCGCACGAGCCCGGACAAGGACCGGCTGCAGCTTGGCTATCTGGGCGCTCGCCAGCACCGAGATGTTCATGTCGGCGTTGCGGGCGTCGCGCGGACTGGTGAGGCTGTTTTGAAGGGAGGTGAGCTTCCAGACCAACATGGCCATCTTGTTGCTCAGGACCTGGCGCTGATCCTCGCGAAAGGCGGGGGGCTTGGGGGTGCGGCGCTTGGCGGGGTGGCTCTTCTTGCCGGCAGCGATGGCGGCGGTGGACTGCTTGATCGTGTCGAAAACGGGCATCGGCGAAACCTCCGGAGAGTCGTTGTTGCCGCAGACACTTTCCAAGACCGATGCCAGGAGTTGTTCTGATGAAGGTGTTGTTAATTCAGGTGGTTACATGGCGCGCAGGGGTTTGTGGACCCCGCCCGGGGGGCGGCTAGTGTCACAATTCGGGGATGCGGGACCCTACTCGGGGAGGCGTCGTGGGCTGTGGGACTCGGGCTCGGCGGCTCGGGCGGCAAGGGGTGCCGGGAAGCTGTCGGGATCCTCAGAGGGCAGACGCCGCGTTTGAGGGGCGCGACGGCCTTGATGGCACGTCAGGCACGTCACCAGCGGGGCGTCTTCATAGCCGAAGAAGTCGCGGTTCAGCGCCACGGTCATGCGGATCATGTCGCGGGCCGTGCTCTTGGCGGGCAGCGTGTCGTCCTCCGGCGCCTGGTCCGACACGTGGCAATGCGCGCAGCTGACGCCCAGCGCCTCGCTGAAGCGCGTCATGGTGGCGTCCAGGTCAGCTTGGGTGATGTCCGCCGGCAGCACCTGCAGGTTCTTGAAGGTGGCGGCGACGGTGACACCCGCGCTCATAGCCACGATCAGGAGGATAAACCCGGCCAGAAAGCGTCGCCTCAATGTGGCAGCCCCACCTCGGACGGCAGCCGGGCGTCCGCCGGGTTTGTCTGGGCGCTGAGGATGCCGTGCTGCGCAAACGCCTCTCTCACGCGCTCGGTCACGTCGCTTTGAAACGCCCTCTCGTACTGGGTGTTGAAGACGTAGGCCTTGGCGCGGATGTGCAGTGTGAAGACCACGTCCACGATCTTCTCCTCCACCAGGATGACGACGGGCTTGGCCAGATACGCGTACTGCGAGGTGACGACGGCCTCGTAGACCAGCTTCTTGGCGGTCGCAAACGGCGAGTTCGGGTCCACGTAGAAGTCGATGACCACCTGCATGTCCAGCTCGCCGGTGTTGGCGCTGGACACGGCCTCCTTTAGAAACTGGTTGTTGGGGATGGACACGATGCTGTCATCCAGCGTGCGCAGCCGCACCGACCGCAGCCCGATCTCGGTGATGTCGCCGTAGTGGTTTTTGAATTGGACGCGGTCGCCCACCTGGAACGGGCGGTCGACCAGGATTGTGATGCCGCCGACAAAGGACGAGGCCAGGTCCTGAAACGCCAGGGAGAAGGTCAGGGCGATGGCGCCGGCCGACGCCAGCAGCGCCTCCTGGCTGAACGTGAAGAGGGTGCGCGCTGCCAGCACGATGGCCACGATATAGATGATGAAACGTAGGACGGCGGTGCCGTTCATCAGCCATAGGCGGTGGCGGATGTAGCGCTTGGCGTATTGCTCGGCGCTGGTGGTCAGCTGCCGCGCGGTCCAGGCCGCGATCAGCACGATGGACGCCGCCAGCAAGATGCGGCCGAAGTTTATGTTTTGAAAGAGTTCGTCGGTCATGTCTAAAAGTAAATGAACCCACGCATGCTGAGCGTGCGCACGATCTCCCGATAGTTGTCCAGGTCCAGCATGACGACGCCGTCCTGCCGGAAGATGATGGCGTTTTCCTCACAGTAGCTGAGCATCCGCTGTACGTTGTCGGCGGGCAGGCGCAGCACCTGAGCCAGCTGGTCTTGGCTGATGCTGGCGTGCTCGGCGATGCAGGTGAGCATGAACAGCACCTCGGCCGACGCGGTGGCCAGCACGGATGGCGGCGCGGGGTTGTACAAGCCGACACGGAGCAGTCGCCCGCGCCCCGGCTCCGTTCGCAGCGCGCCCAGCCAATAGCGGATTGCGACGCTGGGGTTGCCGCCGGTCACGTCGGTCAGCAGGCGGAAGTAGCTGCGCGCCGTCTTGACCACCTCGTACTGAGCCTGGCCGCCTGCGCTGCGGTCGACCACCAGATCCTGGAAGGTGGCGGTGTACCCGCAGTCGGCGTTGCGCGCCATGACCAGCCCTTCGATGTCCGCGCTGTTCCAGGGCTTGAGGTGGATGATGTGGCGGAAGGGCGGCTCCGTGCGCTTGAGGTTCTTGATGAAGAACCAGGGATAGGCGTCAAACGCGGTGATCCAGAAGACATTCGTGCAGGTCACGTTGACGACGTGCACAAACGCGTCCAGCCCGACCAGGCCGCCCATGGTCTTGAGAAAGCAGTGGTGGGCGTCGTCGATCACGACGAGCGGATTGGGGTCGTCCAGGATGGCCTGCTCCAGGGCGTGCAGGGTGTCTGGGACCTCCTCGAAGCCGAACGTGGCGGACAGGAACTCGATCACGTCGCGCTCGGTGCTCAGCTTGCGGTCCGGGCGCCCGTGCAGAACTTTGTCGTCGTCGACGTCCAGCGCCTTGACCGCCTGCCGGATCAGCGTGGTCTTGCCGATACCGGCCTCGCCGATGATGGCGACCGAGCCCTCGCGCTTCTCTTCTGACCAGAAGTCGAACAGGTCGCGGATGGCCTGGACGGGCTTGCGAGGCGCCACCATGTACTGCTCGTCGTTGAGCGGACGCAGGGTGAACGCGTCCACATAGTCGGCCGGCAGCACGCTGTGCTTCTTGGAGGCGGTGACGGTCGCGTGCGTTTTTGCCGCAGCCTGCTCCATGGCGCGGCGCGACAAAAAGCGCGTGATAAA
Source organism: uncultured Myxococcales bacterium (assembly GCA_964545715.1). Taxonomy (GTDB): domain Bacteria; phylum Myxococcota_A; class UBA9042; genus CAZJHX01. The sequence goes on from CAZJHX010000049.1 coordinate 59,546, forward strand.
GCGGAATGGGCCGGCCCCGCTGAAGGTCTCCTGCAGCCACGGGACCGCCTGCTTGGCGACGATCAACACCGCCATCGGCAGTACCAGGAGCGCGAACCACAGCTTGTCGTGGTGTTGCTTCACCAAGCGCGCGCCCCACGGGATCTCCGAGACCAGGTAGGCGGCGGCGACTCGGCTGCGCCACCACACGATCAGCACACCCAGCAGCGCCCACTGGACGACGCCGACCACGTCCAGGCACAGGTGGTAGAGGTAGTCCTGGCCCAGCATCAGCTCGACGGACGTGAGCACCGCGGTGCGCCACACGAAATAGACGATGATCAGGTGCAGGGAGCGGTCGCTCAGCGCGGCTGTCTCGGGCTCGCGGTCCAGGACGGGCTGGCGGTCGAGAGCGCGCCCCAGGTTTCGGGCGCGATCGGCCGGCCAGGCGGGGCCGATGAAGCAGGCGATCGAGATGCTGCGCAAGATGCGGTAGAGCATCACCCACTCGAAGACCACGTAGAAGGTCGTGACCTCCAGGTGATGACGCCCCAGATAGTCGGCCACGTAGCCGGCCGCGACCAGCAGGATGACCGGCCGCGCCACGACGCTGGCCAGCTTGGTCAGCGTGTGCAGCGCCTCCAAAACACGCTGCAGGTAGCGACGCCCCGTTGCCCAATCCCAGAAGGCGATCAGCCAGAGGTGCCACTGCGCCAGGGCTAATCGCGCGATCAAAAGCAGCAGCGCCAGCCAGAACAGCGCGTTGAGCGTGGTGGCAAATCCGGCCCAGGTGAAGAACTGTCCGGGTAGGTCGCGCAGCTGCCGGACACGCATCGCCGTGTGCTCGAAGAACTCGCTGACCAGAGACACGACGTTGCTGAGCAGCCGCTTGAAGAACCGCCCGTCGTATTTGTAGAGCTCGGCCTGATAGCCCGGCGACAGGTGAGGCAGCACGCTGCGCAGAAGCTCTCGCGACTGCTCCCAGGTCTTCTCGGCCAGCGACGCTTCTCGCGCGGCGTTTTCGGCCTGCGCCTGGAACTGGGCTACGCGGCTCTCTTCGGCGTCGGCCCGGGCGCTGGCGGCGTCGAACTGGGCGCGCTGCAAGGCCGCCTCTTTCTCCCGGCCCTCCTCAGAGCATGGGTCGGTCTCGTCCGGGGCCACCGCCAGCACGGGGATCTCGCCCTTGGCAGCGGTCTTGTCGCGCTCGGCGCTGGCGAGGTCGAGCTTGGCCTGAGACAGCTGATCACGCGCCTGATCTCGCGTCGTCAGGGCCGCCGTCAGGCGATTGGACAGCTCCACGTGCAGCAGGTCAAACGACTCGCCGACGTCCGCGCCCCCACGAACGGCCTTCAGCAGGTCGGCGATCTTGTCTTTGTAGGCGTCGTGCGTGACCTGGTTGTTGTCCGAGCGCTCGGCCAGCGCGGCGGTCTTCTCGCCCTCCAGCTCGAGCTGGGTGTCGTAGGTCTGCTTGAAGCCGCGGCGCTCATCTCGGGCCGCGCATGCCTCTGAAATGTTGGTCAGCAGCTGCCGCTTGTCTCGGGCCTGCTCGGCGGCCGCCAGCTTGCGGGCTTCGCGGGCCTCCACCTCGCGCTTCATCGCCTCGGGCAGCTCTACGTCGATGGCGCGTCGCTGATAGAGACGCTCGCCAATCGCGGGCTCACCCGGGCGGCGCTCTCGAACCCGCAGGTCCTCGCGGACGCGACGCAGGTAGTTCAGCTGATGCGCGATGATCTGCCGCTCGATAGTGGCCGCGGCGGTCCGGGCGGCGTTCAGCTGTTGGAGGGCGGTACGCGTCTGGCGGGCCTGCGCGACGGCGGCGATGTGGTCTTCGCAGCTCTCGGCACACGCGAAGCGGCGCACCAGGGCGTCGTCCAACGCGCGCTTGGCGGCATCCAGCGGCGCCGGATCGGGGTCGATGGCGGGCTGCATCGCCGACTGGCGCTCGCGCAGATAGGCGGTCATGGCCTGGTTGGCCGCGGCGTCGAAAGGCGCGATGTTCAGGTACGGTGAGCGCTCTCGATGCACGACCAGGTCGCCGCGCAGACTGTCGCCGCCGTTGCTCAGCTCGCGGCGCAGCGCGGTGGCCCGGGTCCGCAGCGCCTCGAGGTCATCCGCGGCGTAATCAAAAGTGGTGTCGACGGTCAGCGAGCGCTCGGCGGGCAGCCCTCCGGGAGGCGGGGCTTGCGCAGCCAGGGGCAGCGCCAACAACACAATGACCAGCGTGGACACGCGGCGATGCTATCAAGGAATGGGCGAGGTCAACCAGTCGCGCATCATACGGTAGCTGGCTTCGATGGCGCTGACCGCCACCCCTTCGTTGTGCTGATGGGCCTGCGCGCCGTCGCCGGGGCCGAAGTTGATCGCGTCTACGCCGATCTCGCTGAAGCGCGCCACGTCGGTCCACGCCTGCTTCGGCTCGGGCTCCGGAGCCAGGGCCAGCAGGGACTCCGCCAGCGGATTGCCCAGACACACGCGGCCGCTGGGCGACAGGTCCGTGAACTCGATCTCCGCCTCGCCGGCGACCAGCTCCCGCACGTCCTGGCAGCCCTCGTCCAGCGACTTGCCGGGGGCGAAGCGGTAGTTCAGGTTCACGACAAACGAGTCGGGGACGACGTTGCGGGTGCCGCCTTCGCTGACCATGGTCAGGCTGGCGACCTCTCGGAAGACCAGCGGGCCGAAGGCCACCTCCCGCGGCTTCATCTCCGCCAGGCGCGTCATCAGCGGGGCCGCCTTGTAGATCGCGTTTTCGCCCTGCCACGGGCGCGCGCTGTGGGCGCGACGGCCGGTGAAGGTCAGCGTGGCGTGGATCGACCCGACCGCGCCCATCTGAATCTTGTTGGACGTCGGCTCCATGCAGACGACCAGCGCGGCGTCCCCCAGAAAGTGCTCCAGGTGCAGCAGCGGACCCAGGTAGTTGTCCTTGAACGGGCCCTCTTCCTTTTCGTAGAAGCACAGCCCCACGTCGACAGGCAGGTCGTCGGGCTCCAGGTCCTCGACCAGGTGCAGCATGACGGCCAGCGCCGACTTCATGTCGCTGGCGCCGCAGCCCTCCAGCCAGTCGCCGGTGTGCACTCCGACCGGGCGATCCTGGCGTGGCGGCACCGTGTCCAGATGACCCGCCAGCACGACCAGCGGCACGCCGAGGCGTCGGTGAGGTCGCAGCACGAGCGAGTTGCTGTGCCGAGCGACCACCCCGCGGTTGCTGTGCAGGCGCTCCAGGCGCTGTTGAACGTGGTCGCAGATCTCGCCCTCGTCCCCGGTGACGCTGGAGATCCGGCAGAGCTCGATGGTGGTGTCGGCGAGGGCGCTCAAACCTGCACGTCGAAGGCGCGCAGAGCGTCGTTGAGGCTGGTCTTCTTGTCCGTGGACTCTTTGCGCCGCCCTATGATCAGGGCGCACTGCAGGTTGTACTCGCCGGCGGCAAAGCGCTTGGGGCGTGTGCCTGGGATCACGACGCTGCGGGCCGGTACGCGCCCCTTCAAAGTGATCGGGTCGGGACCTGTGACGTCGATGATCGGCGTGCTTGCGGTCAGCGTGGTACCGGCGCCCAGCACGGCCTCCTTCTCGATGATCAGGCCCTCGACTACGATGCAGCGGCTGCCGATGAAGGCGCCGTCTTCGATGATCACCGGGTTGGCTGACGGGGGCTCCAGCACGCCGCCGATCCCGACGCCGCCGCTGAGGTGAACTCCGCGCCCGATCTGCGCGCAGCTGCCGACCGTGGCCCAGGTGTCGACCATGCTGCCGCCGCCGACGTAGGCGCCGATGTTGACGAAGCTCGGCATCATGATGGTGCCGCGCTCCAGGAAGCTGCCGTAGCGGGCGACACCCGGCGGCACCACCCGGATTCCAGCGGCCTCCAGGTCCGTCTTGGGCGGCATCAGGTCGCGGTAGCGTAGATCGCCGGCCTCGAAGTCGCGGATGTTGGACAGCTTGAAGAACAGCAGGATGGCCTTCTTGACCCACGCGTTGACGGTCCATTCGCCGGGCACCCCGGTCGGGTCTGCCACGCGGATGCGCCCCTTATCCAGGTCATCGACGGTCTGCCGGACAGCGCTCTCGGCTTCCGGCAGCACGCTGTTGTCACCAAATGCGGCTTCTATGAGGGTCTTGGCGTTGCTCATGGAGGCGGACGTTAACATAGGCCGGAAGATCGTTGTACTCCTTGACGTTGCAAGGGATTGCATGGATTCTGCGACCGTGAAGACCCTCCTGACCATCCTCATCAGCGCCCAGCTCGTCGCCGTGACGGCGTGGGCTGGCCCACCGTCCGACGACCATCGGTCGCTTGTGAAGACGCTGTTGACCTCGGAGCGGGGCTTTCCCAGTCAAAAGGTGATGCTGCGGACGGGCAAGGCGGACGCGACGAACCGCATCCTGGCGGAGATGGCGGTGGATCGAAAGTCGCCCCCACGCATGCGTTTGAACGCGATCCGGGCGCTGGAGTACTTCCCGACCAAGCGCACCGAAGAGGTGCTGATGACGCTGCTGTACACCAAGAACCAGAAGGGCTCGTTCAAGGCCACGTGCCTGCGGGCGCTGGCCCGGGCTTTTGGTGTGCGCATGTATTTTGAGGTGCAGCCGTTCCTGCGCGATCCGGCGGCGCGTGTGCGCAAGGGCGCCGCGCTGGCTCTGGGCGAGATCGACGATCTGCGGGTCAAGGGCATGCTGCGCAACCACCTGGTCCACGAGACCGAGATCAATGTGCGTTTGGCGATCGAGAAGGCGCTCGAGATGATCGATCAGCGTGCTGAGAGAGCGCGCCGCGTCTTGGTAATTCCGCGCAATCGATAGAAAAAGAAGAGGTTCTCTTATGCGGCTGACTGGAACGATGACGGCGATTGTGACGCCTTTCAAGGCGGACGGGAGCATCGACGAAGATGCCCTGCGCGAGCACATTCAAGGCCAACTGGACTCAGGAATCGACGGCCTGGTCCCGTGCGGCACCACCGGTGAGACCCCGTGCCTGAGTATGGACGAGTATCAGGTGGTCGTGCGCACCACCGTGGAGGTCGTGGGCGGTCGGGTTCCGGTCATCGCGGGCACCGGCGCCAACGACACCAAGAAGACCGTGGAGTGGACCCGCCTTGCGCGCGAGCTGGGCGTGGATGTGGCCCTGGTCGTGACGCCTTATTACAACAAGCCCGGTCCGGCCATGCTGACCGCTCACTACCAGGCCGTGGCGGCCGAGGGCGGGCTGCCCGTCGTGTTGTACAACGTGCCCGGGCGCACCGGCTGCAACATGTCGCCGCAGGTCGTGCACGAGCTCGCCAAGCTGGACAGCGTCATCGCGGTCAAAGAGGCGGCGGGCGATCTGGGCCAGGTGCAGCAGATCATCGCCGGCGTGGACACCGACTCCTTCAGCGTCCTCAGCGGCGACGACGCGCTGGCGCTGCCGATGTACTCGGTGGGCGGTCATGGCGTGATCTCAGTCGCCGCCAATGTGGTGCCTGCGCAGATGAAGTCCATCTACACGGCGTTTCGGGCGGGCGACGTCGAGAAGGCGGCGACGGTGCAGAAGCGCCTCTTCCCGCTCTTTGGCGCGCTGTTCTGCGAGAGCAACCCAGTGCCCTGCAAAGCCGCGCTGGCGATGATGGAGAACATGACCGACGTGGTTCGGGCGCCTCTGGGCCCGCTGCAGCCGGCAAGCGTCGAGCGCGTGCGTGCGGCCATGCACGGCCTGGGGCTGGTGTGAGCAAGCCGGTCCGAGTCGCCGTTGCGGGCGCGAACGGCCGGATGGGTCGCGCGATTGTGACCGCGTTGGCCGAACACGCGAAGCTGACGGGGGTCTGGGAGCGCCCGACCGCGCTGGGCGTGGGCGCGCCCTATTTCGACAACGAGACCCTGACCCTTCACGGCAGCCCGGAGCCGTTGGCGGGCGAGGTCGACGTGGTGATCGACTTCACGGCGCCCGCCGCTACCGTCCAGCACGCTGAGTGGTGCGCGGCTAATGGGGTCGGGATGGTCATCGGTACGACCGGCCTCAGCGACGCGGATCTGGCCGCGCTGGACACCCACGCCGCCAGCATCCCCATCGTGCAGGCGCCCAACATGAGCGTCGGGGTCAACGCGCTCTGCGCTTTGATCGATCAGGCCGCGCGCATGCTGGGCGGCGATTACGACATCGAGATCATCGAGGCGCACCACCGCCATAAGAAAGACGCCCCCAGCGGCACGGCGCTGCGCCTGCTGCAGGTGTTGTTGGACGCCCGCGGCGGGGACCCCGTGTTCGAGCGCCATGGCGACATCGGCGCCCGCAAGCCGGACGAGATCGGGGTGCAGACCGTTCGCGGCGGTGACGTCGTGGGCGAGCACACCGTCTTCTTCTTCGGCGAGGGCGAGCGTCTGGAGCTGACGCATCGCGCGACCGACCGGGGCATCTTTGCCGCCGGCGCCGTGCGGGCGGCCACCTGGGTCGCCGGCCGCAAGGCGGGGCGGTACTCCATGGCGGACGTGCTGCTGGGGTAAGCGGTGGCCGCGACGTCGGCGGTGCGTGCGGGCAGCTGGCTGGGAGCAGGCGGCTCGTTCAGCTACAGAGCGGGCGATGAGCTTGACCCCCGAAGAGCTGGCGGTCCGTATTCGGGCAGACTTGCCTCTGAGTGCGGAGGTGTGGCTCGCGCCTGAGCTCGCAGCCATGCGGGCGACACTTGGGGGCCATACCGGAGAATCTGGTTCCGATCCGCAGCTGGCGATCGTGGCGGCCAAGCAGCTAGCGCCGAACGGTGACACGGTGACCTATAGCGCGCCTCCCCCGTGCCGCGATGTGATCGCCGTGGTGATGCTGGAGCAAGATCCGCCCGGCGCGATCGTGGCTCGGTGCGCCGGGCCGGCCACGGTCAAGACTCGACGCGTGCTGTG